>CAWEFG010000005.1:0-679695 GCA_963808405.1 uncultured Acidobacteriaceae bacterium | reverse complement strand
TGCAACGCGAGCACACCGGAAAGCACGCCGGATGGACTGTGGGTTCGTTCCGTCCATTTTGAGGATCGGCCATGGTTCGAGCTCAACCTGACCGGCATTTTCGAGTTCCATGTTTAAGAGCTCGGTAATCACATCATGTTCACCAAAAGCTAGCGCAATCAACGGAATGGCCGGGTCAGTATCGGAAAACAGGTCCTCGCGATCGCGCTGATCGAAACTTGGACAGTGAGCCCGCCGTGAGATGCGGTGTAAGCCTTGGGCCGCTTGCATCAGGCGAATAGCTTCTGGACTGCGAGCGAGTGCGCAAATACAGTTCGACATCTGCTTGGGTCTTGCTTGGATGTAGGTGGGTAATTTCGGCTCATCGAGCGTGACGCTCGGTTCGTACGGCATCCCAGCGAGTGCGCATTCCTCTTTCCGTTCCGCTTCGTCTTCTTCGCGCACATCGCTCCACATTTCCCATCGCCACCGTGCTTCTTGAACGTCGTAGACACGGAACCAGCGCGACAGAGAATTATCCAGCCAGTGATAGAAAATTGTTGGCAGCAGATCGTGTTCCGCGCGAAGCATCTCGAGCGCAGGCGCTAGATTAACCCAGCTCACAGTACTCGCGACACGGAAGGTAAGCAAAATACGTCGCGGATCTACTTCCTCTTCGTTGTGCCAATTGGATGGTGTAGGACCAAGAGAGATGCCGATATCGAAGGAGTAGTCAATCTTCGATTGACGATCTCCGACGAAACGATACAGGGTCCGGTTTAGAAACTTGGGAATGTCCCGGGTGGCTGCCCAATCCTCAGGATCTGCGACATCGGCCCGGATGAGGTTAGCGGCGAATTCCGCGCCATCGGCGCATCTCGATTCAGCTGAGAATTGCCAGTGGCGTTTCTCTAGCTGAGGCATCGAGAGTCCGGGGCCCGGAGCGATCAGCCCGGGTGTACCACGCCGGCCGGCACGGGCAGCCAGTTTACGCGGCGATTGTGCCGCGAGTAGCCCTTTCCGCTGCGCACTGCGTGGCCCAGCAATTCGGATACCTTGCGGGATTCTGGGCATTGCTTGAATTTCTCCAGGAGTTGTTGTCGGTTCGGATCCCGAGCAAACTGAAGCAGCTCGGCCAAGGCTTCGTGACGAGTCATCCCTTCGTGCCTAGCGCGCGCGTGAATTTATAACGCAGACTGCCCCCGGTTGCATCGGGTCCTTCAATAGAAGCCGTCGTAATTTCCGGATAGCTGCTCGCGTAGAGATCTCGTACCTGTTCCGGTGTAAGTCGGGGGTCCGGATCGGGCAATTGAAGTCCGTTGTAAGTAAATGTGCGCTCCATCGCACGAACTTGAACACTCATATCTTTGTTGTTGTTTCCTTTCCGTTTGGATCGTGCAGAATTACAAGCCACGCCACGGGTTTACCTGTTGCCCTAAACCCGAAACGTTGCATCTCGCATCGTCCGTCAATCGGGGTCATTTATCAACTGCTCAGGCACGACATCCTGGTTCTGAACAGGAGAGGATTCGCAGTTGTCTCGTGGACCGTATCCTCAGTTGTTGTGTCTCGACCGTTGGTACTCGAAGATGTGGGCGGCACCGCATCAAATAGGCCTTTCGTTTCGGTGATCTGGCCGGTCTTGCTGCCGAATACTGGTTTCCCATCTTTGAAAACTGGGCCGGGAGCCGGCTTCTCGTCCTTCGAAGGCGTTTGCGTAGCGCCTGCCTTTCGTTTGCTATCGAGAGCCTTTTTGTTTTCGGTCTCGATGGCTTTCACTGCGCTCTTATGGATTTCCTGCAGCTGAGTAAGATTGGAACTCGTCTGCATGAGCGATTCAACAAATCCAGTCAACTGTGCAGGTAAATCGCGGTCCAGCTCTTCGGCAGCGCCGGTAATTGAAAGCGGTGTAGTCAGCGCATCCTCTCCGGTATCGTTTTCTTTAAGGCGCTTAGGAATGACGTTGACACGGATGTGCGACTCATCCATGCGTGCGACTGTTAGGAATAGTGTGCGGTCTGCAAGCAATGGTAATAGTTCTGAGAACATAGGCTCCTTTATTGGATTGATCATCTTGACGGACATCTCGCCGACAAACTTGGCGATTTCGAGTTGTGGACTTGTCGTGAATTAATCACGATTGAAGCCGATAGCAGGCGACCTTCGGCGAGAGGCCAGCAGCGGGAGGCGATCACAGAGAAGGCGAGCAATAACCGGACGGCTAATCGGCATCACAAGGGGCAATAAACTGCCGCCCCAGTTCAGGTCATGGTCGCGACTCGCGCTAGCTCTACACGGAACTTTCAGAAAATCCGGTGATCGGGCGTTTGCTTTCCTGCTTTCTGGGTCTGACCCAAGGCGCGGCACGCCGGGAAAATTCACGCGCGGCAGCTTCTAATTTGAGGCGCGCTTGATAAAGCTCGTACATATCAACACACGTGGAGCAGGCGCCTCGAATGCCGCCTCTGCCGTCCACCTCTGGGTTGTAACGCAAATGCCTTGAACACTTGGCAGCTACGTTCTCGTTGACCTTAAGTTTGTATCGAAATTTCAGCATTTCAAAACCCGATCTTGCCCTTATTCACAAAACTAATAGAGGTTCATGTACCCGCTACGTGATCTATCGCGATGCTTGCCGCTGGACAGGGCCGTTCTGAAGAGCCAAAGCAGTGGCGGTCATCCGAGCGATTAAGGCGACAATTCACCGGAGATTGTTTGTGCTATCTGGATACAAATCACTCTGATCAACGAACCTTTGGCAGATTTTCCGGAGAGTCGCTCGGAGGGATCTGCACAAGATTCAGCTGTTGAGACTCAGTTCCAACACCCAGCTTCTCCGGTCGGCAATTGGCTTGTTTCCAATCCTTCCGGGCGATCCGTTTGTCATAGGCGCCAATCACCCAACGCTGAAATCCAACCAGCTCCGCCGTTCGCACGAATGGCATCGGATAGGGCCGGCATCCGAACTCTCGCAATTTTTGTTGTCTATACAGGCGATCTTCGTCGGTCTCGCCAGGCCAATAGCCGATGAGCATGTAAACCATCAACTCGTCCGGCTTCACGCCATGCTTCACCAGGCGGTTTAGGCCAGCAAATAACTGTTTCTCGTCGGCTCTGTTGTCCCACGCTGTGTACAGCCGTTTGCGGCTCATTCCGTCATCCCGATAATCGACCGACGCAATCGCATCGGCGGCTTCATCCGTTAAACACCGGATGTTTATACCTTGAGAAAAACTTACCCGGAAGCGACCCTCTCGAATTTCTGCAATCCGGTCGCGCCAATTCGGTTGTCCGAAGAAGTCGTTGTCCAGGAGCAGGAGTTCGCGAGGATTCGGCTCGCCGCGCCAGATATCGTAAATGGTTGCTTCCTCTTGCACGCGCCCCTCTTTCTCTGGAACAACGCAAAAGGGGCATCGAAGGCGGCACCCGCGCTGAGTGAAGCCGATGGATGATCGGAACTCCGGATAAAGAGAATAGTCCAGGGGACCTCTCGAAGCAATACCCACCTCCGCCAACGAAGAGCCGACCCGGACGCCTGTGCCGCCTACGAACGCATTCGGATAGGCACGCTTTATGCGTTCAACGATCGGACGGCTACTCGTGAAAATAGTCGATCCGTAAACAGCATCTGGCGTTTCCATTTCCCATAGAGTGCGCTCTGGCTGTCCTGTTCGCCTGAACTCAACCGTCGCACCTTCCGCTTTTAGATAGGCCGCCAAGCGCATTAGCGCGAGATTGGGCAGCTTGCCGTCAATGTGAAAAAGCAACACCCTCACGCTGTTTCACCCCAACCCTGTTTCACAATGCTCTACCGCTGGCGGATCTCTGCGGTTTTGGCTTCAGGAATCACCTCGACCGCCGGGTGATTTGGACCGCTCTTATCACGATGGTTTTCGAGCATGGGACCGGCATCCCGCTGGATGGCTTCCCCGTAGTATGCGGTTTCGGCGCCATCCTACTCAAAAAAACCTGCCGATTCGAAGCCGGTCTTTGCAGGCCACCCGTGCTCGTGAATCAAGCAGCATTCCGAAGTGGGAACCCGATCTTGCCGCGAGTGACGAGATCAAGAAACCAGAGCTTGTCAACCCTGGTCAGGTCAATCTCTTCTGGGTGGCTAAGGACAAAGCGGTAAACCTGTTCGTGACGAATGAACCACGTATCACCGCCCTGAAGAGCGGTTCTGTCAGTACCGCGCTTCTCGGCCATCAACCATCCGAAACGTATCCATCTGCCAACGCAGTGAGAATCGATGCCGAAAAGACCGGCCAAGCTCAGAGCTGAGTAACCGTCTAATGTGGAAAGCAAGTTCGTGCGGCGTCGCTTCAAGACAATCGCAGTTTCCGTTCGCTGGTAGCCAGCGCGAGCGAGTTTCCGCTGAATGGTGTGAGGATGAAAATGAGCATTTCGCTCCAGGATTTCCAATTCCTGGGAGTCCCAAGGCTTTTCTTTCGTTCTGGCTAATCCCAGGAGAACAGCTCGCTTTTTGATCACCCAGCCCGGCCAGCCGAGCTGCCGCGCACAACGGCGCACGGATTTGACGCGGTACAGCGATGCCGATTGATATGCATGACGAATCAGCTCATCGGACTCGTCGGTATGAAAGTATTTTTGAGCGGACACGTTTCCCTCCTTTGACCCAACGCCGCCATTTTGCCCGAGGACCACCATTCCTCGGACGTTACAAGTGGCTTCTCTGACGTTTATCCAAGCGCCACCTCCTCGTAGCTCTCCAGGAAGAAGAGTGCGTGGGAACGAGGAACCCGCGTCCCTTTCCTAGAAGAGTTGTGGTGTTAGCGCAGATCTTTTTAGATGAAGCTGAGTTGCCTGCCCCCAGCTTGGTCTCTGGCTATCCACACCCGCCGGAACTGCTGCCACACTGATTGCAGTAGAAGCAAGTTCCCTTGCGGGTCATGAGGCCGCCGCAATCCGCACATAGCGGCGCATCGCTCACTGGACGGAAAGACAAACTCTGCTGTGCTTCCTGTTCTGTGGGCAGCAGCGCAGAATGTTCCGCAATGGTGATTGGCTGCGATTCACCCAAGAAACGCGAGCCGAGCCAGCGGAAGATATAGTCCACGATGGATTTCGCATACGGCACCTGCTGATTGCCCGTGAACCCGCTCGGCTCGAATCGAACGTGACTGAATTTGTCGACGTAGAATTGCAGCGGAACACCGTACTGCAAACCGGTGCTGACGCTGACGGCGATCGTATCCATCAAGCCCGAAATAGTGGACCCCGCTTTATTCATCGAGATGAAAACCTCGCCGGGTGTCCCATCCGGATACAGTCCGACAGTGATGTACCCTTCATGCCCCGCAACGGAGAACTTGTGCGTAATCGAGTTTCGCTCGTCCGGCAATTTACGCCTTACAGCTGGGGCAACCAACGAAACAGAGGAAGTTGTTTTGCCAGAATTCAGCGGCTGCGCCCATTTGGAACCATCACGGTAGATGGCTACGGCCTTGAGCCCAAGCTTCCAGCTCTCGACATACGTATCCACGATGTCCTCGACTCTCGCTGTGGATGGCATATTGACGGTCTTTGAGATAGCGCCAGACAAAAAGGGCTGGACCGCGGCCATCATGCGGACGTGGCCTTGGGGAGCGATTGACCGCGAGTAGCCGGCTGCTGGAAATGCGGTATCGAACACATCAATATGGCTCGCCCTGAGTCCGGGACCGCCCTCAGCGGATCCCGCCTGTCGAATATGCTCGACAATGGCGTCGGCCTCGGTTGAATCGTAGCCCAAAGAATGCAGTGCTTGAGGCACAATCCCATTGGTCAACGTAAGCGTTCCCCCGCCGACCAACGATTTGGTCTTGATCAGACCAAGCTCCGGTTCTACTCCCGTCGTATCGCAATCCATCATGAACCCGATGGTTCCGCAGGGTGCGAGAACCGTTACCTGAGCATTACGAAAGCCGTTCTGTTGCGCTATTTGTTGAGCCTCCTCCCAGCAATGGTTGGCGGCCTCATACAAGGCGAGCGGAATGAGCGTGGAATCGAGGCTGATCGCCGCGGCACGCCTGTGCCGTCCGATCACCTCCAAGAAACAGATCTGATTTTCCGCATATCTCGGGAAGGCACCCAACTGCCGCGCGATCTCTGCGCTCGTAGCATAGGCCTGACCTCCGAGAATCGCCGTCAGGCAGCCGGCATAGGCTCGGCCTTTGTCGCTGTCGTAGGCAATTCCAAGCGCCATGAGAAGAGCGCCGAGATTCGCATAGCCGAGACCGAGCGGCCGGAAATCATGCGAGTTCTGAGCGATTTTCTGCGTCGGATAACTCGAGTGATCGACCAGGATCTCCTGCGAAAGGATAAACGTCGCGATCGCGGCGCGATACGCTTCGGTATCAAACGACCCGTCTTCGCCTACAAACTTCATCAGGTTGAGCGAAGCGAGATTGCAGGCCGAATCATCGAGAAACACATACTCCGAACAGGGATTCGACGCATGAATCCGGCCGCTTGCTTTACAAGTGTGCCAGCGATGAATCGTGTCATCAAACTGCAATCCCGGATCGCCACAACCGTGAGTGGCTTCTGCGATTTGCCGCATCAGATCACGCGCCCGATACGTCTTCGCCACTTTCTCTGTGGCTCGCGATCGCGTGCTCCATTCGCCATCGGAGACAACGGCTTGCATAAATTCATCGGATACGCGAACCGAGTTGTTGGCGTTCTGGAAGAAGACTGAGCTATAAGCCTCACCATCGAGCGAAGCATCATATCCGGCTTCGATCAGGGCGTGTGCCTTCTTTTCTTCCTTCGACTTACACCAGATAAAGGCTTCGATATCGGGGTGATCCACATCGAGGAGCACCATCTTGGCGGCGCGGCGCGTTTTCCCACCCGACTTAATGACGCCGGCAAAGGCATCGAATCCCTTCATGAAGCTGAGAGGGCCGGAAGCTCGACCGCCGGAACTCAGATAAGCGTTCTCCTCGCGCAACACCGAGAGGTTGGTGCCCGAGCCGGAACCATACTTAAACAACATGCCTTCCGTTTTGGCGAGATCGAGAATAGACTCCATTCGGTCTTCTACGCTGTTGATAAAGCACGCCGAGCACTGCGGATGATCGAAATCGCCGCTGTCCATCGGCTGAACCGTTTCGGTCTCAGAATCGAAGAAGAAGCCGTAGCCCCGTGTTTCGGGAAGACCGACGTTAAACCACACGGGCGAGTTAAAAGCACCGATTTGATGGATTAGCAAGTAGACTAGCTCGTTCGCATAGGAGTCCTGTTCGAGAGCGGTTTCTAGATAACCTCCTTGGCGGCCCCATTGCGCGAGAGTGTCGGCGACCCGGTTGACCAGCTGTTTGACAGGAGGTTCCTCAGATTCGGATTGCTGATAAGAGCAAGGGGCGGGGTTTCAAGCGTTTACGGTAGTTGTGAAGTGGGCGGGGGCGAAATCCGTGGTAGAAGGGTTTTTCCAAGAACTCAGACCACCACAGGAGCCGTCCCCGGATGCAAGATAGCAAACTCCGTTCACGCCTGAAAGCGCAACTAACGAAGTTCTCCTCCGAGCTGTGCGTGGGGCTCGGTCGGCCGCTGGAGAAATTCGTGGGCCAGATGCTGTTCGGTATCCAAGCCAGTCAGGATGTGAAGCTGAGTAACATCGCGCGCAGCCTGAAAGAAGAGATTCCTCTCATCAAGACAGAAGATCGCCTCTCGCGCAACTTACGGGCAGTAGAGCTGGAAGCAGAACTTACTCGGCAGTTGGCGAAGATGGCGAGCCAGCGCATAACAGCCGACACCGTGCTGTGTCTGGATCTGAGTGACATCCGCAAAGAATACGCCCAGAAGATGGAGTATTTGGCAACGGTACACGACGGCAGCACGGGCGAAATGCATCCTGGCTACTGGCTGTGCGATATCACTGGCGCGGAAATGAACGGCAGTGAAATCGTTCCTCTTTATCAGAAGGTGTATTCGGCCGAAGCGAAAGAATTCGTGAGTGAAAACGCGGAAGTGCTGGCCGGCATCGATCTGGTCCGGTCGCAAACACAAGGCCGTGGGATCTGGGCCATAGATCGGGGCGGCGATCGCAAGAAACTGCTGGAACCCTTGCTGGACCGGCACGAGCGCTTTGTCATCCGCTCCACGGGAAAGCGCTTGGTGGTGGATCGGAAGAATATCAAACGCAGTGTGGCGGAGTTGGGTGCCAAGTGCCGGCTGCGTTATCAAGCGCGGATCGTCAAAATTCAGGACGGGCAGGAGAAGACCTACGATCTGCGCTATGGCGTCGAGCCGATTCGTCTGGTGGGACGTGACGAACGGTTGCACTTGGTGGCGGTCGCTGGATTCGGAGAGGAACCGATATTACTACTCACGAATGCGCTGGAGGGAGCGCGGGACTCGCAATCGCTCTGGTGGATCGCGCAAATCTATCTAATGCGTTGGAAAATTGAGGAGACTTTTCGCTTTATCAAACAGAGCTATAACCTGGAAGACATCCGCGTAATGAAGTATCAGCGATTAAAGAACTTAGTCGTGCTGGTGACGGCCGCGGCTTACTTTGCCGCGACCTTCCTGGGCCAGAAGATGAAGCTTCGCATCCTTTGCGAAAAGCTACTGATCATCTCGCAGCGGTTCTTCGGCATTCCGCCTTTCCGGTTCTATGCGCTGGCCGACGGAATCAAGAAAGTCCTCTCGCAAGCCAGTCCTGGCCCACCGGAGAAATCGCCCCCGAGTCTGCAGTTGGAATTGCTGCTCGGCTGGGAGGGGCCGAAATTCTGAGGAAACTCCTGGCTGTTTGACACTTGACTCGCGATCGGGGGAGCCGAGCTTACCAGAGAAGTATTTAGAGGCGACGATGGTGACGGCAGTATCGGACCAGGTCTCTGGAGCTTCGACGTTGTGCTGTTCGAATTTAGGTCCCTCTTTGCCTTGGATCACCACATCGCGCAAGCTCCAGCGGATGGTCGCGAAGATATCGTCGCGGGTCATTCCACCGCAAGTGAAATGCGGCTGAAACAGCACGCTCGAAAGTGAATCGACGGATGGAGAAGCAAGTATAGACATGAAAAATTCCTCTATTGGGGTCCTCGGGGGCAATCCTCGCGTAAACCGCGTTTGAAAAGAGCCGCGCAGATCGCGGGAGATTGGGCCAAAACATACAGAAGATCGGGGAAAGGACAAGGAAACGGCGACGAGCTGCGGTATCTCCGTTGCACCGTGTGACCTCTGGCGACCACACTCCTAGAAAATGATCCGGCTTCGGGCTGAAGTACCACTCGAAAGGCCTGAGTAGACGCAACTCAGCGGCCCCGAGAAGGTCGGTTCCAGCAAAACCAAACGGAGCAGGTACAAAACGTCTGCCCTAATAAGGAAGCACCTCTTCTTGCTTGTACCCGAATCGAGAGAAACGGTCAAAAATTGTGGGACCGACGCCAGGCTATCGAATCTCAACCCTGTATTCGTGTGTTTTCAAGCACGCACCGGGAACTGATTCCTGCCGCGTGAGCACAGGTTTGATATCCGCTAGTTCGGGGGTGACCTCATGCTTAAATAATCGCGAAATCACTTCCTGGCGTCGTTGTTTTGAAACGGAATCGAGGAGAAACTTCCAGTCTTCGGCCGGCATCGAAACCGAGACTCGTTTGTATTCATTGCTCAGCACATCCAGATCGATGATGTCCACGGAATTCGGATTCTTGACTTTCATGAGAGTGTAGAAGTTGCCTTCAAGATAAGGCACGGTCATGGCGGCAAACACGGTCAGCAACATGCGATCGAGGCGCTCGATTTTACGTTCGAAACTCTTCTTGCGCTTGCCCAGAGTAGCGATTTCTTTCTTGGCCGCTTGAGGCCAAAGACCTCGTTCAGGCGCTCGACGATGTAAATTACCTTGACCGACGAAAGACCCGGCTTCGTCGGATTTGCGGTTATCGCTTCGGGAGGCAGCGGTTTCTTTAATTGCTCGGCGATTTCGGGGGGCAATTCCGGGAGCGCCATGGGTTTGCCGTCCCGATCTGCCGGGATCGGAACCACGGCCGCTGAGCGCGGCGGGGCCTCGACGTAGTTCGCTTGTTGCATCAATGGCTCCTCTGTGGAATCGCTCGAAGGCATATTTGTCTGTAGCGGCTGTGTCTGCCCAGTAAAGACGGGTTCCGCTTCAAGCTGGCGGCTGATTGAGAAATGGAACGGTTGCTGCTCGAGTGGTTTCAGAATGTTTTGCCGCACCAGACACATGAGAGCGAGATCCGGCTCGGCGCATTCCTCGAAAAAGCTGAGTCCCGATTCGAGGATCAATTCTTCTCGGTTTACGCAGCCTTTCCCTGCCAGACGACAGCAGGCACTGCGAAGGCGCTCGTATGCGCTCGTCTCGAATGCGCTCGAATCCATAACTCGTGTGAGAGCCAGGAAAGCTTCCCATTCCTGACCTCTTTCGAGAACCTCCCGTCTGAGTGCGCCAGACATAGATCACCTCAACATTTCTTTGCAACCGGTTACGGCTCGCGTTATCGTCAAGCCGTGATGAATGGAACGATGGCGATTTCAGGCACTGATGCGCAGCCCAGCGTGACTCTGAGCATTGCTCGCGTGGTTGCCAAGGGAGCGATGGCGCTGTGCTACTCGCAAGCAGGCCAAACCGTGGTCCTCCCACGCGCATC
The DNA here is from genome assembly GCA_963808405.1 of uncultured Acidobacteriaceae bacterium. Classification (GTDB taxonomy): domain Bacteria; phylum Acidobacteriota; class Terriglobia; order Bryobacterales; family Bryobacteraceae; genus Bog-105. The sequence goes on along the minus strand of CAWEFG010000005.1, from coordinate 669,097 downwards.
GATGCCACGCTCCGGCGATCAGCTGAGCATCGTTCTCGAGACATCTGCCGATCAGAGCGGTCCGGACCAAACTGCGGGAAGCGACCTAAGAGGAGAAGACCGTGACCGGCGAGTTGGCAAAATGCAAGCCGGAAACCGGCGAACTTTTGCTATGGAGGCCGGCGGAGTTCTGCCTGACGAGACCGGCTGATCGCCAAGCCACTGTGATCCACACGCGAGTCGGATACGTACCGCTGCCGAAACCGGACAAGAATGGAGACCCTGGCGTCTGGATCAGCCTGGACCAAAGCAGGCTCAATTTAAAGGCACTCTATTTGCCTTGTCCCGTCATTCGAGATTATTTTTTCGTTCCCGACCGCGGCTCAGCTTGGAATCGCCGCCGAACCCTGTATCAGGAGCTGGGAGTCTCGCAACAGAGCACGTTTGCCGATCTGAGTACGGCTTTTCGCGTGAGGCGCCTCGAACTAGAGCGCCAGAAAAACAAGGAAGCGGTGACCGCCCTCGAGCGAGTCTACAACCTGCTTGCCATTCCGCCTCTTCGCGCCGCATACGATGAACTGCTGCTCGATTCCGATCGAGCTATCGAGTTTCCGGGAGCAGGGTTCGGTACGCTCCTGGTGGGAGGGATCAGACGAGCGGATACGTTTTTTGTAGAACGCATCTTATCGTTCCGGCCCGACCGCACCCGGCAGACTTTTGCGGTTCCGTTTCGAAAAATCGAGTTCTGTGCCAGCTATGCCGTGATTCGCGATCCGCGTCAGAAGAAAGAGGTTTTCCTGGACCCGCACTCCTTAGGATTGAAATGGGATCCCACCTGGAATCAGTGGCGCCAATATATCGGGCGAAAGATACAGATCTCGGCCGAGTGTATCCGGACGGGCCGGTTTCAAAAAACAGCCGACACCTGGGACTACAGTGATTGGTACACCGCTCTACCTAGCCGCACCACAGCGCTGATACCAGACGACCTACGAAACGATATCGAAAAGGCGCGGACGGCACATCACCGATTTGGGCGCTTTCGGAGTGACATTGAGGTCCTTCGCGAGAAAATCCGGCGGCAGCCAATGGAGGCACGGGAAGCGAAACGATTGTGCTGGGACCGGGGCCTTCCTGGAGATTTCGACGTACGGCTCGTCATCTGGAAGCCTGAGTTTGAAGAGTTCTATTACGAGAAACTGAGCCGGCACGCTACTTTGACCTATCTATGGCGTGATGAATTCATCTTCGAACTCGAGCACGCGGTCGTGGTCGAGATTCCGCAGACCGGCCGCGCTTCATACATCTTCAAAAGGCCCCAGGCGCTTGAGGCCTGGCTTTCCCATTACACGAAAACCAGCCGTGCCGAGATCCGGAAGAATCAAGCCAACGCCGCTGAGTCTCTCGGTTTCATCGGCCGGGTTGTTCATGGCACAAAGCCTCAGAACTGGTGGAAAGACATACTCGCAAAGACCGGCGAATCGATCACCCCATAAAGGGCGCGGTGAGGAAGTGGATCGGAAACACTTTTGCCCACCAACTTTCAGTCGAGGTTCCCCGCGATCGGTTTGTCGCCTACCATTCCGTCTCGACATTCACGGCACAGCGCCGAAAGCCGAGCACCAATGTCCTGGAGCACGGCTAGGTTTGCTTCATGCTCCCGCTGGACGTCCTCCTGAAACACTAGTGGTACCCGGTGGCGCGCGATGCGCAGCTCTAGCGGCTGTTTTTGTTCATTGAAGCCGGTTAGGCAAACCGCGAATGTAATCATTTCCATCGAACCGGTATCGCCGATGCTGGGAGTGCTCCGTTCGGATATACCGACCAAATATACGGGGTCTACTGCCTCTTCAAGAAAGCCTTGCAAATTGCTCTTCCAGATCTTTACCGTTCGCACCTCTGAGTCCTCGATCACCGAATCCGCCGCGGAGCGCCGCGAACGGCTCCTGTTTGCGTCGCCTGGTCCTGTGGGGCGAGACCCGTGCCGCCATCCGACGGCGTGCGCCGCGTCTCGGTCGGTTGATTTCTTCCGCTACCATGCGGCGCCGCTGCTGGTGCTTCCCATTTCGCCCAACCCCGGCTCGGAAGCAGTGTTCCATCTTCGGCACGGCGCTTGGGAAAGAGACTCCCGCCATTCTTGTGCTGCCCAAATTCGAACCGAGCGCCGCAGGGCCCGCAAGCGAGCTCATAGAAGTCGTGCTTGTCCACCGTGCGGACGCGAAAACGGATCTCTTTGGAGTGGCAGCACCCGCATTCGCTTTCGGCTTCGAACACCTCCTGGGTAAAGGCTATTTGTTTGAAGATTTCCTTTTGATTCTCGGCGTCTACTTTGAAAACAAGCCGGCCGTCCCGAGTTTTGTATTGAGCTTCCACGGGAAGTGTGCCTCCTTTGAGATGCATTTAGAAAAGTAGCGAAAACATCTGCGGTCGTTTCCGTTCACAGACGAATCGCTCGCGCTACTCCTCATCGAAGCGAATCCTTCTCCCGCCATGCACGACCATGGTGTCGAGTTTTAACACAATGTCATTCATTCCCGTTCGAACACGATCGCGGAGCTGCGCTGCGGTTTTCAGGTCTTTTACGGTCACGCCTTGCATGAGCGCGCGAGCCTGCTCCACCATGCTCTTGAGCTCCGCGTCATCGGTGACATTACGAAGATCGAAGGTGTCCAGAAACTCCAGCAGCTTCGAGACGGTTGTCTTGTGAAACCGTGTGGGGTTTCCATCGGGTCCGTCTTGCAGCCGATCCGCGAGATGTTGTACTAATTCCGCCATAACAGCTCGCATGACTTGCTGAGCTTCGGCGGCAGCCTCCGTCATCAATCGCGCGACCTTGTCCCTTTCTTCTTCCCAAAGAGAGGGAGCAATTTCACGCAATTTATCTGGCACGCCAAAGCTGATGTACCGCCAGCTGAATGAGAAGGCTGCCCGGACTTGATCAAGGGGAAGAAAGTCGAGTGGGTTATGGAGTACCCGGAACCGTTCGGGCGCCTGATCGCATAGCGCAGGGTAGACTTCGACGAAAGCTTCTACGAGCCCGGGGCGTTCTTCGGCAAACTGCTTCAGCCGGTTATCGACAGTTGTCAACATGGCAAGCGGGCAAATATGAACGCTCCGCTCGAAAGGCAGACAAACCGATTCGAGATAACGGCTCACCTCGGAGTCGAAATTGGCGATGGCTTTAAACTCCCGGCAGTCGAATAGCCGTTTCGAGATGCGAAGCATGCTCTTGTCCGTATCGACGTCGATTTGCGAGCTGCTTACCTTTTTGGAATTGCCAAGCCGGGTGCGCTGGACCTTGATACAAACGGTTCGACGCGCCAAATCCTGACCAGCATCCTCGATTGTGAATAGAGACGGACTTGCGAGCGCAGCCATACTGCGTTCTCCTTTCGAATGTGTGTGTGAATGGTTGGACTAACTGGAGTTGCCGGGTTAGCGAAAATCGCCCAGCGTGGGAAAGCCGGTAATCTGGGTAAAACCGTCCGGGCCGATCGTGACTTCGACGGCTTGGGATCTAAAATCCGCCTGGGTGTACCGATTAGAGAAGAGGCGAAGCTGCTGGTTACGACTGCTCACCAGTGGGTTCGAGGACGGCTGACGACTGTTGAAGCGACCCAGCACCGCAAAATCGAGGAAACTTCGAACGCCTTTCCACAACGCGCACCGCTCGCTTTGATTCAGCGGTTTGTACGTGTGGAAGCGGCCCTCGCGCAACTCCTTCTCGGTGTACCCGCTAAACAGGCCTGTACTCAAATGCGGAGCTGATTGCCGCAGAATTGACAGGAGCCCAACCACTGCCTCGATCTGGTGCATGGGTTCGCCTCCCGAGAGTGTCAGTCCTTCCAGTTCGTGGATACGCTCTGCATCGAGAACGCGCGCCGCAACGTGATCGAGGGGAATCGGTGTGCCGGAAAAGCGGTGGGTGTCCTGGTTCCAGCACTCAGCACAGTGCAATTCGCAGCCCTGAACCCAGATGACGGTGCGCCGCCCCGGTCCGTTGACTAGGCTGGATTCGATAACCGCATGCAAGAGCATGGAGTAATCACCGGCGTTGCTGCTGGTGCTTCTCATTACTCGCTTGCTTTTGGCGATAGTATTCCGCTTTCTTGTGCTCGGCCACAACGCGATCATCTCCCCGAAAGTCGTCCATCACCTTGGCGCAGCTGCCATCCGTAAAGCCGGTCAGGTCAACGGACGAATTTCCTTCTTCATCGATTACGACGGTGATCTGTTTCATATTGCCTCCGAATCTAATCAGCGCGTGCCGAAGATCAGCTTGACCTGCTCACCTGTCTGTGTCTGGATTACGTGTCTGCTCCGCAGCACGTACCCTTGGCGGCGTGCCATGGCAAGTGTTCGCTGCTCTTTGTAGCTCTGATGTACTCGGTTCAGCCAGACCTGACCAAACCCGATGCTTTGGTCGTATTCGCTGACAATAGCCGCAAAACGTCCATCAGGTTGTCGGGCGAAACCGATGTCGTTCGAAGCGCAATTGAGATGCTCACGGCGAACGATGATCTGTGCCTGCTCGGGACGCTCATCCCCGTGATAGCCGTATAGGCACGCTCCGGAGGCATGGATCTCGACTGGGTAACCAAGAGCCTGCAGTGCAGCGATCAAGGGCTCGTCTTCCGTTAATGTTGTCTGAAAGGAATCATATTTCGACACTGGAATTTACCTCGTGTGATTCTTCGTCTTTGTTGTTGGTGTCCCGTTGCCCTACTGACGGCAGCGGGTGGTGTCACTCAATCTCCGGTCGCCCGAAGACGCCGGCTAACGGCCGGGGCCGGAGCGTTTTCATCCCAGCTGTAGACTCCAGGAGTCGACGCACTCAGGAACTTGCCGCTGGCAGTCTGCCGTAGAGCTTTGATCTGCTCTGCGGCCGATCGCGAAACGGGGACGGTGTATTGAGCGGCCTCCGTGAGCGGCATGCGAAGACGGTAAGCCTTCCGGCAGCACTCTTTGATTTCGGCACCGGTCCAACCGTCGTCAGGCGGTGTGTCACCAGATACTCCGTACTTCGCCCTGTAAATGTCCCAGATCTGCATACGTTCGTCGGCTGTGGGAAGGTCGAAGAAGTACGTGCCTAGCCGGAAGCGGCGGCGAAGTTCGGGCGGCAGACTTGTAATCGCGTTGCAGGTAGCGATCCAGAGACTTCGCCCTTGTGAGACGACCTCGATGACCGCCAGTGCGGCCCGCAGGCGCTCTCCGGATGCTCCGATGAGCGAGTTCTGCATAGCCGAGAGATCGAAGGCAATCGTTGGGATACCGGCCGTATTGCCCGTTGCCTTGGCAATCGCTGATTTCGCAGCGCCGGCAGGCCCGATGAAAATGACCCCATCGGCTTCGCGGTCCTCCATCCAGGCGAGAATCGTTCCGGTCATCTCCGTCTTCGTGCCCGAAGTGTCGGTCCCGGTGCCGGCGAAGGCCTTCTCAATCTCATCACAGAAGACAATTACCCGCGGAGGTTCAGCGCCGGCAATCAAGGCGCGCAGAAAGCGTTTGACGTTTTCGCAGCCGCCGATATCGTCGAAGGTTTCTTGGCCACCCCAAACACTCAAGCCCGGAATTTCCTCGATGACTTGGCGCTTTCTTTCCCAGAGTGCCCGTACATCTAAACCTTCTCTTCGGAGGCACATCGCTGTGCTCTGCTCCGCTGGAAAAGCAGCAAGTCCAATCAGTGCATCGACGGCCTTCTTCGATATTTCGACATCGGGTGCACCGAGATCGGCAGAGCGGTACAGCTCGAACACAATCCGTTCAAGGTCTTGTGGGCCGGGTAATGGCTCATAAACCGTAAGCACGTCCTGTGCGAACTCGGGCGGCAGGTTCGCGCCTGGGATGGTCAGCAGAATCAGCATTGCACCCTGCGCTTTGAAGACATCGCGCACATTCCAGATCCCCTGAATCACTGCGGGGTCTGCCCAGAAACGGTGAGCATTTGAGAGAAAGAGAACCGTATCTTCTCCTGCCCGGTAGAAGGAAGTCAGCACTTCGACTGGGGAAATGACAGCGGAGGGACTGGTCTCCCCCAGTAGTCGTGAGATCTCCTGCCTGCCAAGATCATTGAGTCCGATGAGACCACGCATAGTATCCCAGAGGGCTAGCGGTGTGGTATCTGCTTTCACTGCGGTCGTGATCAGTGCGATGCTGCTGGCTGGATCCGGCGTCCGTACATTGAGAATCGGTGTGGACACGCGCCTGGCCGCGCGGAATTGTTGAACGAAGTTATCAGAACTGCGAGCCATCGATGAAATCTCCTAGATTGAATAAAAAAATGTAGAGTGAGCGCAGCTGAAGAGACAATCTACCCACGTCCGGTCACAGCACTGCTCTTGACGAATTGGCGTTCCCGAGTTGCGACACCTGGGCGAAGCAGCTCCCCCTGAACGCCTCTGTGTTAATTGCTCACGGGGAGCCTTACCGATACGGATTGAACCCGTTTTTGGAGGTGGATCCGAAGGACGGGGCTGCTAAGGACGAATATTTATCGTGTCTCTGCCGGTGGGGGATTTCTTCTCCACTCCTCGGCCAATTCTTCCAATTCGCGCGAAATGATCTTCTCTTCAACCGATTCGTGCCAAGCCGGATTTTTGGTTATAATCCGTCGTGCCTCGAGACTCCTCAGTACGGCAGCGCCATACTGCAAGCGATCTTCAACTGAGAGAGGCATACTCAATCTCCAAAGAGTTGTGTTGGGATGGAATGACAAGAGTAAGCGCAGATAGGCGCCCGCGCAGCTTGTCGGGATCAGCGAACGATTCGTTCAGTAGCCCAGGTGGCTGCCGCGACGAGCTCGGAGAACACTCGGGCCGAATACATCGTATTGGCCCCTGATCTTTTCAGAATGGCCGGCAGAGAGCTTTGAAGAGTGCGATAGACCTGCATCGTGTCAGCAAAATCCGGTCGTTTCTCGACATGCACCAAAGCATTGCCGATTTCTCGCAACACTCCTCCGATCGTCCCGTCATGCTGATAGACATCTGTTCCGGCGAGATCGCTCGTGGATTTTCGAACACGGCGGAAATCACGCTCGAAAACGCACCAGATATGTTGGCCACCGTCCAACGCGTTTAACATCACAGCCAGCCCGAGCTCCATAGCCATATTGAAGCGCGGTGTGTGCGGCCGCCTGATATCCACCTCAACCCGCGATAGATCGTGGAAAGAGTACTGGCAGGCGCGAATGAGAGTAATGATTCTTGAAATACGCCCGATGCCACCCGGAACTTCGAGTGTCACTCTAGGCTGCAAGCCGAAGGAGACCACACCAGCGACATAGGCGAGAAAGAGACGATGGAATTTTGCGTCGTAAGGAAGGTTTAAAAAGACCGAGCCTGGCTCAACCTGCACTCGTTCTTCGTTTCCGGCTTGTACCAGATTGGGAAGAGGCATGTCTGTTCTTTCCATTCTTGGCCTTCGAGGCGGAAGACCTCGAAAGGAATTCGTCTACCAAAGCCCCAAGCTCCTTCAGTCGTTTTTTTGATATACCGTAATTTCTAGCCACTTCTTCCGGCGTGGGATACGGTGTACGAATCACGATGGGTTGGCGCATGGTCAAACCTCTTCTGCTTATCAGTGTAACGTGATGGGCGCTGTTGCAGAGATACTTCTCCGTCATCGAGGGGACGCATTTCGTAGTCGCGCCTCCCGGTGACTTTCAATTGTCTGCCATTCATGTGCCCAGGTAATGTTGCCGACCATTTTCAGCAAGCGTGATGCTCATCGGGCACCGCTGGTATTGCACAAACATTCCCCCGGGTCTGACAAGTCGCTGCAACCCACCGCAGTAGATCGTTCTTGACCGCCCTGTGCCAGCTTTGAAGATCGCGTGACTGGCAGCTCCTTGTCGAGAGCAGCGGTTCGGTATTCCGCCGATACTCATGAATCTCGCCCGTGGCACGGACCATGGTCAGATACAGCCAGCGTGGAATTACCGCAAAAGCAAGCTTATCGGCTGCGCAGAGTCGCGATGTGGATCTCGTCGTGGTTGCGAAATAGCGGCTGTGATACAGGCAGAACTCGCTCCAGGACAGCCCTTCGGGTTGACGGCCCCAAATCCAATTGCACAGCCGGGTTAACCGCCCAAACAACCAGTGATCGTGTAAGCCCTCCGCATCAAACAAACGAGCCATGAGCCGCGTCCCGAGCCACACGTGCTGTTTCCCTTCCGCGCCGTCCAGGTCGTTCTTTCCGAAGTACCCGAGGTCATGAACGCAGAAGGCGACCCACAGACGACCATCGAGCGGAGGCCCGAACAAACGCGTCCACGCAATCGCGACGGCTAGGGGGTGAATGAAAAGGCAGTGGGCGCCAAACAACAGCGATTTCGTTCCGATTCGCATTACGCCTCCTGAAAACTTAAATGTGGATTACTGGATGGTTCTGGACTCTGGATAGGTCGGCATCAGGATCTCTTCAGTCAACCGATCGATTGCCGCTCGAAAATTGGGGTCGGCCACCCCGTGCTGAATGCGATTCACATCGAGCCAGTCGATCAGGTACACTCGATGCTCAAATTGCATCGTGAGTCCATTACGTTGAACAATGAGGCGTGCGAGCTTATCGAGCCGGTCACGATCGGCGATCAGCGCAGCGAGAGAGTCGTCATTCGCGTCGCTCATATTTCAGGCAACAAAGAGCGGAGTCGTATCGAGCGACTCCGCGTTCATCACAAGGAATCTTTCTCATTAGAGCGACAAGTCTGAGCGTTAGCAAATAAAACGTGGGATCCTGCTCTTCAACGCTAGGTGTGCCGCGGAGTGTTTGCCAGAGCAAATGCCCCGGTGAAGACGACCAACCTCGGCAGACCGCAGAAGCTTGTCATGGCAGCACGCGCCCCAGATAGCGTCGGGGGCAGGTTATAGGCATCACTGGATGACAAGGTTCGAGGTGCGATTCCAGATGTCTTCAAATTCGGCAGCGAAGGCGGAGATTTTCTGCCTGTCTCGAGTGAAGAACCAGCCGTTATCCTGCTGACGCAGAGCTCCCGGGCTCCAGTTTGCGCTTCCGTCCCGCAGGATCTCCCTGTCAATCAGTACCTCCTTCAAATGCATCAAGTCGCGTGGCGATCCCTGTTTCACGCGAATATGGACAGTGCTCATGCCCCGAAGTAGCTGTGCCGTGGATGGCTCACGAAATGTCGCGTGCTGTTGCTCGTTTTCGAACTGCTCTTGATCGCGATAGATTCGAATCCGAATTCGCTGGCGTGCGAGCTGCCGAAGAACCATCGCGACTCTGCGATCCGTAAATGCATACATGGCGGCATCAATAGAAGTGTGAGCTTGCCTAAGCAGGCCTATATCCAGAGCTTCGAGATCCTCCTTCGGTGAGAAATGTGCTGTTTCCGCTGTAGCGGGTTCGATCACATCTTTTTCTTGTATTGATACGGTCCGCGCGGTAGCTCCTCGATCGCCGCGAACTAGACTCAGGATGCCGGGTCGTGTCACGCACAGGACAACGGCGGCCACAATGACAATCAATATTGTTTTCATCCAATGCTCCTCGCCGACTCCCGCGGACTCAAGGGGTCTGTCATATACGACGTTCGCGGTTCCTTCCAGAATGCTGTCGTATCGTCGACCTTGAAGGTAGAGCTCGTGCAAAGGCGCTGCGCAATCTGCGTTGCTCCAAATCGTTCCCGTGGCATTTCCGGTGAGAATTTGCAAACGGCCGATTGCGCGTTGCATTTACCGGCCTCATGAAGAGCCCTCTGAACTGTCTGGCCGAAAGAATGATCCCACGGCAGCCATAAGGTGAAACGGGCCAGCGATCCAGTCGACCAGTAAGAAAGAACCCACGAGGGCGCTGACGCTCAGAGCAGCCCCGATGTGCGCGACAGCGAAATCGAAATGCGAACGGAGTATCTGATGTATGATCTCCGCTCCGCGGTGTTTAATAAACCAGACAACCAGCACGACCGGGAGACCCACCAGTACTGACCGAACAGCCAGTTGGCCACATATTCGCTGAGTGCTGCTGTTCATCCTTAGAGCCGATAGCTCACGCGACCGCTGCTGGGTCCATGTGTTCCGAAGCGAGGGCAGTGTCGGTCGAGACGACGACCGAGGGTGCTACAGCAAAATGTGTGTGCCGACAATCGATGCAGGTGACTGCGCTCGCGAGAGCTTTGATCCAACGCGAGAAGGGATCGGGAATAGAGAGTTCCTCGCCCGACCGGTCGAAGAACTGCGGAGCGATCTGACCGGCCACAATCCGATTCTCCTTGTCTGCGAGATCGATGGGAAGATAGCCTTGCTGAGACAGGAGGACACGCGTGGACACCAGCCTGGGCCGCTTGCCAGGTATTTCCTCAATCGTGTGTCGGGTGATCGACAATCGATAGTTCCGTTCGAAACGGAACATCTCGAAGCGCAGCAGCGCCGGGGCAATCACAATCGCATGCAAACCATTCGGCGCAATGGCGTCCAAGGGAGCCAGCCACGGTAGAGGATCACCCTGAGGCGCCGCAAACGCAACAAAGTGCCCCAGACTGCCATTCGCACCGCCAGATTCGACGGCCCGGATCACATATCGTTTGGCGATAGTCTGGTGCTCCAGGCTGACGCTGGTCTGAGCATAGATCCTCGCGGATCGAAGGCGATCGAGAGCCTCCTTCTCCAGACGTAAGCCGCGCAGGTTCAACTCGAGCTTCTGTTGTTGCTTTCTCGGGTTGACGATCTTTGGTAGCGAACTTGATGTCACGATCACTCTCCTTATCTCGTCGCCTGAAGCCGTGCTTCCGGAATGGGGCAACCCAGAGCCTCTCGGATCATTTCTTTCGTGCATCCCGCCCAGCATTTGTATTTCAGGGGTTCGTCGATTTTGATGGAAAGATTGTTCCCGCTCGTGTCATTGCCAGCCGTCGCGCACGATGGACACTGTGTCGTCCAATTCCGGCCCACCTTCTTTCGCGGGGTCGTGATGTGGTCCAGGATCTGAAACGGCTGGCGGTCACTCGCAGAGAGCGAGTGGCGCCGAATCGGCACCACGGCAGGTCGCTCGGGTTCCGGCAAAGGGGCGAGGCTACGAACGGCCGAAGCCAGCGTGTCCTGTGTCAGCTTCCCTACCGCTCTCACGTAAGCGAGTTGGGAGGTAAGATCGCGCTCAGCACCGTAGAACCAGTAACGCGTCTGCACTTTTCGGTGGATGCCCAGCGGCCCTCGAATGGCGTTCCCGTATTCGCCCGCCGGCAGCTCGTCATGCTTGGGGAAGATTTCCAATCCATCGACCTGCCCAGGACCCTTGACGGGCATGTGGAGTTTGGCAGCTAGACGCAATAGCAGCTGCCGTCCTTCCCGTGCACGCAAGGGCTCCTCGCAGAAGACCCAAAGGTGGGCACCACGGCGACTCTGTTCGAGCGCCGCCGCGATTTTGTACAGGGATTGAAGGTCGTATTGCAACGTGCACAGGTGTTCAAGGGCGTGCTTGTAATCACCGTCGAGGACAAACCATTTACTGCGCTGTGTTTCTGGATTCGGCGTGTAGAGGGACAACGTCAGTGTGCCCTGCAAATGCTGAGCGATGACGTCGTCGGTGAGTCCTAACTCTTCGCCGTTCGGCCCTTTCGGGCGGAAGTAGCGATGATTTCCGTCCTCGTCGGGCTGGAGCGACTGGAGGATATAAGCACGCCGATTGACGAACAGTCTCCAATAATCTTGAACGTTCTCCTCGGAGACGTCGAGCAGTCGTGCCACAGGATCCTCCTTTCTGCTCAGATCGGTTGTAGCCTTACCAGCGGTTTGGTGCAAAAAAATTTACGAGCGCGTTTTCGGAAGCACAAAGGCGCACCCGGAAGAGTAGTTAGCAGTGATGAGAGCTGTGGTGCCGCCGTCTTCGCCTGGTGAGAAGCCATGGGCAAGCGGCTAGCCGCTTCAGGCGATATTGCTCAACCAGTTGCTCATATTCGTCAAGTGTGTAGCCGCCAAAGTTGCTGTCCTGAAACTCAATCGCGTAGAACGTCCCGCTCTTACGTTCGTAGACGTAAAGAAATCCAGATTGCGGGTCGTGCATCGTAAAGAACAACGCGCCTTTCGGAAATTGGATCCATCGGACAATGGGCGCCTCGGATTGGATTTCTAAGGCTTTCGCGGCCTGATCGATGTTTGTCGTTTTGACATCGAGACCGATATCGTTCAGCGTCAGAATTGGTGTGATTTTCGGATGAGATGAAGTCGTTTCCTGCGACATGGTGTGAGTCCTCGAGAATTGCGATTGGCGTAGAAGCTAGCGCTTCGAGTAGGGAACCGGCCGTCGAGTCAGCCCGGAGCAGGCAGGGAAAAGGCCAACCGGAGTTTGCGCCGGCTTGCATTTGACTGGCCGCGGATGAAGCGGCCGATTGTATTGGCGGCCGAGTAGAAAAGCCTCAGCGTTGCGAATGGCTTTGGCGAGACGAGCATTCATAACGATCTCCTGTTGGTTTTAGTTGTTAAAGGATTTCGCAGCGGTCACCGTGAGCTGCTTAGGCGCGTCAACCGCCGGGCAGACTTTTGGAAACAGCGGCTTGAACCCGCATCGCCGGGTTTAGGACGGCTTTATGGAACCGTCGATCCAGGGTTTACGTGGCCCCCGAACGACAAGATTGAGAAGACTGTTTTGGGAAAGGGAGACCGGGTCGGATCTCCCTCGTGATTCAACATCATCCGGTCCGCTTCTCAGGACCGAACCTGGGGCGCGGCATGCCCGTGCCTTCAAACCGTCAACTATGCGTCAGAGGAGTTCTTGCTTTGCCAGAACGCGAACGATTGGACCTGCAATCGTGCTAAACCGGTTCCATGGCGCTTTGGGACCGGGTTTCCCGGCTCCTTTCCAACTTCAGCCAACAACAGCTCGATCCGAGAATACTCGCGGGGGTGCAAGGCGAAGAATACGCCACCCAAATCATTCGAAGCACGAACCCGCATTGTCATGTGCCGAATGCGATCGCGCCTTCCCTCCATTCAGGCGGTCGAATCTGCGAGACCGACCACGTCGTTTTGTCGGAGGGCACGATCTTTGTCGTCGAGGTAAAGAATTACAAAGGACGGTTGGTTCGGGCAGATGATAAAGGAAGCTATCTCATACAGATCAAGACAGGAAGATACGGAGAATCGATTGAGCCGAAGAGGCTGAAGAACCCTGCGCGCCAAGCTCGGGGATTCATTCTTCCGGCTAAACAGTATCTTTCTCGTGTCTGTGACCGCCGCTTCGAGCATTTGCGAATGGAAGCCGTTGGGGCATTCACGAGGAACGGCGATATCAGTGCAATTCACAGCTTCGACGAAGGTCTGGTCTACGTCGACCAGCTACCGGTTCTGTTTTCCATGCGGAGGAAGGAACGCTTTGCCGATAGGCCATCTGGATGGATTGTCAGCGGCCTGGAAATGCTGCCCCGTCTGGATGTAGTTCGAACGGCTGAGGGCCATCTCTTTCGTGGATTCTTGCAGGGTTCTCATCTCGAGTACCGCGGCCCGGAACAGAGACAATATGGCTGGGAATGGCGACAGATCGAGTGGATTTATGCCGAACGGTCAGGACCCTTCTCGTCCCATGACAACCTAATTCTTCAGCTGCGGTCCGGGCACCGGGTTGAGTCTCAAGCCGTTCAGGGTATCGTTCGTGTGCTCAATCTCGAGGGACAGTTGACTGAGCATAAATTATCGAACCTGGCCTTCATCGCTCCTTCCGCGAGCCGAGACCTGCTCCGGCCAGCAAGTTAGAAAAATCCTCTTGTTGAGAGTCACTGTTGCCCACTAAGTCTTGGGCTGTAATGCGTAGCGCACTCCATCATTTCCCGCGCGGGGACTCATCCAAGTGAGCCCGTTACTCGATCAGGTGTATGCCGTCCGTTTATCGCGCTCGCCTGCAGACGACGAATCCGTCCCGAGGCCCGGCCGTTTTCTTCGCCAAGCTCAGAGAAAGCCAGTGCAAACCACTTCTACCCACCAAGTTTGTCGCTAGACATTGTCGGCAACCCGCGATCGGAAGGAATCTCCAGCATACGAAAAGAGTAGGCGGAAACCACTCTTAACCACCAACTTTCGGGCGGCGACGCCGGTCGGCACCTACATACATGTTGATCGGAACCTATATATAAGGATACGGAGACTGACACCGGGCCGCGGTTGAGCGGTACCAATGTATTCCACAGCACCAGGCACAGGACGCGCCAGATTCCGGAATCGACTACGTAGGCGCGTCGGAAATCCCACTTTGGCGTAGCTATCACACCTCGATAACGACGAGAGCCATCAAATCCTCCTGAGAAAAGGACTTCCACGGCCTTCGTTGGGTAGGGCACCTCGAGCTTGCCAAGGTAGGAAATATGTCCGCTCGGTACGACTATTCACTATCTCGGTAGTTCCAGGGCAACTGAAAGCTCCCTGACTCGCAGCCGGCACTAGTCTCTTGGGAGTCGCGGGAATAAGCGTCACTGAACTGCATTCTTAGCGACCCATCCATCCAGAGCCATGACACGCAGATCGCAAGAAGAATGCCGATCAAGAGAACTGGCAAGAGCACGAAGTAACGGATCCTGGGCGGCAAGAGCAGCCGTCGCGAGCGCTGATCGGAGCCGGGTACAGACATACTTGAATGCTTCTTTCTGGATCGTTATAGACCGCTCACAGATTCGGCACAAAAAATTGTGCTCCGCGGGTAATGAGCGACCGAGGATTCGTGCGCTTCGTTCCGAAGGTCACAACAGATATGTAGAGCTCCAGTTACGGGTCGTGATGCTAGGTCTGACAGGGCAACCTGCTTCTCGCTTCGCAGAAGTGCACGGACCTGTGCCTATTCGAGAAGAACGGCCATTCATCGGCGAGCTGCGGATTGTGTAGCAGTTCATCGTGATCGCACGGGCGCTAGGTATAACCGATTGTCCGGGAGAACCTCAATGCATTCCGGCTAACAGCACTGGATACGTGTTCTCGAGGTATGCGCCTTGCCTTATCGTTTTCTAGGTAGCAGCACAGGGACATAAAATCGGCACGAACGGGTCACAACTTTGCGCAACGCCGCCGGCCTTCGAGCCGCGGTCGAAATAAACTACGACACGAATTCGTCGCAATTTTCGGCGGTGAAATTCTCAAGCTTATCGTCCGTATCCGACTGGCAGGAGCAAGTAGGAGTTGGATGCTGCACCCGTGGATAGAGGCGGCCAGCGGGGAGCAGAGGGACATCGAGTCCGAGATCAGCTAGGCAGCACTCTTCATCTCCGCTGACCTGCCGAAGTATGCCTTTCGCTTTAATCTCAAGTTCATCGAGAGGGGTCTCTGCCGAGGCGGTTTCTACATCGAATGCCACATCGCAATTGAACATGACGCGATGTCTAAATATACTCACACCGTTTCTCCTTCATTTTTTTTCATCCTCACGCACCGCTGGCGGCAAACGCATCACGATGAGTGTCGGGCACAGAATTCCCCAACGCGGTGCCGCACCGGCGCGTTGGGTCGCTTCAAAGTGGTCAGCCGCATCACCGGCGGTAGGACGGATTTGTGGAACCGTCGATCCGGGGTTTTGAGCAGACCCTGAACTGCTGATGTTAAGGCGCCGGTCGCGGGATCGCGAGAACGACTACGCGGCGACTTCCGCCGGAACCGCAACCGTCCTGGTCCGGACGCCTTGCTTGGTCAGCCACTGAGCCAACCGGCTGAGGCTCCGGGCGAAAACAAGGAAGCCATCGCTGTGGGACTCGAAACGATATCGATTTCTGATAAGTAGAGCACGCACGTACTCGCGATGGGGCGACGCGAGAGCGAGCAAAAACCAGCGCGGATGGGATCGCATAATTCGAGTTCTCCTTTACGGAACATTGAAGAGGCACAAAGTGAGAAGAGAGGCAGCTTGAGCAGCTTGCGTTCGGTTGGGTGAGCCTCCAGAGTCCAAAGTGGGTCATCGAAGGCAACCAGAACGAAAGCGATTCCGGTCAGCTAGGTTTTTTCCCACTGCCGGAAGGAAGGAACCCAAACCATGATCAAACTTCTTTGAGCAACCAAATCGAGAATTGCAGAGGTGGGGCACAGACAGCTTCGCCTGCACCCCGATGTAGCTGGGTTCTTACTATCGGCGCGCCGCTCTGGTCGGAGCGGGCTGGGGCCGACCGGGAGGCGGTGCCGCGGCGAGTCCCGACCGCTCTTTCGCGCCGCCTAGCAAAACGATCTCTTCGGAGATCACCTCTGTGACGTACACTCTTCGCCCATCTTTGTCCTCGTAGGAGCGGCTCTGCAGCCGGCCTTCAAGATAAACCTGCTGGCCTTTCGTTAAGTAGGAAGCCAGGTTCTCGTTACGCCAGAGAACCACGTTCGTCCAATTCACCTCTTCCTTCCATTCGTCGGAGGACTGATCCTTCCAGCTGTGTGCGGTCGCTACCGAAAACTTCGTAACGGCGACGCCTGCCGGCGTGAAACTCGTTTCGGCATCTCGTCCGAGATTCCCGATCAGAATGACTTTATTTACGCTTCGTGACATGAAAACTCCTGAAGTGAGAAGTATCACCCGCATCTCCGGGTGAAGGACGGGTTTACGGAACCGTCGATCCGGGGTTGTCAGATCCCCGAACTGGTGAGGAGAAGTGGAACGAAGCAGGGCCCGCGGGAAGGGCTTCATGACAGAGCACGGTGGGCTTTCCGCCTCAGATCTTCTGAGATCGCAATGTCCTTCGCGGAAAGAACGAGCGGCATCCCCCCGAAGAGACACCGCTCAATGAGGAACAAACGATTAAGGAGAAGGAGGAGCAATCACAAGAACGGAAAGCAAAGTACTCACGCGCTCAAGAATCCGAGCCGCTATGCGGCCAGGGTGTCGGTCCCTTTTGAAAAGGGGCTGGCAACGCCGATGTCCACCACCCTGCGGCGCACGCAAGCAGACGGACCGCGAAACAGAATCTCGGAGCGCTCTCGCGATTGAAAGCAGCGGAGCGTTCGTCGAGTTCCGCGTCGGTCATTGCGGCTTCGTTGTTATCACGTGCTCGTAATGTTGTCCGAACTTTTGACCAATATGGGAAAAACAGGTGGTCCCTTATTAACCTTCTGGTCTTCGATCGCCAGTGACACGAGCACGCTCGGTAGCCGGAAGGATATCTCCGTACGGACGTGCGTGCTCGTTCCCAATAGACTCGTGAGCGTGAGTCGTGACGGTCGTCGCTTCTTGCTCGACTGGACCAACGAGCTACGCGCACGCTTGCCGTGATCGTAGGAGGGGAAGACCGGGTACACTCCGAACGGGTTGGCGCGGCCGCAACGATAGAATCCGGCGAGGTCGAAGTTGATCGTGCAACTCGCGATTCATGCGCTGTGCGATTTCGATTGCGATCTCGTCCGCGGTGCGCATGCGGCGTATGATACTGGCGTTGCTTCCGGTGAACATGATTGAACTCTCCTTGTGATCTCGATGTGTGCCTGCGTGGTGAAGCGGCGATCCAGGGTTTTGCGCAGTACCCCGAACTGCGAGACGCAGAGCATTGCCTGCCCTGGCGTTTGTGGTCCGGAGCAACGGTCGATCGCAGACGAGATTCGCAAGGTCTGGGTAGTGTTGTGCGCAGAGAAACACCCCAGTACCGGACTGCCGCGGAATTAGAACGAGTGGATGCCGGCCAACACGTCTGCTAGCTTCACCCGGTATCAGCTGAGCTGGTAGCGCCGCGTGCGGGGGCAGCGCCGATTGCGCATACGCGATCGCCCGACATTTGCACAAACAGGAGCGTGCGCCAGCCACCGCGGTGAAGCGCGGCCCGGCGCATGTACTACTACTGCTCTGACCGCGCGCTTTAGTGAGAGAGGGGACGGCGCGTCAGCGTCGGCCCCGACCCAACGAGCGCAACGGCCGGAATACGCGCCACGCACATCCACCATCCCGTGGCGGAGCGTGCGGAACCGAGCGGAAGCGAGGTTCCCACGCGGAGCCCCGGTCGAGCATCAGAACCCTTTATTCATTGGAGGTCGAAATACACAGCCGACGGGGGAGGGTAGTCAACGTGGAACTCCTGGGGATTCAGCAGTCTGCAGACTATCCATTTCCTGCATAAAGCGGCCAAAGCGCCCTCAATACGTCCTCAATAGGCCGCCATGACAGAAAGTGGATCTTTTTCGTGCGGGCCAGGAAGAAACTCGAGGGCGTACCGCAGCGCGAGTTCCAGATTCTGTGTCGCGATTCTGACCCGAGCGTTCCATGGATCTTCCTGGAACTCCGAAAGCAGACACACACACACGTTCATTCCGTTTGTGCTCTTAAATTTTTCGTGGAGGTAATCAGCAACGTGAATATGGGGAGTCACGTACAGCAAGGTTCTTACGTACCGTTCATACTGTAGGGCACTGCGAATCTCCTCGTATCGCTGCCTTGATTTCAGTACACGCTCGAACTCAATCGCGAGCGGCACCTCTCGACCTTCGACTTTCATCAGAGCGATAGCATCATAATCCTTCACGTACCGCTCATGAGTAAGGTCGTTGCGCGAACAGATCTCCGTTACGGGAATCCATCGCGCCAGCCTTCCGGACCGGCGAAGGGCCAAATGAACATCGTTGATAGCCAGCGCGTGACAACAGCCTTGTGGATTATTTTCAAATCCCGTACGCCCGCCGTAGTACTCCCCGCCTATCAGCAGCATTTGAATGGATGCTTCGGTTGAGCTATAAACGGCGTTACCGATCCCGTCAACCCCGGTGCGCTTTGACAAAAGCCCGTTCTTAACAAGACGGGCCAGACGTTTACAACAAGCTGTACGCGATGCATCTGGATTTTGCGTTAATCCGAACACCTGTTCCGAAGTAATATACCCCGATCGAAAAACAGTTTCCAGAATCGGCCAGTCCCGCTCACGGCTAAGCGCTATCGTGCCCTTTTCGTATCTCATTCAATTTCTCGCTCGCTCAGATTCAACTTCGCAGACCAGAACTGTTGTTCCGGCTCGGCGCAGAACACTCCAACAGATGACCGGATCCAGGAATACTTTGGCATCAGAACTAAGGCTTCCTGTTCCATGCACCCGTGCACGTTCCCTTCGCTGATCGAAATGACTTGAACGTCCGGACTGCACCACGTGTTCGACCTGAAATTAATCGTCCCAACCCGTGACGTTTCCAGCCGGAACAGGTAGATATCCGGCACCTCCGGCTTCGGCAGTTTCCGTCGACACAGCATCTGCACCCAACCTCTCGGGCAAATCACCGGTTCCTCGCACTCCCAAACTTTATTTAGCGATCGCCTCCGCAGGTGCGGATCGAACGTGCTCGCAGAATTGAAGCGGAGCTTACCACCAAATTGCCATCGGTAACTGACCTTCCCGTTGATCCTCAAACCGGTTGTGTTGAAGAACGCTGTTCGGTCCGCACCGTGAGTCGAGCGGACCGTCCGCCGGCGGGTTTCCCAGACACTGCCAAAATCGACGAGCGTCACGAGCACGGGCTTACGCTCCTTTCAATACTCCGTTCCTTCTCTTCTCGGCGTCGAGTTCCCGCGTCAACCGATTCACCATTGCCAGCAGTTCTGGACTGCTTTGTTGGGCACTCGCTTTCCCCGGAAGCGCAGATGGGCTGGTTTGTTCCAGCGCATCCATTCGCTTGGTCACGTCGCGAAGGAGGTTATCTTTTTCCTGCAGCTGGAGCATCAAACGTTTGTTCTCCGCGGTGGCCGCTTCCAATTCCTGTCGAAGACTGTCAACCGTACGTTCCATGTCCTGGCTCAAAACAGCCCCGGGCAATACTCTTCCGGCGACTTCTGCTTCGACAACGCGATTGCAGTCGCTCATGTGCTGGTTGTAATTGGTTGTGGCTTGCTCCGCTCGCTTTGAGGCGAGGTCTTCCATCTTCCGTAAATCCGTGATCACCTCGGTGCACTGCCACAGATAACTCTTTCCGTCGAGCACCTTCACGTACAGCGCGAACAAGAGAAAAAGAATCGCGAGTGTGCTCCCTGCGCTGTACCAGAAATAGGGATTCGTCACGGTCGCATCGGCGAGCGCGGCGCGCCGCTCGGCGATCAGGTCGCCATAGTTGGTGTCTTTCGGGTTGATCATCTTCGTGGCGAAGCTGAAGAACCCATCACGCCGTGGCGCGATGCTGGGCGCCTGCTTTCCTTCGGTGGGAACCGGCTGGGCCTCTCGTTTGTTTGTTTGTGCCAGCACAGACATGGCAAGGGCCAGAGCCAGGATTCCCAGCAGCCACATTCTTTTCATCTGTGAAATCCTCCTGCTTGCAGCCGGTCTCTGTTCGGTACATGCTGTTCTTCTTTCCGGCTAGCTTGTTTGAAGCGCAGATTGGCGCCCTTCGAATTGGTAAGCGAGTGAATCAACCGCGGGAATAACCGCGGTGTGAATCCCGGAATAGTTACATCCCGCGGAGCCCGCACCATGATCTTGCCGTGCCGGGTCCCTACCGTGTCGTCGGACATGAGGATCTCAGCCATTCCCTTCGGCAGGTTTTTAATAGACTCGTCCTGAGAGCGTGTCTCCCGGTCTTCCCGTTCCGTAGCACGGCCTGTCTCTTCGTACTTGCCGAGACCGAAGAAGCCACGCTCTTTCATCACACTGCGCTTGGTCACGGTGTGCTCGGCCGACGCTTTGATGAAGTATTGTGCGGTCGTCTCGTCCCTGGTCCGCATCGCAATGGTCGTGTTCGGAGCGGAAGAGATATCTTCAGCGAACCCCCTGCCGACTTCGGCCAATTGCGGAAGCGACTGAAGCGAGAACAGGAAGGCTGTCTCGGCGCCACGCGCCGTATTCAGGATGCGCGAGAAGTTCCGATATCCAAACGGTGAGAATTCGTCCAAGATAATCGAGAAGAAGCCGTGCCCGCCTCTCTTGGCCGCTTCCGGCGATTCGTAGCGTTTCCCCACACATAGCTGAATATTTTGCAGCAACATCTTGCCGAGCGAGCGGACTGCTTCCGTTTTCTTATTGATGTTGAGGCTCACGAACAAAATCAGCTGTTCATCAATGACCTGATCGATGGACAGCAGATCATCATATTGTCCCGTCACCCGCGATAGGTCATCGTCAAGGAAGGTCATACACTCATTGACCAGCCCCTGAATTTTTGGAATCCGTTCCCGGTCCGAGAGCGATTTGAGCAGGTTCTTGACGCTCATCTCGAAGTTCAGCCGCTGTTCGGTGCTCACCAACTCATCCCGGTTGATTCTTGCTGTTGCCTTTTCGATCTGCTCGGCCATTACGAGCTCGTCGAGTAACATGACGATCACGTCGTAGAAGTTGTAGCGCTTCCCGGTGTAGAACAATACCCGGACTACGTCGCCCAAGTAGTTCAGTTGATGCTTCGCGAAAAACTCGTCGTGCAAGTTGAAGCTACCGAAGATCATTCCGACGGTCGCCATGTAGTCCGCGTCGGGAGCATAGAACGGGTTGTACAGGCACGACAGATCCGGACGGGATGGGTTGAGCAGCCGGAGGTCTTCGAGCCGCCCGGCGCGATGTACATGCGGGACCAGGCGATTGAAGAATTCGAGATCGCCCTTCCCGTCGAAGATCACCATGGGAACGCGCTTAGGATGGTCGAGTGTGCCGATCCACCGAGAGATGTCCTGCGTGGCAATGTTCTCGAGCAGAGTGGTTTTGCCGGATCCGCTCATACCGACCACCACGCTTTGCATCGTTCGGACGTGATCCGGCCAAATCCACGGCTTTAGATCCATGTCGTAGCCAAGCAGTACCGCATTCTTGTTCCAGGCGTCCGCCACGTGTTTGTCATCCTGGCGCGCAGGCAACGCGAAGGGATTCCGTTTTTTGCGTGTCCCCGGATTGTGCAGCTTCCGAGAGATCGGGATGGTAACCGCAGTCAGACCTATTAATAGGTAGAGTGCACCCTCGACCAGTTGAGAAGGCCGAATGTGCAACCGAGCGACCACCAGGTACAAGACAAGGCCTGCCAGCCCGAGTAAGACTCCAACGAGCAAGACTCCGTTTTCCGAGCTGCTCTCTCTTCTTTCGCGTTCGATCATTTATTTCCTTGCCGTCAGTTACGTTGGAATGTCCAGAAAGACGGAAGCCACTGCGTGAGACCGCGAAAACATAGCAGGCCGGCTCCCAGAAGAATGCTTTTCCAGGACCGTACTCCCTGCCAACGCGAGTACCCGGCTTCTCCCACGTAGAGGGCTACTAGGGAGAGCGGCAAACACTCGACGATCCAGCACGGCGTATTCGCCCCCCATCCCAAATCCATCGCGTCTGGAGGGGACGAACCGCTCAGCGCCAGATACCCGAGGTACACGGTCGCGGTCGCCAGGGCGGTCATTGCAAGCCAGTAGCCGAAACTTTCGATCCGCTGCGAAAGGCGAAATTGCGAGCCTTTGGGTGGTTTCGGTGAAGGTTGTAAGGCGGGCGTTGCCATCTGAAAAACTCTCCTTGACTTAACTCGCGTTCAGGGAAGACACGATGAATACCATCAGAAGCATCAGCAACAAGCCGCTGAATAGGGTGAAGCTCCGTCGCGGTTTTCTTTTCGCCTCGTCATCGAATGGGTTCCGCGGCTCCAGGCAAAGATCGGCGATGGCCGCGTGAATGCCCATTTCCTTTCTCCTCTCCACAAGCAGGAGCAAGTGCTGATATTCGGCATTCCGTTCCTGCCTTCGTCCTTCCCCGGTTGGGACCTGGGGCAGTATCCTTGGTGACCGAGCGCGCGTGTCCGATAGGGTGCCAAGCAGAATCGGCATACTCGTATGCTTGCCGAGACGAAAATCCCTGTCAAAAAAATAGGAATTCAAACAGGCCGAGAATCGTTCGAAGTCTATCGAAAAATCAGGATCGAATAAACCCTTGCGAAGTGGCGCAGTGAATAGAGCGGCCACTCCGCAACAACACATGCCGGAGCGCGAAGGGCAAGAACAGAATCAACCTTACAGGATCAAAGTGGTGCGTGCGGACTGAGCCTGATCGACCGGAAACGAAATGCGAAGAACAGTCGACGCGAAGGGTTTCCCCGGTTGCGGCCCTGCCGGCAGCTTGATGGAAAGCATTCCGATTTGTTCATCTTTGGGAGCAAGTTCCATCGGGGTTGCCCTGCGCTGTATCAGCGAGACGGGGACAGCGTTCGTGTCCGATTGGATTTTCGATGCAAGGTCTGCGCCGAGCTGAGTATGTTCGAGCGCAAGAAGCGAATGGTTCAGGTGCGGATCGTTCAAGGCCAGAACGCTCGGATTTCCGATACGAACCGGCTTGTCCAAATGATTGAGTAACGTGTAACGAATGTAAACAGTATCTGCGGTTCTGTAAACATCGCGGATCACGAGGCCGACTTGCTCGTGGGTGTCGATCTTACCCTTCCAGCTCACCGGCGTACCTTTCATGAGCATGTCTGCCGGTATACTCGAAGCGGGATTCGGCGGCGGTGGGGTCGAAAGGGCGCTCGTGGGGGAAGCGGACGCAACCGGCCGACGATAATCGATCGCGAAGTCCATTTGCCCAGCATCGTTTACAGGTGGTAGAAGCTCGTAATTGAACCGGCGATCGCCGACCCACACGAAGAGGTTGGTAGCCGCTCCTTCCTGCTGCGGTTGGATCAGCACAAGATTGCCTTGCCGCTCGACCTGAAATGCTTTCGAGCCAACGGCCGTGCGCGTAATTTCGCCTGGCGCCTCAATCAGGGTGAGGTGATTCATCGCGGTCTGCACCTTGACGACCCGGTCTTGCGAGTCCGTTTGCGTTTCGATTCTTTGGGCTGTTAGCATCAAAGCCAGCCCTAACAGCCCGACTAGTAACCGTTTCATGACGTCTTCCTTCTGAATATCTTTGATTCGATAGGGTCAGAAGGCACCCCTTTTAAGAGAGTGCCTTCCGGGTTTGTTACTGGTTGACATCGACCATGCCGCGCGCCTGCCAAGGCCGGACCGCCGCATAGTTGATGAAAATATCTTTCTTTTGGGAATTGTCTAGCACCTGTTCGCTGTCGGGATCTCCCTTCACGAACACTCTGAACACGCTCCCAAATTGCTGTTCACAACTGGACAGGAAATCCATCCGATCTCGATAGGTACGCAGGGCTGCAGAGCGATTGCGGTTCAGAGCGGGGCGTTGTCGCAGATGCTCGAACGTCACCTTTCCCTCGCGAATCGACCCTTCCCCTGGCTCTATCGAAAACGGTTGCACCGTGCCAGTTTTAACGCCGTCCTGGATGATGTCTCCTGCTTCGGTGATGCGAAACAGAAGAGTTCGCCGCTCCTGAATTTCCCCGTCATCCAAGCGTTTCCGCTCAAGACGAAACACATTGCCGGCGCGATCGAGATCGATCTTGCCGCAGTCGGGCTGTTCAGGCATATCAAGTTGTACAGGCTTCCCTCCCGTCTCTTCAATGAGAAAGTCCAGAACTTCCTGTGGGAAGGCCTGGAAGACGATGGAGCCTGTGGCATTTGTCCGATCGGAGCCAGTCGAGAGAGAGTACAGCGCCTCGCACCAGCCTCGCCGGTTTTCGGTTTTCCCCGCTCCCCATTCCTGAAGAAGCTTCTGAAAGTTCTTGAGATCTTCCTTGTTGCGTTCTTCCTGTCTGCGGATTCGGGCACGAGTCCGGCTAATGTTCCTGGACAGAGCCTGCTTATTCTCTCTGGGAACATCTTTCGGCAGAGCCTTCCATTCCTGTTCCAGCGTATTGAGCTCGCCGTAGAGACTTTCCATCGTCTCCATTTGGCTGCCCACGAGTTGAGCGTATGCTTTATTCCATGTCACGCATTCGTCGTGCATGTTCCGTGTAAAGGCTTCTCCGCGGACCAAACCACGAAATTCCTTTAACGGCAATACATCTTCAAATAACGGTGCGATCTCAGCACGAACGTGGTTATAAAGCAGTCCGACCCGATCCCATTCGGACACCGATACTCTGGGGACCATTTGGGAAATCTGTCTGGCTTGCTTTGCGGACCGCCAGGCAGCGGGGGGCACCGTCTCACGAATGTTCCGGATTATTTCCTGATCGATCTGCGTGTCATGTTTCAGGTTGTCGAGAGCGTTCTGTAGTTCATCCACCAGCCGGTAGGCATGATCGAATGCTCCTACAGCGACGCAGTCCGAGATCAGGTTGGTAATCTTGCCGATTTGATTGCCGCGCGCTTTCATGGCGACCTCGGCGATGTTCCACCAGTTCGTCGTAGCGCGGGCCTTCTTGTCTTTGATTCTTTCCTTCGCGTTATCCATCGCGAACCGATCCTCTACGAAACGAGGAAATTCGCGATGAGCCAGGAAGGACACCAGATCGAAGTCATAGTCGCCGCCGTTGGCTGCTGCGGTCTTTGAGTGAAGCGTAAACGTGCCGCAGAGCTGCAGTTGGCGTTCGACGACCGAAGCGAGGATGGCAGAGTCGAACTCCATCCCTTTTCCCGTCAGGCAATCAGACAAGAGCCTGACTACTTCTGGAGAGCCGAGCACGTGTACCGGAAGAAGATCTTCCTTCATCCGGATGGGGTATCGAATGACGAGCCCCTTTTGGGAAGTGACCGCGCCAATCGCTGCATCTTCGGGAATCCAATCGGATCCTGAAAACACACGGCCGTTCACGACAAACAAATACCCGTCGTCGGCGAGTGCAAAAGCCGGCATGGTGAAACCGCCGCCTGTGCACAAACGGAACGCCCACCGCGCCAACATCGACTGAAGTCTTCTGTTGATGTAGGGATGTTTGACGAGCATGCCGGAACCATCTGCTTTCAGCACCGCCTCGACGAAAGTTCTTTCATACGAGGAGAACTGGGGCTCTTCTTCGTCTTCTACGCGAGGCTGAGAGGAAGAAGTGCCCAGAGCTTCGAGTAATGGTCCGTAATTGGCAGATAGTGCCGAGCTCACCACCTCTTTGGCTTCGTTGACAGCGCGAGGAAGGATCTCTTTTGAGATCGATTCTTCGGGTGCGTACTGAACCAGCGTGTAGCTCGATTTGAACTGGAGGGGGCGTGAGAACTCACGAATCCCCATCACCGCAGGGCCGTGAAATCGTTTGCCCTTAACCGCCTCCGTGTATCCCCAGGAATGAGCTTCGTCGAGTACAGGAAGTTCAATCGAGGGCTTTACAGAGCTTTTTGGAACGATCAGGTCAGCTCCAAGCAGGTCTGCAACATCGTTGTCCATAACCTTCCAGGAGCCTTTCATCTGAATGGCGTCGAAGGCGAGGCGGAACTGATAGAAGCGTCCTTTGGGCAGATTGAGCTGCTCGAAGTAACGCTCCGAGATCCATCCCCTGCAATCATTCGTGCCAAGCACATGATCTTCGACAACCAGAATTTCGGCATCGGGATATTCGATCAGCACCCGGCAATCCGATAAGAGAATGCCGAGATACGTGACCGCCGCCTGAGGCCAGTTTTGAAATCTCTTTGCGATGACGTCCTTGTACTTGGCGTCAACCGCATAGAAGACTCCGTTCTTGACTGAACCAGTGCCGCCGACCAGACAATACTTCGCGCCATCGATGGTGACCGAAGCAAGCCGGGAGGTGACCTGTTTTTCCTCGAATTTATCGAGAAGCATCTGCGGTACTTGGATCTGCACGACACGAATGTCCGGATAGAGCGCGAGCAACAGCGTTTTTTTGAGCTGCCCCTCGTGATCCGTCTTGGGAAGTCGTCTCATTACGTTTCCGTTCTCGTCGATCTCGATCATCCTCACCTTCAGCACATCGGCTGAAAGGTTGTTTCCTTGTGTCATCGCTTTGACTCCTTTGTGATTTGTTCTTTGTTCTGTGGTGAAGCACGAGAGCAGAGAACAAGGAGCCAGGTCCTCCGGCTTCTCCTCTCTGCTCAGTGCCAAAAACTAAACTGCTGAAGTTTCCGGCCTGGCTCGCGAGGAGCCCGGACCAATTGCTAGTTACAAGGGACTATTGGAAAGGATTGTCTCTCCTTCCGTGGAATAGTTCCAGAATTAAGGCACGAGGGAGCGCTGTCATCGTGTTTGTTTCCGGATCGTACAGGTGACAGAGGGCGATCGGCCGCGGTTTTGAAACGGCGTTGCGAGGCGCCGGTGAAAATAGTCGTTGCAAAAACGACAGAGTGAACTGCAGGTTATGTAGTCCCCAGACGAGGAGGACACCGCCAGTCATGCATAAAGCAACGTGGATCGTGAGAACCGCTCCGAGGAACAGCGACACGATCAGAATGAGCACTTTCTGATTGAAGTCAGAGAGCATATTCATCTTCTCCTTGTGTTTGTTGAAGCGAAGAGTGAAAACAATCCCAGTGGGAAAGCCTGGGTACTTCTTGAGTTAAAAAGCCAGTTAAGGGGAAGAACGGTCTTTGACCGGATCCTTTCGCAAGAGCGGCGCGCCGTTATGGTTTTCCACGTGGACCGTAAACTCTTGCACAACAAAAAAGCTGACCTGCTTGCGGAATGCTTCCGCAATCGCCTCCACTTCCTGGGCACACTCGGCACTTAGATCGGGCTTGTCGCTCTGCGGCTGCCCGCTCGATAAAAAATACCGAACGGGAGATGCCGCCTTTTCACCGCGTGCCTTTTTGGAACTCTTTCTTGTCACCTTGGGCGTCGCGGAGGGGGGCATCTCCTCACCCAAGCGCAAGCCATTGACAAGCCCCTGACCCTTTCTTTTCTGTAACGGATTCGATCTCAGCCATTTGAATGTGCCCTTTCTAGGTAATACTTCTTCAGTCGTTCGTTGCCTGCGCCCGATTCCTACCACCATGCGCGATGTCGTTTGCCCGCCACGCTGCAAAACGCGGCTTAACAAGAACCACGAGCATGAGGAGGAGGAAAGCGCAGCTCCGAACCGCATTGATGGACCAGCCGGCAGAAACAAGAGCTCCTGAAAATGCGGCATACACGGCTGCAAAACAAAGCAGCAACACGACGTCACCCCGGTCGAGCGAGCGCGTCGCGGCTGTTGGTTGTTCAGTTGATCTATGACGTCGTTCTTTTGCATATCGGAGCACCTTCCGTGAGAGAAAGATCCCGATGAGCGTGACCCCAATGAGGAACTCGTATGCGATTGTGGCGATCCCGGGGAATAGTAGGAGCGTGAGGGTGCTCACAACGAGGCTCGTTCCGACCGGAAATAGCAGATCGCGCCACTCCCATTTATTCGCTATCACCGTTCGTCCTCCCGTCCTGATTTGTCGGACTTGTTAGCGGGCACCGGCCAACGCTTGGCACGTTCGAGCCGCTCTTTTCGGGCACGGAGCCCAGCGCGCGCTTTGTACGCGACAAAAATCATTCCCATTGGCAGAACAAAATCGAGGAACCAACCGGGTGCGTCTCCGAACCAGTGGTGATACCGCGCGATCGTGGAGATCAATACGGCAACGACGATAATGAGCCAGTCGACCTGATCGATACCGGCGAACTTTGCCCAACCTTCTTTGTTCGGCTTCTCTTCCGGTTTGATCATTTGCTTTTCTCCGTCGCCTCGTGAGTCAGGCTGTCTTTTTGGTCGAGCGTCGTGATTTTGTCTCCGACCATCTGTTGTTCCCAATACTCAGCAACCAGCAATCCGCTCGGGTTCGCTTCCGTACGCTCCGTCATCACGAGCCGCACGTTGAAGCGGCCGATGATCTGATCGGTCGTTTCCTGCTGATTTCGGACATGATGCACCTCATTCACTCCAAAGGCGGTGTAGGTGAGCGGTTGATCCCGTACTGGAACGATCTCGCGGATGACGAAGTTCGAAATGGTGTTTTCGTCATTGATTTTGTTGACGGTATCGTCCGCTGTGAGCTGCGCCAGCAAAGTGGTCCGCAAGTTCCGGGTCGTCAAGTTCAAGGCAGTCGAAAATTGGGTGGCTACTGTCGCAGGCGTGTAGTTCAGGTAGCTCTCAAGAAACTTTCTCACCAAGTTTTTTTGCTCAAGTTCTGTCGGCGCGGCGGCCTGGGTCGCACCCGTAAAGGTCAGACCGGCTGTCCTGATTCCAGGACGTCCATTGACGACAACCGCTGTGCCTTTCTCCGTATCGACCCCAATGACAGTCGGCGGTTGCAACCGGACCAGAACCGCGAACACGAGCGAGATCAAGGCGATCCCCGCGAAGCTGAAGGCCAGCACCATGGCCCGATTCGCGTACGCGCGCAGCGCACCGTCGTGGTGATAGTACTTTGTGTATTCGAGCTTTGCGTCGGCTGCGGTGGGTAAGACTTCTGTTGACATAGTTCCCTCAATATTGCTTAGATCACGGAGTCGGTTTTACGACACTGCCAATTGTCCCGACAGCTGCTGACACAGCGCGGAACGCAGTTCCGACGGCCGAGCCCATATCGCCCTTGACGATTTTCGTTGCAATAACCGGAATCGTCAAAATCATCACGGAGAGCATGACGCTGACCAACCCGAGCAAGATGGAACTTCCCACTCCTACAAAGCTGCCGAGAAAACTACCCGAATTCATCACGTCGGAGGCAGTGCCTAGATTGAGCACGGTCAGCAGGCAGCCGAATAGAGCGTAAATAATTCCCCAGGTGTTGAACACCATGACATTGATCGCGAACGTCTTCGCCACTTGGCCCAGACCCCTCAACGGAATCAGTCCCAAAATAATGGGCCCAACGGCAAACAGCACGCAGCCGTACAGGCAATACAGAATCGCGAAGATGCCGGTCGAGATCGGGAAGACCAGGTACGCGAGACCGAGACACAGTGCGGAGACAGCTCCCGATATCGTGCCGGTCACCATGCCCCAGAGCGAGGGATGGCCGCTACTGCCGATGTAGGTTCCGAGATCGTTCGACCATTTGACAAACACGTCGACGCCGCTCGCGCCGGCGTTGTCGATCGCCTGGGCCATCAGATTGAATGAATGATTGACAGACAAAAAAGCAGGCGTGTAGAAATTGAGGATAATTCCGGCACAGAGATAACGGACACCGGCGGCGCCAAGTGAGCTGACATCGCCTGTGACCCAGTTCTCGTAGATTGCGTACAGGAGGCTGGCGAGCAGCAGCCAGTTGCCAGCTGTCACGACGCCACTGATGACCCCACCGGCGTCAATATTGTTCACCGCCGTATTGAATAGAGTTTCGAAATAGAAAGCCATATGTAACTCCCTTACTGGTGACCGAGACCTCCCGCGATTCCCTGCGTTGTGATGGCCGTATAGTTCGCTCCATCTTTAAGCAGCGCTCCGTTATTGGCGAGCGCCGCTGCCCGTTCGCGCATCAAATCCGACACTGCGGATTGCGTGTAGGCGTTCGCCCGAACCAGCCAGGCATCCGCCTGAGCCTCGATGATAGGGGCACTTCCGGGGGCAGCACTTTGAATAGAAGAGTTGATCTGGTCCGCGGCCTGGAGCTCCTGGTCCGCGATGTTGTCGATGGCAATGGCTCGCTGCATCGCATCCTGTGCCACGGCATCGCTCATGTCGATCACGTTTCTCGCGGACGTGGGCGCATTGTTGGCCACAGGAACGGCGCCATAGACATTCAGGTAGGCAGCGTTGGCATTTCCGATCTGACCGGAGTTGCTGCTGAGCAAGATGGACTCGAGCGTTCTCGTGTTCCCCAGAGTCGCGCTCGAAAAGCTCGGGAAGATGCGGTAAATGTTTCTGATTTGCGTGTAGACCCCCGTCAGAGTCCCCACGAGGCCCTGCGCGCGGGCAATAGCACTCAGCGGATACACCGTCGATTTTTCGAATTGCTGAATGTCCTTCTCGACGTTCAGAATGCCCGTTAAGCCTCCGCCGATATTGCTGACGAGCGAACTGTTAATGGACGTCAGTCCGATGGCCGCTGTGGCGCAGCAGGGGTCCGGTAATTGTGCCTTGCCAGAACGCGGCGAGAGAAAACTCATGGCCAGCAGAGCCAGAACCAAAACAACAGCTTTGTCCCGTGTCCATTTCAGGATGAGGACACCTTGTTCTCTTAGGGTGTGTCGTGACATGGGAAGTGCGTTCCTCCTTCTTAGTGATGGTTGAGCGCTCGTTGTAAAGCGTTCGTGACGGTTGCGGTCTGACTGGCGCCGCGCTTCAACACCGCGTTCTTGTGGGCGAGCTGGCCCGCTTCTTCCCGAAGCAGTGCGGCATACATCTTTTGAATGACGGCCTGACTCTTAATTTGGGCGACGACCGACTCCGCCGTGAGAAAGGGAGCAGACCCCGGGGCCGATACTTCGGCTTGATCCTCAATTTGATCGGCGGCTTGGAGTAGCAGATCCTGCGCCTGATCGGATGCTTTCGCGGCAGCCAGCGTATCCTGCGCAAAGGCATCGTCCATGTCTGTCATGGCGCGATCTCCGGTATTCATTTGAGTAGACGGCGGAAGGGGACGAAAAGCGGCCGCAAAAGCGGGTTGCAAAGAGCCGAGATCGCTGATCTGGCGATTGCGGATCAGAACTTCGAGGGCCTGGGTGTTCGGCAACGTGGCAGTGTGCGGATTGAAAACCATCAGACTATGTAAAAAGTTGCGATAGGTGGCCTTCATGGAGGTGATCTGGCCTCGTGCATTGTTGATCTGGGCAAGGGGATACAGCACGTCTTGCTGAAACCGCTGGTTTCCGATTGTGGTGGAGTTTATTTTTCCGAGCGCCGTCGCAAGTTTGTTGCTGATCGTCGAGAGCACAGTGGCGATCTCGGTCAGCAGATCAATGCCAGCCTGAGCTTGTGGTGGCGCAATCACCAGCGACAGACTGCAAAGGACAGCGACGGTAACCAGTTTGCGCCGATGGGAGGCCATGGCCAGAATAAGGAGGGCAGAAATGATGAACCACATAAGAACAACCCGTTTACGCTGCTGCCAGAACGCCGCGCGTCACCTCTCCCGACGCCTCCTCCGGCAAAGGCGGGAGAGAAGCCAACCCGCGCGGGAATCGGGAGGCCAACTTGCGGTAATTTTCGGCCAACGTCCGGTCGGCGTGTTTCTGCAAGAACCACTGCCGATAGACACGCTCGCGCGGGTATGTCGAGCAGATCCAGATATCCAGAGAAGTAGGCACGAATCGCACCACCTGAGTGCTTTCCGCCTTGTCCCCGATGATCAGCAGCATCTCGCCGTGCTGCCCCTTTTTGGGAGAACCCAGCCGCTTGATCGCATCAAGAGCCACTTCGTTCAAGAACATCTGCTTTTCCAAAACGGATAGATCGCCGGATTGCGAGCCGACCAGCTTCGTATGGGCATTCTTGATAATTCCAGCGCCGTGCGGCCGCGGCTCGATGGATGTACCAACAAAGTCTTCGAGTGCTTGCGAGATGCCCCAGACGCTGGAGTTCCGTTTCCGCGCTGTCCGGAAAAGCTGGACCACTTCGGGCGCGAGCACCGGCGAATCCAAAAGGGCCCAGCACTCGTCGAGCACAGTGATCGACGGTTGTCCCGTTCGCCCGGAGGCGCGATCCGACATCGCGCGTGCAATGACCATGCTCATGGCGGTTTCGAGCATCGGTTCTGCGCTCAATTTCTCTACGTTAAAGAAGAGGAAATTGTTGTCGGTTCGAATGCTCGTGTGCCGATCAAACAACCGGGCGTACACCCCCTCGTCTGTCCAGCGCCGTAGCTTCATCGCTGCCAAATGAGCCTCGTCTAGAATTCGCTGCATCCGGTCCTGGTCTTCCCAAGTCGATAACTCATCGCGCAGATCGCGAAACGTGGGTGTCTGATTTGTTCGCCGGTTCGCACATCGTTTGTAGACGCGTTCGACCGCTTCGCTCAAAAGTCCATCCACCAGTGCTGGGTCCGAAGACGGAGAATCGCCGATCATGAATCGGGTCAGATTCTTCAGAAAACCGATCTTCTCTTTCGTGGGACTCGTTTCACCCGGCAACAGGTCGAACGGATTCAACGTCTCGGCGCCATCGAGGTTTACTTCGATCACGCGGCCGCCGTTCAGTTCGACCAGCGGAGTGTAGGAGTCGCCTCTCTCGAGAATCGAGACCGCCGCGCTCGTGCGGGCAAACGACAGCATCATCATCTGCGTATTGAAGGTTTTGCCGGTTCCCGATCCGCCCGTGATCAAAAGATTCGCGTTGCTGAGATGAGGAGAGAAGACTGAGAAAGGAATGAGCTGCCGATAGGGTGTTTCGAGCAGGATCGTAAACGTATCTGGAAGACCAGCCCAGGGCAGTTCATTGCCCAGCAGATCCGCCGCGTGCAGCGTCAGCAGCTGGCGCTCGCGTTTGGACGGCTCGGCACATCCCGGTAAGGTATGAACATACATCCGCTTCTGCGCGATGGTTTCGGGTAGCGCTTTCGCGCCATTCATCCTCTGGATGGCGGTGAGAACCTTGGACCGTCGCTCAGCCAGTAAACTTTGCTGTTCTTCCAAGTGTTTGTCATTACGCACGACTTCGGAGGTCCGCACCGCGACAGTCAGATTGAGCTCACAAATTTTGAGAGAACTGGAAACAATTTGCGAAATCGTGTTTACCAGCTGCTGTTCGGCGACCGAGGCCTCGACATTGATCTTGTAATTCCCCTTCATATCCTTCTGCGCGGCCTGCATGCGCAGGAGCTGGCGCTTGAAGTAGTTGATGATCTTGGTCTGGTCTGGAATCACGATGTCGGTTGCGACCACGAGCGGAAACTCGAGCTTCATCAACTCGCGCATGATTCCCGGAAACGTGGCGTCCGGCGGATTTTTCATAGTGACCAGTGAGTACAAAAGCCCACCCATCTGGAAATACTCTTCGCGTTCCTCCTGGATCGCTGCCGAAACCGCCTGGCTCCGGGCACTTTCGTATTGAAGCCCCTGCCGATAGGGATAGTGGAGGGGCGCGAGCGGGTTTAATGCCCGTTGCAGCTCGAGAAACAATTCCTGATCGGAAAGCCGGCGCGGATGCGCGCCAGTGGCATCGAGAGACGTCTCAAGCCCCGCAAGCAGGCTTTCGAATTCTTTGAGCAGGGTTTCGTGCTCGCGCTTGCTTCGTTCGATCCACTTCGTGGTGGAAAGAGAGAAGCTCTGCTGAGTCTTCTTCTTAAAGAACTGATACTCGGGACTTTGATGGTGGATCACCGGATCCCAGACGAAGTAGTAATGAAGATGCCTCTGTAAATAGAGGCCGCTCTTTTCCCGCTCACGCCATAGCCTGATTCGTTGACGGTCGAGCATCTGCAGCGCTGGATTCTCAACAATTAACTCAGCCTTGTAGCGGTCCGGCAAATCTCCACAGCCTTCGGTCACTTCGTAGCGGACTTGCAGACGCATGGAGCGCTCGGGTAGCGAACGGATCAGCGCCTCCTGCGTTTCCTTGGCCGTGTTCCGTGTTTCGTCCCCATGGAAACACGAAGGGATGCCCGCCGCTTCGAAACCGCCGACAAAAGCTCCCGACGTTCTGATCAGCACGTTATCAAGCAAGTCACGAACCGGCAGCAAGCCGCACATGGGCGGTGAGTGGAGTGACTGCTCCCATTTCTTCAGAGTCAACGGCAAAGTTCGTCTCCTTTCAAATAGTCGAAGTGCTGATCCGGGTCTTCTTCGAGTGCGCAATACACATGTGGGCGCAGATGGTACTGCGCAAAATCCAGCAAATACCCGCGCGGCTTGCCGTACTTAAACACCATCAACCCAGGAATGGCTAACACCGGGACCACATATTGCAGGAAGATATTCAGCGGGATCCCAAAGAGCTCGCGATGGAAAAACCGCCCGAAGATGTTGGCCAGCGCGGCAATAATCAGGATGGCGATGATGTCTTCGAACTCCAGACCGAGCCAGGTTACTCGGGTCCCCAGATTCCGTGGTACGGGTGTTGTTTTTAGTCCCATAGTCAATCCTTTAGCTCACTCCTGCTGTCCCGTTAGTGACGAAGAACTCTGCCAGCCGAGCCAGCCCGGAACCCATCAGGCACAGCATCGCGCCCATGAAATGGCGGCCGGGCGTCATCAGAGACCGGTATGCATCGTACGTCGTTGTGCTCAGCTTTAACACACCGACGGCAACGTGCATCACCGCGTACACCGGGAGGATCACGTTACAAATCCAATCCACCATGTGCAGAATTCCGTGCCAGTACAGATCGGGATCGTTGTAGGCGCCGGAGGCCCAGGACTCAAACAGCCGTGTCAGCGCGGAGACCAGCAAACAAAGGAGCCCTCCGTAGGACCAAGTCGAATACAGGTGGTCGTACCCGCGTGCGAACTGGATGACCGCGATCGCGATAAAGAGGCAGCCGAGTGTGGGCAGAATTGTGTTGCCCAGCCAGTTGGCCAGATGAAGAAGTCCGTTCGCGAAACTCATATATCTCACATCATGGAAACGATCAGCTTCCACAAGCTCGCAACGGTAAGGAAACCAATCACGGCCATGATCATCGGCTTGACAGGCCGCTTCGCTGCAAAATTGAAAATCGACCCGATGATGCCGAGCACTGCGGCAATCGGACATAATGTCGCAGCCACATAAGTCCAAAGCGAATCGAGCACGTCGACGGTGGCATACTGTCCTGCCGTGTTCCAGCCCTGGAGAAGCGTGTACGTGGTCTGAATCGCAAGCAGGAACATAGTGCCTAGAATCGCCGGCAGCGGATTTCCGCCTTGAATCAGATCGAGTAGCGAGTGCAGCAGGAAAAACGCAGCAAACGCTGTCGTGAGCTTGCCGACCACGAAGTTGCTCACGAAATTACTGACATCGGATTGGATGGAGGACAACCAGGCAGTCGAAATACTCGGGCTGCCGGGAAGCGATGGACCCACGCCAAAACTGGGAAACCAACTCAGGAGACTGGGGAACGTGATAAACACGATGGCCCAGAACATCCACTTGCTGAAGCCGCCGCCGATAATGCTCGCTCCACCGACATCTCGGCGGAAGTTGAGCCCCGCCAGAACCAAACAGACGAGCGCTGCCGAAGGTGCGAGGAGCATCATCAGGGAAACGAAATCCTGTAGTAGTGGGGGAGGCGCCATAATCGCTGGTTTAGGTTGGAAGCGGGCCTGAATGTTCGCGCATCCCGAACCCGCTTCCTCGCTCGCGCATTGGTCTAGCTCACCCCCGCGGTGCCGTTCGTGATCCAGTACTCCAAGAGTCTTGTGATGCCGGATACTGACAGCAGTCCAAGGGTGGTGAAGACCCACTTCATCGCACCGCGCCCAGCCGCGAAATTAATAATTGCCATGAGAGCGGCGCCGCCCGCACCCACCGGGGCGATAACGTTTCCGATCCAGTTGATCAGGTTGAGAAACGATCCTTCGACCTGAGTGCCTTGCTGACCTTGCACGGCTTGGTTGAACTGAGGCGTCCCACCCAGGTTCTGACCCAAAACGTGCGATTGAGCCAGGCACAGGGCAATGACCACAGCGGCTAGGAGACTCCTCAGGCCCGCGCCTGAAGAGATCCATCGCCCGGACGAACAGAGGATTTGCTTCGCGTGAAAGCGACTCCCCATGGAA
This sequence comes from uncultured Acidobacteriaceae bacterium, assembly GCA_963808405.1. Lineage (GTDB taxonomy): Bacteria > Acidobacteriota > Terriglobia > Bryobacterales > Bryobacteraceae > Bog-105. The sequence goes on along the minus strand of CAWEFG010000005.1, from coordinate 632,899 downwards.
GCAATACGGTTCTTCATTAGCTACTCCTTGATGTCCTCACTCGTGAGGGACATGAAGAAACGTAACGCTTTCCGAAAAACTGCGCAAAAAAATTACCCCCGAATACAGAAAACGGGGCAATCGAGCTTTCGCGAAATTCTACTGAAGCTCTAGATTGTTACTGGAGACACGCCGGATGGCTCGCTCGAAGTCCTCGAAGGTGAGCGGCGGCAACCCAGCTTCAGGTCGATCGAGAACGCGGCCCAGTGCGCTGCGCACGGCTGCTTTTACAACCGCTTCGATATCGGCGTGCGAAAGACCGTCTGTAGCTGCCACGATTTCCGGCAAATGGACATTTGTCTTGACATCGCCCAAAAGCTTTGTAAGCAGCCGTTCCCGATTTTGTGTGCCCGGCAACCGCATTTCGATTTTTTCCGAGAACCGGCCGCCACGGAGGATAGCCGGATCGATTCGGTCCACGTGATTGGTCGTGCCGATTAGGAAGACATTGTGTTCCGGCTCGAGCTGGCTGATCTCGGTCCGGCACTGTTCGACCAATTGGAGGTCATGAGTGCTCTGCAGACCGTTATTGCGCGGCAATAAGCCATCGATCTCGTCGAAGAATATGATCGACGGGCTCTGTGCCTTCGCCCGCGCGAACACTTCCGATAGGCGCTTCACAGAATCCCCAACGTTCCCACCGAGTACATCGGCTGCGGTGATCGGGTAAAAGCTTCGCCTCGTTTGGCTAGCAATGAGCCGGGCCAGCATGCTCTTGCCCGTTCCCGGGAGGCCCACCAGCAAGACACCGGTCGGAACAGCCAAATGCTTCTGCTCGGACCACTTTCCATCAAGCAGATGGATCAGTGTCCGCACGTCGGCAAGCGTCTCGGGCTCGAGGACTACCTCATCCCAGGATACGGGCTTGAAGAGCGGACGATCTTGCCCGCCGAACTCGTCGAGTGCATGGCGAAGATCGGAAGCCGTCAAGGAACGTCTATCTTTCATCGCGAATGTCGCGGCGCGATTCACTAGTTCCCGTAATTTCGCTGGACTCGACCCCGGTGTTCTTTTGGCAAACTCCTCGAGCGCGAAGTTCGCACCGTGTTCCCGCAGTTGTGCTTCGAGAATCAGCCGCCGCGTGGCTTCATCCGGCAAATCCACGCGAATTTTGGTATCGAAACGGCCTTCCCGTAATAAAGCCGGATCGAGTGAATCCAAGGCGTTCGTAGCGCCGATAATGATCAGTCCGGGAGAAGAGCGATATTGGTCGATGCACTGCATCAGCTGGGTGGTGATGTTGTTATATCCTCGTGCGTTACCTGGCCCCGCACTAATGCTCGTGTTTCGAGCAAACCCAAGGCTGTCGATCTCGTCGATCAGTAAAAGTGTAGGTCTCTGTTGTGTTGCGCCCTCAAAGATGTTTCGCACATTTGCTTCTGTCTCCCCTTGCCACATATTAAAGAGACTGGGTGAGCTGACTTCCATGTAATTGAGCCGAAATTCCCCCGCTGCCGCCCGTGCTAGCGCGGTTTTTCCTGTCCCTTGCGGACCATGCAGCAGAATCCCATTCCGCACGATTCCACCGAATTGATTGGGATGAAGCCGGTTCTCGATGACTTGGCGCAACTGTTCCTTGATCGCATCGTATCCTCCGATACTCGCGAATGTGACGGAGGGCCGGGTGACCGGCACATCGGGACGCGGACTGCCCGCAATTGAGGCACGGCCGCCGGAGCGAGCGAATGGCAGCCGGAAACCGCCGAAAAAGCATACGGAAGCTCAAGAAAAGCCACACTATCCCAGCGATCATCGCCATCGCCCCAACGGTGCGGCGATCCTGGAAGCCTATCATCCGCAACCCGGCCCAAAAGGGTGGCCAACGGAGCAGGAACAGGAAAGCCCCAAAATAAAACAACAGCATGGCCAAGCGGCAAATCTTCCTAACCACTCTCCCCTGTAGAGCGCGAAGCCGTTGCAGCAGCAGGCATGCTGTCCCGAGTGCGAACAAAGCGGGCCAACTGTGGAACAGCCAATTGGTGGGACTCGGCTGATCACCATGATCGGAATAAAAGAAGAAACTCCACACCAGAACGGCGGCGATAGCCATCCAGATAAGACCGGTGGTGGTGATCCGGAGCTTCCTTCCGAAGCCAAAGGCATGGGAATGCGGCAGCGAAGACATTCCAACGACTAGGGTAATCGAGTTCGCCCGAGAAAGGAAAACCCGCCAAAGGAGGGTTCGGTCCTTCCAATTTTGTTAGGGGGTTAGGGCTGAGGAGGCGGCATCGACTGAGGCTGTCCACTGGACTCGCCGTTCTGCTGTTGCCGGGATAATTGGTCGAGTTGACGCTTCAGATTGTCGAGTTCCTGCATGTATTGCGTTTCCATGCTGGCATTCTGCAGAGAAGGAGATGCGGGTGTCGGCACAGGGCTCGTTACTGGCGAACGCTCGTTACTCCCCTCACGTGCTTTATCGGAACGGCCGAGTACAAGGTAAAAGCGAGTGTTTCCAGGCACGGTCACAACAATGTTCTGCCGGTAGGCTAGGCCGCTCATTTGGTTTTGACCCGCCGTCGCGATGTTCTCCGACAATCTCTCCCGAAGAATGACATTGTTGCTCAACGAGTCGTTGACTCCGGTCCCGCCTCGATTGCCTACCGTCGCTGCGGCAATACTTCCCACCCCGGTCAAACTTTGCACCAAAAGCTGGAGCCCGATGTTCCGTCCTGTGACGGAGCCTTTGATCGGCTGATAAGTCAGACTCTCGCCAAAACCGTCGATCCTCTGCGAAGTGCCATCCGGCAGCTCGATCGTGTCGAAGGCGAGCTCGACGAACCCATGCTCGTTCGCGTTCTCCAATTTCCCGAACGCTTTTGAACCTGCTGGGATCACGATCTCACCATCTCGCGAGTAGTTGTATTCGATGGCGGCGACTGCAGGCGTATTCTTTAGCGCAGTGCTCACCGGAGATTCCAACCGGGCCACTAAACGGGTCCCTGGCGGAAGAGCGTTGAAGAAAGCGCTCAGCACCACCGGTTTGTAGTTCGCAGAAACAAGCTGCGCGGGCGCCGAGTTGACGCTTGTCGCACTCCGAACGAATACCAGCGACGCTTGGTATTTTTCTGGCTGAGGAGCAGCCGGTGCGGCACGCGGCGCCTCCTGCTCTCCTCCTGTTGGAGGGAATGAAATGCGATTGAGTGCATAATCTTCGTTGTTCTGTTGGGCGGGTGCAGGGGTTTGCGCCGGCGTGCGTGGATTCAGTTTCGTTGTATTCAGTACATCCTGTGCAGTGATCTTTCCGTCCTTTTCGTCCGGTTTCACTCCGCCGGCGGTTCGAAGTGGTATGACGGATCGGTCGTCGTTTTCAGTGCCCTCCGGCCGACCCAGGTTCGGGTGGGCGCGCTGATCCTTCTGCCTGTGGAGAGCTGTGGGCCTGGTAAAGGTCACGAGAAACAGAATGATTGCGAATACCGCTGCGCCTGCCACGACAATCGTTACTTTGGTTCGATCCTGCGCGACACGCGATTTCGGAATGAGGGTTGCGTTCGCACTCTGCTTCTGCTTCCGTCCATCGATTCTCTCACGAACCTTTTTGGCGAATGCCAGCAAGCGATTCCGCGGAGCTTTCGGGCCTTCTACGACCGGTTCTTCGGCTGGCGATGTTGCATCGCTGTGCGGCCGATCCTCCGACGCGTGTGCGGGAACGCCTTCCGGCTGATCCCAGTCGGGCACTACCTCCGTTTCGTTATCTTCGTGCTCGTGTTCGAGTTCCTCGTCATCGTTGTACATCGGCGGAACCTCCTTGGATCGTGCTGATACCGAAGCCGATGGGCGCTAGTGCTGGTTTATCGACCGCGCCGGAATCCGCAATCTGTAGAAAGAGTGTTTCGTTGCTTTGTTTGAAAGCAGGGCGCTCAAAGAGAGCGACTCCGTCCACGCGCTCGCGCGGCCCCAGCCGGTGCGCGGAAAGCCGAAAATCGCTGATCGGCAATTGTTCTCCGATCGTCCACTTCTTCTTCACTTTGCCTCCGAGCTGCACTTGTGGCGGCAAGGATCTCGATCGCATGGCCTGCAGGATTAAAGACGGAGAACAGAACGATCACCTGACTCCCGTTATCGATGACATCGCTCACTCCGGCCATGACGCGCCTGCCGGCGGAAATCTCACCCGGTTTTTGTCCATACAAAGTGGGGAGAGGTGCTCGCTGCTGCCGGGCCAGCAGCCGATCGAGGGGATTTGCGGCGTCGTTCGGCTGCACAGTGGTCAGCGCAACCGGCGAGACCACAGATTCAGTTTTGCGCTGTGACTGACGTCTTCGAGAGCTCTGGATCCAACGATCGGGTTTCCGCCACAAACGCACGGGGCACGGAGTTTTCTATCAGAAACGTGCCCGTAGTTTGTGTCCCATATTCAAGCAGAATGTCGACCGTTTCAATTGAACCGGTTGGGGCGCCGATGTTCTTCAGATCGAGGAGCGCGTGCTTGCCGCCCACAGTCGTGATCTGCAAATTGCTTTCGCACGCGTCATCCTTGCGGGGACGAATCGTCACCAGGTACGACTCTCCTTCGCTATGCTCCACTGCAAAGCATTCCGGAGATCCGACAACCACCGAGTTAACCGGCTCCGGCATCCGCACGGACGTCGCGACATTTCGGGCCAGCCGCAAAGCGATGACTTTGTTATCGAGTGTGGCTCGAGTGAGGACAACGAAGTGGTAACTTGCTGGCGATTGCCCACTATTTCCTGGCAAAGGCACCGGCGGCGGAAGCGTAACGCTTGCTCGATTCGCCCGTTGTGTTGGTCTAACGCTCTGTGCGGCACAGGTGAGTCCGGCCATACAGAGCAGACAGGCACACTGCTTCAAAGAAGTCACGGCCTGCCTCCACGGCGTAATTCGGCGCGATACACATGAGCGACCCGGCTGACGTAGAGATAGACGTTCCGGTTCGAATAACTTAATAGCTGGGGAGATACACGGTTCTCACCGGTGTTATAGGCAGCCATCACCAGACGCAGATCGCCATGAAACAACTGCGACGAGATCGGCGAGATAAGCAACCCCAGCCCGGACATTTTCGTGAATCCAAAAGGGGTGAGTTGCTCCATAGCGCCTTGCAGTCGCCGGCATCAGTTGCATGAGACCCATCGCTCCTGCACTTGAGACTGCCCCCGGATTCCACGCCGACTCGATTTCGATCACAGCTCGCACGAGCGCCGGGTCGAGATCGTAGTGCCTGGCGTAGTACGCCGCACAGCGCTCGGAATAGTCACGCGCGGAAAGAGAGGATTGAGCCCAGCAGCTTGTGCCGAACAGAACCAAGAGCAACAGGGCGTTACGCATGAGTCAAGGTCCTGCCCAGCCTCTCTGCCTTCAACCTCTCGATATGGCCTTGGATATCGCACACCAGCGAGGCAAATCCGTCGCGGAGCAGCAGACGTTCACGGTCCTTCTCGGTTTTGGCAATGAGCGGAAGTAAAGTGTCCCGATCTTCGGCATCGATGCCCTGCAGTCCTAGGACGTCGAGAGCGTTGACCAAATCCAGCATCTCCGCAATGGAAGGTTGCTTTTGCAGGCGATAACCGCGCAAAGCTTGTGCAAATCCGGCTACTTCCAGGCGCAAGTCTTCGCTATGACCCTGCGTCCGAGCGCGAATAATCTTCTGTTCGCGTTCCATGGATGGATGATCGAATTGCATGTAGAGGCTGCGGCGCCGCAACGGATCTCCGAGTCGCCGCTGCTGGTTTGAAGTGATCAATACGAAGGGGATCGATTTTGCTTTTAGTGTTCCAAGGCGAGGAATGCTGACCTGCCATTCTTCCAGAATTTCGAGCAGCTGCGCCTCGAACTCTTCGCCGACCTTATCCACCTCATCGATCAAAAGCACGCAGGGCTTCGGACTCAAGAGCGCGCGCAAGAGCGGACCCGCTATGAAGAAGTCTTCCCGATACAGGTGCGATTTGATGCTTTCCCATTCCTCGTCCCTGAACACCCGCTCGGCGTATTTCGATGTCAGATACACCCTCTGCAGAGCCTCATCGAAGTGTCCGATTGCCCTTTTGTCGTCTAGACCGGCAAAGCATTGCAAGCGCTCGATATGCGTTTCTGCTACAACCGCGACAACGCGCGCCAGTTCAGTCTTACCGCTACCAGGTGGTCCTTCTGCGAGAATCGGCTTACCTAGCTTTGAGGCCAAGTAAATCACGTTCAGCATCACCGGATCGGCGATGTACCGTGCGGCTTCCAGTCGCTCGGCGAGATCTTCTAAAGAGGCAAACACAGGCGTCTCTCTCTTGAGGAAAGTCGATCTTATGCTGAATGCGTAACCAATGCCCAATAAATCCGACCAGCGTGCAGCGATGGTATGAAATTGTGACGTGAACTTGTGAGCGCTAAGTGGTGAACCACGCGTGTCTGCGAAGCTTGACGCGACTATTTCGCTCTGAAAGTAGAGCCGAACCACTCTTGCCCACCAACCTTCAGGGCCGAAGCGAAAGTGAACGGGAACCAGTTTTGCCCACTAACTCTCTGGACCGGACCACAATCAGCGTGGGAACCACGTTTACCCACCAACGTCCGGACCATGGCAGGACGCCCAGTCAGGATGCGACGATGTGTTCGAATTGGGGAATGACGGCGAATGGCTTGTTTGGCTTCTTCCAGGCGCCGAGTTGCTGAATGTGAGCAAGGTCCATGTTGCCGAGAAACCGGCTCGCGTTGGCAATATGCTCGATCCTCGCCGGATCGAACCCCATGAGCCTGGCACAGGTCGCATCGGCTGCTACTGGATCATCGGCTAAGATGACTTTCTGAACATTTCGAGCAGTGCCTTGAAGGGGACCATTTCCCTCCATAGCGACGATGCCATCGGCGATAACAAAATTCACCGGCACCGTTGCGCAGATATCCAGAATGCTTTCGTTGATTCCGTGCCAGTGAAGCAGGTTCTTCGGCCAGCCGTACTTTTGGCCGGGCACCGCGCCGAACATGTTTTTCAGGCTGAGTGTGACGCCAGCCCAGTGGTGAGTCTTGACTTTGGGCATGGACACGATCACCGCGGCATCAAATATACTTACCGGCAACCAAAGAGAACCTAGCCCCGTGTAGGACGCCTTCAGCTTCACTTTTCGCAGTTCATCGCGATTTAAGTCGACGAACCGGATCCTTTTGTCGGCAAGTTGTTCCGGCAAACCAGCGGATGCGATTACCAGGTCGGTATCCCTCTGGTGTCCTGGCCCTTCGCCCACGGTGACAGAAGCAGCACCTAACCGGAGGAAGCAGCGTGCGGCCGCTCCCACGAGAGCCGAGTGGGTATTCACGGGCGCAGGCAAATCTTCCACCAGATTCGGTTTGAGTAGGACCTTTTTCGCTCGCACATCTAACGAAAATTCCCGAAGTCCGCTTAGCAATTGCTCCTCTAAGTTGGACCCGTACTCGGAAATGTCGAGTACCGCCACTGTCGAGCGCTCTTTCCTATACGAGACGGAATACTTAGGCGCATACAACTTGGTGGCAACGACCGCCGACGCAGTAGCAGCCAGTCCAGTCGAAACAAACTGTCGTCGAGTCGTCATACAGGAACAATGAAAGGGTGAATCATTTCTCCGCACCGTAGAGCGAGAATCGCTAGTGCGAGGGTCGCTGAGTTCAAGTGTTCACAGGCAACCTTCAAGGCCGTCTCTATCCTGCCTTGTACCGCACTGAAGTGGCGGCCATAGGCGGCGAGGCACAGCACCGTCCAGGATAGGCTGGAAATTCCTTGTTCAGAGTCGCCCGCACTCTCCAGCCATTGCAGGCCCGCCCTGATCATCGGGTGATCCGGTTCTCCCTGGAGCCCAAGCAGAGCGATCGCCGTGGACTCGACATGTGCAGGCAATGGGACTCCGTACACGACGCTATTCCCCGCATTCCATCCTCCGCCCACGCAGCACCGGTCCAGCAACATTTCTGCGCCGAGCCGCAGCCGGGCTGTCACGTCTGGCCGAGGCTTGCAGTAGATAAACTGCTTGAGTGCAATCATCGATAGGCCGGTTGGAATAACCCAGCTACAGGCACCTTCGATCCAGGGCCAGCCGTAAATCTCTGGTCGAAATTGAACGGCGCGGTCGACTTTGAACTTGTATCGCCAGAGCCAGTTTCCTTCTCGCCCCTTGTCTGTCACTGCCCAATCGACACCACGGTCCCGGGCATCTGCGGAATCGGAGAGCACGCTAAAAGTCGTAATTGCGAGGCTTGTCGTCCACGATGCTTCCACGTCCGGCAAAAACGCCGGCCACGCGCCATTCGAGAGTTGAGTACGGAACAGGCACGCCATTGCGTTTGCACATCTCTGTTGATCAAGACCAATGAGTGCCAGTGCGCCGAGACACGTCGATTCAATGCTGATTTGGGAGGATCCGAGATAGCTCCAACCTCCGGAACGAAGCTGCCGTTTTGTGAGCTCCCGGTGCATTGGGCCGATGATTGCGTCAATGATCACATAACGGTTATGAACCTTCTTGAGTTGTTCGTCGAAAAGAAAAACGCGGACGTCGTCATCAAATCACTGCAGATTTTCCGTGGGCAAAAGTGGTTCCGTTGATCCAGTACAATCACCTGCCCCTGCAACCCTCCCGGTCCGTTTGCCAATAGCCTCACGCTTGGTCATGGAACTCGCTTGGCCCATACGGGAAGTGCCCAATCCCTCTTTTCGCGAAACGTAGGGGGCCTTTAAATGTGTACATTACAGTTGAGAACATGACATGAACCAAGCCACTGGCTAGACAGGATGCTTTCGGGGCCGGCGATCCAAACGCAACCCGCTATTAATAGCGGGTTCGGCCATCTGCGCCGCACGCGAGCGCCGTGCCCGGCGCCAACCTCGAACCTGCACATTGAGCGGCTTGCGTAACAAGGGGCGGAAAGGCACTCCATCCAGACACTCCGCGCGCGGCGACGCCGCTCGACAACACCGAAATCTCATCTGCGGCAGCAACGTTCCTCCAGCCGTATTACTTTCAGCGCAAATTAGTTCTTGCTTCTATTCCAAAACTGGTATGTTATCTATTTATGAGAAAGCGGTTGGGCCAGAAGGATTCACGTGCTCAGGCGTGCTCAGTCGAGATCTTGGAGAGCCGGACAAAATTTGACCTCGCAACTGCGATTAACAAGACCCTCGGCGAACAGCGGCTCTCGCAAGCACAAGCATCGACGATACTGAAACTTCCCCAGCCCAAAGTCTCTGCACTGGCGAATTACCGTTTGGGTGGCTTTTCTGTACAGCGACTTCTCAGAATTCTCAATACGTTGGGCCGGGACGTTTTCATTCAGGTTGGAAAGAAGAAGGCGGGTTCGATAGGCAAGACGTCGGTAATCGCAGCATGACTCGTCTACATGGAGAGTTGACCACCTGAATGGCCGACAAGAACATTCTGCTGATCGAACCGGGTTACAAAAACAAATATCCGCCTCTGGGCCTCATGAAGATCGCGCAGTATCACGGTCCCGACGGAAAACGTGATCGCGTCCGGTTTATAAAGGGCGAGGACCGTTCCGTGCTCAGCCAGGCCTGGGACAGGATTTACGTTACAACGCTGTTTTCATTCGAGTTTGCCAAGATTTCCCAGAGCATCGATTTCGCTAAAACTCTCGCAGGCGGCCAGACTGACAAGATTTTCGTCGGTGGTATTGCGGCGACGCTGATGAACGAGCGATTCGCCCGAGAAGAGCGATGGCGGGGTATTCGCTTTATTAAGGGGCTGCTCGGCGATTCCCCTGCCAAATCTCTTCGATTGGACGACTTCTCAGAAGAGCTATATTCGGACGATCAGTCAGGAACGCCAATCGAGGATCTTCCTCCTGACTACAGCATTCTTGAACACATCACGTATCGCTATCCGGTAAACGATGCATACTTCGGGTATGCTTCCCGTGGGTGCATCAGAAAGTGCACTTTCTGCGGTGTTCCGAAGCTGGAGGGCAATCAGCGAGACGTTCGGCCTCTCACTGTTCTAGTGACTCAAATCCGAGCTTTGTACGGCGAGAAAAAAGATCTCGTTCTCATGGACAACAACGTCGTAGCTTCGGCACGGTTCAAAGAGATCATTGCGGAAATAAGAGATCTAGGTTTTCAGCGCGGCGCGAAGCTCAAGCGGGGGCCGACTCCAGTTCAGCGTAGAGTCGACTTCAACCAGGGCGTGGACGCCCGCATTCTTTGCAAGGACGAGGTATTCCTGAAGGAGCTCTCGTCTATCTGCATCAAACCTTTGCGCATCGCGTTCGACCATCTAGGCGTGAGGAAACCGTATGAAGTGTCGGTGCGTATCGCCTGCAGTTTTGGCCTGACAGAGTTGTCGAATTACATGCTGTATAACTTCCACGACAGCCCTGCTGATCTGTATGAGCGCATGGCCCTTAACGTCAGCATGAACGAGGAGCTCGGAATTCGGATCTGGTCGTTTCCCATGCGCTATCAGCCCACTGACTTGCCGGACAGGTCACACATTGGGGAGCGCTGGTCAAGATATCAATTGCGCTCTATGCAACTAATTCTTCAGGCGACCCATGGCGTTGTGAGCGGAGCTCCACCCTTCTTCAAGCGCGCTTTTGGTGATTCGATCAACGCTTTCGAAGCCTTGCTGCTGCGCCCTCACCATTTCATTTTCAATCGAGAATGGTATGAAAACTCTCGAGGTCGTGCCGAGTTCGAAGAGTATCAGCGCGCCTTCACCAAGCTGAGCTTGACTCAGCGGCGTGAGTTGCTGAGCTTGCTCTCCTCCTGCGAGCCTCGACACATCAAGAATTTGATTTCTGGTATCACTGACACTCAAATCCGGCAAATCATCACTTATTACACCCCGTTATCGAAGATGCGAGAAGCAGAAATCTGGGCCGCGAAGAAAACAGATGCACCTCAGACTAAATCTGAGATTCCCGCAGACGAGCGTGTCGAGGATGCCGGTCTGAGTGAGCCGATGTTATTTGGAGGTAAGGCAGCAATCACTAAGGCGGGAGCTGCCCAATGGGTCTAAATCAACCTGTCCTTGTCTCAATCAAAAGCAGTTGGGAGAACATCGCAGAGCATCCGATCGTCGGTAAGGACATTCTAGAGCTGTTGAGCAGTTCCATGTATGTCAACCCGCTATCGATATATCGGGAATATGTGCAAAATGCAGCGGACTCGATCGAGGAAGCCGTCGCATTGGGGCTGCTCAGTCCAAGAGAAGCGGGTAGAGTCGACATAAACATTGACTCTGACAATCGAGTGATTCGTATTCGCGACAATGGCACGGGCGTATCCAAGTCGACGTTTATAAAAACGCTTATAGCACTAGGTGCAAGTCGTAAACGCGGAACGAAAGCACGAGGCTTCCGGGGAGTGGGACGCCTTGCCGGACTTGGGTATTGTCAGGAACTGATTTTCCGTTCGAAGTCGGATGGCGAGTACGAAATCAGCGAGATGAGATGGGACTGTCGCCGATTGAGATCTATCTTGCGCGACACAAGCTTCAAAGGTGATGTCGAGGACTTAATCAAAGACGTCGTTAGAATTCAGCGCTGCGCCGCGCATGATGCGCGCGGGCATTTTTTTGAGGTACAGCTGTCAGGAATTGTACGGCATGGGGACGATCGTCTGGTGAATTCGGCGGCTATACGAGATTACCTGTCGCAAGTGGCGCCTATTCCGTTTTCGCCGTCCTTCTCCTTTAACAAGCGCATCGAGGAGATGATGCGCGACAAAGTGAATTTCGGAAGCGTCCTTATCTACTTAAATGACGAGTCTCAACCATTGTTCCGTCCGCATCGGCATGAGTTCCAAGCGAGAAAGGGCGTCGCTGATTCCTTTACTGATGTTCGATTTTTCGAGATAACAGGCAACGATGGCGCACCGTCAGCCATCGGGTGGGTTCTGGACCATGGATATTTTGGTGCTATCGATAAAACAGCATCCATCAAAGGACTACGGTTGCGTAGCGGGAACATGCAGGTTGGCGAATCAAATGTACTCGACGAGTTGTTTGCTGAACCTCGGTTCAATTCGTGGGTTGTTGGGGAGTTTCACGTTTTGGATGACCGGATTCTGCCCAACGGGCGTCGCGATCATTTCGAGCAGAACATTCACTTCAACAATCTGTTGGGCGAGCTTCGGCCCATCGCGCTGGACCTGAGTCGGCGCTGTCGTCAAAGCTCAATTCACAGGAACGTCGTTCGCCAGTTCGAGATCCTGTCCGACCGGGCTGGTCATAACCTAGAAGTCATATCCCAGGGTGCAATCGACCAAGCCGATCGCAAGAAACTCGAGCGGGAGACTATCCGAGATGTGGAACGAATTGAGAAACTCGGGTCTCACCCAACTCTGCAGGTTGAGGAAAGAAGACGCATTGTACGCGCTGTGCGTCGCTACGGACGTCAACTTCAATATATTGATCATAAGAAGCAGCACAAGATTTTGGCTGCAAAGAACCCCCGTGAAAGGGCGATCATTACGAGAATCTGTTCACTAATTTTTGAGTGTTCGGGTAACAAGACCGCAGCCAAGCAGCTCATTGACCGCCTTCTGTCCAAATTCTGAGGAGCCTCTCGGTTTTACCGAAAAGTCCAGCCTCGACCCTCAGCTCCGGTTCGCGCTAAATGGTGGGCTGGTTAGAAGTCATCTGACTCGCACAGCCGACCTCTTGCGACGTCGAAGTACTTTGTGCTGTTATCTCCAACAAATGTCGCCAGATCGGTTTTTCCGGCCGAGATGGCGTATCCATAGATTCCCATGGGCGTTCCGTCTCGATACTTTACGATTCCAAAACAGCGCAATGCAAGCTCTGATTGAATGCCGTTCAGACACAGGGCCTTGAAAAGCGTCATAGTGGGATGAGCGCGCCGGAAGATACTCCGTACGAACACATCATTGCGATCATCGATGCCAAGGACTGCGAACTCTCCGCTGAAGTGCTCTCGGATCGCAGTCGCCCCAGGGTTGTGGCCGAGATGACTGGTAATTAGCAAACAATCGCCTTCACGAATGATCTCGTTTTGAAACATTTCTCCGAAACGGAAATCATAGTCGCTCCAAGCGCAAATTCCCTGAAGATCAATGAAAAAGATATGGGGTAAATCCGACTCTCGCCTGTGAGACCACACCGTGGCGTGCCGCAGGTCTACGGTGATACCGTAGTTCGCCAGTTCGACCGCACTGTCCTTCGCCATCGCAAACCGTTTTGCGTTCGTCTCATAAGACCAGACGCTGCTGATCAAACTGATATCGACGAATCCGAGACTCGGAATGTCTCTCAATTCTGTGCCCCCCAATGTGACGTAACAGTACCGTTTGCCGCGATCACCGTACAGCCGAAGCCAACGGCATAGCAGGAGATGTAGCGCCGCATACTTATTCGGCCCGAATGCGAGTCTGACCGACGACTTTGCAGCCATGCCCTTAGGGCTTTCTGGTTCGCTTAGACTGCAGCAGACCGATCAGGTGCTCCTTTGCCTTATCGCTTAGAGCTCTCTTGGTTTGTGTGGCATCCAATGATCCGTGAATTTGGAATTGCGCAGCGAGCCGTCTAGCCTCGTCGACTGTAAAGACAATATTCAGCTGGATGCCCATATTCTTCTTTGTCTTGTTGACGCTGCGCACAACCGGCCTAAAGATAGTTGTCGGCAACTTCTGGCCTCGCTTGCGGGTGGCGTCAATCGTGACGGTGTCGGAATGGTCGAAGGCGAGTTGACGTGTCTTCGGGTCGGTCAGGGCGTAAGGAACTTCGATGGTCTTTTTGATCTCACCCGTGCCGAGTCGGCTTATCTGGCTGTATGCTTCGGTCCAGTTTGTGAAGAGATCTTTAACGGTGGGATGAGTTCGAATGAGCTCGATGACTTCGCGATCGTAGTTTAGGTGTCTTTTATGCGTATCCCAAGGGATGAAAACGTTCGGGCCAAGGATGTTGACCCAACCTCGAACCAGACCAGCAGGCCCGCCTTTCGGCAACTGATCGGCGAAAAGTCTGTTATCTCTGGACTTGAAGAGTCGATTATTACCGTACAGGTCAAATCCAGGCCCAGAGTGTTCACGGGTAGCCGTCGTTACGCGACAGCCGATTACTGTTTCGATTGTTAGTGCGTGCTTCTGGCCTCCGTACTCCAGCCCTGTTTCAAATGCTACTCGTTGTGGGCGTATGTCAATCTTGCCGTCGTTTGCGCCGGAGAAGTCATAAAGTGTATCCAGAGTCGGCACAACCTTCTTACCTCGCTTCGGAAAGTAAATGTTTATGTTGCCGTTCCGAGCGATTAGAAGTCCATAAGTGTTTCTGATATCTCGATCAATTTTGTTGAGTTCTGAGGGGTTGCTATACCAACAGGCCGAAATGGGCTCTGGCCTCAACTGCATGAGATACCTAGTCTGACCGCGTTGCAGGTCACCGTCGTCCTTCAACTCAAAGTAGGGAAATCGGTACTCGTCTACATCGGTTAGCCACTGCTCGTCGAGGTGGATAGCGACGCCGGTATCCCCTGTCTCAGCCGGGTTCCAAAACCGGGTGGTGATATTGACTGCCGTAGCGAGTCTGAATATAGCCTTTTTGCCACCCGTTTTGTAGCTGCCGATACTTGCGACGAGCGCGTCCGTTTCGCTATGCCCAGGAACGACGAGATTGACAAGCTTCTCGGTCGGTACGCCACCCGCGTTATCTTCATAGGCAAGCTGGCCGGTATCCGAGTCGATGTCGATATAAATATTGAGTTCTGGAGCTGACTTATCCGGATACTTGGTTCGCCTCCTGGTCCAGGCGTCAATGCTGTTGTCAATCAGCTCAAGGAGCGCTTCTGACCTGTCCAAATCTCGCCATGCTCCTAGAACTACTTCCTTGTTTGGCGGAGCGCCGGCCTGTTTTCCGACGCCCTTATATTGGTGCGGCTGCCACAACGCGTTCTCGCGCGCGAGACGAGTGCGAAACATGCTGGCATCCTTGTCACCTGATCTGTAATCGGCAACGATCTGGTCCACGTTAGTTTCGCGCAGAATCTTTAGCTTGTCGGCGTGGCCGAGATCGTTCCAATCTGGTTTAGTCCTCATTAGCACCCTTGTGACCTGTCGGAAGCCGCATCCGCTGCAGATTGCCGGTCTTCGAAGCTGAGCATCCGTGTGACGCGGCCAGCGTTCGCGATTACGACATATGCCGAACCGCGCGGAAGAGTCCCTATTGCCCTCGCTATGTACTCCTGCGAGTGGCCATTCTTGATTTTCCGGTGTAGTTGACGTGACACCTGTCCTGACTGATCGCCAACCTGAAAAACGATCTTTGTCGCCGTGTTCGCAAAGGCGACTGCACTAAAGTCCTCGGGCTGTTGGGAGGCCAGAATGACCCCCAAACCAAACTTGCGACCTTCTCGCAGGATCTTTTCGACCGGCGACCCCGGACCGAAGGCAAGCTTGTGGGCCTCATCCAGGACCACAAAACATCTCAGTGGTCCAGGCCCTAGGACTTCAAAATAACGGATAAAGCTCCAAAGCAGGAACTCTGTCACAGCTCGCTCGACAGATGCCTCAAGGCCCCCAAGCTGCAGAATCCACACTTCGTTGCGATGCGCTATTAAGTCCGACCAACTGAGGGCATGACCAGTCTTGCGGAACGTATTGAAAAAGAACAAGGTGGACACGTGGGGGCCGGCGGATGACGCTGCCCGGCGAGTCGCAATATCTTCAGCACGAGAGTACTCAGTGATTTTCTCTTCTAGATCCCGGAAAGGTGGGGGTGGTTGAGTCCACGTTCTTGGGTTCTCCGCAGATACTCCGGCGTCCGCAAGCAGCTCGAGTACAGCTCGGCGGAGCAACGCATGCTGCTGAACACCTAACCGGGGATATACCCGCACAAAGGTATCGGCTACTCGTTGAGCCACAGTCGCAGGACCGTGGGTGTCTACAGGGAAGATCTGCAGCGGATTGATGCCGATACCATCACGACTGAGCTGGAGTTCGATTGTACGGAAATCGTTTCGAAAAGCCTCGGGTGCATGCTGAAGCGAAAATCCTTGGCCATAATCAAAGACTATTGAGGGCAGATGAGCGCGTGCGAGCTCAATGACTAAGCGGGATGCCGTGTAAGTCTTTCCAGATCCGCTCTCGCCAAGAATCAACACGTGCGGGTTACTAGATTCATACGGGTCCCACACGACCGGTTGTGTTGCCTCGATGTCGGTCCCGAGAGGGATAGACACTGAATGCGATCGTGAACCTTCAACGAAATCACCGGTCGGCTCGACTGAATGTTCCAATGAGTCTTCAGCAGACGACGCTGTTCTACCTGATCCGCTGGCGGGGCCGTATCTGCCCATTGTGCGATGAGCTGCGATAGCGGACACTTGTCCCAATGTGACGGATGCCAGCTGCGCGATTGTATGTCGGTCCTTGCCTTTGTCTAACAACTGGTTTATCAGCGCGCGCTGCTCCGATGTGATTCTGACCTTCATGAAGCCTTGGGTTGTAGACGCTGTGCGGATGCGAGAACTTTACGCAAACACTCATTGATAACGGTCGTCCGGTCTCCAACGATTCCCGTCTGTTCTGCGCTCAGGAATTCATTCCAAAGCGTTCTGTCGATCCGGAAAATTATAGAAATTCGATCTGACACCTTGCTGCCTATAGGCCGCCCAACTTTTCTATCGGGCATGCTTCGCCACGCGCGGCGAGCAGCCAGTGAGTAGTTGGTTAGATGTTCCGTGGACAGCAAAACCATCCTGTCCTGATGCATCACGGAAACGACCCACTTGTCGAGATGTGGACGCACAAGGATTCCACGTTCACCAGAGTACTCTCCCGATTTCACTCGGACCTTGTCACCTTTTTCGTGCTGGGCCACAGAATACAGCGTACCGGAAACACCTAAATATTTGCAATAAATAAATTGGTGCTATTCTGAGTGTGGGTAAATCATATGGCAGAGACGTCGAGGATCGAGTGGACTGACGCCACATGGAACCCGGTGCGAGGATGTACGAAAATCAGTCCCGGCTGCACTCACTGCTATGCCGAATCATTCGCTGAGCGCTTCAGGGGAGTTGCGGGGCATCCGTATAAGCAGGGCTTCGACTTACGTGTCGTGCCGGAAAAACTGTTTGAACCAATCCGGTGGACCTGCCCGAAGATGGTGTTCGTAAACTCAATGAGCGACTTGTTTCATGAAGGGGTATCGGACGCATACGTAAGCGATGTCGCTGAGGTGATGTCAGCCGCACGGTGGCATACATATCAAGTTCTCACAAAACGCGCAGGCAGGCTTCGCCAGCTCCTCTCAAACAAGCTTGTCTGGGCAGCGGAGCAGGATCACATCTGGTGGGGGGTAAGCGTGGAAAACCGAAAACACGGGCTGCCTAGAATCGAGGAGCTGAGGAACACTCCGGCTGTGGTTCGATTTCTCTCAGTCGAACCTTTATTAGAAGATCTTGGTGGGCTAGATCTGAACGGCATTCACTGGGTAATCGTTGGTGGAGAGAGCGGACGCGGAGCAAGGCCCATCCAACGCGAGTGGGTCGTCGGAATTCTAGAACAATGCCGCGCGGCGGGAGTTCCGTTTTTCTTCAAGCAATGGGGAGGCGTACAGAAGAAACGTGCTGGCCGCCTGCTGGATGGAAACACGTACGACGAATTTCCGGCCGTAAATCGTGCACCGATTCCTAACCGTGAACAACGCGATTCAATCTTGGCCGACCTGATGCAGCGCTCCTTGGGATTAAGAACGATTTCGAATACTGGGGAGAGCTTGACGCTAATTCATCAAGAATTAAGTGATACCCGGTGAAGGCATTGTGCAGATACACCAAGATCTTGAGGTGGCAAAGGTCCCAGCTCGGTCGGGATTGACACTATCAAACCCCCAAGTTCCGGCAATGTTGCAGACACGGATCTGACTTCATTTTCGGTCTTCGCGGCGATTCGTAATCCGCCCCAACTTCCAGTTTCTGCCTGGCGCAAAGTAGCAGAATGCAGGTGTTGCGATTTCTACAGGGGCCACCAGTTCGTCGTTTCGATGTACCTGTCTTTGACGCTATAGTCCGGTGTTGAGAATGATAGTCCAAATTTGGAATTCGGACCGCGTATCGATCCAGCATCAGCTCTAGCCCAACGATTCGCGGAGTGCATTCTCCGCGCTCCTCAATTCGGCCGATGATAACTTAAATTCTCGCCCAACCCCGGGCAGCCACGTCTACCAGATGCACCCATTTGTGCCCTCCGGGCTTGGCTAGCCATTGCGGGTCTGAGCGTTTGCCCGTATCGCCGCGTGGTTGCCAATTGGTTGCCAAAATTCGTCAAAAGGAGGGCCGAAGCAATGGTTCTGGCGACTTGCTGTGGTGGAGCGCCACGTGCAAGTGATTGATTCCATTCGATGGTTGGTACGCCCGGTAGGATTCGAACCTACGACCTTTTGCTCCGGAGGTAAACGCTCTGACGTCCGAACCACGGATTCGGTGGTGCAAGGAGAGGATGCAAGATTCTGTGCCGACCTGGTTGGAAGCACTTTTGCCCACCACCTTTGGGTCTTCGCGCGGACACGCTTGAAGATCACTTTTGACCCCGCCAACTTTTCAGAACCAAGCGAAGCTGTTGACTCACCGAACTCCCTCCTTACATGCTGAACGCAACAAAGCTCTGCAGTTCGAGGAACCGGCGCGCTCGCACTGTGGTCCGATTTTCGCTGGATTGAATCCACGAGCCCTTCCACAGCGTGCATCCGGTACAACTGGATCATCAGCTAACACAATTCTGAAGATTTGGCGCGCCGCCCTGCAGGGGCGTTTTCTTCCACCGCTGCAACACCATCCGCGATCATGACGTGGATGGGTGTGGTTGGGCGCAGATGTAGAATGCTTTCGTTGGCTCCCTGCCAGCGATTGAGCTGACACCCCTCATAAATTGGGTCGTTTGTGTGCAGACGAGTTTCCACGAAAGTGTTCTTGAAAGTGTCGTTCGGCACTCTCCAGTCGGTCTAAAGCATCCAGCAATTGCATCCTTGCCTCCACCAGAACGGGGTGGTTTGGAGCGATTGCTTCTCCTTGACGAATTGCGAACCGAATGCGATCAATCGCAACCCGAGCTTGGTAGGCTAATTCAAACGAAGATACATTTTTCGGCCCAGATCGCCACAACCGCCTGGTGGAAATCGCGATACGGTGAGACCGGACGGCGGAGACAAAGGCTGGAAAGAAGCGCGTCATAAGGGTTTTGTATCGGCTTTGCGACCGCGGGTCAAAAAAACAAGCTCTATCACAGATGTGGATCTACTGATTGATTAATGCGGTGCGATTGCGATGTGCTCAATGCGAAACCAACGCAGCCGTGCTGGCCTGAAGCAGCTCTTGGAGATCACGATTTTCATGTCACCTGGCGTATCCTGCGCGCTGCCCAGCGATGCGTCGGCATTCATCAATAAACTTCTCGACGTCATTCGGATCGAATCTCAAGGGGCTTCTGCCAGGCCCCATTTTAACGGCGGGCAGGTATGGCCTGCGCTTACCGGAGGCGTGCTGGATCACCCATGAAATGCTGACCCCCAGTTTTTTTGCCACGTCCTTTGCTCTGACTAGCTGACGTATGGGCCCGCTGTCGATTGCTACAGCCGGCAAGTAGTTTCCCGGATCGGCTCCATTTAAGCGTTGCATGCTCGCCTCATTCACACTGGTCGCTGGACATGCCTTCTATTTACGGTAAAGGCAGGATTCTGTCAAATGAACAGTCCGGATGGTTCTGCGAAGGCATCCGGACGGATGTACGCGAGTTCTGCCGCGCCGGTCTGTCTGGAGGTCAATAGGACTTCGCAAAACTGATCGGCGCTTATGCGGCTTGCCTTCCGAATGCTTGGTACCTCTTAGTGCGTCACCAAGCGATTAACGCCATTCTCCGAGAAATTGAGAGAGAGCTAGCGCGCCGCTATTTTGGGGCCGACCGGTTCGCCGGCAATCTGGGCGTCCAGGGCGGCCACAGCTGCACGCAAACTCTCGGGTATCACTTTCGCGTAATACTTCAGAGTCGTCTGCGGATCGGTATGCCGGAGATGACGCTGCATGTCCTTTACGTTGGCGTGGTTCTGCATATGCGTGGAAGAGGTGCGCCGAAATGCCTGGTGGGTCACGTCGCGGACTCCTGCCTTCTCGGCTAGAGGTTTCAGATAACGCTTCAGATAATTACCGACGCTGTACGCGGTTCCGGCCGAGTTCGGAAACAGGAATGCGCGAGGATCATTTCGATCTGGATGTCCTGCGATCCATGCCTTGATCTCCCGTTGGAGATCAGGCGGCACCGGAACGAAACTGTCGCTCTCGTCTGTCTTCGTATCGCCAATCCGATCTTCCCCTTTCTGACGTTCCTTCAGAGCTTCGTCAATTCGGAGTTGCGCACCCTCGAAGTCTTCAATCCGCAACACCAAAACCTCCGCCGGGCGAAGGCCGCAAATAGCGAGAATTCGCAACACTAGGTGCTCACGAGGCGCTGCATGAGACAGCAGGAGACGGAATTCATCCACACGCAAAAAGCGTTCGGACGATTTCTTTCGAATGTTCGGCATCGCGAGCTTCCGCGCGGGGCTCTTCTGAATGACACTTTCATCAGTTGCGTACTCGAAGCAAGCCTTGATGTACGTACGAACTTGTCCCACAGCGGATTTGCGATAGCCATCCGCCGCCATTTTGTTGAGAAGCAGTTGCAGGGATGTCAATGTGACTTCGCGCGGCGGCAGGGTTCCGACGATCGGAATGACATGTTTCCCAAAAAGGCATCGGAGATTCTCTTTCGTCTTCTTAGACCACTGACCAGACTTCACGGCACAGAAGGCGCTCCAAAGCTCGATGAAGGTGGCGATCGAGTTGCCTTGTGACTTCAACCTTCCGGTGAATTCCGTGATGTACTGGGTTAGCTTCTCCTGCGCCTCGTGTTTTGCCATCGAAGCCGGTCCGAGCGTCTTTTCCTTCTTATTGCGTACGCGTCGACCGCTGGCGTCCGTGGTCCAGAGATGAAAAAAGCCGACCCACACTCTCCCTTCACGGCTCCGTTGAATCTTCTTTACCCAGCCTTCTGGCGCCACTGTCTGCGGCAGACGGCGTCCGAGACCTCTGATGTCGAAATCAAGCGGCTGCCTGAGTGAGGTAGCGTTCCTCCCCGGGGGTTGGCCGGAATCAATCGGCGTGGTGGCGGTAGACATGACCGCACTATACACACCCTCGAATCGCCAAGCAACCGGATGTGGGTGGGTAACTGGGTGGGCTGTTTTTGACTGGATCGCTTATAAGCTGTTGATTTTACTGGTGCGCCCGGACAGATTCGAACTGCCGACCTTCTGGTTCGTAGCCAGACGCTCTATCCAGCTGAGCTACGGGCGCAACACATGACAGTATAACAGCGGCGCGGCTCGAATCGGATTGAGATGGATTGGGGCTACACCGGGCGGCACGCGGCGTGTTCTAAAGCCAGGCTCCAGACACAATTGCGGCCCGCGTCTTTGGCGCGGTACAGCGCCTCATCGGCAACGCGAACAAAGGAATCGGGGTTGCGCTCGGAACCATCCGAGACGGTCACGCCAAAACTTGCCGAAACTCGCATCTCGGCGCCGTCCACGACCATGGCGCTCGATTGCAGCTTCACGCGCATACGCTCGGCTTGCATAGCCGCTTGTTCCAAATCGCAATTCGGCAACACTACCAGGAATTCCTCGCCACCGTAGCGGCCGACCTGATCGTACGGGCGCATATTGCCGCGCAGACGCGTGGCTGTTTCCCGCAGAACCGCATCGCCCGCAAAATGACCATAGGTGTCGTTGATCTTCTTGAAGTGGTCGATATCCAGAAGAATGACCCCGACCGTGCGGCGGTCGCGATGGCAACGGGAGAGTTCCTGTTCTAAGGCGGAAGCAATCGCGGCGCGATTGGGCAGCATCGTGAGCAGATCCTTGCTGGCCCGCTCTCTCAATTCCTCGTGAGCTCTCAACAAGTCCATTTGCAGATCGATGATCCGCTTACCGGCTCGCAAGCGCACTTGCAATTCGTGCTGATCGAACGGCTTTACGATGTAGTCGTCGGCGCCCGCTTCCATTCCTTCTACAGTTTCATCTTTGGTGTTCTTTGAGGTCAGCAGCAGGATGTATGTGTACGTGTATGGCTTCTGCTGCTTTTCGCGCACCCTCCGGCAAACCTCGGGACCGGTCATGTGCGGCATCACCCAATCGAGAATCGCCATGGGTGGCGGATCCGAATCGGCCAGCACCTCCCAAGCGTCGGCGCCGTTTTCTGCCAGGACGACTTCATAGCCCCAATGCACCAGCGCGGTCCGCAGCATGGCTCGCGAGGTGGCGCTATCGTCGGCTATCAGTACTTTCATCGGGACGCAGGTTTTCGCCTTGCTACCAACCTAATCGTCTGCCTACGCTTAAATAGTTAGCAGTAGCGTCACAAAGATAGACGTTTTTCGCCGGGAATTTACGCAATCGTTTTCTCCTTCCCCAAACCCAAGAAAACAACGCCTTTCCTCTACTATGCAGCGAGCGCGATTCCAGCGTCAAGACGCCCTTCCCGCTAAACCGCAACCCTAAGTCCCGCAAAGCCGATCCTATATTATGGGTGTGCTGACCGGAATTTCGGGAAACACGCAAGGGCTTTGCAGTAAAGGAGCTTGGGATGAACAATTCAGTGCTCGTGCCGATGGTCGTCGAACAGACCTCGCGAGGAGAGCGCGCCTATGATATCTATTCGCGGCTGCTGAAAGAGAACATTATCTTTCTCGGAACGCCCATCGATGACAACGTTGCCAATCTTGTCATTGCCCAGATGCTGTTTCTGGCGGCCGAAGACCCGGAGCGCGATATCTCCTTATATCTCAATTCTCCCGGCGGCTCCATTACCGCGGGCCTCGCTATTCTGGACACTATGCGCCTGGTCGAGCCCGACCTCGTAACCTATTGCGTAGGACAGGCCGCCTCCATGGCTGCGGTGCTGCTGGCTTGCGGTACCAAGGGTAAGCGCTTCAGTCTCCCGCACTCCCGCATCCTGATACACCAGCCTTCAATGAGCGGTTTGGGCGGGCAAGCTGCCGATATCGATATCTATGCGCGAGAGATCTTGCGCATGCGCCAGTCCCTGAACGAAATCCTGGCCGACGCCACCGGTCAGCCCGTCGAAAAAATCTCGCGAGATGTCGATCGCGACTACATTCTCGAACCCGAAGCCGCCCTGGAATACGGAATGATCGACAGGATCATTTCGAGCCGCGGTCTTCAGCCCGTTCCCGCTCGCTAGCTGGATTACACAATTTTAATCAACGCTCTATCGCGCAAGTCTATGAGCCCCCGATACGTACTCTGGTACTAAAATACTGATTTTGGAAAATGACCGCTGCCGGGTTGACCCTGCGTCGATTGAAACGTTATAGTGATAATTCCGGTCGGCTCTTATATAAACTTCGCTTATCGAATGATGCTACGACCTTACGCTGTGCTCAGCGGATTGGTTCTGTTCACGGCGCTTTCAACCGGCACCGGACGAGCAGCTGCAAACCAGATTTCATCGAATCCCGCGGCTTCCGCGGATCGCAATGGGGCGGAGAACAGTTCCGACGGCCCGTCCGATTCCTCTCGAGACTTAACAGCGTCCGGGGAGGTGAAGGCCGATAGGGCCTCTAGCGGCGACCGGCCGGCCATCCATTCGCCCGAAACCGACGATCGCCTGACGCGTGCCGAAAACCACTTGAATGCGGGCCGCGAGTTGTATTTCGAAGGCAATACAGCGGCCGCCCGACGCGAGTTCGACGCCGCCATCGACGCCCTCATGAACGCTCCGGACTCGTTGCCAGACCATCGCCGCATTGAACGGCGCCTGGATGAGATTTGTGACTTGGTTTACCGTTTCGATGTCGAGAAGCTCGGCTCCGGGCAGGGGACCGACGATGCGGTCGTTTTCGACAAGGCGCCCATCGACGAAATTAGCCACATGACCTTCGGGGTGGACCCGAATCTCGCTCCCAAACTGAAAACCGAGTTAAACCAAACCAGTTCGGGAATTCCGCTCGAGCTGTCCGATCCCGTCCTCAGCTTTGTACACTACTTCTCAACCGATCACGGCCGCAACATTTTGCTGGCCGGGCTGCGCCGCTCGGGACGGTACAAAGATCTGATCCAGCGCATTTTCGCCGAAGAGGGCGTGCCGCAGGAATTGATGTATCTGGCGCAGGCTGAATCGGGCTTTTTGCCTCGTGCGCTGTCCAACAAAAAGGCCGTCGGGATGTGGCAGTTTATCGCCGGCACCGGCGCCGAGTACGACCTGGTCCGCACGGCGGCGTTTGACGACCGCTTCGACCCGGAGAAAGCCACGCGGGCGGCGGCGAAGCTTCTGCGAGATCTCCATGCCCGTTATGGCGATTGGTATTTGGCGATGGCAGCCTACAATTGCGGGGCGGGCGCGGTCGACCGGGCCGTCGAGCGAACCGGCTACGCGGATTACTGGGAGTTGCTGAAGCGGCACGCGTTGCCGAAAGAGACTGCCAGCTACGTACCCATCATCGTAGCGATGACCATCATCGCCAAGAATCCGAAAGATTACGGTTTAGAAAACATAGACGTCGATCCGCCGGTCGAGTACGACTCCATTCAACTGACGGCTTCGACAAACCTGAACCTCATAGCGGATGCGGCTATGCAACCGGTCTCGGTCATTCGGGATCTGAACCCATCGTTGTTGAGAAGCATCGCTCCCGCGGGTTTTCAGGTGCACATTCCCAAAGGTTCTGCTCAGAACACGGAAGCTGCTCTCGATATTGTGCCGGCTGAGTACCGCCAAGCTTGGCGATTGCATCACGTAGAAGCCGGGGACACCCTCGCCGCGATTGCTAAGGCGTATCACCTCGCGCCCGAGCGCGTTGTTGCCGTGAACCGCGGCGCCGATTCTCTCTCGCCTGGCGATACGCTGCTGATTCCGGCCGTTTACCACGAAGAGAGCCACAGTGCCACCCCTCGACGTACCTCTCGGGGCAGGAATACGATGAGCGCAACTTTCCGGCCCGGCACATCGTCCGTCGCCCGGCGCGGCACGCACATTGCAGCCTCGCGCCATGTGCCTCAGCAAATTTTGCATCGCAAAGCGGCAGTTCGTACCGCCAGCCTCGAGCGATAGCAAACCACGCGCTTCCCCTCAGATTCTCGTTCTCGAACGAAAGCTTCGAACGCACTTTGTTCGCGGTTTTTTATTTAGCTCTTGCCATTGCTCACAGCTTGTGAAATGATTTTGCTTCTTGCATCATCTGGATGCGTAGTGAGTAGATCCAAAAGGAGGAGCGCGTGAGCATAACGTACTGGCTGAAACCAGAGGATGAAGACGAGGACTTCGAATACGAAGACGAACACGTCGAAATGGAGTCGGACAAGGCCGCATACGACGAGGACGACGAAGACGAGTTGGATGAGGAAGGCGAGGGGACCGCAGCGGCGTCTCCCAGGAAGACGAAGCACGGAGGCGAGTCCGGAAGCCAGGGCGGCCCGGGCGAGTCAGCCGGCGCTACAACGGAAGGACCTGCTAAGGTCAGTCAGCCGCGCCCGGCTGCCCGTAAGCGGAGGAGCAAGGGATCGACCGGCGGCAGCACACCGTCTACTTCAGGGAGCGAGCATCTGGGCGACAGCGGCACCCAGGGGGAAAGCGGTCAAACCAGTAGCAGAGCCACAAAGAAAGGCGGCGGCGCAAAGAGCGCGGCTGTAAAGAAGTCTCCAAAGAAGGCTCAAAAGAATCCTCCAAAGAAGGCTCAAAAGAAGAGCGCGAAGAAGGCGGCGCCCATCAAGAAAGCGGCTAAGAAGGGCTCGAAAAAGAGCAGTTCGAGATCCGTTAAGAAGGCATCCTCGAAGAGAGGCGCAAAGAAGGCTTCGCCAAACAAGTCTCGGAGAACCAGGTCCAGCGCCAGAAAAGCTTCGAAGCGGCGACGATAGACCCGAGGGCGTCCGAGTGTTTATTTAGCTTGCTTGCGGACCACGGCGCGGCAGCGCTCGAACAGATCGAGTAGCGACTCGGCGTACTCCTCGCTGGTGCGCGGCCCCTTCCCGCCGAAGCCGGTTGTTGGCGTGCCTCTGCCGTAACCTGTTGTTACCGCAATGAACTTCATCAACTCGAGAGCGACCTCGTCGGGAGTCGCGGGGCCTCTTCCTAAACTGTCTTCCGCCATGCTCGGCTTGTGCTCCTTCTCGTCAAAAAAGATCTAAGCCCGATTCTCTCACCTAAGCCGCTTCATGCCCGTCCGCGCTCGCAACCTGATCCGCAAAATGCGCGGCGGAGCGCAGGCTCACCTGGTCGAGGCCGAAGACGGCGCTTTGTACGTTGTCAAGTTCACGAACAACCCGCAGCACCGGCGGATACTCATCAACGAATGGCTCGCTTGCGCATTTCTGCGCTACCTGCAAATCCATGTGCCCGACACAGCGGTGATCGAGATCACTTCGGAATTTGTTGCGAACCATCCCGAGTTATATCTCTCCATCGGTTCGCGGCGCGAGCAAATTCCCGCAGGGCTGCACTTCGGCTCGCGAATGGCGGTCGATCCGGAACGCGTCGCCGTGTTCGATTTCCTGCCGGACAAACTGCTGTTGAAAGTGGAAAATCGCGTCGACTTCGTGGGAACGCTGGTTTTTGACAAGTGGGTAGGGAACGCCGATTCGCGGCAAGCGGTCTTCTTTCGCGCTCGCGCCAAAGGATGGACTCCCCTGAGGGGGGAAACGCCCGCCCGGGTGGGATTCTTCGCCCAGATGATCGACCACGGCTTCGCCTTCAACGGACCGCATTGGCAATTTCAGGATTCTCCCGTTCAGGGACTCTATTTCCGAACCGCTGTGTACGACGAGGTGCAATCCCTCGATTCGTTTCAACCGTGGCTCGATATGGTGGAGAATTTCCCGATCGAAGTGATCGATTCGGCCTGGAAGGAAATCCCCAGCGTTTGGCTGGACGGCGATGAAGTTCCGCTCGAAGCGCTGCTCGAAACGCTCTTGAAGCGGCGCTCCCGCGTCCCCGGCCTTCTGCAGGAGGTGCAGCGAAAGCGCTCTAGCGCGTTCGCAAATTGGCCGTGACCTCCGAACAAAGATGCCTTGCCGTCCAAGGAGCAAGCAGAATTCCGTTGCGGTAATGGCCATATGCAAGATAGAGGCGGTGTGAGTTCCAGGCTCCCGCGTGCAGCGCGTCGCTCGACGGACGTAGACCTGCCCAGGCTTCTGACGGCGTTGTGTCCCGTAGGTGGGGCAAGAGAAAGCCCGCTTCCGCGGCGAGCGCAGCGACAATTTCGGCCCGTATTTCGCGATCGAAGCCTGCGTGCTCGACAGAGGCGCCCGCAATCAGCAATCCATTTGCGCGTTGAAGAAGATAGGTGTGCCCCGACCGCACAATAGTATTGCAGGTCTGCTCCGGCTGTTGATAACCGATTAGGTGACCCTTCACCGGTTCGGCGCAGGGCAGAGCAGGGACGCCTTCGACCCGAATAGAACTGCTCCAGGCGCCTGCGGCAATCACCGCGGCACTATACGTTTTCATACCGTGAGCAGTTTCAATCTGCGCAGCTTCAGCAGAAATCTCGACACGGGACGCCGCGCAGTTTTGCGACATCGAAACGCCCAGATTTTTGCAGGCCGCCGCAAGAGCCAACATCACCTCGCGCGGGTTGACAATGCCATCGTCCGGATAAAAACGAGCCGCAAGTAAGCCTTGGGTTCTAACTCTCGGCCAAAAGGTCGAGACATCCCCAGCTATGACATCTTTGGAATGAATGCCTATCTTTTCCTGGGCGGACGCCCGCTCCCCGAGAGCGCGTAGCTGCTCCCGCGAATAGGCGAGATCCAGTCCGCCGCATTCCTGGTAATCGATGGCGAGGCCTGAAGCGACCTCGAGCTCGCGGACAAATTCCCGGTATAGCTGTCGCGATTCAATAGCGATTGTCGACAGCTCCGACGGCCTGTCCACTTCCCCGCCCGGCGACAACATACCTGCGCCCGCCCAGCTCGCCTCGCCTCCGATCGAACTCCGGTCGAACACAGCGACTCGCCAGTTGTGCTGCGCCAGACGCCAGGCGATCGACATCCCGATGATGCCGCCCCCGAGGATCGCGATCGAGTCGCCACCTTCAGCAGCGCGTCGTTCGCTCACGCCGATTCCTGTATAGGCTCCGTTTCCGCGCTTGCTCTCTTCACAATCTCTAGAAAAGCTTTGGCCGCGTGGCTCAAGGCGCGCCGCGCCGGATACACCAGGCGAATTTTCCGCTCCACGTTGAGCTCAGTCACGCGGATCTCCTTCAGCAGTCCCTGTTTTATCTCTTGCTCGACGCACATCCGCGGAACAAATGCCACTCCTTCGTTGTGTTGCACCAGCCGGCGAATCGTCTCCACCGTCGGCATTTCCACATCCATGTTCAACGGTACTTTGTGTCGCTGGAACTCGCGGAGCACGGCTTCCCGATACGGCGAGATCACATTGTGCGCGATGAATGTTTCCATATCCAGTTCCGCGATCGAGATCTCATCCCGGCTCGCGAACCGGTGCAGCGGCGACACAATCAAAGTAAGCCGGTCGGTGTAAACGAATTGCGAAAGCAGGCGCTCGTCGGCGGGATCGTAACTGATTACCCCCAGCTCCAGTTCCCCGTCCAGGATCTGCGACGGAATCTTACTCGATTCCGACCGCCTCACTTGCACTTTCACTTTGGGAAATAACCGCCGATACTGCTCAATGTGATGAATCAGGTAGAGAGACGTCGATTCATTTGCGCCGATCGATAACCGGCCGGCGTAATTGTCCTTCAACTCACGGAGCGCGTTCTCCATATCCGATTCGAGATTCTGAAAACGCCGGGCATACTCCAGAACCACCCGCCCCGCATCGGTAAGCAGCAGCTCGCGTCCAGACCGGTCGATCAGCTTTTCTTTCAAATCGCTTTCCAGACGCTGAATAGCGATGGAAATTGCGGGCTGCGTGCGAAGAAGTCTCTCCCCGGCGCGCGAAAAGCTGCGCTCCGTGGCAACCGTCAGAAAAACTTTAAGAGGATACAGTTCCATAACGCGGGGTCGCTTCCATTACTATCTTTTATACAACACTCGAATATTATAAATTTGCATAATTCAGCCCCTGAACCTACTATGGAGGTTAAATCCCTTTCCCAGGAGCATTGCGTTGAGCCGCGTCTATATCTTCGATACCACTCTACGTGATGGCGAACAATCGCCGGGGTGTAGCATGACAACACCCGAGAAACTGAAGATGGCTGCGCAATTGGTCGATCTCGGCGTCGATATTCTCGAAGCCGGATTTCCGATTGCATCCGAAGGCGATTTCGAGGCGGTCGATATCATCAGCCGTCAGTTTCCGTGGGTGCAAGTAGCTGCATTGGGTCGTGCGTGTACTCTTGATGTCGAGCGAGCGGCCAAGGCGCTGCATCACGCGAAACGGCCGCGCATCCACACGTTCATAGCAACCAGCGACATTCACCTGAAGTACAAACTGCGCAAGAGCCGGCAACAGGTGTTGGACGATGCGGTTGCGGCCGTGACGCTGGCGCGCAACTACACAGACGACGTGGAATTTTCCGCGGAGGACGCGACACGAACCGATTTCGCGTACCTAGAAGAAGTCAGCAAAGCTGTCGTTGAAGCGGGCGCGCGCACGGTGAACCTTCCGGATACAGTCGGCTATTCAGTGCCCGAGGAATACGGTGAATTGATTGCCCGAATGGTGAGCGTGTTGGGTGACCGCGCCATCGTCAGCGTGCATTGTCACGACGACCTTGGGCTCGCGGTCGCAAATTCGCTGGCCGCCGTAACAGCAGGAGCGAGACAGGTGGAATGCACTATTAACGGTATTGGAGAGCGTGCCGGCAACGCGGCTCTCGAGGAAGTTGTGATGGCCATCAAGACACGTCATGACCGGCTGCCGTTTGAGACCAAGATCCACACTGAGAAGCTGTACGGCGCAAGTCAGGCGCTTACCGAAATGATTACGTTCGGTCCTCAGCCGAATAAAGCCATTGTGGGGGAGAACGCTTTTGCGCACGAGGCGGGCATCCATCAGGACGGTTATCTGAAAGAAAAATCCACCTACGAGATTATGGATCCGACCAGTGTGGGCGTGCCGGAAAGCCGGATTGTCCTGGGAAAGCACAGCGGCCGCCACGCCCTTAACAAGCGTTCGCAGGATCTGGGTTTCGAGCTTACGCGCGGCGAGCTCGAAGAGGCATATCACCGATTTACGTTGCTCGCGGATAACAAGAAGGGTCTGCGCAACGATGAAATCAAGGCGCTGCTTGAACAGGTAGTTCGCGACGACGTGAGTGTCTGCGGCGCATCCGTGTAGATGAGATTAAATGTTCTGCTGCTTCCCGGTGACGGCATTGGAGTGGAGGTCACGCGCGAGGCAGTAAAGGTTCTGACCCGCATTGCCGGTCTTTTTCATCACGATTTAGCTCTGAGTCATGGTTTGCTGGGGGGCGCGGCAATCCATCAGACTGGCCTCGCTTTCCCGGACAAGACTCGCGAACTTGCACAACACGCCGACGCTACGCTCCTGGGGGCTGTCGGTTTGCCCGAGTTCGACAATGCTCCGCCGGAAAAGCGTCCGGAGCAAGGGCTGCTCGCCATTCGCACGGCGCTTCAAGTGTATGCGAATCTGCGGCCGATCCGATCCTATGCCTCGCTGCTCTCTTCTTCCCCACTCAAGAACGAGCTGGTGAATGGCACCGATATGATCATCGTGCGCGAATTGACGGGCGGCTTGTATTACGGCACCCCGCGAGGCATTTCGGGCAGCGGCGCGGAAGAGCGCGCGGTCAACACGATGAGCTATACGCGGCGCGAGATCGAGCGGGTTTCTCGCGTAGCCTTTGAGCTCGCCCGGAAGCGGCGGAAAAAACTGACCAGCGTCGATAAATCCAACGTGCTCGAGAATTCTCAGCTATGGCGGCGCGTAGTCACGGAAGTAGCAGCCGATTATACCGGCATCGCGCTCGAGCACGTGCTGGTAGACAACTGCGCTATGCAACTGGTTTTAAATCCAAAGCGCTTCGACGTGGTTCTGACCGAAAATTTGTTCGGCGATATTTTGAGCGACGAGGCTGCAGTACTCGCCGGATCGATCGGCATGTTGCCTTCCGCATCGCTTGGAAGCAAAAGAGCCTCCGGCGCGTGGACCGGCCTATATGAACCGGTTCATGGGTCGGCGCCGGATATCGCGGGTCAAGACAAAGCCAATCCTTTCGGGGCCATCGGTTCTGTCGCCGCGATGCTCGAATACACTTTTGGTTTAGTAGAAGAGGCGCACACGGTGAATCGCGCGATCGACTCTGTACTCGCTTCCGGCCGCGTTACCGCGGATTTGAAACCTGCCGCTGCCGCTGCAAGCACCAGCGAAGTTGGGGACGCAGTGTGCGCCGCATTGCATTGATATGCCAAACCAAAATAAACCGATAGCGCAGCCGCGAACCATTATCGAGAAAGTCTGGCACCAGCACGTCGTCGCCGAACGTCGAGGAACGCCCACACTCTTATATATCGATTTGCACTTAGTGCATGAGGTGACTTCTCCCCAAGCTTTTTCGGGATTGCGCGAACGCGGCCTGAAGGTGAGGCGGCCCGATCTGACCATTGGAACGACCGATCACAGCATCCCTACTCACGACCGATTGCTGCCCATTGTCGACAAGACTGCAGGCGCGCAGATCGCGCAATTTGAAAAGAACTGCCGCGATTTCGGGATACCTTTTTACGGCCCGCACAGCGACAAGCAGGGCATCGTCCACATCATTGGTCCCGAACTCGGATTAACGCAGCCCGGCATGACCGTGGTCTGCGGTGACAGTCATACCGCGACCCACGGGGCTTTCGGAGCATTGGCGTTCGGTATAGGAACCAGCCAAGTGGAGCACGTTCTGGCTACGCAGTGTCTTCTGCAGAGGCGCCCTCAAACTTACGAGGTTCACGTTGAAGGCGCTTTGAAGAAAGGCGTGGGAGCGAAAGACATCATCCTGCATTTGATCTCGCGAATCGGCATCGCAGGCGGAACGGGATGTGTGTTCGAATACTCCGGAGCGGCGATCCGTTCGCTCTCCATGGAAGAGCGGATGACCGTCTGCAACATGTCGATCGAAGGCGGTGCGCGCGCCGGACTTGTCGCGCCCGACGACACCACGTACCAGTATCTTGCCGGGCGTCCGTTTGCCCCAAACGGCGCTGACTGGGAGCGGGCGCTCGATTTCTGGCGGCAACTGCCGACGGATGAAGAAGCGAAGTTCGACAAAAGCATCGATATCGACGCTGCCGCGCTCGAGCCGATGATTACTTTCGGGACCAATCCAGGTATGGGCATTCCCATCACTGCTGCGGTCCCGGACCCAACGAGCGTCAGCGATCCCGTTGAACGCGATTCGCTCGGCAAAGCTTTGCGCTATATGGACCTGGCATCGGGCCGGCCATTGCTCGGCCATCCCATCGATGTCGTCTTCATCGGAAGCTGCACGAATTCGCGCATTTCCGATCTTCGCGCCGCCGCGGGAATCTTGAAGGGCCGCAAAATAAAGCCAGGTGTGCGCGTGATGGTTGTGCCGGGTTCTCAGCAGGTAAAAAAGCAGGCGCAGGCGGAAGGGCTCGACCGCGTGTTCAAAGAAGCCGGAGCGGATTGGCGCGAAGCGGGCTGCTCCATGTGCATTGCCATGAATGGCGACCAATTGGAGCCCGGCGAGTACAGCGTATCGACCAGCAACCGCAACTTCGAAGGGCGTCAGGGCAAAGGCGGACGAACATTCCTGGCGAGCCCGCTTACGGCCGCAGCCAGCGCTGTCACGGGTGTCGTCACTGATGTAAGAACGCTGCTGTAGGAAAAAGCATGGAGAAGTTCACAACCTTTACGAGCCGTCTGGCGCCGCTCGCGATCGACAATATCGATACCGATCAGATCATCCCCGCCCGCTTTTTGAAAACTACGTCGAAAGCCGGTTTGGGAGAGCAGCTCTTCTTCGATTGGAGATACGACGCGGAAGGCAACCCGAAATCCGATTTCATTCTCAACCAACCGCAAGGACGTGCAGCCGAAGTGCTGTTAGCGGGAGACAACTTCGGCTGCGGAAGCTCGCGAGAGCATGCGCCGTGGGCTTTGACCCAATACGGTTTCCGCGCGGTGATCAGCACCTCGTTCGCCGATATCTTTCGAGGAAACGCTCTAAAAAATTCACTGTTGCCCATCGTTATTCCGCCCGGCACCCACAAGAAACTGTTCGCCGCCGTCGCGAGCGATCCTCAGGCAACAGTCACGGTCGATTTAGCGCAGCAGAAAGTGCTTCTTCCCGACGGTTCAGCAGTGACCTTCCCCATCGACGAATTCGCCCGCCATTGCATGTTGGAAGGCATCGACGAGCTGGGCTACATCGTGCAGCAGGAAGCTGCAATTGCAGCTTACGAAGCAAAGCGGATGTTGACGGTCAATACGCTAGGTTGAGCACGTTACTAGCGAGAATGTTGAGGGTGTGTGGCCGCGAGTCAGATGGCTGACGACAAGAAGTTTGGAACGCCCTGGCAAGACGACGAACTCGATGCCATCATTGCGGATTATTTCGTTATGCTCGCTGCCGATCTTGCCGGGCAGCCATACGTAAAGTCCCGACATAGTGCGGCGCTTATGGCACAGATTGGCCGCTCGCACCGATCAGTGGAGTTCAAGCATCAGAACATCTCCGCTGTGCTCGATGAGCTGGGGCTTCCGTGGATTCCCGGCTACATACCCAAGAGCAACTATCAAAACTCCATTGTCGATGCAGTTGACCGTTACCTCAGCCGACATCCCGCAATTTTCGAGATAGCTCCAGCATTGCCCACGCCGACTCCCGCGCCGTCTACTGTTTTTGTAATGCGGCCAGTTCCTACACCAACCGAGCGGCAGATTCCATCGCGCCTCCAGAGGCTTGTGTGGAAATTCGATCCTGTGGAGCGCGACCACCGTAACCGCAGTTTAGGTAGGGCGGGAGAAGCCTTCGTTCTTGAAATTGAAAAACAGCGCCTTCAGGAAACCGAGCGCCCGGACTTGGCGCAAAAAGTGCGATGGGTGGCCGCCGAAGACGGAGATGGCGCAGGCTACGATGTTCTTTCTTTTGACCGGACCGGCTGCGAACGCCTGATTGAAGTAAAAACAACCAACGGTGCGGCGCGAACTCCGTTTTTCTTGACACGCAATGAACGCGAGTTTGCGACGGAGCGACCTGAAGAATGGCGCATTTACAGAGTTCATTTGTTCGCCAAGAGCTCCTCGTATTTTCACCATATCGCCGCCTCTTGAGGGTGCGGTCATTCTTCGACCGGAGACGTGGCGGGCCTCCTTTTGATTTCGGCAACGTTCTACCTAGCTTGAATGTGCGAATAACCTGAGATGCTCGTTGACATTATTGCTAGCCCAAGGTACAAGGATGAATTCTTATGAATGAATCTGACCTAAGCGGGAAAAATGACATTGTGTTTTCTCATGCGATATCGGCAGCACTTCGCGCGGAAGCGCTTGACCATAATGAATTCACTTGCCAGATGTGCGGCGTTACTCCTGGCGATATTGATCCCGCTACTGGACGGAAGGTTCGTCTCCATATCGGCCACATCAAAGACAAGAGCGTCGGCGGAAAAGACGAGCTGAGCAATCTCCGAGCACTGTGTTCGGTGTGCAAGCAGGGCGCGAAGAATATCACAGCCGAGAGACCGACGGCTCTGTGGCTGTTGTCTCAGTTGAGACAGGCAGGCCAACACGAACAACTTGCCGTATTGAAATGGCTCCGTAAGAAATTCGATCAGCAATAAAAAGACGACGGCGCAATATGCTTTCGAAGCTACCAGCGCAGAGCCTTACTCGTTCGAATGGGTGAATTACAACGAGACGAGGCTGGACTATGCGGCGGCACTGGCGCGGATCAGCGCTAGATACCAGCAGCGTTTTTTATCTTAATTTACTGCGTTTCATCTGCATTACACCATCCTTTCTCTTTAACCCAGACGCCCCCAAAACCCTGTTTTTGCATGCTATGGTGTAGCTAGTGCCGTTGCCCTTGAACTTCCATCTGGAGCAGTACGACGGCCCGCTTGATTTGCTGCTGGACTTGATTCGAAAGCAGGAAATCAATATCTACGACATCCCCATCGCACAAATTACGGCGCAGTATCTCGAATACATGCAGAAGGCAATGGACCTCGATATCGAGCTCAGCTCCGAGTTTGTCTACATGGCCGCAACCTTGATCCACATCAAAAGCAAATTGCTGCTGCCGCAAGATCCGGAGCTCCAGAAGATCTCGCACGAAGAAGATCCTCGCAATGAATTGGTAGAGCGCCTGATCGAGCATGAGCGCTTCAAACATGCCGCCGAGATGCTGCAACAGAAGCGCATCGTCGAAGAGGCTACCTGGTCCAATCCGAAGATGGAGCAGTTCCTTGCCGAAGACGAAGGGCCGACGCTCGCCATAACAGTCTTTGATCTTGTCAAGACTTTTGAAGCTGTCTTGGAACGGGCGAAGCGGCGTCCGGTATACGAGATTGCGAGTGAAGATGTCAGCCTGCCTGAGATGATCCAATTTCTCCGGCAGCAACTCGAACGATGCCGGTCGAAGGAACATCTTTCCGCCACCGAGTTGTTCGAGCGTCAACGCAGCCGGCGAGGCATGATTTGCCTCTTTCTCGCAATTCTCGAGCTGGTAAGGAGACGTGCCGTGGAGCTCACGCAAGGCGAGGCTTTCGGAGACATCGGATTGCGGCGAGGCCCCGGCTTCGACGAATCGCCCGAATCCTTTGAAGAATTGGCAGCGGTAGAACAGGAATATCAGTAACAACCCACGATGGAAGAAGCGGAACAGGTTCTCGATCCCAGCGAGTTGCGATCATCCCTCCACTTCCATAGCGACTCTGAAGGCAATCATCGAGGCGCCGATCTATATCACCGATGAACCTCTGACTCCCGAGCAGGTCGCGTCCGCGCTCGAGCAGCCGATCGACCCCATCAAAGAGATCTTGAACCAACTCGTCGACGAATATTCGGCGCCGGACTGCGGCTTATCCATCCGGGAACTTGCCGGCGGATATAAAATGTCGACCAAGCCTGAGCATCACGAGGCCATCCGGCTGTTTGTCAAGAAGCTTCAACCGCCGCTGAAGCTCTCGCTGCCGGCGCTCGAAACTCTGGCGACAATCGCTTACAAGCAACCCATCACCGCTCCCGAGGTCATGGAGATTCGAGGCGTGCAGGGAGCCGGTGTCTTGAAGACGCTTACTCGATCGAAAACTAATCGCGGCTGCCGGAAGAAAGAAGTCATCGGCACACCCATCCTGTACAGAACGACGCGAGAGTTTTTGATTCAGTTTGGATTGAGTTCGCTCTCGGAGTTGCCGACGCTGAAGGAGTTTGAAGAACTCGGACGGTTGGCCTTGAGCGATTCCGAGGAAGACGCCGCCCCGAGCGAGCCGCTCGAGGAACCGCAGACGCAGCCAACGGATGTCTGAAGAACGTTTACAAAAGATTTTGGCGCACGCCGGCGTCGCGAGCCGGCGTAAAGCGGAGGAATTGATTGCCGCCGGACGGGTTTCCGTCAACGGCGCTACGATAACGCGAACTTGGGTCCAAAGCCGATCTGATCGACCGACAAGGTCAAGGTGGATGGCCGCGTACTCAGCGCGCCGAAGCATCACCTATATGTTGCTCTGAAT
Source organism: uncultured Acidobacteriaceae bacterium (assembly GCA_963808405.1). Taxonomy (GTDB): domain Bacteria; phylum Acidobacteriota; class Terriglobia; order Bryobacterales; family Bryobacteraceae; genus Bog-105. Next base: position 596,243 of record CAWEFG010000005.1, on the reverse strand, counting down.
AAACCGAAAAACTGCGTAACGACGGCGCACGATCCGCAAGGACGCCAGACTGTCATGTCGTTTTTCAAAGGATTGCGAGAGCGAATTTATCCGGTCGGGCGTCTGGATTACGCGAGTGAGGGGCTGCTGTTGTTGACCAACGACGGTGATTTTGCGAACAAGCTGATGTCGCCCGCCAGCCATGTAACGAAGACCTATCTCGCCAAGATTAATGGCGCTCTTACGCCCGAGCAGGAAGAAGAGTTTCGCCGCGGCATCCCCATGCATGGGCGCCGAACGGCTCCCGCTGGTTTGAAGCTGATTCGCAAGACCGTTAATCCCTGGTATGAGGTTCGCTTGTCGAAGGGCGGCAGAACCAGATTCGAATCATGTTCAAGCATTTCGGCCGGCTGGTTGAGAAACTGAAGCGCGTGAAGATCGCATTTCTCGAATTAGGCGATCTCAAGCCGGGCGCATATCGCACCCTCACCAATACCGAGGTCGCGCGATTTCGGAAGCTTCTGCATCTGGACGATCGCAGTTGAGCACGAGTCCGAAATGGAAAATCATGATGAATGACAACGAATTGACGGCGCTGCTCCGGCAGGCGAAGAACATTGCGGTGGTGGGGCTATCGAACAATCCCATGCGTCCAAGCTTCGGTGTTTCCCGGTTTCTGCAACGGCAAGGCTATCGAGTCATCCCGGTCAATCCGAATGAAACGCGAGGTGCTGGGCGAACAAGCGTATGCGTCGCTGAAAGATGTGCCCGATCCGATCGACATCGTGAACATCTTCCGCCGGCCTGCCAGAGTTCCGGAAGTAGTGGACGACGCGCTTCAGAAGGGTGTGTCGCTGCATATGGATGCAGGAAGGCGTCGTGAATCATGAGGCCGCAAAGAAAGCCGAAGCCGCGGGGATTACGGTGGTGATGGATCGCTGCATCCTTAAAGAGCTTGCACGCCTGCTAAGTAATAGACATCTGATTTGCAGTCCTTATCGCGCCTGCTTATTAGTAGCGCACTTTCAGCGGCGCTTCTGTTTTATCTGACGGGCTGCGGCACGCAATCGCCTCAGGCAGCTCGGCGAAGCGTACGTCGCACCCGCTTCCGTAAATCTTCGCAGCGAGCTCAACTCAGAAGAACAGTACCGTCGCCGTACTGAAACATGGAGATCGAGTCGGCATCATCGACGTTCGCCGGCGTTTTGTCAAAATGCGGACCGAGAAAGGCGCTGAAGGCTGGGTAGATTCGCTGCAGCTGCTCAGTCCGGAGCAGATGGACCAGATTCGGCGGGAAACGGCAGCACGCCCTGGCGCTTCCGTCAGAAGGCTCTGCGACGGTTTTCGAAGCGCTTAACGTCCATCTCGATCCCAATCGCGCTTCGCCCGCTTTCGCGCAAATCCCGGAAGGCGGCTCGGTTGCCGTATTGGCCCATCGCCTCGAGCCAAAAACAGCGGCGCTTGTACGTCCGCAGTCGCTGTCATTCGATCGGCCGCAACCGCTCTCGCGCAGGCAGAGGAAGGAGCGGCAATCGAAAACCAATTCCGGCTGCCTCCGATGCCTCCGCCGCCGAAGCCGCCCGCCAATTGGCAGGAGCTCTCCGCCGAGCGCATCGACGGCGCCGAGAGCACCGCGAATATCAAAGCGACCGAGGACAAACAAGCAGCCGACAAAAAGACAGCAGAACTCAAGAAGCCCGTCGTGATGGAGGATTGGACCCTGGTCCGAACCAAAGACGACCAATGCGGATGGGTTCTCTCGCGCAACTTGGCCATGTCCATTCCCGATGAAGTAGCCCAATACGCCGAAGGCAAGCGCATCACATCCTACTTCGATTTGGGTGCCGTCAACGACGATGAAAAGGCGTGAAGCACAACTGGCTTTGGACCACTTCGTCCGCGCCTCGAGCCCTACGATTTCGATGCTGGCGCGTGTTTCTCTGGAATCGCCGCCATCACCGTTATGAGACCTCCAGTCGCGAGCGCGATTTGGAAGGATATTTCCCCGTTCACGTCGATCCGGCCGATTCCGATTCGGGCGCACCTTCGAATTAATTACGAAAGACGACGACGGAAAATTCCGGCGCCGCACCTACCTCTTCGATGGAGTGCTTCACCTCGTCTGGTGCTGACGGAAAATTATTACCCAGGATCGACGGAGAACGCCGGAAGTCCGGCGGTTTGGATACAAATAAGCTCCAGGCGAAATTGCCGCGCGCAGGGTGGTTTCGTCGCGCAGTGGAATGCCCTCAACCGGAAAATGTCCGGATCGCTACTTAAGTCTCTTCGATTCTGCCCCGCAATCTCGAGCTTGTCCATTGCCAGGAACTGCTTCACGTGCGGATGCTCGCACTTGTCCAGCTCGGAGACAGGTCCGAAATAAATCGCTTCGCCTTTATACAGGAAGACGACCGAATCGGCTACCTTGCGCATCAGATCCAAATCGTGCGTCACGACGATCGCGGTCAGTCCTAATTGCCGCTTTAGCCGCAGCATCAGATTTCCCAAATCGTCCGACATGATCGGATCGACCATGGTAGTCGGCTCATCGTAGAGAATGCATTGCGGCTGAGCAGCCAGTGCGCGGGCAATTGCTACCGCTCGCTTGTACCCGGTTGAAAGGTCGCCAGGATACAAATCCTTCACCGTGAGAAGATCCACCATATTCAGAAGTCCGTTCACGACATCTTCTTTATTCTGCTCGTTGTAATCGTCGCGAAGCTCCAGAGAGAAAAGAATGTTTTCACCCACCGTCAGGGAATCGAAGAGCGCGCCCGACTGGAAGACCATGGTCACCTTCTTGCGAATGACCCTCAGCTCCGCTTCCGTCATGTCGGTTATGTCGGTGTGCGCCACGATCACGGTTCCGCTGTCAGGCTTGATGAAGCCCATGATGTGGCTCAGCGTGACAGATTTTCCGACTCCGCTGCGGCCGATGATCGCGAGCGTTTTTCCGGGGTCCACGTGAAAACTTACATCGATCAACACCGGATGATCGAACGCTTTGCTGACGTCCCGGAATTCTATGTAGTGCGGGTATCTCTCAGTTGCCATTACCTGCAGTGACTCTGCAGGTCCATTCCTCAGGCGTATTGACGTTCGCTGATCGCAGCGGGGATGTCTAAAATCAGCCGCATCGAGATCGCGGAGGAGATCTGACATTTTCAGACGCCTTCTATCGAGAGCTTTCCGGACACTCGGCAGACAGCCGCCCCGATAAACAGCGCAGAGTGGATGCGTCTTGCCACCCTCGTCCCGCGATCGCCGTGCAAAGCGCGTCCGTTTGCTGCGCCTTTTCTAAGAGCGCGTAAAGCCATTCACTTCTCAGGCCGGGCATGTCGCAGGCAAGAATCAGATTAAACTCGCCTCGTCCGCTTTTAAGAGCCGTCTCGATGCCCCCCAGTGGTCCCATTCCAGGCCGCAAATCCGGCAAGCATTCCAGGCCTAGATTGCGGTATCGTGCGCGTTCACCAATCAGTACAACATTTCCCGCAACAGAAGCCGCCTTCTCGGCTACGTCCGCCACCAGCGGGCGCGAATTCCACATTAAGAACGCTTTATCCTGTCCCATCCGCGAACTGCGTCCGCCCACCAGCACGAACCCGGCCGCTTGCATGCCAAATAGTAGCACTCGCGCGGGCGTTTTCCGGTTATAATCGAACCAACAAACCCCAGTGGGTTTGTTGCGTCGCCGTATGGGTGTCTTCAGTGGGCCGGTCTCGCGTAGCTTCGATAAAGCCCGCTGATCTATTTTGCATGAGCCGCCTCCCCCAGGTCGTTCCGTTCGCTCTTGCATGGGCACTGCTGTGCCTTCCCGGCACATCCGAAGCTCAATCCGGCGCGCCGCCCCGGGTGCAGGCCGTTCGCTATTGGTCTTTCGGAGATACCACCCGCATCGCAATCCAGACGCAGGGCGACTATAAGCTGTTCTCCGATCAGATTGAAAATCCATCGCGGCTCTATTTCGATCTAAGGGGTTTGCGGCCTCCTGCCACCACTCACCGCGGAATCCAGATCATTCAAAGTGGCGGACCGGCGCGTCAAGCAAATTCGCATCGCCGAGATCAGTCCTGGGAACACCCGTATCGTGTTCGATTTGGAAGGACCGGTTGAGGTGGTCTCGTCCCAGCTGGTCAATCCGGATCGACTGATGATTGAAGTTCGGCCGAAGGGCACCAGCCTTGCGGCGCTCTCGGTCACACACAGCGTGACCGGCTCTCAGCGCGTCGACCTTTCCGGCCCAAGCGCAATGCCACTTGAAGGCGCTGCCGAAACAACTGCAAACCCTGTTCCTGCGTCAGCGCCGAACAACGTACCAGCCCCGCAGTACTCACCAGCACCATCGCCGCCCATTATTTCCGAGCCGCCGCCTGCAGCACCGGTTTCTGCGAGGATGTCTTTGCACCCGGCCGCTGGCCCAATTCCTGTTGCTGCGATGAAGACGACCGGAATCGCCGCGCCCGCCGCGCGAGATAGCGGCGGGTGACCGTTCGCTTGTTCGCGTTTTTGGCCTGAAAATCGGCAAAGTTGTCATCGACGCCGGTCACGGCGGCCACGACACCGGCACCATTGGACCCGACGGCCTTATGGAAAAGGATCTCGTTCTGGATGTCGCGCTGCGGCTTAGGAAAGCTCATTAATCAGCAGCTCGGCGCGCAAGTCGTCTACACGCGCTCCGACGATGTTTTCATCCCCCTCGAAGATCGCACGAGCATTGCCAACAGTGAGAAAGCCGATCTGTTCATCTCCATTCACGCGAATTCCTCTCCCGAACCGAGCGCCACCGGTGTCGAGACTTATTACTTCAACCTCACTTCCGACAAAACCGGCCTAGATCTCGCGACGCGCGAAAATGCAACCTCGGCCAGTTCCATTTCCGATCTCAACGATCTGCTTCACAAGGCCGTCCTGCAAACAAAATTGGAGGAATCCCGCGAGTTCGCGCAAAAAGTGCAGAGCTTCTCTCTGGGCGCTCTTCCGTGCAAATGAACAACCGCTCGCGCGATCGCGGCGTGCGGCAAGCGCCTTTTGTCGTCCTGATCGGCGCCACCATGCCCTCCATCCTGGCCGAGATCGGCTTCGTTTCCAACCCGCATGACGAGAAATTGCTGAAGAGAAGCGATCAGCGTCAGAAGATCGCGGAAGCTCTTTTCAAGGGCGTCTCTCAATACGCGAATTCTTTGAGTCACGTGCAAATCGCGCGAGCCGGCTCTCAATAGCCTCGCTCTACTCTTCCGCCCGCCCGCGCATCTTTTCCCGGCAATTCCTCGCTTGCTCCGCCGAATGAACTCGACCAAATGCCGAGTATGCTCGGACGGCAGCTCTGCCTCGATCCGCGCCAGCGCTTCCTCCTGCTTCAGCCCTGCTCGATACAGCAGCCATAGGCTCGCTTCAGCAATGTGATTTCTTCGAGTGAAAAGCCGGCGCGCTTCAACCCGACCATGTTCAGCCCTTTCGGCGCCACGTTGAAATCCGAATAAAGAAAATACGGCGGAAGATCGCTATTCACGCGCGTGTTCCCTCCCACCATCGCAAGCCGTCCGATTTTTGAATGTTGGTGGACGACCACGCCGCCCGAGATGAACGCCTGACTCTCCATTTCCACGTACCCCGCCACCAACGCGCAACTTGCGACCACGATGTTGTCGCCGAGAAGTGCAGTTATGCGCAATGTGCCCCGACGTCATGATGTAGTTACCGTCACCGATGCGTGTTTCCGATTCCGGCTGCGTTCCGCGCGAAATCGTGTAATGCTCGCGAATCTTGTTGCGATTGCCGATGACCAGGTAACTTCGCTCTCCCGTAAAGGCTTTATCCAGCGGATCTGTCCCCAGCGACTGTGCCTGCCGAAATTTCATTCTCATCGCCTATCGTCGTCCAACGCTTGATGTACACGTATGGCTCCAGAAGGCAGCGGGCGCCAATCACGACATCGGATTCGATCACGCAAAATTCACCGATTCGCGTCCCCGCTCCCACTCTGGCGTCGGGATGCACCCTGGCAGTCGGCGCAACGTAGGCCGAAGCGTCAATGGGCATAAATGATAAGTATGGGGGATGCCAGCTCTCACAGTCGCTCAGATCGCCGAAATCTGCGGTGGTCAAGTGGAAGGCACAAGCCAGCGTGTCATCACCGGTGCGGGCGCGCTGGACACTGCGTCCGCCGCCGATCTATCGTTCGCGGCAACTCCCAAAGCTATCGAAGCCGCGACATCCTCGAACGCCGGCTGTCTTTTGGTTCCCCAATCGTTCCATTCCACTGGCGCCTGGTCGCTGATCCGCGTACCAGATCCACGCGCTGCTTTTGTCCGCGCAGTGGCCGCTCTCTATCCGAAAATTCGCCCTTTGCCCTACGTGCATCCGACCGCAGCCATCGCGCTGAGCGCCCGAATCGCGAACGATTGTTATATCGGCGCCTATGTAGCCATCGGTGAGCACGCGCGCATAGGAACCGGATGCTCCATCGGTAATGGATGCAGCATCGGAAACGAAGTTTCCATCGGCGACGACACAGTTTTACACGCAAATGTCGCCGTTTATGACCATGTGCATATTGGAGCGCGCGCGGTCCTGCATTCAGGCTGCGTTCTGGGTGCCGACGGGTTCGGATTTTCTTTGGTGAATGACAGATACGAAAAATTCCCGCAGATCGGCAACGTGGAGATTGGCGACGATGTGGAAATCGGCGCGAATTCCTGCGTCGATCGAGGCGCGCTCGGCGCAACCCGCATCGGCGAGGGCACCAAACTCGATAATCTGGTTCACGTCGCCCACAACTGCGTCATAGGCAAGCATGTAGTTGTCGCCGCGCAAACCGGTTTTTCCGGCAGCGTTGTGGTTGGCGATTACGCCGTCATTGGCGGTCAGGCCGGTATTGGCGAAAAAGCAAGAATCGAGGCGAAAGCGATTGTCGGCGGAAAGAGTGGCGTGCTGACCTCGCAAAAAATTTCTTCGGGCGAGCCTGTGTGGGGGATACCGGCGCGCCCGCTGAAGCAACACCTCCGGGGCTTGGCGCACGTCTCCAAACTTCCCGAATTCCGGGAACAGCTACGCGAGCTCAAGCGGAAAATTGCGGATCTCGAAGCCGCGCGACGCGATGCTAAGTCGTCCTAATGGGCAAAAACCGCTCCAGGATCGTGTGCGCTTCGAATACCATCGCCTGGATTTTTCGCAGTTGAGCCGAAACCTTCTCGTCCGCCGACCTGAGTTCCAGATAGTATGCTAACGACTCGATAACGCTCAAAGGCTGGCGAAGGTCATGGACCAGTTCATCGATAAATGGCGTGTGTGAGGCTGCGATTTGATTGACGCGCAAATCGCTGGTAACAAGAGAGGCTTCTTGTCGCGGCGTAGGAGTCTGTAAAATGGCTGGGTTCATGCAATCAGACACATTCCAGTTCTCGAGCGAGACCCGGAATAATTTTCCAATCGCTTGATTGTGCGCCCGATCGAACCCTGAGTCAATAGTTTTGAACATTAAAACCTGCCAGTACTCCGGCCGCCAAACACGCGGCGAGTTACGGTACCTCGATGTGATATTCTCAGGACGTAAATCCCTCCTCGTGGGCCTGTGGCGCAGTTGGGAGCGCGCTTCCATGGCATGGAAGAGGTCGACGGTTCGAACCCGTCCAGGTCCACCAAACCATCAAGGCACTCTCGGTTTCCTGAACCGGCGCGGAATGAAGCTGCCGCAATCGATCTTTGTCACAGCGCCAGGTTCGCAACAGTCGATCGCCATAGCGATCTTCTCGACATGAGCATGGATCACCGGCCAGTTGCACGCGCTCAGGATCAGGATTGCAAATGGCCGCCGCTGAAGCTGTTGCTCCGCTTCCATCCGCTTATCGTTCGTGAGAAGGGCGTCGTATGCCGCGCCTTCGATCAGGTCCAGCAGCCTACCGTTCTTGATGCCCTTCCACCCCTCTGCCCGGACCGTCGAAATCTCGTGACCGGGCAGTTCGCTCGCCAGCGGCTCGGGCACGCCTTCGTCGAACAGCACCTTCAAGGCTGTAGTTGATGTTCGTGGGTGTTGCGATAGGCCACGACTGCGCGGATCGCGTCAGCACCGCCAGGCGTGTCAGGGAAACACTCGAGCGTGGACGCTACCGCGTCGTCGAAAGACTGGCCCTCGATGTCCATGAAGGCGTCCACGTTCTCGACGATTGTATCCACAGGCAGACGTCGGCCCTTGAACACCGGAGCGCCATGAACGCGCTCGGGATCGATTTCGACCAGCGGGCAATCCTTCCAGTCCTGCGCTTCCATCCCCTTATTCTACCGGCTCTTCCCGACGCCGCAACCCGTCAGATTCCCCCAAGACCCTCGTCTGCCGTCTCGCCTAAACCCGCCGCAGTCTCACATTTTGCACCAGGTGATTCTCACCCTTGTCCAAAATAAGATGCGCGCGTTCCCGCGTCGGCCGAATATTTTCGCGCAAATTCAGCAGGTTGATCTCGCTCCAAATTCGACGGGCAATTTCCACCGCTTCTGCTTCGCTGATTTCCGCATAACGATGGAAATAGGAAGACTTGTTGCGGAAGACGGTCTCCCGCAATCGCAAAAACCGGTCGACGTACCAGCGCTCCACCGTCTGTTCGTCCGAGTCCAAATAGATTGAGAAATCGAAAAAATCCGATACGAATACGCGCGAAGACCCACGGTAGCCGTCAGGCGATTGCAGTACATTTAAGCCTTCAAGAATGACAATGTCCGGCTCTTTCACGTGCTGTTGTGCGTGCGGAATGATGTCGTAATGCAAGTGCGAGTAGACCGGCGCTGAAACGTCGCGCAGCCCCGCCTTGACATTCGCCAGGAAGTGAAGCAGCAGCCGTTGATCGTAGCTTTCCGGAAAGCCCTTGCGATTCATCAGTCCGCGCTCTTCGAGAATGCGATTCGGAAAAAGAAATCCGTCCGTCGTCACCAAATCGACGCGCGGGTGGTCTGCCCATCTCGCGAGCGACGCGCGAAGTACCCGCGAGAACGTGCTTTTCCCGACAGCCACGCTGCCCGCGATTCCAATGATGTACGGCACCTTCAACGGAGCCGGCGATCCCATGAATTGCCGCCTCGCTTCGTACAAGTGCTGAACGGCCGCCACATGCAGATTCAACAAACGCGAAAGCGGAACATAGATGTCTTCGACTTCGCGTAGCGACACCTCTTCGTTGATTCCGCGAAGCACCGCAAGCTCCTCCTCGCTCAGCAACAGCGGCGTGTTGGCCCGCAATGCCTTCCACTGCTCGCGATTAAAATTAATGTAGCGGCTGATCGGCGCCGCGGTTCCCGTGCTAATCAGGTCCAACCCGGCCTCGCATCATTTGATCTCATCATGGCAGTAGCGGTTTTGCTCGCCCTTCTCCTATTCTTCCCGCCGCGCGTGTTCGCCGTCGACCGTTCACTGGCAATCGTCGAAGCGGGCGTCGAGCGATCCGAAGACGCGCCCTTTGTTTCGCCTGACTACCGCTTCTTTCCGGGCGATTTCCTATACTTCACGTTCCAGATCGCCGGCTTCGCGATAAATTCCGACGAGCAGAACGAAGTACGCACCATTTCCTTGACTTACGAAATCACGCCTCTCGATGCCGGCGGCGCACCTTTATGCCCGCCCAGTTCCGGAAAAATCGCGACCGAGCTTAATCCCCAGGACAAGAACTGGATGCCCAAACGCCGCATCTCTTTCCTCATCCCCTCTTTCGTTGCGGCAGGAGATTTTCATATACACGCGGTTGTAAAGGACCTTATTGCTGAAACTGAAACTTCAAAGGATTTCCCGTTTCATATCGGCGGAGTCGAGATTCAGCCATCGAGCACAATCGCTATTGAAAACTTCCATTTCTTTCGCGGTGAGAACGATGGGGAACCTTTAGAAGTACCGGCGTACCGTCCGGGCGACACCGTCTACGCGCGTTTCGACATGGCCGGCTACCAGCTTGGACCAGAAAACGAGTACCACTTGGCTTATGGCTTGACCGTTCTTCGCCCCGATGGTAAACCGTTTATTCAGCAACCAAACGCGGCAGAACTGCACACCAATAGCTTTTATCCTGCGCGATTCGTGCCGGGCACGCTGAACCTGATAACGCCGCCCGATGCGCTGCACGGCGAATACGTAGTTGTGCTCACGGTCCGCGATTTGATCGGGAATCAAACTCGCGAGAGTCGGCAGGCCTTCAGCATTGAATGACAATGATGCGATGGTTACTGTGCCTGATCCATGACCACGAGCTGCCCTCCGCCCACGCGAATACGTTTACTCTCGGTAAAATTTAAACCTCGAAAGTACGATTCGGCATCTTCCTGTTGATCGGGCCGCACATACGGGTGACTCGCCAGGACGATACGTCCATGGAAGAAATCCAGACACTCGGTCGAATTGAGGTCCGGCTGGAACAGCAGAAACATTGGTTTGGATAGCCGTTCCGATACGAAAACCACGCACGAACGGCCCGTCAGCTCCGGTGCGATCATCGCCGCTTCTGCTTCAAGATCTTCGCCGCGGTTGCGCAACGATCGAGCGTCTGCCGCCACCGACAAACAAATTAACAGTACAGCCAAAGCTGCGGATACAAAGCGGATTTTTCGACCGACTGACAACCAATCCAGGCCCGCAAATAAGAGGATCGCTATTCCAGGCGTCGCGCAAAGTATCTGGCTGGGCCGAAACGGAGAGCCGCTCCAGACATCGCCCAACACTGCGATAGAAATCGCGCTTAGGACCCCGCCGAGCAGGCAGAAAAGCATGATGCGCTTTAACCTTGCGGCCGGTTTCAGTTGAAAGGAAGCCCAGATTCCCGCCAGCAGACCAACAAATAACAGGGATACAAGAACGTAGCCTTCCGGCCGTCCCCCCGCCAAACTATTCACCGCCGCAAAATACAGTGGCTGCCCCTGATATTTTGTTGGCTCGAACAGCCAATATGGATTCGCTTGCGGCCGCGCCCACAAATAGTAGGGAACATACAGCAGCACCGGTAGCGTGGTAGCGGCCAGAGCAAACCACATGGCGCGCCGTTCATGAGCCGTCTTAAGAAATCCGAACAGGAACAGAAGATACCCGATGGCCGGCCAATACGAAGATCGCTCCGAATACAGACATAGCACCAACACACCCGCGTACAAAGCTGCGTTTCCAAAACCCGGAGCGCGGATCAGCCGAAAATAGCAGAGGGTTGCCAGCAGCAAAAAAAACAATCCCTGCTCCAGCGGCAGTGCTTCGCTCGCCGCACGGTAATGAACCGGAAGGAGAATGAAAAGCAGCAAAGCGAGATACGGTGTTCCCAATGAAACCCGCTTCGCAAGGCGCCAGAACAAATAGGCGGATCCTAAAGCAAACAACAGCGACGGCAATCGAGCGGCAAGGCGAGTGTGCCCGCCCGCGAGTACAAAAGGAAGTTGCACAAAGTAATTCAGCGGCGCAGACGCTGGTGTTTGCGCAACCCAGTGGATAAAGGTCCCCAGTGAATAATGCACCCATGCCAACAAACGCAGGATTTCCGGGATGCGCAGCGGCAGTGTGAGAATCGCCGCTAATAAAAAAAGCGCGTATGCGGCGATTATCAGAGCAAGGGAGGGCGTTGTTCGCAAAGATTCAGAGTACCAACCAGATCTCGCAGCTTGACAATGCCTTCAGCAAAATCCTCGGGCGGAGTGATCAGGCTCACGACAACGTAAGCTTCAGATGGCATATCGAAGAAATAACCCGGTTGAACAATTATTCCCTGCTCGTCGAGAAGTCTCGAAACCCATGCGTCTTCGCCCAGCGCATTGGGCAGTCGAATGATGGTCGACCATCCGCCTTCCGTACGCAGGCACTGAGCCGCTGAGCAGTTGAGCAGCTGGTTCGCTGTCTCGAAATTCCGCTTTGCTCGCGCGAGGATCTGTTCGCCAATTCCTGTTCCGATCTCCAGCAACTCAGGCAAAGCGTATTGCGCCGCCGCACTGACCGATAAGTAAGTATCGAGCAGCAATTCAAGCCGCGCGCGCGCCATCTCCGCCTCTTCCTCCGGGCCGTTTACTGCAATCCACCCCAGTTTCACTTGAGGCATTCCGGCCGTCTTCGAGAGTCCGTTCAATGAGAAGCTGAGAACCGAATCCTCGCCGATTAGCGTCCTCTTGCAATCTCTCGCCGACCCAAACGAATAGTCCATGAAAACTTCATCCGAGACGATCGGAATGCGATGCCGGAGCGCCGCCTCCAACAATCGTTCCGCTTCCCGTTCCTTTAAAAAGGAACCCGTCGGGTTATTAGGATTCACGACAACAATGGCTCGCGTGCGCGATGAGAGACCTTTTTGCAAATCGTCAAAATCGATGAACCAGCTTCCGTCATAACCAAGCCGATACGGAACGATGCGGACCGCCTCAAGCGCGGCTAAATATTCGAACAATGGATACGACGGCACCGGGACCAGGATCTCGTCCTCGGGATTGCAAAAAAGCTTGAACAGCAGCGCGTATGCTTCGCTGGTGCTGGCGGTGAGTAGAACGCGGTGCTCCGGAATCGCAATCTTACGCGACTCGTAAAATTGAGCGACGGCGGATCTTGCCTCCTTGACGCCGGCCGGATTCGGATAATATTCGAAGCTGTGAATGCAGCCGTACGCGCGCGCGATTGCCGCATGCGGATAATCGCCGAAGACTGCCGTGGGATTCGAAATCGTCAGATCCAGCAGCGGCACGCCTCTGCGCCGCTTCTCCTCGATCGATTTACTCAAGGCATTGGAAGGAAGCGACCACGGCAGTCGTCGAGAGTACGAGTACAAACAGCTACTCTGCCACTCCTACCCGCTGTTCGCAACTGTGTTGAGACGCGCTCGAGAAAGAAAATCGCAAGGCGCATCGCCTGCCCAGGACAATGCGCCCCTAGATAGCACCGGAACCGCCATTCCGGCGCAATTCCACAATCGCCGTTGTCAGTCGCTCAACCAGGGTGCGGGGTCCGCCAGACCACCGTACTTTAACGCGTGTGACCGCACGCGCGGGAGCGAGCCGGCTAGCGAAAGTGGAAACTCAAAATCTCTCTTTGCTATTTGCTGCTGCGATTCGGCTTTTCAGATTCGAATCTGAACAATGAATACCTTTGCTCCCGCCGCGCCGCTCGCGAATCTTGAGTGAAGTCTCTGATTGCGAATGAGATAACTTTTTTTCCAAAACTGTCACCGGCCACTTTCCACCGCGCTCTTCAGGATCTAAAAACGTTTGCGCGGAAGCCGGTACATTCATTCTTCGCGTAAAGCATCCATCGGATTGATTCGCGCGGCACGGCGAGCGGGCACGTAACAGGCAAACAATGAAATTACCGCCAACATACCCGCTACGCCTAAATAGGTCACGCCGTCTGCGGGACTCACCCCGAATAGGAAACTGTGAAACGCCCGTCCCGCCGCCAGACTGAGCGCGAGACCAATGGTGCAGCCGATTGCCGCCAGCAGCAGTCCTTCGCCCAATACTTCGCGCAAGATTCGCCTCGACGAAGCTCCCACCGCCATCCGAATTCCAAAGTCGCGCGTCCTCCTCGCGGTATGGAATGCAATAACCGCGTACAGCCCGAGGGCGGCAACGATCAAGGATCCGGTAGAGAAGCATCCCAGCAAAGCGGCGACGAGAATGGCGGGAGCGCTGTAATCTTCCAGCTCCGCTTCCATGGTTTTCATTTCCGATACGGGCACGCGTTCATCGCTCTGCCGAATGGCCGCGCGAACCGCCGGTCCGATCGCCTGCAGATTGCCTCTATATCGCAGATGAAAGAAGCGCATCCCCGGACCGCCGCCGCCGCTGCGTTCCGGAAGAAACACGAAGTTTGCGTTGCCCTCCGGCCCGATGCCCGAGAACGCTGCATCCGGCGAAATGCCGACGACCGTCACAGATCCGCGGCCGATCAGAAGTGTACGGCCTACCCCGGATTCGCGCCGCCAGAGCGCTTCCGCCAAGTGCCGAGTGATCACCGCGGAACTCCGTCGCGACCCTATATCGCTTTCCGATATCTGCTGACCTGCCATCCCGCGGACGCCGAGCGTTTCCAGATAATCCGGCCCGATATCCATTCCTTCAACCGGCACGGACTGCGTCGCGCCGGCAGCCCTGACCGATGCGGCCCAATCGCCCCAGGGGCTTGGCGGCACTGCGCTCGCATACGAAACGGAGACTATCCCATGCAACCCGCGCAAACGCTCGCGCAATCGCTCGAGCAGCACGATGTTGTCCTGCTCCGTAGCGGCGGCGCCGGAAGTGTTCACCCGAACGATCAAAAGATGATCTTTCGCGAAATGAAGATCGGCGCTTCCGATAAGATGAACCGATCGGCTCGCCAACCCGGCGCCCGTAAGCAGAACCACGCACAACGCAAGTTGCAGTACGACCAGGACACTGGCAAGTGTGGAACGCCCTTGCGCCACCCCGTGTTCTCCGGCCTTCAACCACGGCAACAGTTCCTGTCTCCACGCCCGCAGTGTGGGAGCGAGCGTGAACGCGAACGCGCTGACCAGAGCGAGAATCATGGCGTATCCGGCGACGCTCCAATCGGGAGTGAGGTTCGGCTGCAGCCTGGCGCCCGATTCGAGCGGCGGAATCAACTTGACGACCGCGTGCGACACCCACACCGCAAAAAGAAACGCGCTTGCTGAAGCAATCACCGACAGCACCAGCGCCTCGGCGAGCAGCATGCGAAGAATACGCACACGCGACCCTCCGATGGACTGCCTCACAGCCATCTCGCGTTGACGAGCGACCGAACGGGCCAGCATCAGATTGGCGACGTTCGCGCACACAATCAGCAGCGTCAATAATCCGACGGCAATCAGAATTCTGATGAACAGATGCGTCCGGGCGTTTTGCCAGGGGCCAAACGCGGTGGCCGAGTACGGCGCCAGCACCACCATCTTTGTTCTATTGGCATCGGGAAAGGCGCCCTGCAGGCGTTTCGAAATGGCAGTGAATTCCGCCTGCGCTTCCGAGAGCGATGTCCCCGGCGCGAGCCGCCCGATGATGCTTATGAACCGATCGCTTCGGTCCGAAAGCTGAAAAACGCGACCGGCGGTGCGAAGGTAACTCACCAGCGGAACGCCCACCTCAAAACTCGGCGCAAACTGCGTTCCGTGAAATCCTTCAGCGGTGACGCCGACAACAATTGCGGGGTAACCGTTCAGAACTAAGGCGCGCCCCAGAACGCCATCGTCGCCGTGAAACTGATTTTGCCAAACGTGCCAGGCAATCACCGCGACTAAGCCCGATGCCCCGCTCGCTTCCCCCGCGGTAAACGCGCGACCTTTTGCAAAATGGATGCCGAGCGTCTCGAAGTAGTTCGGCGTAACCATCTCTCCGCGCATTTCGTAGGTTCCATCGCGCAACACCACGGTCATGCGGTTCGCCGCCGTCGCGACCAGCGAAGACATCGTTCTAGTCGACGCCGCGTAATCCAGATAATTCGGAAAACTGTTCTCCGGCTGGTCCAAACGCCCGTTATCGGTAAGCCCGAAAATCGCCAGACGGCTGGCGCTCACGCCGGGCGCAGCTTTGGTGAGAATGGAATGAATCATCGAAAAGATAGTCGTGTTGCCGCCAATTCCCACCGCAATGAGCGCTATGGCAGCCGCGCTGAACACCGGAGAATTTCTAAGCACGCGAATGCCGGAGTGCAGGTCTTGAAAGATCTGTTCGAGAGTTGCCCAGCTCCACACTTCCCGCATACTCTCCTTAACCGATTGCCTGTTGCCGAACTCCCGCAGCACGGCGCGCCCGGCGCTTTCCGCAGTCTCTCCCCCTCGAACGCGATCTCGGATGGCCATGCGAATGTGAGATTCAATCTCTTCCTCGATCTCGTATTCTTTCCCGCGCCGGGCGTCGCCGAGTGGATCGCCGTAAGCCGCTTGCTCACGCGCCAAATCGAGGCTGAATACTTCAGCGACGGGTATGTCTTCAAACTGAATGGACGTGTGCGCTGATCGAGCGAACTCGACCGCACGGCGCCGCGCCCAAACCACAAGCCCGAGCAGAATCGAGAAAAACACGGCGAATCGCGTCGGTTTGGACATGGTCCATAATTCGATCTCCGCCGCGATACTCGAGAACGCCAGGAACACCGCGCAATACAAACCAGCTTTCATCCGCTGGTTCGCTTCGGGAGCCAGGTACGAGCACGCAAACGGGATCTTGCGGAATTGGTAAAGCGATAGATCCACCAGAAGCGCGCCGGCCAGGAACAGCACGGCAACGTGTTCGAAAGCAGCTTCAGCCGGCCAGATCGAAAAGTAAACGACCGCCGAGATGATCCACACGGGAGCCGCTGTAAGAACGATCAAGACCCTTCGCACGGCGGCGAAGTAGGCCATGGGACTGTGAACGGCAGTGATCTTGAATATCCAGTTGGCTGAAAGTGCAACCGGCAACACGAACATCGCCCGGGTACCGATGATGGCAAAGAAGAGCAACAGCGTACCCGCATTCAGCATGGCCGCGTTCGGCCGATCCCAACGCTCGCTCAACATTCCCTGCAGGAAGCTTCGCGAGAATGCGAGAGCAACGGCAAATCCAATACCGGTAAGCGCGGCGAGCAGAAGGCGATGCTGTCGGCTTCGCGCGATGGTGCGCGCGCTGAAAAGCAAAATAGCCCGCTCGACAGAGGTCGCTTTGAAAAGCGCCGCCAATGAGGTCAGAATTTGCGTAAAGGGACGACCGTGGCTGACGGGCGAGATATCAGGCGTCTCGATCATGCGGCGCATATTGCGGAAATAGGCCAGCGCGTACAGAAGAGATGCGACGGAGACGGTAATGACAAGCCCAAGCGCGGCGCGACCCGCCAACCACGCGAAAGGCGGCGCATGATCGCCTCTCAGCCAGTGAAACAGGCCCGTGAACCAGAAGGAGGGTAGGAATCCTGCCATATTGTGCCGCTGTGTCCCGGGAAATTGCATGACGGTTTCGAACGCAGGCGGCAAAAAGAAAAGCCCGAGTGTAACGAGCAAGGCGGCAAACTGCAGCAAGCTCGAGCCTCGGAGAAACATGCGCCAAGGGAGAATCTGCGACGCGAGTCCCTGCAGCGCGAGCACAGAAAAAAGTGCAAAGCTTCCCGCCGCAAGCAGGACCAACCACCAAGCGATTAGAGAGCGCAATTGCTGCGTCGTGCCCGCGACCGCCATAAACGGGAAAATCAATCCAGTGAAGACGTTCAGAGCGCCAATGCCGATTCCAAGCGCCGTCAGCATGGCGGCTATCTTTGCGAGTACCAAAGTTCGCGTACCGAGAGGCAGCAGCCCCAGAACAAATGAATCGCGTTTATCGGGGAAAACGGCGTTCCATGCAAGCACCGCAAACAGCCCCGCGACCGCCATTGTGGTCGAGATCAGAAACTCTTCGTCATTCGAGGCGAGACGGACCAGCTGGGCCTGCGCCGGCGCCGCTGTCACGTATCGCGGCAAAATTATAAATGCGAGTGCGAAGCTGAACCCGGCCAGAATGGACACCAGCCGAATCGCCAGATCTTGCGCTCCAGCGCCTCCTACGAGGACATCCAAATCGATGAGGCGCGACAGTGAAATGCGATAGAGGACCTGAAAGCGCTGAAGCTTGCCCACCATTGTCACGGCCCCCGTTACTTTCGATGACTACGTCTGGCTTGGCCGCGGCTTCATCAGTGCTTCCATCGCCGCAACCAATTGAGTCCACCGCGACTGCTCGCTGGCAAGCTGCTTTTTCCCGGCAGCCGTCAGACGATAGTACTTTGCGCGTTGTCTGTTTTCCGAAATTTTCCACTCGGCTTTGATCCAGCCGCGTTTTTCGAGTTTATGGAGCGCCGGATAGAGCGAGCCGGTATCCACTTGCAAAGCATCGTTTGAGCCCGTCCGGATGGCCTGGCTTATGCCGTAGCCGTGCTGTTCTCCCCATTTCAGCGTTTGAAGAATCAGCATATTCAACGTACCTTGAAGGAGCTCCGTACGATTCCGATAGCTGTCTTTGTTGAACATTGGGATGTAGGAATTCTACACCCACACGGTGTAAAACAACTTTGCTCATTCTTGTTTGACGCTATACTGTAAGCACTCCCCCCAATTGCCGGACCGAGGAGGAACTTTTATGGATGAAAAAGAACGCAGCCGTACTTTAACCCTCACCTTGAGCCAGATCGAAAAGCAATTCGGCAAAGGTTCCATCCTGCGTCTGGGCGCGAAGGAAGCCATCGTCCCTGTCTCCGCGATTTCAAGCGGATCTATCTCGATCGATCATGCCATGGGCGTGGGCGGATTTCCACGCGGGCGCATCTGTGAAATCTTCGGCCCTGAATCCTCGGGAAAGACGACCATCGCGCTGCAGGTCATCGCGCAGGCCCAAAAGGCGGGCGGCATGGCTGCGTTTATCGACGTCGAGCACGCGCTCGACCCGACCTATGCAAAGCAGCTCGGCGTGGACACGGATAACCTGCTGGTCTCTCAACCGGACTTTGCCGAACAGGCGCTCGAGATTACCAGCGCGCTCATTACTTCCGGCTCCATTGACGTGCTGGTGGTCGATTCCGTCGCTGCTTTGGTCCCCAAGGCGGAGCTCGACGGCGAAATGGGCGACTCCCATATGGGCGTGCAAGCGCGCTTGATGTCGCAAGCCATGCGGAAGTTGACCGGCATTGTCTCAAAATCGAATACCTGCCTGATCTTCATCAACCAGATCCGCGAAAAGATCGGCGTGATGTTCGGCAATCCCGAAACCACCACCGGCGGCCGTGCCCTGAAGTTCTATTCCTCCATCCGTGTCGACATTCGCCGCATCGCCGCTATCAAAGATGGCGAGACGGTCACCGGCAACCGCACCAAGGTCAAAATAGTCAAGAACAAAGTCGCCGCGCCGTTCCGCGAAGCCGAGTTCGACATTATCTATGGCGAAGGCATTTCACGCGAAGGCGATCTGCTGGACCTGGGCGTAACCAACAATATCGTTGAGAAGAGTGGCTCGTGGTTCAGCTATAAGGGCGAACGCATCGGCCAAGGCCGCGAAAATGTCCGCCAATTCCTGAAGGACAATCCCGACATCCGCGACAAAATCGATTCCGAGCTGCGCAAGGCGCTCGGCCTCACGAAGGGCGCGGAATCCGATCCCGCCGCAGCCGCTCCTACCCCGATCGATACCGCAAAACAGACGGTCGCCGCCCGCGGCCGCTGAACGCCGGGGCTAAAACCAACACCGCTTCTCGGAATTCGTCTCTTCTGTTACGCTGAAATTTTGAGGGACCGTCTACTATTTGGTCCCTAGCGGGTATCCCCATGGAATCTGTAAACGACAACAATGGCGTTGCCACCGAAGAAGTCCAGCCGCAGCCGGAGCGGTCGCCTGAGATATCTGAGCTACGCGAACCTACTATCTCCATAGAAGAGCTGACGGCCGAACGCGAACGCTTAGCCAAAGAAAAGAGCGAGTTGCAGGATCTCCTGCAGCGCCGGCAGGCGGAATTTGAAAACTACCGCCGCCGCGCCGAACGGGAGCGCAGCGCGCTCTTCGAGTTTGCCTCGATGGACACTGTAAAGGCGTTGCTGCCGATCCTCGACGATTTTGAACGGGCGCTCAAAGTGCAAAGCGCCGATACCGAATACGCGCGCGGCATGGAACTGATTTATCAGCGGCTGTTCGAAGCTTTGAAAAAGCTTGGCTTGGAGCCTCTTTCGACCGAAGGCACTTTATTCAACCCACATATTCATCAGGCCGTCGACATGGTCGATACGAAGGAGCATCCGGATCAGAGCATTTTGGAAGAGTACCAGCGCGGTTATAAGTTCAAAGGCCGGCTTCTGCGCCCCGCCATGCTGAAGGTAGCCGTCAACCAGTGATTGCTTCGCGGAATAATTGCACGATACGATGAGCGTCGCGAAACGAGATTATTACGAGGTTCTGAGCGTCTCGCGCGATTGCGACGAACAGACGCTTAAGAGCGCGTACCGCAGACTTGCGCTCCAGCACCATCCCGACCGCAATCCCGGAAACCGCGAGGCTGAAGAGAAGTTCAAAGAGGCGGCCGAAGCCTATGCCATTCTCAGCGACTCGCAGAAGCGCGCCGCCTACGACCGTTTTGGTCACCAGGCGGTAAACGGCGCGGGATCTCAGGGGTTCGACGAAACAACGTTTTCCGATTTCTCGGATATTTTCGGCGATCTTTTTGCGGATATGTTTGGCGGTGGCCGCGCCCGCCGGTCTCGCCCGCAGCGTGGCGAAGACATTCGCTACGACCTCGAGATCACCTTCGAAGATTCCATGCGCGGCTTATCCGCGGATTTGCAGATCCCACGCATGGAGGCCTGCTCGAAGTGCCAGGGAACCGGCGCTGAGCCTAATGTCGGCTTGGTCACCTGCTCGGTCTGTCACGGCCGTGGCGAGGTTTTGTACCAGCAAAGTTTCTTATCCATTCGCAAGACCTGTCCCACCTGCGGCGGCCGAGGCAAGGTTATCCGGCAAGCTTGCTCGCAGTGCCGAGGAGAAGGCTTCAGCCGGGTGGAAAAGAAGCTGAAGGTCAATATTCCCGCCGGCGTGGACAGCGGCACGCGTCTGCGGCTGGCCGCCGAAGGCAATCCCGGCGCCCCCGGCAGTCAACCCGGCGATCTGTACGTGGTGATCAAAGTTACCGAGCATCCGATTTTTGAGCGCCGCGATAACGACCTGCACTGCACTCTGCCCATCAACCTTGCGCAGGCTGCCTTGGGAGCGGAGATCGAGATCGAAACTTTCGACGGTCCGCAAAAAATTCGCATTCCTGAAGGCACTCAATCCGGCGCTCAGTTCAGGATTCGCAATATCGGCGTGCCGCAACTGAATAGCCGGGTCCGCGGCGACTTGTACGTCCACGTCGACGTTCAGGTGCCGAAGAAGCTGACGCGCGAGCAGCGCCGGCTCTTCGAAGAGTTACGGGAACTGCTGCCCGCCGACAACCTGCCGCACGAAAAGAGCGTTTTCGAAAAAGTGCGCGACTTCTTCGGCTGATTTATCGCGCTGCATACTGCTTTGAAAACTTGTTGCGCGGATTGTACACTTCGAAGCTGCCATCCTCGTGCGCGGTGATTTTCAGATAGTACCCGGTATCGGCTTCGGTAATGTTCGCAATGAAGGGGTCCGCGGCATTGTGCTCCTTGCCGCCCGCATCCGCGAAATGCAGTTGCCAAATATCCAGCAGCCCGGGTGACGACTTCACGATATCCCATGCCGATGGCGAAGCCCCTTTCGTCGAGCTGTTGTCGAAAATTGCGACGCGCGGCTGCAGCGCGCCGAGCAATGCCGGGCTGTTGCTTTGATCGATCCCATGATGCGACACGATAAAGATGTCCGCTCTGCCGAGCTTATTGGCCGGACAAACCAGCTCCAATTCCTTGTTCCAGGTGAGATCGCCGAGATCCGCGATTCGCAAATTTCCGAATGTGATGAGCGTGCCGACCGAGCGCGCGTTCTCGGTTGGATCTGTCGCTTTCTGCTCGACGCCGGAGCAGAATGCGTTAGGCTGGCCCGCGCCGGGAAGGGCACGGTCGAGCAAATTGCCGTCCGCGCTGACAACCGTAGCGTCGATGCCCTTCACCGGAAGCTGCTCGCCCGGCTTCGCAACCATGTGGTTCGATCCGCCGATCGCCGCCTGGTACTCCGCATAGAGGTGATTCACCGAGTTGGTGTTCTCGCGGTTCGGCCCATGATCGATAAACGTTCCGACCGGGATTTTAGCCACTAATTGCGGCACGCCGCCAACGTGATCCGCATGATAATGCGTGATCAGCACGTAATCGATGCGCTTGATTTTGGCCAGCTTTGCCACAGCCGCAATCCGATTGGCATCGCGATACGCCATATACCCCCACCCCGTATCGATCAAGAGCGATTGGCCCGCCGGAGTAACAAACAGCGTGGACTGCCCACCCTCCACATCGATCACGAAGATTTCAAGCGGTTTCTGGGCTGCTTGCGCACCGCAGGCCAGCAATAAGGCGCAAAATGAAAGGCACAGGGCTCGCATTCGCCCTGATCGTATCAAAAGGAACAATCGTTTAGTGTTTCACGTACTGTCAGCTAGAAGATAAGAGCCGGAGAACGCCACCTTGCCGTTTTGCACCAATTGCGGGACTAGCGTCGACCCCAACGCGTCGTTCTGCCATTACTGCGGCACCGCGCAGCCTCGCACGGCACCCGAGTTTAAGGATTTTCTCGGCGGTATGAGCGATCGAACCGCTTCAATTCTGTGCTACATTCCCGTTTTCGGCGTTATTCCGGCCATTGTTTTCCTGGCGTCTCAGCATTACCGCACCAATTCACGCGTGCGCTTTAACGCCTTTCAAGCTCTTTATCTATTTGTTACCTGGCTCATCGTTTCGTCCGCATTTCCCACGCTCTTTTTCGGGTTCCCGGGCTGGGGAATAGAGCATGTGCTGCTCGGGATCCTGAAACTGCTTCTCTTCGTCTGCTGGATTTACCTGCTGATCAAGGCTGCCAACGAAGAGCAGGTACGGCTGCCTATTCTGGGCGATCTGGCCGCACGATCCACCACCGAGCAACTATAGTATAATTATTCATTGTTGTGAATAGTTACTCAGAGCGGCGCCCCGTGGGTGTCGTCGGGTTTCGGGGGTATAGCGGCGCAGAACTCGTGCGCATTCTGGCGCGGCATCCGGGCGTAGAAGTCATTCTCCTCGAGCATCGGTCCGATTCCGAAGACCGAACCGGTCCGCTCGGCTTGACCCCTCCGAAAACTGTTCCGGCAACTCCGCAGGCGATCCAAGAGGAAGGTATAGACCTGGTTTTTCTGGCAACTCCCGCGCAGGTGTCCATCCATTTAGCCCCGGAGTTTCTGGCCGCCGGGGCGAAAGTGATCGATCTCAGCGGAGCCTTTCGGCTGGGCGATGGAGAGACCTACTCGCGCTGGTACAGGGAGCGCCACACGGCTGCCGATCTGTTCGGCGAGGCGGCGTATGGGCTGCCCGAGTTTTATCGCGATCGCATTGCAGGCGCCCGGCTGGTCGCGAATCCCGGTTGTTATCCAACGGCCGCGAACCTGGCGATTCGGCCGTTGATCGACGCGCAAGTCGTAGACCGGACCCGCGGTATCATTTGCGACGCGAAATCGGGCGTCAGCGGCGCAGGTCGCAGCAAGTCCTTCCGAACGAGTTTTTGCGAAGTAACGGAGAATTTCAGCGCCTACAGTCTCGCCGAGCATCGTCACATTCCCGAGATCTTGCAGAATTCGGGATTAGGTGAGCGCGAGCTCACGTTCACCGCCCATCTCCTGCCGGTCGAGCGTGGAATTTTAGAGACGATTTACCTGCGAACGCAGCGGGTGGAAAAGGCCGTCGATCTGCTCTCGATCTACGAGGAGTGTTATGCCGACGAGCCATTCGTGCGTTTGTACGCGCCGGGGAAAGTGCCCGACATGCGGGCAGTCCAGCACACGAATTTTTGCGATATTGGATTCGCGTTCGATCCCGACAGCCAGCGCGTGGTCATCGTCGCGACTGAAGATAACCTGCTGAAAGGCGCCGCGGGACAGGCGGTACAGAACATGAATCTGTTGCTTGGCTTCCCCGAGACCGAGGCGCTGCTGCTGTGAAAGTCCTGATTAAGGTCGGGGGAACGCTTCTGGAAGATAGCGCGGGCCGCGGCGCTATTGCCCGGCAGCTTGCTGAAACCGCCCGCCAATATGAACTGGTGGTTGTGCATGGCGGCGGCAGGCAGGTCACGCGGTTTCTTGAAGAGCGCGGCGTGGCAAGCCGCTTTGTGGCGGGTTTAAGAGTGTCGGACGACCCCGTGATCGAGGCGGTCACGAGCGTGATTGCGGGCAGCGTAAATAAACAACTAGTCTCCGCGATTGTCGCGGCAGGTGAATCGGCGGTCGGCCTTTCGGGTGTGGACGGCCCGCTCACCAGCGCGGTTCAGTTTCACCCCGAGCTGGGTTCCGTCGGAAAGCCGTGCAAAACCGATGGCCGTCTGCTCAATTTACTTGTGAATGCCGGGTATTTACCGGTAATTGCGTGTATCGCCGGCGATAAAAACGGAAACATCTATAACGTGAACGCCGATCAAATGGCCGTATCCTGCGCCGCTGGTTGGCAAGCCGATAAGCTGTTGTTCTTAACCGATGTAGCCGGCGTTAAAGACGGCGCAGATCGCATCCTGACACATCTCGCCGCTGAGGACATCGGGCGTCTGATCGAATCCGGCGTGGCCCATGGGGGCATGCAGGCAAAGCTCGAAGCTGCGCTTGCCGCATTGAATGGCGGATTGGATGAAGTGATTATCGCCTCCGGCCGCGAGCCGAACATTTGCATGCGTCTGCTTGCCGGCGAAGAATTGGGCACGCGGCTCGCCCTTGAGCGCGCAGCCGCGGCGGAGACGCAAGCGTGATTCAACCTGCCATCGCCGTGCGCAAGGCCGGAATGCGAGATATTCCCCATATTCTCTCGCTGATCAACTCCTATGCAGCTAACGGAGTCATGCTGCCGCGGACCGAGTTTGAGATGTCTGAAAATATACGCGATTTTTCCGTGGCGTACGATGGCGCTGCGTTAGCCGGTTGCGGCGCACTTCACTTCTATACGCCCACGAGCGCGGAAGTCCGGTCCTTGGCGGTATTGCCCCAAATCAAGCAGCGCGGCGTCGGAAGGGCAGTCGTACAGGCGCTCGAAGCTGAGGCGCGTGACAACGATCTCGAAGCGATTTTCGCCTTCACCTACGTCCCGGAGTTCTTCGCGAAGCTAGGTTTTTCTGAGGTAGAGCGCGGCGAACTTCCCTTAAAGGCTTGGAAGGACTGCCTGCGCTGCCCGAAATTCCAGAATTGCGATGAGATTGCCGTTTTCAAGCGCCTCAGAGCGCCAGCTTCCGGGATTCACAAACTTCAAAATAACGTCGCTGCCGAGCTAATCCAACTGCCGCATGTAAGGAATTTAACATCGGGGCAATAGCCCGATTTTTCCCTCTATTTCTCGATAATCCTCCAGGTGAGTTAGAAATAAAACAGAATTACTAGGCTTTCCCCTCGCTTTTTGCGTTTAGTACTAGTATACTCAGTACCGCGATTAGTACTAATCACCGTGGAGGAAATGTGCGGGCGTTAACCATGGATGTTCAGAAATCGGCTGGTCGGATTCTGTGTTGCACGATCTTCAGGCCTGGCGGGAAAAAATTGCTGGCAAAGGGCCACATTCTCAGTGATGAAGATGTACGTCTGCTGCAGACCGAAGGACTTCGTCAGATCTGGGTAACGGAGCTCGAAGACGGCGAGATTGGCGAAGACCAGGCCGTGATGGCAGTTGCGGAAGCCATGTGCTGCGGAGCTGTGGAGATCAGGCTCGCAGCGGGTGGACGGGCCAATTTGATTGCCACGGAGGATTGCTGCGCGTTGGTGGATGACGAGTTGCTGAAGCAGATCAATTGCACCAGCAGCGTGGTGATCGCGACGGTTGCCAGTTACCGGTATATGCGGGCGGGAGAGAGGATCGCCACCATTAAGAGCGCGCCTTTTGCGATCGCCCAATCGCAGCTGGAGATCGTATTGTCGATTCTCAACGAGCGCGGCGCAATCCTGCAGGCGCGGCCGATACGGTCACCCGGTGTTGCGGTTCTATACACCGACGCCGTGCATGGCGACCGGGCGCGCGCCACCTTCGAGAACGTCGTCCACACGCGGATTGAGCGATTTGGAGCCACCCTGAAGTACGCTTTGTCGGCAGTGGAGGAAGAAGAGCCGGTGACCCGATCGCTTCAGCATCTGCTGCGAACCAAACCGACGGCGGTTCTAGTTGCTTCGACCACCGCGCCCGCGGGACCTGAGGACGTAATCGGGAGAGCATCCCTACGGATCGGCGCGCATGTCGAACGGTTTCTGGCACCGGTAGAACCAGGCAATCTGATGATGCTGAGCTACAAGGAAGACACTCCCATTGTGTCCGCGCCGTGTTGTTTTCGCTCGGCTAAGCCAAACGTGCTGGATTTGATCCTGCCTCCGATGCTGGCCAATTACCGGATTTCCGGATGGGAGATCGCCTGCCTGGGCCACGGCGGGCTGCTGAATTGACCTCTAGCTTTCTAAGCTCTGGCGAGCCTTTGCCTTTGCCATCCTGAGGATGTGCTCCAGCTCCATAAAGTGGTCCAGCTCCGCTCTTTCCTCGGGCGGCAAGCCGTGCTCCTTCTCGCGCTCGATCAGCTCGTCAACTCTTCGCTGGGCTTCCGTGGAAGGCCGGAAACAGGCGACCGCCTCTGGAGTAGTGCCGGCCGCGATGAAATCGATAATTTCGAAATAGGCCGGCCCGGCGCTCATCGCGCTCTCATGATAGCGGGAGTTATCATGAGTTTCGACCATGCCCGAACCCTCGGAAACAGACAGTCTGGGCGCCCGGGTGATCCGCGTGATCGCCCAGACGCAGCGCATTCCTGCCGAATCTATTTCGCTGAACAGCACCTTCGAAGAATTGAAAATCGACTCGCTCGATGGCATCAATATCGTCTTCGCGCTCGAGAATGAGTTCTCCATAAATATTCCCGACGAAGGCGTGCAAAATTTGCGCTCTGTCCGCGAGACGGTCGAAGGCGTAAGAAAACTGTTGGAAGAAAAGAACGAAACTGTGCCTCCGGGTGCGGCGTGAACCGTGTCGCGGTCACCGGCATGGGAATGGTTTGCGCGCTTGGAAACAATGCCGCCGAGTGCTGGCAGCGGCTCGCTGCGGGTGAGTGCGGAATCGCGCCGCTAAACGACCCGGGATCGCCGCCTTACAAATTTCGAACCGGGGCCGAGGCGAAAGATTTCAGGCCGCTCGATCACTTCTCTGAAAAAGATCTGCTCATGCTCGAGCGCTTTGCCCAGCTCGCCGCCGTCGCTGCTCGGGAAGCGGTGGCGCAAAGCGGCCTGTCGTTCGAGGGACAATTGGGGGATCGTTCCGCGGTTGTTACGGGGAGCAGCGTCGGCGGCCAGTTTTCAGAAGAGGAAGGATACCAGAGACTGTATCGCGAAAAAAACCCTCGCGTGGCTCCGTTGACGATTCCGCGCACCATGGCGAATGCGGGCGCAAGCCGGATTTCGCTGGAATTCGGCATTCACGGGCCTGCCTACACCATCGCGACTGCTTGCTCCTCTTCGAATCACGCGTTGGGGCAGGCCTTCTGGATGGTGCGGAGCGGGCAGGTAACGGCAGCTATTTCAGGAGGCAGCGAAGCCGTATTCGCTGAAGGATTACTGCGCGCATGGGAAGCAATGCGAGTGGTCTCGCCCGATGTCTGCCGTCCGTTTTCGATAAATCGAAGGGGGCTCTCTCTAGGCGAGGGTGCCGGGATGGTAGTTCTCGAAAATTGGGATCACGCGCAAGCCAGAGGAATTGAAATTCTCGGTGAAGTTATCGGGTTCGGAATGAGTTCGGACGCGCACCACATTACTCAGCCGTGTGTTGAGGGTCCCGCCAAAGCTATGGATTGGGCGTTATGCGACGCGAGGATTAAACCCGAGCAGGTGGATTATGTCAACGCTCACGGCACGGGCACGATAGCGAACGACGCTATCGAGACGCAGGCGATCCGGTCCGTCTTCTGCCGCAAGGCCGATCGTCTGCCGGTCAGCTCCACCAAATCCATGCACGGGCACACGCTGGGGGCGGCGGGCGCCATCGAGGCCATCGCGACGCTCCTCGCTTTGAAGCACGGTCTGATCCCTCCCACGGCAAACTTCCTCAATCCCGATCCCGCCTGCAATCTGGACGTGGTGCCGAACCAAGCGCGCCGGGCGGATCTGGAAATCGCCATTTCGAACACCTTTGCGTTCGGCGGGCTGAACGCGAGCCTGGTAATGAAGCGCGCCTGAACTCCGCTCGTCACTGGCATGGTTTCATAATCTATTTGGTACCAATGAAGATTTCGATTGGGGCAGATCACGCGGGTTATGACATGAAGCGGCAGTTAGTCGACTTCGTCGAGAAGCTTGGACATACGGTGCACGACGTAGGCACGTTCGAGCCGGACAAACCGGATGACTATCCGGATTACGCCGCGCTTGTCGCCGAAGAGATCCGCTCCGGACAAGCCGAGCGCGGGATACTCGTATGTGGCAGTGGAGTCGGCGTGTCGGTGGCGGCGAATAAGTTCAAAGGCATTCGCGCCGGCCTCTGCCACGACCACTATTCCGCGCATCAGGGCGTTGAACACGACAATATGAACGTTCTTGTTATGGGATCGCGTATCATCGGCCCCATGCTGGCGCAGGACTGCGCGGAAGCTTTCTTGAAAGCGACTTTCAGCAACGAAGCGCGTCACGTTCGCCGCCTGAACAAGGTAAAAGGAATTGAAGATAATGAGTTCCGCTAATCCAAAAACCGCTATGGAAACCGAAGGCTTTTCGTATTCGCTCCCCAAGGATTTAGAAAAGAGTGTAAAAGAATCGCAGAAGAAGTGGGACACTGCCGGAAACACGGGACGGCTTTGGAAAAAGGACGCCTCGCTGTGGACGAATACCGATGAAGGCAAGTGGCTGGGCTGGCTCGACATTGTCGACCAGCAGCTATCGAGTGTCGCAAGATTCAAAGCGCTTTCGGCCGAAGTCTGCGAAGACGGCTTTACGCACATGGTGCTGCTCGGCATGGGCGGTTCCAGCTTGTGTCCGGGGTGTTCAGCCTCACTTTCGGCAAACAGGGCGGGTCGCCGGAGTTGCTGGTGCTCGATTCGACAGACCCCGTGTACATCAGGAGCATGCGGGCGAAGATCGATCCCGCGCGGACGCTGTTCTGCGTGTCGAGCAAATCGGGCACGACGCTCGAGCCCAACATCTACATGCAGTACTTCTTCGATGAAACAAAGAAGGCTGTGGGGGATCGCGCGGGGCACCACTTCATTGCCATCACCGATCCCGGCTCCAAGCTCGAGGGCATAGCCGAGACACTGGGCTTCCGGCGTTTATATCATGGCGTCGCGAGCATCGGAGGCCGCTATTCCGCGCTCTCGGATTTTGGTCTGGTGCCACACGCCGCGATGGGTCTCGATACGGAGAAGTTACTCAGACGCGCCGCAATAATGGTCGAGTCGTGTAAGAACTCGAACGCGGCGCAGAATCCGGGCGTGTTGCTCGGTCTCATATTAGGTACGGCGGCCACGAAGTTCGCCCGCGACAAGGTGACGCTGGTGTGTTCCAAATCTATTTACGACCTTGGCGCATGGCTCGAGCAGCTGCTCGCTGAATCGACAGGTAAGGAGGGACATGGCCTCATTCCAGTCGACCGCGAGCCATTATTCCAGCCCGACAAATATGGTAAAGATCGCATCTTCGCTTACATCAAATTTGCCGGCGACCACGATGCCGAGTTGGAAGCCTCCATCGCGGAGCTCGAAAGGGCCGGCGAGCCCGTGGTCCGAATCGTTTTGAACGATCTTTACGATATAGGACAAGCCTTCTTCCAATGGGAAATTGCCACCGCAGTCGCAGGCTCCGTCATCGGTATTAACGCGTTCAACCAGCCGGATGTGGAAGCAAGCAAGATAGCGACGCGTGATTTAACTTCGGAATTTGAAAAGACCGGTTCGCTCCCTCCCGAGAAGCCGATTCTCGAGCAAGACGGCATCAAGCTATTCACGGATAAAGCGAACGCAGAAGCTCTGCTAAACGGCGGGAGCACCTTGGGCGCAGTGATTCGCGGGCACGTCGACCGGTTGAAGGCGGGCGATTATTTCGGGTTGCTGGCCTACATCCCCATGTTTTCCGAATACGAGGCCACGCTCGAAGAAATTCGCAAGGAGATCGTGGAATCCAAGCAAGTCGCAACCGTCTTGGGCTTTGGACCAAGGTTCTTGCACAGCACGGGGCAGGCTTACAAGGGAGGGCCGAATTCGGGCGTTTTCCTGCAAATCACTTGCGATGACGCCGAAGATCTGCCCGTCCCACAGCAGAAGTATTCTTTCGGAGTGGTGAAAGCCGCACAGGCGCGGGGAGATTTTCAAGTTCTCGCCGACCGCCATCGGCGCGCGCTCCGAGTGCATCT
This sequence comes from uncultured Acidobacteriaceae bacterium, assembly GCA_963808405.1. Taxonomy (GTDB): domain Bacteria; phylum Acidobacteriota; class Terriglobia; order Bryobacterales; family Bryobacteraceae; genus Bog-105. Next base: position 566,316 of record CAWEFG010000005.1, on the reverse strand, counting down.
GGGGAAAGACTTGGCCGCCGATCTCGGTCGTTTGCGCGATCTGATTTTCGCCGCAGTCGCGCATTAATGTTCCTCGACTCGCAACCGCGCTTGCGGATACTTATGCCCGGTGAGGAATGTCAACTTCCGTATAGCTGCCCGGTGTCGCTGCATTTACAGCCTCGATAATGCGCACAATATACAACTGCACGTCCGGCCATTGCTGATTGCCAAGCACAACGATAGCGAGCTTCCGCGTTCTAAGGTTCTGCTGATAGCGCATATTCTTGTCGGTTGTGAGTAACAATTCATATCCGGCTTCTTCGGCCTTTCGGATCAGCTCACCGTTTTGCAACTCGTGCCAGCCGATTTTACGGGCAAAGAAAACCTCATGCCCTGCAAGGCTGCGCGATAACGGGTTGGGTGTGCCGTTGTCGAAAAGGATTTTCATCCGTACGCAGGGGCTTTTTCAAGGCTCTGCGTTGCGAAGTGCAGTACCGATTTGACCTCCTCTTCCGTTACATCGAAAACTTCCGTGATTTCGTGAACAGACAAGCCAGCCTCGAGATTTTCGAAGATGGTAGATACCGGCATGCGGGTACCCTTCAAAACCCATGCGCCGCTCACCTTGCCCGGGATGCTTTCAACAGCGGGGCATAGTGACCAGTCAAGCGATGGCATACTCAACCTCTCCTTTCATCCTAGCTTCTTGGTATCCCGACTGGGTATTACGCGTCTTAGCCGCCATTGAATATCGCCACTCCTGTGTATAAACTGGGCAGGATGCGCCCCATTCATGCAGTCCTCGCCGCCTCGCTGTTCCTATTCGCCTCGCATGCTTTTTCTCAACAAACCTATGTCGGCCGTTACGACGTCTACGGGGGATTCATGTACCTGGACAGTCCACACATTAATCTTGACGAACGAGGTTTCCACATGCAGGCTGGGATCCGGCCAAAATCCTGGTACTCCTTGGGCTTCGACTACAGCGTTGCAACGGGTCATACCTCGTTTACGCCCGATCTGTTCACAACAGCATTGCAGCAGCAGCTCGGAGCGCAGCTGACCCAACTGGCGCATCTAGGGCTAATTCCCCCCGGCTATGCATTGTCGTTACCGATCAGCTCGAAGACGCAGACTTTCGCCGCCGGTCCGCAGCTCGCATTTCATCACTGGTCGCTTGTCACGCTTTATCTTCGACCCGCGATCGGCGTGATATTGGAAGACGCGACGATACACCCCGCCGATCCCATCGCGACTGCTCTTGCGGCACAATTGGCCCCTTCCGGAAAGAAGCAGGACTGGGTAGGCTTTTATGGATTCGGCGGTGGCTTCGATGTCAACGTCTCAACCCATTTTGCGGTGCGGGTTCAGGCGGATCTGGTACACGATCATCTGTTCAGCGATTTGCTGAAGGACAGCCGCAATTCAGTCCGGTTCTCGATTGGTCCGGCCTTTCAGTTCGGCGGGAACGTTATGAAGTAGCGACGAGCTGTATTCCCCGTTCCAATTCGCTGAATCGTTCCGCTCAAACCCGATCTGGCTGATGATCAGAACCCTGGTCGGCGTGCGATCGAATCGTAACCGGATCATCTTGAGCTTCGCCGGATCATACCGCCGATTCTGAGCCGCAAACGCGCTGAGCGGCATCTCGATGGTCTGGAAAATCGGCTCGGAAGCATTCTTATACGCCAATCCGTCCAAAAAGTGAAGCTTCGTGAACTGCACTTTGATGGGAGGCAGGAGCGCGCGAAATCTGCTTAACGGCAGTTTCACAACCACTCCATCGGTTGTCTGCAACTCCACGGTGAAATCCGTTACTTCCGGTTTCGCCTTCTTCTCCGGCTCTTCCGCTTCGTCATTGGGCTTCTTGCCGGGACGCGGCGCTTTGTCTTCCGTCACTGCGATCGAGAGCATTAACGCCGACTGCGCATCCAGCTTGGAATCGCGCGTGAAATTTGCCGGCAGATCGATCGAGTAGGTCGCGGCGGGCGGTTCGCTCTTGCCTTTCGCATGCTCCCGATTCCAGCCCAGGAAGACACCGTTGTAATCCCGGTTTCCCTGGCGAGCGGGAATCCTTCCTTCGCGCCACACCGTGAGGTTCTCCCCCTGAAGGTGCCCTCCGGGAACAGTGGTTGTGGTCACGTCCACATCTTCGCTGAAGTTGCACACTACTTGGTTCTGAGCATCCAGATAGCGATTGATGTACAGCGTATCGGGAAGCCAGTCGGCGATGCGCCGGTAGTCCTCGAACAGCGGAACATATTCGCGCTGGTTGTGAAGCGTCGCCTCCAGAAATGCCGAGATGTAGGTCTTCGCTATGCGCCGCTGGTCTTCACCCGTGAGCAGCGGGCGCAAATTCAGGAACCAGTTATTCGGAGCCCCAATATCCGTTCTGCCCCATACGGTATTGAATTGTCCGTGATTGGCGCGATAAATATACAACTCAGCCTTGAAAAAAGGCCCGCTGTTTGTAAAGCGCACGCGGTCCCATTGCCGGCTCCCATCGAAACTCGATACATCCGCATCGTTCGCGCCCTGGATCGTAAAATAATTCACGTCCTCGATGACGCGCCACTCGCCCGCCGGTTTGTATTGACCATCGGCCGGGGCGATAGCAACGATCGACTTGATCGGAAATCCGTAGTGAAATCGAATCGTCGCATCGTCGGGATAGTAGGCGAGCCTGTTAAACAGCGCCGCTGTCGCGGCCGCTTCGCCTCCTCTCGAATGGCCCATCAACGCAACGTTGTTCACATCTATTTTCCTGAAGAACGGATTTCCTTGCGTATCGTTCCAGGCGCGCCAAAGCCTCAGATGTTCGAGAAGCATCCATCCGCGCACCGCCTGCTGTTTTGGGGGATCGTGAAACAACCCGCTATTCAGAAAGTTTTCATCGATCGAGGCGAAAATAAAGCCGCGACTCGCAAGCAGCTCGCCTAGGTAAGCGTATCCGGGGTCGGAAAACTCGCTCATGTCGTGGTTGCCATGCGCTATCAGCACTAACGGAAAAGGTCCCGCGCCCGCCGGATACCAGACGCGTGCGTTCAATGGCAGCTTATCCATGCCGAAGCCCCAATAGCGCTTCCTGAGATTCGCTTTCCATCCTTCAAAATCCTTGAAAAAAGGCGATGCGTCCACCGAGCTCGTTCGGATGCTCACCGCTTTCCGATACTCGGGCCGGCGAAGATCGTTACCGCTGCCGTAGAAGAGGTGTTTCACTGGATAGCCGCCGCGTTCCGCTGGATTCGCGGCGTTTAACTTCGCGGGTGCCGGGATCGAGGCCTGCTGGACGCGAATCAGCTCTTCGTTGGCCACCCCTGGACTTCGTAGAAAAATAAAAAGTCCGGCATTCGCCGCAATCGCGAGCACGCAGATAACGATGGTAACGATGCGCTTGCTCAGCGGCGCGCTTCTGAAATTCCCGGCCAGGAAAGTAGCGACCGTCGCGCCTAATGCGGTCTCGATGACCAGCAGAAGCAACGCCATCATGTAGCCGAGACCGCTGATCCAAAGCAGCGAAATGAATAGGAACGCTCCCACGAAAAACCCGCTGAGCATTCGCGGGAGTTTGCGAAAAATCGTAAGTAACAGCGCGAAAATCAGCGCGATCAAAGTGATGCCCACTCCCGCAATCAGTAACGCGAATAGCAGGTCTACCCAGAATCCGAACCCCGACTTGAGATTAAGGGAGCCGATGATCGCTGCCCAGCTCACGGTCGCGATCGCCGCCCAAGTAGCGCCTTTTCGCGCCTCGGGGCCGGGCCGTATATTGCGCCATGCCCGCAGCCACGCGTCGCGGATTTTGTTCCAACCGCCCCTAACCCGAGCCGCCAAAGTTTGCTTCATTAAATCTCGCTTTACGTCTTCCACGATTTATTCGACGGAGATGGCGCCGCGGCCGTGCCTTAATTGTTCTTGGATTTTACGAATGGCCTGCGCCAGCTCGCCGGGCGAATGTATTTTGAAACTCGTTCCATCGCGAGCGCTCGTCAAATAGTCGATCGCGTCGGGAAAGTCCTCGCCCCATGTCGAGAAATATTCGATATAGAAAAACTGAGGACCGCTTCCTTTCGCCGCTTTCAAGATCTCTTCCGGAATTTTTCGCGCAATGCGGGTCCGGGGTCCGAGGAAAACAACTGCATCGGGAGGCGTTTCGGCGCGCGCTTCCTCATTCGAGAGGCCGGCCAGCAAACGCCACCAACCCTGTTGCCGCTCGAGGACGCGATAGGAGATGGTCCCCAGCTCCAGATCTTCTAATGAGTCTGAAAGCTCCTGGAAAGCGCTGCCGTCGAAGCGATCGCGACGAAAGACCTCCCGTTGCTGTTCGAGATTAAACGCTACAAGCCGCACCGAATCGCAGGGCAGCTTTCGCAGCAACGAGGAAAGTGAATCGAGCAAGAAGGCGCGGTCCCATGCGCGCAAGCTCACCGCGGATGGATTGATCGGCGCGGCATCCAGCAGTACCGTCACTCGCCCGCCTCGACGATCCGGGGAAATCTCTCGCTCGAATTGTGGAACGGTAATAGCAGCTGCGCTGTTGGGCTTCATCGAAATGGGAATGGCCTGATCTCCGCCGCGTCGAAATGCCTTGACGCTCCAGTGCCTCTCGCAATACCGGTTATGATCGTCCGCGACCACAAGCTCAACCGGATATTCGCCCTCCCCAACTGCGAAGACGCCGCTGAATTCTATCTCCGTGTTCAGACGTCTCATGTCGATTCGGAAGCGCCCATCCGGAGGCATCGCCGGTAGTCGATAGCCTTCGCCTAAAATCGTCGGCATCTCGCCTGCCGGCCTGACGCGCAGATACGAAACCAACTTGGTTGCCTTCCCCTCAAACTCCCGCAAAGGGCAATGAACCACGTATCCGACTTCGAACCGGAATGCAAAATCGACGAACGGTTTCGCGGGCTCAACGTAGCATGACAATTCTGTGCGCTTGGCGTTCTCGAACGCCTCGTCGGCGCGGCGAGTCTCGCGAGAGCTTAATGGCCCCTGCGCTCGGGCTAGCAGGCCGAGACATGTAACCAACACAAGATTGCGCTTCCTGCACATAGCGGAATTCTCTTCGCCGCTTCGATTCTACTGAATGTGGAAGATCGGCGGCCTGCTGAACCCTGAGCGTGAGCGAGGGGAGACCACTTCGAAGCTTGTTCACCCGCTCTTGCAGTGAAACTAAGTTCCGGAGCAAGGCCAAATAATCAGGTACGTTGCCGCCGCTCCCTCACGGTCGCGGTTCTGTTCTGGCGCAGCCGCTCAGTTCGCAAGATAATCGGGGTATGGAGTTCTGGCTTCTCTTTATACTTATGCCGCTTGTTCTATCCGCGAGCGGGCCGGAAGCGACCATCATCGATACGGGATCTACCAATCGGCCTGGCCTGCGCGTGACGTTCGATCGGGAAGGACATGCGACAGTGGCGCGCAGAGAGGAAGTCTGGCACATCCAGCTGCCGGACCATCTCTGCAACCGCTTTATGCGCGATGTGAACGCTGCGGAGCCTTTGCACGATCTGCCGACCCGCCACTGCATGAAGAGCGCTTCGTTCGGCTCCTCGATGTTCATCGAGTTCAATGGCGCGCGGACCCGTGACTTAAGCTGCTCGCCGCAACCGGACGCACGCGCCGCCGCCCTTCAGAAAGATGCAAACGAGATTTTGCAGCAGGCGCGGAAGCATTGACCGCCGCTGCGTCAATTGTTCGGCGACAGCTCGGCTGAAACGGCCGGCTTATTCATTTCTTTCTCGCGCGCCTCCAGTTCATCTTTCATCTTCAGGCGAGGAACACCTTCCACCCACCACTTCGGCGCCGGCTTATCCATTAAATAATGATCGAAGAACTCTTTCATGCGAACCGTGTAGTCCTTCATATCTTCGGGCTTCACAAGGCCATGATTCTCGCCCTTGTATTCCAGCATCACGACCGGCTTGCCCATCCGCCGCAGCGTGTTGTAGTACTGGATGCCCTGCGTATGATCCACCGCGCCATCCTTGTCGTCGCAAAGAATAATCAACGGCGTCTGCACATTTTTAGCGTGATACACAGGCGAGTTGCGGATGTAAGCCTCCGTGTTATCCCATGGGCCGCCCGCGAAGCGCCCCTGGCTGGCTTCAAAGATGGGCTGGTTCGCCGAACCCGTGTTCCAGTAGATATCGTTATACATGCCGATCATATCGGTGAGCGGCGCGCCTGCGATTGCCGCTCGAAACACGTTAGTTTGCGTGACCGCGAAAGCCGTTTGATACCCGCCCCACGAGTGGCCGTGCATCGCCACGTGAGTTGCATCCACAATGCCCGTCGCCTCCGCGGCTTTCAACGCCGCCAACACGCAGAAGATTGACGACGTTCCGGGGTCGTTCACCTTGTACTCGATATCCGGCGTCAGCACCGCATAACCATTGCTGGTGTAGTAGCCCACGCTGAATCCATTGAAACCGGGCTGCGGGTACGCGTTCGTAGCCTGCGAAAGCTTCTCGTAAAGATACACGATGGTCGGGTACTTCTTGCCCGCCTCATAATTGGCGGGAAGATACAGAGTGCCCTGCAGTTTATTGCCTCGCGCGCCGGTATACTCCACCAGCTTCGCGCCCTTCGTCCATAGAAAATTCTTTTGTTGCGGATTCGCGTCGCTCACTTTTTTTCCGTTGGCGAGAGTGCTGTCGGCAACGTACAAATCCGGGTATTCCTGGTTTGTCTCGCGCGAATACAGAAACGTATCCGTGTTCTTCGCCTTTATCAATGTGGTGTACGACGCATCGTCCCAGTGCAGCATGCGAACGCCCGCCTGACCGGGTTCCATCACGCCGATGCCGCCCTTCTTGGTCCATTCGCCGTACACTCTCACATACAGCGGCTTCGAAAGGTCGAATCCTTTATCGTCCGGGTTCAAGCGCCAGATAGATTGATAGCGGATCTTGTCGGCTTTTCCATTCTTAGTCAGGTTGACTGCCGCGCCGCCGTTCGCCGGAACCTTCCAGATGTCCCAGTCGTCCGTAAGCAGCATGTACTCGCTGTCTTTCGACCAACCCAGGCTTCGCGTAGGCGGCTTCACCACGTTGTGGTCGTCTTCGGTGTTGTAGAAGACCGCTGGAATCTGTTTCGTCAGATTGTGCGATTGCCCGTTCGCCAAGTCGTAGCTGAAGAATTGGCCGTCATCGTAATACAGGAAGTGAGTGCCGTCCGGCGATGGGCCCATGTACCAGCGGGCTTTTCGCAGAGCTAGCTGGCGCTCGCCGGTCTTGAGATCGACTTTATAAATATCTTCATATCGTTTGCCGTCGAGATTGCTCTCGAGCTCGTACTGCCTGATGTCCGTGCCGATCGCGTACTTCTGTTCTGGTTGGACGCTGACATCTTTCACCTGCGGATCGGCCAGCCGGAAGAATTTTTGCTCCGACGGCTGCCATGCGCAAAGGAAGCTGAAACTTTTATCCCGGTTTTCCTGAACCTGCTGCATCGGCTGCAGGCGGCTGTCTTTCCAATGCCAGATCACCAGATCGGGACGCGCTTCCGCGTCATCCGCTTTGGCCGAATCCTTATCGGAATCCGAAGCATCCGCCTTGGCACCGGGGCCTTTCTCGTCCTTGCCCTTCTGCTCTTTCGGTTTTATTTCGTGAATGCCAAAAGTGACCAGCGACAGATCGGCCATCCAGACCGGCTTGCGATCCGGGCTGATGGACATTCCCGTTGGGAATGATTTGTCCTTGGCGGGATCGTAGACAAATTTCTGCGGAGCCGAAGAAGCGCCGAACCCGTTGAATGCCACCAGCGAATACAGCTTATCCTCGAAACGCTTATCCTCCATGCCGCGCAGCGCCGCCAGGCCGTCGCCCTTCTCCGTCCAACTCAACTGCTTGTACCAGGCCTTCGCGGTGTCGAGCGGAGTCACAGTTCCGGTTTCCATGTTGCGCAGCTCGATTCCATTGCCGAGCTTGTCCTGCGCATCGACGATCCAGGCCAGCCAATCGCCCTTTTTATCGAAGGCGAAATCGGACACATTGCCGAGGCTCAGGTCGTTGCCTGTCGCGAGTTCAACCACGATCAGGTCGGACCCTTGCGGCTTGTCGTCCGCTTTCGGAGGCGTCGCGCCAGGGGCAGCCGGAGCGGCCGCCGGACCAGCTGGTGTCGGCGGATATCGATGCAGCGCAATTGCCGACGACCTTTCGCCTGAAAAGGTAAATCGCTTGATGCCGTCGAACTCCGTCTTCTTGCCCGTCGCGAGCTCGACCAGCAGCACTTTGTTCTGCAGAGGCTTATGCTGCTTCTTCAGAAGCTTCCCTTCCTTCACCGACGGGTGCTCATCGAACGCCAGCCATTTCGAGTCGTCGGAAAACGCCACGTCGTGCGTGTTTACCGGAGCCATCGGCGCGGCGCCCGGCTCGAACGGATTCGGCCGCGCCATTTCGCCAATTGGGAACCGCTGCTCCTTTCCGTCCTGCAGATTCTTAAGCACCACCTCCGCGTTTCCTTCATTCGGAACCACTTTATAAGCGAGCCATACCCCGTCATTCGATACGACGGGTGTTTGAATGCGCTTCCACGCCAAGATGTCGGGCAGTTTGATCGGGGTCTGGTCGGCCGCCGCGATACTCGGAAGGCACGCCGCGGACACACTGAGAGCCATTACGTAAAACAAGCTGGATTTCATACGGTGTTACTATGATCCGGCACGGTGATAGGGTTTTGCAAGTCCCTGACTGGTGCGGGGAAGCGGGTTTGGAGACAGGTTTAAAGAATCGGGTGGCGATCGTGGCTGGCTCGAGCCAGGGGCTGGGTCGCGCGGCCGCGTTCGCTTTGGCGGCTGAAGGCGCTCACGTCGCGCTCTGCGCGCGAAACCCTGAAACTCTCGAAAAGGTGGCCGCTGCCATCCGCGAACGCTTCGGCGTCCGGGTACATACCGCCGCGTTTGACGTGCGCGACAGTTCCGCCCTAGAGCAGTTCGTCGCGAATGTCGCGGGCGTTTTCGGCCGCATCGACGTATGCGTCACCAACGCGGGCGGACCGCCGGCTCGAGAATTCCTCGAAACGACGGACCGCGAATGGGATGATGCCTTCGCCCTGAATCTTCGCAGCGCGGTTGCCTTCGCGCGAGCCGTTATTCCTATCATGCAGCGGCAGCATTGGGGCCGAATCGTCACCATCAGCTCCGTCACCGTTCGCCAGCCGCAGCCCCAGCTCGTTCTTTCGAACGCAGTTCGCGCGGGCGCTATGGGGTTGGTCCGAAGCTTGGCCAACGAATTCGGGAGCGACGGTATCACGGTCAACAATGTCGGTCCGGGCTATACCGCGACCGATCGCCTGAAGGAGCTCTCGGCCCGGCGCGCCGCTACTTCCGGCCAGACCGAAGAAAAAATTCAACAAGCCTGGATCGATCAAATTCCGCTCGGCCGTCTCGGGAAGCCCGAGGAAGTGGCCGACGCGATCGTCTGGCTTGCCTCCGAGCGCGCCTCGTTTGTAACTGGACAGACCATCCTGGTGGATGGCGGAATGTATAAAGGACTCTGATGTCGAATTCGAGCGAAGTAAAGCATATCAAGTGGAATGAAATTCCGATGGAGTCGCTGAACCCGCTGCTCGACCGCCAAATTGCCGTAGGCGACCAGATGATGGTGGCGCGCGTTCTGCTCAAGACGGGCTGCGTGGTCCCGCTGCACAGCCACATGAACGAGCAGGTGACTTATGTGCAGTCGGGAGCGCTCCGTTTCACCATCGATGGCAAGGAGATCACGGTTCGAACGGGCGAGTTCCTCTGCATTCCCCCCCACGTGCCGCACACCGCCGTCGCCCTCGAGGACACCGTCGACATCGACATCTTCACGCCGCCGCGCGCCGACTGGATCGAGAAGACCGATCGATATTTGCGAGGCTGAACAGCCCCTCCCCTATTCGAACTTAGCCCGTACTGCCGCTTCCAGTACGAGCCGCGACTTTCACCCATTTAGCGCTGTCCGCGGCACCTTAGACCATTCGTGTTTCACGACGGTTAGAACCTCTTAAGCCGTTGTCTTGCCCGCAGCATCGACTCCACACTGAATCAAAGCCTCACGGCGATGTTGATTGCGATTGAAAATAACGCTTTCGACGTGACGACCAGCGGCTTAAATCGGAGGAAATAACTATGAGATTCTCTCTCGCACTTTTCGGACTAGCCGCTGCCATCGCTCTGCCGGGCGCAAGCTCCGCGGCCAGTCTCACCTGGACATTCTTGAACAACAGCAGCGCGGGCGGCGCAATCAATTCCCCAGCTTCATTTACCGATATTCAAGGCGATCCGACGACCATTACGGCCTCGATAGTCACTCCCGCGCTCAGCTCGTACAAGCTCTTTGAGAAAAATGATGGAGGCGACGAATTTGGGCTCGGTATCAATGGTCTGTCCGATAACGAAATCGCTACGAACTCCACCGTCAAGGTGGATCTCAGCAATCTGCTCGCCCTGAAGCCGACTTCTGTCTCGATTACGCTCGAGAGCGTTCAGGCCGGCGAAGGCGGAATTGTCGAATACGGCAACACCACGGCGGGCGACATCTCTGTCATCGACAAGAACGCGCACTCATTAGACCTGACCAAGCTGGCCGCTGCCGGCGGTTACCTCGAAGTGTACGCGAGCGCCGGCAACCTCCTTATCGGCAATATTGCCGCCACGGCTCCGACTCCGGCATCACCAACTCCCGAGCCGGCTAACGCAGCACTTGTTGGTTTCGGACTGCTCGCAGCCAGCGGTTGCCTGATCAGACGAAAGTTTGCCAAGCAAAATAGCTAGTCGTTGAAATTGTCGCAGCCGCTGCGCGCCGGAATCGCGGAGCGGCCCAGCGCCGTTTAGGAGAACCACGTTTAGGAGAACCATATGATATTCAACTCACAACTTGCGCTGAAAGTTCGTTCCAGCTTCGAAAGGTTCTGGTGTACCGTGGCCCATGACAGCCCCATGTGGCCGATTAGAGGCCGCTATCAATGCAGAAGATGCTTTCTGTACCATCCTGTCCGGTGGGAGATAACCGCGACTGACCGGGAACACCGATCGGCGAAGCCGACCTGCTATCCCCCCACGATGCTTAAGGCCCTGGGCGCCGCGGACCTCGAGAGGGTCCTTGCCAGAGCAACCAAGATCGACGACGAGCCGTTGTTCGATCAGCCGACCACGCCGGAAGATCTGGACTGCGGTCATGACGATCACGTGCGGCTGCGCATCGATCCGCAGCGCGCCGCCTAGCCAGATTCCCGCGCCAACCTCGCCGGCGGGCGCCCGCCAAGAGGAAAGGCGTTGATGCTCCGATGTCTGCCAACTTCCGCCGGGATTTTGATACTATTTCACCTGCCGGGGAAAGGGCGGAATTATGCGCAAAGTATCGATCGAAAAGACCTGTTGTCTGTTATCGCTCGCGGTGTTTTCAGCCGCGGCTGTCAGCGCCAGCCCTGCTCCACAGCGCATCGCACCCTTGGACGTTTTCCAGATACGTACTGTAGCCGATCCGCAGATTTCCCCCGACGGGAAGCGCATCGTCTACATGCTGAATTTTGCCGATATTCGGACGGACACCCGCTACTCCAATCTATGGACGATTAACTTCGATGGAAGTGAGAACCGGCCCGTCACCTCGGGCGATTTTCATGACAGCTCGCCGCGCTGGTCACCCGATGGCCGCCGCATTGCCTTCATCTCGGATCGGGATGGATCGCCGCAGATTTTTGAGCGCTGGACGGACACGGGCGAAGTCGAGCGACTCACGAATCTGCCGGAAGCGCCCGCCGGAATCAGCTGGTCGCCCGATGGGCGGGAGATCGCGTTCCTCTCCCTGGTCACGGAACAGCCGCGCAAATTGGGTAATTTGCCCGCTCCTCCGCCGGGTGCGAAGTGGGCCGATCCCGCCCGCATTATCGATAAGCTGATTTATCGTTTCGATCAAATCGGGTACCTGAAGCCGGGCTATACGCAACTGTTTATCGCCTCGGCGGACGGCAGCGCGCCGCGCCAGATTTCGAGCGGCAATTTCAACCTCGGCGCCGCCGGCAGTCCCGCCGCTCATCCCGTGTGGAGTCCGGATGGCAAGAGCATCGTGCTCTCGGCAAATCGCAATACCAATGCTGAGGAAGATCCGCTCAACAGCGATGTCTACGAGTTTTCTGTCGCGGATGGATCGGTCAAAACGCTGACCAGCCGCAAGGGCCCGGACAACGCGCCGGCAATTTCACGCGACGGCCGCCGCATCGCCTATGTCGGTTTCGACGATCGTCACCAGGGCTATCAGGTGAGCCAGTTATATGTGATGTTCCGGGACGGCAGTAACTCGCGAGCGCTCACACCGGAGCTCGACCGCGACGTGCAGAACCCCGAGTGGGCGCCCGACGGTCGTGGAGTCTATTTCATCTATGCGGATCGCGGAGATACCAAGATCGGCTACGCTCCCTTGGATGGAAAATTCAAAGAAGTTGCCTCGCATCTAGGTTCCGGCGTGAGCTCCTACGGCGGAGGCGACGCGCTTTCCATCTCTCCAGATGGCAAGTTCGTGACCACCGTCACCAATCCCGAGGATCCCGGAGATGTCGCCGTCGGCAAACTGGATGGCAACGGCCTGACCACCATTACTCACGTGAATCGCGACTTGCTGGTGCAACGCAAGGTCGGGCAGGTGGAAGAGATCTGGTATCCATCCTCTAAAGATGGGCGTAAGATTCAGGGCTGGATTATCAAACCGCCGGATTTCGACTCTTCCCGCAAGTACCCGATGATTTTAGAAATCCATGGCGGCCCGTTTGCAAACTATGGCGACCGGTTCGACTTTGAAAAGCAAACCTACGCCGCAAAAGATTACGTCGTATTTTACGCCAACCCGCGCGGCAGCACCAGTTATGGCGGCGAATTCGGCAACCTGATCAACCATGCCTACCCTGGCGACGATTTCTACGATTTGAACTCAGGCGTGGATGCCGTGATTGCCAAGGGCTATGTCGATCCGCAAAACGTGTTCGTGACCGGTGGCAGCGGCGGCGGCGTGCTGACCTGCTGGATGATCGGCAACAGCAAACGCTTCCGCGCGGCGGCCTCGCTCTATCCGGTGATCGATTGGTATAGCTGGATCTTCACCTCCGATATCGGGCCGCGCATGTCGAGTTACTGGTTTGCCGGTCCTCCCTGGGAGAGCTCCGAAATTCTCGAGAACTACGAAAAGCGATCGCTGCTCTCAGTGGTGAAAAACGTTCAAACGCCGACGCTGGTGATGACCGGCGAAGAAGATTATCGCACGCCCATCTCAGAAGCCGAGCAGTACTACCGCGCGCTCAAAATGCTCAAGGTCGAAACGGTGCTGGTCCGCGTACCGGGCGAAGGACACGGCATTCAAAAGAGGCCAAGCCATCAGATCGCAAAGGTGTCCTATATCGCCGATTGGTTCGATCAGCATAAAAAGTAGATTTACGGCTTTTCACAAAACAGGAAGACCTAAGGACCGGAGGCGCTGGTCCAATAAGCTAGGATCAACATAAGCGTTGTGCATGAGCAGCTGTCCAAACGCGGCACGGAGATCCTTTAGGTGCCCCCGTGCGTAAAGGATTTCCAGAAGACCCACGCTGCCACGCACTTCAAGGCCCTCTTCTTTGGCCAGTTTGCGCGCCTTGTAATCATCGAGCAGCAACGCATCGGCGTTAAGTTCTTTCCCAAGGAGGATCGTGCTGCTCTCCCCAAGACCGAGAGCAAAGTTTCGTTGCATGGTCAATAGCTTTGTTCGGCTCCGGAGCTGTTTGACCTGAATCCACCCTGCTTTCTCAAGCTCCGATGCTCCTGGTAAACCTGCGCCAGTAATGGCCACTTCGTTGTGAACCTCCGCCGAAACATAAAGCTGCGGAAATAGCTTATTCAGGAGGTCGAAGCAATGAAGCTTCGCCATGATGATCAGCGGCGATGAGTCGATACGACGGTCAAGCCCTTTGACGATCGATGGACCGGCGTTCGTCTTCCAGGTCCTCAAAACTGTATTGCAGCGCGGGAACGCCGTGCTCCGCGACGAAATCCATAAAGGTCGCCAACGGAGTCTGGCACAGTTCGGCGGCACGGCCAAGCGAGACTTTGTCTTCGCGGTAAAGCTCTAGCGCCAGCAACCGGGCGGCTTGCTGGGAGATATTGGACTCGCCGATATCAGCCGCTTTGAGGAGCGCCGATGGCAATTCGACGCGAACGGTTTCCATATGATCAAAATAGCCTAGTACATCGCAATCAAGGCTGCCCTTTGCTTGCAGACGGCTTGGGCAGCGGCTTGCGCGGAATGCTTGTCTCGCGATTTGCGATCTCATACGCGAGCGCCGCAATCACTGCGGACGCCTGCATCAAGTCTTCCGGTACCGCGTGCGAATAGGTATCGATATCGGAGTGGTGCACGACGGTACCGTAATCGAGAGGGTCCTGAATGAACTGGAATCCCGGCAAACCGACGGCATCGAAGGAGAGGTGATCGGTTCCGCCGGTGCTCTTCAGAGTCGTGGTGGTCACTCCTAAGTCCCGGAACGGTTGCATAAAGTGTTCGAACGCCGGGCGCGCCGCGTCGTTTCCTTCCAGGTAGATTCCTCGAATTCGCCCGCTTCCGTTATCGAGATTCAGATACGCATCCAATTTTGCGTGCTCCGGCTTCAATTGCATTGTTTTCGGGTCGGCGAAATGAGCCTGGACGTAAGCCTTCGAGCCGTACAAGCCCTCCTCTTCACCACTCCACAGCCCGATGCGAACAGTGCGGTCCATCTTGAGATCCAGCGCCTTCAGGATCCGCATCACCTCAATCATCACTGCGGATCCGGCTCCGTTATCGTTGGCGCCCGTCCCGGAGTGCCACGAATCGAAATGCGCTCCGATCATAACCACTTCATCCGGTTTCTTCTGCCCGGGAATCTCGCCGACAATATTCTGCCCGTCAACATCGTTCTGCGAAATCTTGGCCGCGAGGTTCACCCGCATCGCCACCGGCTGCTTATCCTCCAGCAACCTCGTCATGCGCGAGTATTGCTCTTCGGTGACTATAAACGAAGCAGGCGCCATTGCCTCGCTGCTCTTGTGCGAGCCAGCTTGTTCGACGAAAATCAATCCTTCGTGCGCGCGATTGTCCGCGCGAATCACGGCCATAACGCCCTCATCGTGAAAAAATTTCCCTTGCTGCTCGATCAACTTGAAGTATTCGTCGATGAGCTGATCCATCGTGGCGCTTGAGAGGCTCTGAAAGTACTTTCCGGCTTCTTCCGGATCGTCCGGCACCTTCACCTCGTCGATCGGAACGTTGCGGCGTACTGCCGGTTCCGGAGCTTTCGCGATCTCAGCGAGTTCCGCATCCGTGTAGCGCCGGAAAATAGGGCGAGTGACCGGTTTCGGTTGGCTTATTTCCGATACCAGAACGATTTTGCCCTTCAGCTTGCCGTGCCACTGTTGACGGTAACGCTCAAACGCATCCTTGTTCTTTTTTATATCGAAGATATTTCCGGACAGGTACGGTGCGAATAAGACATCTCCACTTTCCGGCCCTTTCGTCGGCTCGCTCCAGGCAAGCGGGGCCGCAACCAAATGCGAGTAACGAGGTGCGGTCATTTCAACTGAATAGCTCTCGATGGACCAGCTTCTGCCGAAAGGCCCCCATTTCTCCTCATGTACATTCGCGACACCGTACTCTCGCAAGCGCGCCATAGCCCACTCCGCAGCCTCGTTAAACTCGGGCGAGCCGGTAAGCCGCGGTCCGTACCGATCGGAAATGTACGCCAGATGCCGCATCACTTTCGAATTATCGAACGCTTCCGTCTTGATCCGGTGAATTGTGTCAAGAGCCGTGTCTTGAGCCGACAACAAGCCGAAACCGAGGGCGATGGCTAGCAAAGAAGAAGCGGCTTGGCGCATATAGCTTCCCTTTGTAACACGAGCCGAATGGGCCTAAAATCGCTGCTGACTTATCGATTGTTTTTGGCGTCTATCGCGCGGGTGGACCGCTGATCCGGAGAAAATCGGTTAATAAGTACGCAACAATAGATGCCCGAACTCTACGGACACCCCTCAATATCGTCAATTAACTTCCGAAGAGCATTCGCGTTCACTGGCTTCCGAGCCCAGTGCCGAACGTGGAAGACTCGGACCGTCTTAGCTTCTTCGTGGATTGCGAAATAGATCTTATAACGCCGGTTCCGTTTTCCGTAAAGAAGAAGCCGGATTTCGGATTGCAAGTCTTTTGACTCGTCCGCCTCCGGACAGCGGCGGGGTGACTGTTCGAGACTTCGGATTGCGTCTATGATGCCGTTGAACCAGCGCTCAGCACTCTCAAAGCTTCCGCGTTTTCTGATGTACTGGGCGATAAGATCCAGGTCCTCGAAAGCTTGCGGAGAAACTTCAACGCGAAAAGCCATGCTTCTTCCGAAGCTTCTTTTCCGCACCCTCTAATGAGACAGCTTCGCCGCTATCGAATTGCTCCATACCTCGCCGAATCGCCGCAACTGTCTCAGCCCGCTCCAGGCGTTCGAGAATTTCTTGATAGCTCTCCGCATTCTGGACGACAAGTTCCGCGCGGCCGTTCACGGTAAGAACCAGGGGCGTCTTCTTCTTCTTAAGCAGTCCAACGTAACCTTTAATGTTCCGCTGGAACTCAGTTACAGAACGAACCTCTCTTAGATCGATCACAATCCACACTCCTCGAATGTCGTGCTTTAAGCAGGCGATTCCATGCTACCAGGAAGGACACGATTGACAGGGCCACTGGTTTTTAGTTGGTTCTAGCTCGTTAATGGGGGCAAGCCAAGCCTCCGACTGATAAAACATGTTTGTGAGGAAATGTTTTGATCAGACCAGAGGCGATATTGGGCTTGCCCGAATACGAGATTACAGCTATTGAGGAGGTGGCGGGACAGGTGCGGATCAGTGTGCGGTTTGTGGGCCGGATTGAGTGTCCGCACTGCGGAGGGGAGAAGCTGCGGCTGAAGGACCGGCGCATCCGTCGCCCGCGGCACGAGAGCTGGGGGAGCAGGCACTGCGTGCTGGAGTTAGAAACGCGCAAATGGGTGTGCCGGGCCTGCGGCCGCAGCTTCTGGCAGCGTTTCCCCGGCATACTGCCGAGACAGAGAGCCAGCGAACCATTCCGGCGGGCGGTTTGCCAGAAGCATTTTGAGGGCATCAGCCGGAGCCGCTTGGGTCAGCGCGAACACCTAGCCAGCGCCACGGTGGAGCGCTGGTTCGGCGCTTACCTAGGTCAGTTGGCCGGCGAGCGCATCAGCCGCGAATGCCCGCGCGTGCTCGGTATTGACGAACATTTCTTCACGCGGCGCCGCGGATATGCCACCACCTTTTGCGATCTGAGGAATCACAAGGTGTATGACGTGGTGCTGGGCCGCAGCGAGACGGCGCTGGAGAGCTATCTGCATCGGCTCGAAGGCAAGCATCTGCTGGAGGTGGTCTGCATGGACCTGGCGGCGGCCTATCGGGCGCTGGTGCGGAAACATTTTCCGCAGGCACGCATCGTGGCGGATCGCTTTCATGTGATCCGGACCGTCAATCATCATTTTCTGACTTGCTGGAAGGAGCTCGATCCCGTGGGCGCGAAAAATCGCGGCCGGTTATCGCTCATGCGTCGGCACCGCCATAATTTGACCGTTGAGCAGCATACCAGGCTCTCGGATTACCTACGCCGCATACCGGCCCTGGAGCAGATCTACCGCTTTAAGCAGCGGCTTTCGTATCTGCTGCTGGAGAAACGCTGCAACCAGGCACGCTGCCGCAAGCTGGCAAGCCGCTTCCTCCGTCAGGTGGCCGCCCTGCGTTATTGCGGGCTCGCGCCCCTGGTGGCGCTGGGCCATACACTCTATGCCTGGAGGGAAGAGATCGCCACCATGTGGCGCTTCACCCGCAACAACGCCATCACCGAAGGCTTCCACAACAAGATCGAAGTTCTCCAACGTCAGGCCTACGGATTTAGAAATTTTCAGAACTACAGATTGAGAGTTAAGGTAATGTGTTCTTAGAATCGGTCGGAGGCATCCTTGCCCCCATTAAGTGCGTACAGCCATTGTCTCAAGAGCGGTGTCTTGAGCCGACAACAAGCCGAAACCGAGGGCGATGGCTAGCAAAGAAGAAGCGGCTTGGCGCATATAGCTTCCCTTTGTAACACGAGCCGAATGGGCCCAAAATCGCTGCTGACTTATCGATTGTTTTTGGCGTCCCCAAGGGGATTCGAACCCCTGTTATCGCCGTGAAAGGGCGGTGTCCTAGGCCGGGCTAGACGATGGGGACGCGATCGGATCGGCGCAAGGCCACTAACACTCTAACAGACGCGTTCGCCCCTACAGCGTATGCAAATAGGCCAGAAGATTCGCTTTGTCCTCGGCCGTGAGAATGTCATTGTAAGGCGGCATCCCATTGCCCCCGGCATTGATCTGCGCGATCACGTTGGCATCGTTCACCGGCTTGCCGTTCGTCAACGTCTTCCGTTTGAACAAGCCCTTCAGCGATGGCCCCATCTTCTTTTCAGCAGTGTCCACGGTGTGGCAAAGCGCGCATTGTTGAAACACTTCTTTCCCCTTCGCGGCATTCCCGCTTTTCCCCGACTTTTGACCCGCGGCCAATCCCACCGCAAGTGCGGCGCATAAAAAAACGGAATTTGAAAAGGTCAGTGCATGGCGAAGCATCGGCATCATTCTCTTCCATTTGATATCTCGCAGCCGGAAAAAGCATCACAATGAAAAGAGATTAACGCTGCGGAAACTTCACGTCCGCTCGGCCGCGTCTAACTACGTATAACAGGCCGCTTCCTCACCTGCCAAAAACCCTGGCTTTCACTGCGGGATAATAGGGATCACTGGTGACCGATTCGGCTTGACGTTAGCCTGAGATCGACTCTGGTCCCGGAAGAAGGTATTTTCATGCTCCAAAGACCGCACCAAAGCGGCCGCTCCGTTCCATGCTTCCTGGTTCTCTTGTGTTCGCTCGCGATCGCCCTGTCCGCCGCTGTTCCTGGCGGCGGCATTCCGAATATGACGGTACCGCCAAAGGCGGGAAAGGTAGAGCTCTTCCCGGAGAGCGCCCTCAAACCGGGAATGAAGGGCGTCGCCTGGACCGTCTTTCAAGGCAGCAAGCCCGAGCCCATGCCGGTTGAAATCATCGGCGTGTGGCAGAACATGTGGGGCCCCAAGCAAGACATCATCATTGCCAAATTAACCGGCAAAGCCGAGCGCACCAACGTTGCCGGCGGCATGAGCGGCAGCCCGGTTTATATCGACGGAAAGCTGGTCGGCGCAATCTCTCTGCGGATCAGCGTGTTTTCGCCCGATGCGATTTGCGGCATTACGCCCATCCAATTAATGCTCGAAGTAAACGAATTCGACAAGACGCGTCCGTCCGATCGGCGTACCCCCGATAAGATCGAAGCAAACGCCTCCCTGCCTTTGCCCAAAGATCTCGCGGAACGCGTCATGGCCGCGGGATTCTCCGGC
This sequence comes from uncultured Acidobacteriaceae bacterium, assembly GCA_963808405.1. Classification (GTDB taxonomy): domain Bacteria; phylum Acidobacteriota; class Terriglobia; order Bryobacterales; family Bryobacteraceae; genus Bog-105. Next base: position 546,900 of record CAWEFG010000005.1, on the reverse strand, counting down.
AGTCTGCCCGAAACTCCCACCATCGCGCCGATCGCCACCCCCATTTCGATGTCCGGTTTTACCGATCAGGCGGTGAAACAGTTTGCTCCCATCTTCCAGCAGCTAGGCCTTACCGTTTCGCAAGGCGGTGCCGGCGGTGCGCTGGATTCGGCGAAGCCCGCGAAGGATTGGGCTACTTCCATGCAGCCCGGCGAAAGCATAGCCGCCGTCCTGGTTTCCGGCGACATGACCATGACCGGCGGCGGCACCGTCACCTACAACGACGGCAAGCGCATTCTCGCGTTTGGACATCCTATGTTCAACCTCGGCGCCGTCGACATGCCCATTGCCAAAGATGAGATCGTCACCACCCTAGCCTCTTCCTACCAGCCCACCAAAATGGGCAACGCAACGGAAGTCGTCGGCGCTCTCGCGTCAGGATCGTCACAGCGCCATCGAAGGCGAGCTGGGCGCGACCGCCCAAATGATCCCCGTCACTATGCACGTCTGCTCCCGCAATCTCGACAACAGCCTTCGCAAAGCGCAGGATTTCCATTTCAACGTCTTCGTCGACCAGAAGTGGACCCCTTACCTCATGATGGCCACGCTCTTCAACTCGCTTTCGAATTTGAACGACTTCTCTGAAGAAGCCACCTACCGGCTGCACGGCGAATTGCAAGTGGAAGGGCAGCATCCGATCGAGCTCACCACCATGCAGGCTCCGGCCGAAACGCCAATTCCAACCCCCATGCTGCTGGCTGGCTGGTGGGGCGACAAGTTCAATCGGCTGTTCGTCAATTCCGACAAAATGCCCAAGCTGAACGCCGTCGATGTCAGCGTCGATCTGCTTCCCGAGCGCCGCATTGCTCAAATCGAATCCGCGTGGATTGCCGACAACAAGGTGACGCCCGGAACCGAAGTGCCGGTTAAGGTTTTCCTGCGGCCGTATCACGGCGATCGCATGGAGCGCACCGTTAACGTCAAGATTCCCGCCGGCCTTCCGCGCGGCGAGCACCAGATCCTGTTCAGCGACGCCGAAACGCTCAGCCGATTTCAAAATATCGCCAGCTCTCTCAACCGCATTGAAGATATTCCGCAGACCGTCGCCATGTTGAATGAAGAGCGCAGCAATAACCGCCTTTATGTTTCGCTCATCGAATCCGCAGCCAACCGTTTATTCCGATGAAAAAGTCTTGCCCAGTCTGCCCGCCTCCGTCCTCAACGTCATGCAAAGCGGCCGCGCCACCAATCACCAGTTCGTCAGCTCGCCGGAAAGCGCGCATGAGCAGACTTCTGTACCCTTCGACGTGGTCGTTACCGGCAATTACTCGCTGAAAATTTACGTAAACTGAAGGATCTTCACACTATCTCATGCGCAATCACTCGGGCTTGTGCCCGGCCGCGGCTTTACTCTTGCTCGCGGCGGCGCCTCTCCTCTGTGTCGCCGTCGATACTCACGTCTGGGAACAATCCGATCAGGCTGAATTCGCGCGAGGCACTCCGAAACATCTTTCGATCCGCAGCGATGGACACGTGACGCTCGCGCCCGAATTCAAAGAGCTCGACAGCACCGGCGTTCCCTATCTGTGGGCCGTCGCGCAGGATTCGAAGGGCACCCTCTATTACGCCGGCGGCGCGCCCACCGCCGCTACCGCCAAAGTTTTCGCTCTTCCGCGCAATGGCAAGCCTAAAGTTTTCGCCGAAATCACCGGTCTCGAAATTCACGCCCTGGCTGTCGATTCCGCAAGATCGCGTTTATGCCGCCGTGCTTCCCGATGCCAAGATTTATCGCATCGATAAAACCGGTAAGCCGCAGCTCTTCTTCGATCCCAAATGCAAATACGTCTGGGCCATGGCCTTCGACCATTCCGGCAATCTCTTTGTCGCTACCGGCGATTCCGGTCTCATCTACCGCGTCACTCCCGACGGGAAAGGCTCGAAATTTTTCGACACCGAAGAAACGCACGCGCGCTCGCATGATCATCGATGACGCCGGCAACCTGATCGTCGGCACCGAACCGAGTGGCCTGGTTCTTCGCATCACGCCCAAAGGCGAGAGCTTCGTCCTCTATCAGACGGACAAGCGCGAAGTTACCGCCGTCGCAGAACACGATGGCGTCATCTACGCCGCCGCCGTCGGCAGCAAGCCGGCGAGTCTTCCGTCACCGGTCCGGCGCCCGTCCTTCCCTCGACTCCCGCCCCCGTGCCGCCCACCGGCGCGCCACACTACGGGCACCAACCCGCCCAGCCCGCCGCCGGCCATGGGTTCCCTGAGCGCCGCCGTTACCGGCGGTTCGGATCTTTATCGCATTCAGAAGGACGGTTTCGCCGAGCGCATCTGGAGCTCTCCCACAGATCTGGTCTACGCCATTGCGTTCGATGCTTCCGGCAAGCCGCTGCTCGGCACCGGCAACAAAGGAATCGTTTATCGCGTCGATTCCGATCAGCTCTCTACCCAGCTCCTGAATGCCCCGCCGACGCAGGTCACCGCTTTTCTGCAGGGCAGAATGGCATTGTGTATGCGGCGACGGGTAATGTGGGCAATCTCTACTCCATCGGGCCCGGCCTTGAGATCACCGGCACGCTCGAGAGCGATGTTCTTGACGCTGACGATTTTGCGTATTGGGGCAAGGTCCATCTCACCTCGACGCTGCACGGCGGCGCGATCTCTGTCGAAACGCGCAGCGGCAATCTGAACAATCCTGAAAATAACTGGAGCCCCTGGAACAAAGTCGCCGTTACGCGATCTGGGCGGCCAGATCGAATCGCCGCCCGCGCGATTCCTGCAATATCGGCTCACCTTCAATTGACGACTGGCGAGACGAATCGCCCGAATTGAGCGCCGTCGACATCGCCTATCTGCCCAAGAACATCGCGCCCGAATGTGCATCAGATCGATATCGCGCCTTTCAACTATCGCCAAGCCCCCAGCACGTCGCTCTCTGGAAAGATCGGTCATGCCGTCCGGCTCGCCTGCCACCTTGACGCTTGCCGCCCGTTGGCCAAAAGAAGACCACTTCGGCAATCGCCTCGACTCGGAAGCCGCCGCCAGCGCCACCCTGCAATACAGCAAGGGCTATCTCACGGTTCGCTGGAGCGCCAGCGATCCGAATGGCGACCCGCTGATTTATAAGGTCGAGATCCGCGGAAAGAACGACTCGCTTTGGCGCACTCTGAAAGACAAGCTGCAGGACCGCTACTACGCATTCGATAGCGCCGCATTTCCCGATGGCGAATACGTGGCGCGCGTGACCGCCAGCGATGCGCCGGGCAACACTCCGGCAGATGCGCTCACCTCATCCCTGGACAGCGATCCATTCACCATCGACAACACGCCGCCCGAAATTATCGACGTCAAGATCGATCGCAGCGGCGGCCGCCGCCAAATCCGCTTCACAGCGAAAGACGCGCTTGAGCTGGATCGACAAAGCCGAATACTCCATTGACGGCGGCGATTGGATACTGCTCGAACCCGTCAACAAAGTCACCGACTCGCAAACGCTGACGTACCAACTGGAAGCCAGCGACGGGCAGTTAGTCGCCGTTCGCGTCTTCGATGAACACGACAACGTTGTCGTAAGACAGTTCTCCTCTCAGTAGTACCGCGGCTCCCCGCTAGTACTTTTTCGATTCTCCGCGCGCACTAATTTGGTGTGATCGCGTAAAAAAACGAGTCTCCCTATGCAGCACTTCTTGAGGAGGTTCTGCGCTCATGAAGCTGAATACAGTCTGCACGCTCACATTTCTCCTGGTCCTTCAAGCGGGATCGATTTGCGCCAGTTCGTTCGCTCAGATCAATCTCACCGCCGATATTCCCGGCGTCGCATCATTTACCGACCCGAATCTCAAGGACGCGTGGGGTATGTCCTTCAGTGCTACAAGTCCCATTTGGGTCTCCGACCGAGCCACGGGCGTTGCCACTCTTTACAACGGCATCGGGCAGCCGTTCCCGGTTGCAACTCCCTTGGTTGTCGCCGTTCCCCCTGGTGCACCGAATGGACCCACCGGCCAAGTCTTCGCCGCCGGAACGCCTTTTGGTGCAACTTTCATCTTCGATACGCTCGGTGGCACCATCGACGCTTGGAGCGGCACCAGTCCGGCTGTGGTTAAGGTCACGATTGCGGGTGCAAACTATACCGGCCTCGCTCTGGCTAACAACACGCTGTACGCGGCGAATTTCATCGCCGGAGGCACCATCAATGCATTCGATTCGACTTACGCGCCGACCCTGGCGGGGAAGTTCGTGGATTCGACTCTTCCCCCCGGGTATGCGCCGTTTAACGTCCAGACCCTGAATGGGAATCTCTACGTCGAGTATGCGAAGGTTACTCCCGGTACGCCGGTAGCGATTCCCGGCGGCGGTGGCTTCGTTGACGAGTTCGACACCAGCGGCAATTTCCTGCAGCGTGTGGCTTCAAACGGACCGCTGGATGGACCCTGGGGAATCACACAAGCGCCCGCATCCTTCGGCTCTTTTGGCGGCGATCTTCTAATCGGAAATTTCGCGAGCGGCACGATTGACGCGTTTACTACCGGCGGCTCTTTCTTGGGGATGCTGACGGATTCCCACGGTAATCCCATCACCATTAACGGCCTGTGGGCCCTCGACTTCGACCCAGGAGTCGCGAGCAGCATTCCGAACGCCTTGTACTTTACAGCCGGACCCAACGTGGGCGTTGATGGACTCTTCGGCGCACTCGTGCCTACGCCCGAACCCGCTGCCTGGAGTTTCGCCGCGATCGGGATGCTGGGCCTGCTGGCTCTACGCTTCCGCAGCCGCTGAAACCGCGGATAAGCTCGCGGCTGTAGCCCAGGGCCTGCCGACGCTTGGGATATATTCTTATCCAAGCAACATGGAAGCAGAAGCAACCAGCGGCAACCTTCCGGAAGACCGCCGGCGCCGCATTTTTCTCAGCTATGGACATGACGACGCCGGTGCCCCTCTCGCGACGCGCCTGAAGCAGGACCTTGAGAAGCGTGGGCACGAAGTCTGGCTCGATCTCGATCGACTGAAAACCGGCGTAGATTGGAATACGCGAATCGCGGAAGGCGTCGAGTGGGCGCGCGGCCCATCTGGACGCTTCATCCTGCTCATCACGCCTCATTCGGTAGGCCGTGAGGAGGGCTATTGCCTCAACGAGCTTCAACTCGCGCTCGATCTCAAGGTGCTGGTGTTTCCCGTCATCGTCGTCTGGTACCAGCCGCCCTTGTCCATCTATCGAATCCAGCGGGTCGACATGCACGATTGCGTGCCCTTGCCCGAGAGAGAAGGCCGCTACAAGGATCAATTCCAGACGCTCGCGGACGCCTTGGAAAGTCAGGATCCCCCTAAGTTCGATACCCTGGATTCACGCCTCCTCGACTGCCTTAAACCCCTCGAATACGGCGCGGACATCAGAGTACACTTCCCGGGTTTCACCGGCCGCAAGTGGGTTTTCGACGAAATCGACCAATGGCTGGCCAAGCCCAAGACCTCGCGAATTTTCGGCATCACGGGTTTGGCCGGCACCGGCAAATCGGCCATTGCCGCTTACCTTTGCGCCACACGGGAGGGAGTGGCTGCATTTCATATCTGCCGTTACGGCGATAAAGATAAGGCCGATCCACGCCGCTGCGTCGCTTCAATTGCTTATCAGTTATCCAAACAGCTGCCGGCTTATCAGCAGCAACTCGGCGCCCTGAATAATCTGGAATCCTTAATCGCCAACGGCAATGCCCAAGCGCTTTTCGATCAGTTGATTCTTCAGCCGCTCGCCCAGGTTCCCGATCCCGGACGTAAAGTCGTTATCGTCATTGACGCGCTCGATGAGGCCAACGCCGAGGACGAGAATGATCTCGCGTCGTTGATTGCGGGCGAATTCGGAAAGTCTCCGGACTGGCTGGGATTGATTGTCACCACTCGTCCTGTTCGCGAAGTCACAGATCCCTTGCAGGAAATGGACGGTATCGACCTCGAGACCTCGCGGCCGGAAAACGTCGATGACATCCGCGAATATGCATCGAAACAACTTCAGCCTTTGACGGATAACGCTGAATTGCGAGCGAGCGCCGCTACCGCCGTCGCCGACCGCAGCGAAGGCGTGTTCCTGTATGCGCATTGGGTTTGCGAGGAGCTGAAGCGCGGTCATCTGTCAGTTGACGAGGTAGAGGATTTTCCGCAGGGATTGAGCGGCGCTTATTATCAGTTCTTCCAACGCCAGTTCCCGAAGCTCAAGGATTACCAGTCTGATGTCGAGCCGGTGCTCGGGCTTCTGACCGCAGCGTACGATTTCCTGCGGAAAGAGATCGTCGCGGAGATTTTCAAGTGGACCGACCGCCAGATTACGGATTTCTTCGACCCTCTGGCCGCCTTGTTTCCTTGTGTCGAAGGCCGCTATCGCCCTTTTCACCTTTCGATTTTGGAGTGGCTTTCCGATCGCGCGCGCAACAAAACCTATAACGTGAGCGTAAAGGACGCTCACCAACGGCTGGCGAATTATTGCTGGAATCAGTGCGCGCGGTACGTCCGCGATAACCTGCGTTTGGCGGATTATCGGCGATACGCTTTCCGCCACGGCGTTCGCCACCTGGTCGAAAGCGGCCGCTATGCCGATGCCGTCGAACTGCTCGACTATCTGGTCCGGCACAAAGACGAGCTCAAGCCTGAAGACCGGCTCGAGCTCGATCAGCTCGCCAAACTCGTGACCATTGCGCTCGGCGAGCGGCCATCGGAAGATTCGGAAACGGCCTGCGCAGCCTGGGTCGCGGAGGCGGAGCGAATTGCACCCAAAAAACTCGCGGGGCTGATCAAAGGCCTCTACATGACCAAGCCGCAATACGGCGGGATCCGGCTGCTGGTCGAATATCACCGCAACGACTGGCCCGAGATCCAGGAAGATTTTCTGCGCACAGACGATTACGTGCTGCGAAACACCATGGCCAAAGCGCTCGCCGACGATTTTCTCGAGACCCGCGAGGATGCCCGCCTGGAGGCCATTTACAAGCTGATGTCCGATGAGGATTTGAATCACCAGGAGCTTGGCGCTTACGCCATTCAGCAGATCTATGCAGACAGTCCCAGCTTGATACAGGCCAAATACCTCAACTTGCTCGCGAACGGCAAAACCTACCCATTCCGCTCAGCCCTCGGAGATCTGCTTATCGGATTGGCGCTTCAAGACAAAGATGCCGAGACATTCGATCGGCTCGAGGTTATGAACGCAGTGGATGCGTCCAGCCTCTTCTGGAATCCGATCTGGGATTTCAACCGGATGGATGTGCGCTGGCTCAAAGCCATCCACTACTTCATTCGGGATCGGGAGCCGCCTGCAGACGTATCGCCGGATATACGGGAGGCGCATGACTCGTTGCGGCAGACCGACAACCAGCGAAAAGAGCTGCTGGCGCGAAAAGTCATTCCGAAAGCGGACGACACTCCGGATCCGCTCGATTCCTATTATCGGCTCGCGGTGAATTCAGATTGCATGGATTCCGCAAAAAACGCATCGAAAGGCGATCTGCAGGCCATATTTGAAGTGCTGTTTGCGCATCCTTACTGGAGGGTCACCGAAGAGGCGGCGTCCCTTCTGGCCTCTATCGTTGATGAAGACTCCTCCGCCGCCAAGCACATCCAGCTATTGTTTGAGCACAAACTTTGGCGTGTGCAGTATGGCGCGGCTGAAGCGGCGTTCGTGGCACGCTTCAAGAACAACAACCGGCTCTTCCGTCAGGCTATAAACAGGTTCTACAAACATCGGGAACCTCTTCTCCGCGGAGATTGCGTCGAAAATCTGGCCGCCTGGATTGTGGACAGCAGCCCGTCGGAGCGCCGCGCCTTATTGCTCGAGTTCAAAGAGCAACTTGTTTACTGGCTCCGCGAAGACCAGGATTGTTGGGTGCTCGATCACGTCTACCGGCTCTTCAACCAACTGGAGTCGGAGGGCTACCAAGCCGAGGTGGCGCCCTTGCTGCAAGGTGGCGTGTCCTACCTGCTCGAAGGCGCTCCGGTGTGGTACACCATGAAACGCGGGGATTTCCTCACGCGCATCGAGGAGCGTAAGCAAACGCGTGAGCGCGCGGAGCCTAAGGTTGCGGCGCAATCTGCTCCGAAATCGTAACCAGCAGCACACTGTCTTCCTGAGCGATCACGCTGTGAGGCGCGCCCGGCCCCAGGCTGATCAGCAGACCGGGCTTCATCTCCGCACGCTCCTCACCAGCCGCCAACATCGACTCGCCCGCCAGGCATTGAACCGTAATCGCTCCGCGCGTGTGGTGTTCCGGAAGCTCCTCGCCTGCGTTCAAGTGGAACAAGACAGCGCGCAGCCCGCCTTCACGCACCAGCGTTGTTGTCCGCGGAAGCGGCGTTTCCGAGTTTAAGAAGGATTGCAGATCGGCGCGGTTCATCACGTTAAAGATGCACTGCTCAGGCAAATGTTCCGCCCGTGGACCAGGCACGTGTCCGTTTGCTCGTGCTCATCCCGGCGTACCGATTTCAACTTCAGCAGCTCTCTGTTTTCGAGCGCGTTCTTCAAAGGCGCTTCCAAATCGGGATCACGGACCGTCGTGCACGAATAAATACCAACGGCCGAAATGATTCGGGCGGAAAGTCCGTTGGGCTCGCGAGCGATCTTTACCATCACCCCCATGCCGGCATTCATACCGGCTACAGCAGCAGTAAGCGGTAGAACGATTCGGCCGCCCTCCGCCAGCCGGTCAAGCCAGGGCAGATGCGGATGCGTTACCCCGGCGTTGATCAGCATCGCGTCGCAGACGCCTGGATCGAGCTCCGCGCCGTCGCCTTCATAGAACGTGACGCTGGGATACCCGGAGAGATTCTGCCTGGCGCGCGCCGCCAGCTCCGCATCGACTTCCACCCCGACAACAGCTCCGCCGCTCCCCACCACCTCGGCCATGATCGCCGTGTAATAGCCCACTCCACACCCAACATGAAATACGCGATCCCCCGTCCTCAAATCGAGCGCATTGATCCATCGCGCCAGCGCGCTCGGCTGCCCGTTATTTATGTGGCGGCTCGCATCCAGCGCGATCAATACATTGTGATACACATCGCGGGGATCTTCCGTAGCCGTATAGCCAACTCCGCCGCTCCCCAGACCATCGAGGCATGCAATTTGCCACGGCCCAGGACCCAAAAACTTCTCCCTGGGTACTCGCGCAAAAGCTTCTATCAAAGCGGGCGCTGCCGGCCCCCCGGCGAACCGGACTTCATCGGCGAAGAAGCGGCGGCAATCTTCCACCGTCATAAGCAATCGAGTATGTTAGCGTAAATTCAATAGGGAAAGTCCGCGGGAGCCGGGGTGTGCTCGGCTCACTAGCCAGGACCTCATGCTCCTCTTCCTGCCCTAGATAAGCTTCATGTTTGAGACCTTACAGGCCCTCGGTGACTTGCTGCTGAAAGCGGTGCCCACCATCGTTTTCTTTATTCTCTTGACCCAGTACCTGAAGCGTGTTTTTTTCAAGCCGCTCGCCAGAATTCTAGAAGAGCGAAAGAAGGCGACTGAAGGCGTCCGCGAGCTGGCCCAACGCGCTTTCGAAGCGGCCGAAAAGAAGACCTCCGAATTTGAACATGCCCTTCAGTTAGCCCGCGCCGAGATTTACCAGGAGCACGAAGCGTTGCGCCGGAAGTGGCTGGCTGAGCAAGTGGAAGCAGTCGCAAAGGCCCGCGCCGAAGCCGACCAAAAAATTGAAGAGGCGCGGCTTCAGATCGCAGCCGAAGCCGAAAGCGCACAGTCGCAGCTCAATGCCAGCGTCGAGCCGCTGAGCGAATACATCATCAGCTCGGTTCTGAAACGGAGAGCTGCATAGTGCCCGCTTTGCGTCGTGCGCCCCTTTCTCTGCTCTTTGGGGCATCGTTTTTCTTTCCGCCGCATCGGCGCAGGACACGCGACAGGAGGAAAGACGCGAGCAGCAGACCGCCGCGCTCGACGCCGTCACTCGCTGGAAAATTGCCAACACGCTGATCTTCGCCGTTGGGCTTGGTTATCTGATTTATAAGTACGGGCCTGCATTTTTCAACGCGCGTTCAGCCGAAATTCAAAAGGCCATCAAGGACGCCACGGGTCTCAAGATAGAGGCCGAATTCCGGTACTCGGAAATCGACCGGAAAATGGCCACTCTCTCCGACGAAGTAAGAAAGCTTCGCGAGCAATCGGCGGGCGAGCTCGAGCGCGAACATCGCTTGGTCCGGCGCGATACCGAAACTGAGATCGAGCACATCCATCACAACGTCCGCGCCGAAGTCGAAGCTTTTCGCAACGAAGGCATTCAGCAGATCCGCCGCCATACCGCCGAGCTCGCTTTGCAGCTCGCCGAGCGCCGGCTGCGGGATCGTTTTAAATCGGGCGAGCCGGACGATGTACTGCAAGACTTCGTCCATCTTGTCGAGCGGGGAAAGAACTAATGACTGCCCTCGCCTCGCATTACGCTAATGCCCTCGCGGAAATAGTTTTCGCGCCGAACTCCGGCCTTATCTCCGCAAGACGCGGTCACGCAGCTTCGCGCCGCGGAAGCGTTGCTCGCCGAGTCAAAGGATCTCGAGCGCGCAGTGCTCTCGCCCGCGGTAAGCAAGGCTCGGAAAAGAGCTGTGATATCCACGCTCGCCGATCGGCTTGGATTACATCGCATCATTCGCAATTTTCTCCTGGTGCTCATCTCTCATCGCCGCACCTACGAGCTGTCCGGCATGCGGCAGAAATTTGAGATCGTGGTGGATGAACGCCTGGGCTGGATCCCCGCCGACATCTCGTCCGCCAGAGAATTAAACCCCCAGCAGCGGCAAGATATCGAACGCGTTCTGGGAACAAAGCTTGGTAAATTCATCCGGGCGCATTATAAAGTGGAACCCGCGCTGCTTGCGGGTGTGCGGGCGCGCGTGGCCTCAAAGGAGTACGACGCTACGCTCCGGGGCAAGCTCGAAAGCATGCATCAGCGATTGGTCGCGCATCTTTAGAAGGAATTGTTAAAGGAAGGTATGGCTCAAATCAGAGCGGACGAAATCTCGCGTGTACTTCAATCCGAGATCGAAAACTTCGACGCTGTTGCGAACGTGTCGGAAACAGGCTCGGTCATCAGCGTGGGTGACGGCATCGCGCGCATCTACGGTCTCGAAAATGTCATGGCGGGCGAGCTGGTCGAATTCGGCCCCGAAACTGTCGGCATCGCGCTCAATTTAGAAGAAGATCAGGTCGGCGTTGTGCTGCTCGGCGATTTCGGCAACGTCAAAGAAGGCGATCAGGTGCGCCGCACTCGACGCATCATGTCCATTCCTGTCGGCGACGCCATGATCGGGCGCGTCGTCAACGCTCTCGGACAGCCCATCGACGCGAAGGGTCCCATCGATACCAAGGAATTCCTTCCACTGGAACGCCTGGCGCCAGGAGTCGTGGACCGCCAACCCGTGAAGCAGCCGCTGCAGACCGGTATCAAGGCCATCGATGCGATGGTGCCGATTGGCCGCGGCCAGCGTGAGCTGATCATCGGAGATCGTCAGACCGGCAAGACCACGGTCGCGCTCGACACCATCATCAATCAAAAGGGTCAGGACATCGTCTGCATCTATGTGGCGATCGGCCAGAAGCGATCGACGGTTGCGCAAGTAGTGAAAGTCCTTGAAGAACACGGCGCGATGGAATACACCATCGTGGTTGCAGCCACCGCTTCCGATCCCGCTCCCATGCAGTACATTGCCCCCTACGCAGGCTGCTGTCTCGGCGAGTACTTCCGCGATTCCAAGCGCCACGCTGTCTGCATTTACGACGACCTTTCCAAACATGCCGCCGCCTATCGCGAAATTTCATTGCTGTTGCGCCGCCCTCCAGGACGCGAAGCATATCCCGGCGATGTCTTCTACCTGCATAGCCGCCTGCTCGAGCGCGCCGCCAAATTGTCCGACGAAAAAGGCGGTGGATCTTTGACTGCGCTCCCGTTCATCGAGACGCAGGCCGGCGACGTCTCGGCGTACATTCCAACCAACGTCATATCCATCACCGATGGCCAGATCTACTTATTGGCCGATCTCTTCAATTCCAATATCCGGCCCGCCATCGACGTGGGTATCTCGGTCAGCCGCGTCGGCGGCAGCGCGCAAATCAAAGCCATGCGCTCCGTTGCCGGCATGTTGCGTCTCGAGATGGCGCAATACCGCGAATTGGCTGCCTTCGCGCAGTTCGGCTCCGATCTCGACAAAGCCTCCCAAGCCCAGCTCAATCGCGGAAAGCGCTGGGTCGAAGTTTTGAAGCAGGGCCAATTCTCTCCCATTCCCGTGGAAAAGCAGGTGGCTATCATCTTTGCCGCCGGTAACGGTTACCTCGACGACATCGCGGTTGAGGATGTTCGCCGCTTCGAGGCCGACCTTTACAATTTCCTCGACAACGCCAAGCCCGAAATCCTCGAAGTGATTCGCGACAAGCGCCAACTGGATGACGATGTCAAGGCCCAGTTGAATGCTGCGCTCAAGGAATTCAAAGAGCGGTTTCAAAGCGCCAGGGGAGCGAAGCCCGAAGCGAAGAAAGATGCCGCGCAGAAAACCGGCGACCCTGGCGCGGACGGCAAGAAGCCTCAGCCGAAAGACGCCGAGCCTCGCGTGGAAGCTATAGCCTAACCAAAGATGCCGAGCTTGATCGACATCCGGCGCCGCATCCGCAGCGTCAAGAACATGCAGCAGATCACCAAGGCCATGAAGATGGTCTCGGCGGCCAAGCTGCGCCGGGCTCAGGAGCGGGCGATCGCGTCGCGCCCCTACGCCCAAATGATGCAGCGCGTTCTGTCGAATGTCGCGGCCGCTGCCGCCGGCAATGAAGAGGCCGCTCAGCTGCCTCTGCTGCAAGTGCGCGAAGAAAAACGCATTCAGATGATCGTCGTCAGCAGCGACACGGGCCTGGCCGGCGCGTTTAATGCCAATCTGCTTCGCATGGCCCAGCGCTTCGTCGACGAGCATCGCGATTCCGATATACGCGTCGAGAGCATCGGCCGCAAATCGCGCGATTATTTTCGCAAGCGTAGTTTTTCCATCACCGGCGAGCACGTCGGCATCGTGGAAAAGCCCGCCTATCAGCAGGCCGCCGAAATCGCGGATCGAATGATCGATCTATACAGCAAGGCGGAGGTGGACGCCGTTTATATCGTCGTCAACGAGTTCAAAAATGTGATGGCGCCCAACCTCGTTTTGAAAAAAATTCTTCCGGTCGAAGTGCCGCAAGGCGGCGAGCAGATCGACTACATATACGAGCAGCCCGCCCACGAGCTCCTCAGCGCTCTGCTGCCCCGTTATGTAGAGATGTCGATTTATCGCGCCATGCTCGAATCCATTTCCGCTTATCACGCCGCGCGAATGACCGCTATGGATGCGGCAAGTTCAAACGCCGGTGATGTTATCCACGATCTGATTTTGAATTTGAATCGCGTGCGCCAAGCCGGCATCACGCGCGAAATTATTGAGATTGTGAGCGGCGCCGCCGCCTTAAGCTGAACCGCGCACGTAAGTAAGCGTTATAAGGAATTTCTTTTATGCCGACAGCAACAGCAGCTATAGCCGAAGGTCACGTCGTCCAAGTGGCCGGTCCCACTATTGAAATTCAGTTTCCCGAAGGACACGTGCCCAAAATCTTCAACGCTATCCAAGTCACCAGCGAAGGTTTCGACGTGCCTTTCAAGATCGACATCACGGCTGAAGTAGCGCAGCACATCGGCGAAGGCCGCGTTCGCACGATTGCGATGGAGCCTACCGACGGGTTGGTCCGCGGAATGAAGGCCTTCGATCTCGGTGAGCCGATCACTATTCCGGTGGGCAAAGAGACCTTGGGCCGCGTGCTCAACGTCCTCGGTCAGCCTGTCGACAACATGGGCCCGGTAAACACGGAGAAGAAGTTTCCCATTCACCGTCCGGCTCCGCTTTTCGAAGAGCAATCCACCGAGCTCGAAATGTTCGAGACCGGTATCAAGGTCGTCGACCTGCTCGAGCCCTACCTTCGCGGAGGTAAGATCGGACTCTTCGGCGGCGCAGGCGTCGGCAAGACGGTCATTATCCAGGAGCTGATCAACAACATCGCCATGAAGCACGGCGGTGTTTCCGTCTTTGCCGGAGTCGGCGAGCGCACCCGTGAAGGAAACGATCTTTGGCTCGAGATGCAGGAGTCCGGGATTGTCGACCCGCACGATTGGCGCAAATCCAAAGTCGCTCTGGTCTATGGACAAATGACGGAGCCGCCCGGTGCGCGCTTGCGAGTCGGCCTGACCGGCCTCACCGTCGCCGAATATTTCCGCGATGAAGAAGGTCAGGACGTATTGCTCTTCATCGACAATATCTTCCGCTTTACCCAAGCAGGCTCTGAAGTTTCGGCGCTGCTGGGCCGCATGCCGTCTGCCGTCGGCTATCAGCCCAACCTCGCCACTGAAATGGGCGATCTGCAGGAGCGCATCACCTCGACGAAACGCGGTTCCATTACCTCCGTCCAGGCCATCTACGTTCCTGCCGACGATTACACCGATCCTGCGCCCGCCACCACCTTCGCCCACCTCGACGCAACTACGCAGCTGTCGCGCGCCATCTCGGAGCTTGGCATTTATCCGGCCGTCGATCCGCTGGCGTCCACCTCGCGCATTCTCGATCCGAACGTTGTGGGTCAAGAGCACTACGACATCGCGCAGCGCGTGAAACAGACGCTGCAGCGCTACAAAGATTTGCAGGACATCATCGCCATTCTCGGCATCGACGAATTGAGCGACGAAGACAAACAGGCAGTTGCGCGAGCGCGCCGTATTCAGCGCTTCTTGTCCCAGCCCTTCCATGTCGCCGAGCAGTTCACCGGCCGCCCCGGCAAATACGTGAAGCTGGAAGATACTGTTCGCAGCTTTAAAGAAATTGTCGATGGCAAACACGACCAGCTTCCCGAGCAGGCTTTCTACATGCAGGGCACCATCGACGATGTTCTCGAAGCCGCCGAAAAGATGAACGAGTAGCCGGGGCGCTCGAACATGGCCGACACCTTTCAACTCGAGATCGCCACGCCGGAGCGCCAGTTTGTCAATGAACAAGTCACCGAAGCCGAATTGCCCGCCAAGGACGGATATATAGGCGTTCTCCCCGGCCATGCGCCTTTGCTCAGCGCATTAGGCGCTGGTGTCTTGACATATAAAAGCGGCAGCGGCGAAAACGTTCTCGCAATCGACGGAGGCTTCCTCGAAATTTTCGAAGATCACGTTCGCGTTCTGGCCGACCATGCCGAATTCGCGCGGGACATTCAGACCGATGGCGCACGTCAGGAGCTCGATCAAGCCGCCGAGGCGCTGAAATCCGTCCACGATGCCGCCGAATCGGACGCCGCATTGCGCCTCATGAAAAAAGCGCAGGCCTATCTGGATGCGGCTGAAAGATCTTCCGGCAGAACGCAGTAACTTCGCCGTGTGCCGTGCTCGACTGCTCATTTGCCTTTTGGCGCATGTCGCCATAGCGGCCCGCCCAACCCCCGCTTCTTCCCGTAAACGCTCCCCTCGCCGCCAATCAAGGCTTCTGTCCCAATGGCATTTACACGGGCGGCTGGCTGGCCTTCAGCGAACCCTTGCTGACCGGCGCCGCCATCCCAGGCTTCAGCGAAGCTGTACCTCTGCTGCTCAGGACGCTTTCGCACTTCTTCGTGACCATGCTTCCCGCTTTTGCCATCTGCGCCTTCGCAGTCTATAGAGGAGTACGCGATGTGATTTTGCCGGATTCTTGACACTCGCCGCAACCGGAACTTTTGGATATGTCGCGTTTTGGCTTTGGTTCGTTTGGCCGCGCGCCGGTCATATTTTCGTGTTCCTTCTTCCCGTTGCGGCAATTATTGTCTTGATCTGGACGTGGCGCAAACTTGATCCTTCCGGCCCAAGCATCCTGAAAACTCTTCTCATTCCCTGGCTTCTGACCGGTGCGTCCGCTCTGCTGGTTATCTCTACAGGATTCCTCTACGCGGAACTTGCAGGCCTTTCAGTACGTGTAATCCTGCAGAGCCTCTGGATTCTCGCGCTCTGGCTCCTCCTCGCCGCCTTCGGAGTTAACCCGCGCGCGGCCACGCTCGTACTATTGGTCTGCCTGCTTTCAGGATTCGTATTTCTCAACAGCTTTACGTGTGGCCAAAGCTTCTCGCCGCCGCCTACATGCTCACCAAGGAACACACGTAATAGTCTTGCTCGGATACGCGGGATCGGTATTGGCGCTCTGGGCAGTGGCCCCGTGGCTTGCCTCGCTGGTAGGGTCGCTTCAGATCGCGCTCAATGTTCTGGTTTATGGGTTGCTCATGCCTGAGCCACTTCCCAAGCCGCTCGCAGAGGACGGCATCGTCCACTATGCAACTTTGGCTTTGGCTCTCCTCTCTCTCGCCTCCATCGTAGCGCTGCTCAGTGCCTCTTCATCACGGCTTACGTCAGCCGAGCGATTTCGTGTTCCTTAGCTCCCGCGAAACAGCGCGCCGCAACCACCGCCAACACAAAGACCACGGGCATGAAATTGCGCGTTTCAGCCAACCAACTGAAGAACAGGCTTGAGGCGAACAGCACCGGCAGCAAATAGAAATACATTCTCTTGAGCGAGATCGGCGTCCGTTTCCAATTGAGCGCCAGAAACGGAAGATAGGCGCATGCCGTCAGCAGGAACAATGCCGGCCACGGCGGGTCCTGCCAGTTCAGCAGAATGTGATCGGCGTTCACTCCGCTGACTTGTTGATAGGCCATGGTCCCGTGCAGCACAAAGAATCGAACGCCGAAATAAGACGCCAACGCTGCTGCGCAAAGCGTGCCGGCCTTCATTCCGTAATGCTTCTGGTTTCGGCAGAAGAGAACGTAATATCCCGAGAGCGCGAGCACGGTTTCTTTAGCCAGCGATCCGAGGAGCAGAGTCGTAAGCAAGCACGGGAAATCTTCCGTTTCAAGAAAAACGAACCCGAGCACGAAAGACAAATGCGACAACGGGTCCGTAAGCTGTCCCGCGTATCGTTCAAAGCTGACCGGATACAAGACTGAAACAAAAAGCATCACAAGTATTCCGCCCACGAAGCTGGTGTACAGACGCGCATAACGGTAAATCGCATAAAACAGCAGCAGACCGGAAAGCAGTCGGTAGATATCTGCCGCTACTCTGAAACGCACGTGACCCATCTCGATCCACCGCACGATCCCGTTTGGCAGAAACCGATAGGAATGGGGAGCAACGCCAGGCGCCAGGTTCACGACGTTGTTCTGCAATTGCTCTTGCCACACCTCGTTTGTCGCGTATGGAAATAGGTTCGATACTCGATCCACGTTGAAATTGTGCAGGTTGTTGACAACGCTGGTCAGCAGGAAAACCGAAAATGCCAACGCGAGCGCTTGTGATCGCGAAAGCCGTCGCGATTCCGATCGGTACATCCAATAGCAGAGCAATGCGGCGGCCGCGTACCCCAATTCGACAGCAAGATTCGTCCTCGAAATTCGCGGAGGAGGAGCGGCCCAATGAAAGAGGACAGGCAGACTTGCCACTGCTGCAAACGCCCATACGACAATCAGAATAAGGCGCTTTTTCATCGCGGTTTGCCCGGCACAAGCTCGAAAGAGGATCGAGCGATCGCGGCCTCGCAGCCATCCACCTCCCGCGCCCGTACTTCGATTTCGTGCTTGCCGGCATTCAGGCGAGACGTGTCGGCGACCATTCCCCACCCTTTGTCCCGGTCAGGCGAGTTTGGGTTTGCAGCGTCCACGTCAGGTCGATGTACGTTGGGTGCGAACGCGCCGGCGAGCACCTTATCCATATAGATCGATACGCGGTCGATGTGCTTCGGCGCGCTTACCCAACCGGCTATAGAGAGCTGGCCTGAAACCAAAGCGTTTTCCTGCGGCGCGTCAAGTTCACCCACTGGTAATTTGCTGCAGTCTGGCGGTTTCTTGCTCAATTTCAGAACCCAGCCCTCGGGAACGATGGGAATGATGAAGAATGAACCCGCAGGCGCTGCCGCAAATCTCTTTGTCCATTCCTTGAAATGGTGGCTTGGATAAGCGGGAAACTGCCAGTTGGCAACGACCCCTACGCACAGGATGGCCAACAGCCCTCTCGTTGTCCATCGCCACTCCCGTGAGCGGCTCCGCGTCGCGCACCAAATTAAGGCCCACGCGAAGGCAAGCGTCGGGAAAAACCAATACCGTATGCCGCCAGAGAGTTCGAGGATTTGCCATTGGGGGCGATCGTTACTGACCATCGGATTCGCTAAAGAAGCTCCAAACACCGCCCCCGCGAAGAGCAGAAATAACTTGAGTTCTAGCTCGGCATGCAGAAAGCAGTAGATCATGATCCCCGCTCCGCAGAGCGCGACCAAAGCAAGCAAAACCATGCTGCCTCGGGTCGCCAGGGACGTTTCTCCCATGAATGCACCCAGGTATACCTGTCCCGACACCAGTCTGACCAACGTCGATAGGCTTGCGCCGAGCCCCACTTTTTCGCGAGTTGCGGCGGCTGTATGGTACAGCGCCAGCAGTTGAATAATTGCAGGGATTGCAAGTGTAACGATCGGGACAATGCGCCGGATTTCGCGACGCATCCACCAGAAGACAAGCGCCACGGGCAGCAGCAATATGCAGAACGGGCCGGTAAGCCCGCTTAGCAGAAAGATCGAAATATCGAAGATGCGCCACCCCAGGTTTAGCGCGGGAGCCGATAACACCAGGATGCAGGCAAGCAGCGCGAGGTGCCACTGGCCCTGTCCGACAGAGACATTCAATTCACCCGAATTAGGGAGAGCAATATAGGCGAGCCCGAATAGACCCCGAACCGCAAGAGATCCCCAGCCCGCGCATCTGGAAGAGAGCAGCACATTCACCGGCAGCGCCTGAATTGTGATGCCGACAAGATTCATCACCAGCGGCGCGAAATGCAAAGGTACAAGCAGCGCCAGCGAAGCGGCAAGCCGGGGCAGCGTCTGAAAATATCCGTTCTGCGGAAGAAGCAGCGAACTCAGCCAGCCCCAGTTATACGCGTTCGCAAACCAGACAGGACCTTCTTCCCCAAAAAACTGCGGGTGCGATAAAGCGTCGGGCCGGCGGCTTACGATTGCAAGAAAGACAAGGAAGAATAAGACCAGCTGCCAGCGCCGCCCCAGCCCCTCGCGTTCGGCGAGACTGACCGTCTGCACAGCCTCTAGTGCGTCTTCATCGCCGTTTGCGTCAGGCGCGCCGCTGAAACCACCGTCCAAGGATTCGCTTTCACATCCTGCAAAACACCGCTTTGCCACGCGTACTCTTTGTGTGCCTTCAAAAACTCCGCCGCGTGGAACTCGATACCGCAGGGATGCCCCATCCCCGCCGCAAACGACATCTTTTCCGCCATGGCGCTGTCCGCCACTTTTGCTTCCGCCACACCGGCCGGCCCATAGGGATCCTGCCAGCCCTTTAACCCTCGGCTCGATTTGTCGATGTGTCCGCAAATCGTTCGCTCATTCGGGTCGATCCGCTTGGTAAGCGCGTCGTAGTGGTCGGTTTCGAACTTCTTTCCCGCGTCCACGTCGATGCGGCCCTTGTTTTCCGCCATCAATTCATCCCAGCGGCGATGCCGCACCTGGTCGGGCGTATTCGGATCGTCAGCCGGAAAATCGGTTTCCTCTTTGATCAGCTTGGGATTGATCGGAAAATTCGAACCCACAAAGTAGCCGTCCTTAGTGCGCTCCAGCGTCACGTTTTTTAAACCGAGCTCCAGTCGCGCAACCTCATTCGTCTTCCGATCCCCCACCAGCCACGTGTTCGCATACCCGCCGTTGTTGCCCTGCTTCATAATTCTGGTGAAATCGTCTATCGATTCCGAATACTGCATAGCTTTGCGCGCGCGCACAAATTCCGGCACCGCGTGCTCTTCGAAACCGTGAAAATTCGCAATCGTGGTCTCTGTAATCATGATGCCCGCGTCGTTGATCCCGAAATCGTCTCCGCTATGGATCAGGCCGGGCATGCCATCCATGATCAGCCGATGCCCCGCATTGGGAACGATGTCGAAAATAATGTCCCAACGCGTCGCCGTCAGGTAATCGGTCCAATTATTGTGCGCAATCACAATGCGCCCGTCTTTCGTGTACCGGCCCGTCGCCACAAACGCGCTGCAATGCTCGCCTACGCTAGCCGGCACGCCCTTTGCCTGGTTGTGGCGCGCCACGTCGTAGTAGTACGAAAATTCCATGAACCCGTTCATGGCTACCAAATCCATCAGATCGAGTTTCGAGCCGCGCGCCTTCAGTCCATCCGCGATACCTCGCAGTTCTTCGCGATATTCGCCCGGCACCTTGGGCCAAAAAGTCTTCTCCGCCACCTGCCGCAGCTCCGTCCACGAATGCTTCACTTCATGAGTCGTGCTGAGCTCGATAGCGCGCTTCGAATCCTCGATCTCGGCCGTCAGCAGATATCCATGCTGAAAACCGATCGCCGAAGGATTGCCCTCCAGGTGAACGAAAATCCAGCCGTCTTTGGTAGGATTGCGGAAACCGCCGCGCAGGCGATCGTCCGTGCTTTGCGAATGGGTCGACGCTGCCGCCGCCATTCCAATACACAAGCCCGCCAAAACAACACACCGAACCGGCATTCGAAAAGGACGCATATATGTCTCTCGATTACAGCACAGTAACGGCATAGCGAGAAAATGAAAGAAGTGGAATCCGCAACCGGCGCCGTCACGCGCGAGCGCGACCTGAATTCTCTCGCCATTCTGACCGTCGGCATTGTGCTCGCTATCGTCACCATGACTTTTGGCGCGATGATCGCGGCCTTTCTCTTGCGCTCGCAAGTCGCTCGGTTTTGGGGTCACATCACAATCCCAGGCACACTCTGGGCAACTACCGCTGTCCTCTTAATCAGCAGCGTTCTACTCGAGGCAGCTCGCCGCCGCCTCATACGCAACGATCAGCGTGCTTTTTTTCATCTCACAGCGTATGCCACAGGCTTAGGTCTGTTGTTCCTCGCCGGTCAGATCACCGCCTGGTACCAGATTCTGCATTCTGGTTTAGTCCTCGCTCGCAACCCGCACTCCTGGTTTATTTTCCTGTTCACCGGTCTGCACGGCCTTCACATAGTGGTCGGGCTTGCGGGCCTGGGATATCTCCTGTTCCGCACGCGAGAGCCGGCAAGCGGTCCGAAATATCAAATGAACACGCGCGTCATCGCCAATGGAGTATCGGTCTTCTGGCACTACCTCGATTTCATCTGGCTGGTGCTTTTCGCCCTGCTTTTGGCGTGGCGGCCTTAGTGCAATTTCGTCGCGATCCGCGTTTATCCGCGTGAAGCGGCGGCGATTTAGCCCGCTTTCCCGCTCCGACGAATCGCCACCCACTTCTTAACCACAGCCACCAATTGCTCAGCTTGGAACGGCTTCGAAAGATAATCGTCCATTCCCGCATTCAAACATCGTTCCCGTTCGCCCACCAATGCGTTCGCCGTAACCGCAATGATCACTGGCTGCGGTTGCGCCAGTTCACGAATATGGCGACACGCCTCGAACCCGTCCATCACGGGCATTTGGCAGTCCATCAGTATCAAATCGTACGGATTGGCCCGATGTGCTTCCAGCGCCTCGCTCCCATCGGCGACCAGATCGATATGGAACCCCGCACGCCGCAGAATGAGCATGCCCACCCGCTGGTTGATTTGATTGTCCTCCGCCATCAATATGCGGAGAGCTTCCTCCGTCGCGGGGCGCTCGGCAGGCGTTTCGCCGGAGGCTGACTCCGCCTGGCGCTTTTGCCGCGACAATAGATCTGAAGAAACTGGTTGCATCGCGCGAACAGCCGCCTGAACTCCTCCGCAAACTCAGGTACTAAACATACCATCGACAGCGTCGACGCAAATGTTTAATGCCTTAGTGGCCTGTCGCTTCGTCCCGCTCCACCTTGCCGTCCCGGATGTGAATAATCCGGTGCGCGTGCGTAGCAATGTCCTGCTCATGGGTGACCAGTACAATCGTATTGCCTTCGCGGTGCAAGCGCTCAAACAGGGCCATAATCTCGTTACCGGTGGTCGAATCCAAGGCACCCGTCGGCTCGTCCGCCAGCAAAATCGAAGGATGGTTTACCAGGGCTCGCGCAATCGCCACGCGCTGCCGTTGCCCGCCCGATAACTCGTTTGGCTTATGATGCATCCGCTGCTCTAAATCCACCGCCTGCAAGGTCTGCCGCGCGCGCCCCAGCCGCTCCTGCGAAGGTACCCCCGCATAAATCAGCGGCAGCTCCACATTATGCAGCGCCGACGCCCGCGCCAGCAGGTTGAACGTCTGAAAAACAAAGCCGATCTCTTTATTTCGAATCCGCGCCAGCTCGTCGTCTTCCATGTCGCTCGCCAGCTTCCCGTTTAGGTAGTACAGGCCCTTGGTCGGCGTGTCCAGACACCCGATCAGATTCATCAGCGTCGATTTCCCCGATCCCGAAGGGCCCATGATCGCTACATACTCGCCGCGACGGATCTCAATATCGACGCCTGAGACCGCGTGAATCTCCTGGTCGCCCATAATATAGGTCTTCCAGAGATCGTATGTGCGAATGACAATGCCTTCGCTCTTGAGCTGTTCGCCTAGCTCCTGGCGCTGTCCAACGCTGAGTTCCTGAACCGCTGTTCCCAAAGCCGCCACGCTAACTCGCCACTGGATTCGCCACCACCGGAGGTCGGTTATCCACCTTCACCTTAGCTCCGTTGCGAAGCGTGCGGATCACCTGGTAACTGCCCGTGATGATTTGATCCCCGTCCTTGACCCCGCTCACCACTTGTACGTCCGTCGCGCCCGTAATTCCCGTCTTCACCTCCCGGAACTGCGCTTTGCCTGCGTTTACCACGAATACACCCTGCAATTCTTCCTTTGCCGCCTTCTGCTCGGCAGGTGTTAACTGATTCGCTTGACCCGCTCTGGGCTGCTCCAGTTGACCTTTTTGACGTACCGTCAAGGCTTGAATAGGAATCGACAACGCGTTGGGCTGGACCGCCGTCGTGATCTTCGCCGTGCACGATAGACCCGGCCGCACCAGATCTTCCGGAATATCCAGCGCTATCACTACGTTGAAATCTTTCGCTTCCTGACTCGACGTCTGACTTTGCGACGCCGCAACTCCGGTCGATCGCACAATCGCTGTATCGCCGATTTCGATCACCCGCCCCTTGAACGTCCGGTTCGGAATCGCGTCTATCGTTACTTCCGCCGGCTGATCCATTTTTACGCCTACAATGTCGGTCTCGTCCACCTTCACTTCCGCCGTGATGATCGACATGTCCGCAATGGTCATGATCGTCGATGCGGACGAGTTCTGAATACCCGGCACCACCGTTTCACCGACATGAACCGGCAGGTTCGTCACCACTCCATCCAGCGGCGCGACAGCATCGTACTGCGACAGCACGTTCTGCGACCGCGCGACCATCGCCTGCGCTTGCGCAATCTTTTTCTGCGCCGATGTCAGTTGAGCCGCTGCCTGCGCCCTTTGCGATTTGGCCTGCGCTACCCTTCGCTCCGACTCCTGCAACGTCGCCACCGCAAGATCGTACGTTACTTTCTTCGCTTCGAAATCCTGCGCTGCAATCAGTTTGTCGTTAAACAGATCCTGGCTGCGCTTCAGGTCCAATTTCTTCTGGTCCAAGTCCGCGCGGTCATGATCCACCTGAGCCTCGGAAACCGCGATATTGTCGTCGGCCGACTTCACCCCTGCCTCGCTTGCCGCGGAATCCGCCAGCGCCGAGTTCAGAGCAGCTTCCTGCGACTTGAGATCTGCCGCAGGCTGCACATCCGCCAGACGCGCCAGAATTTGCCCCTTCTTTACCCGATCTCCCTCCTTCACCAGAATCTCGGTAATCGGGGCCGCGCCCACCGTATTCGCTCCTATGTTGATGTAGTTTTTGGGCTTAACCTCGCCCGACGCGGTGACTACGGAGGTCAGATCGATCCGCCCCACTTTCGAGGTCTGGACGATCACGACACCGCGCTCGCTGATCCGAATACTGGCGAATACTGCGCCTGCGATCACTACAAGTAATCCCAGCAGGATGATAACTTTCCACTTTGTCTTCAAAATGTAACAAGCTCCCCGAACCATTCAGGACGGAATTCTCCTGGCAAATGTTCCGGCGTTTTGGAGGTTTCAATTCGACTGTAGCATGCTACAGCACGCCCGACATCACACATACACCCGCTTCACCCGCGCGTGAATGCCGCACAGCACGCTGTACGAAATCGTTCCCGCCAGTTTGGCGATTTGCTGCGCGTCGATGCTGACGTTGCCCTCCGATCCCAGCAAAGTGACTGCGTCCCCCACCGTCGTTTCCGGCGACTGCGTCACATCTATTGACGTCAGGTCCATCGAAACCGCTCCCAGGATCGGCGCCAATTTCCCTTTTACGATTACGCTGCCGCGGTTCGACAGCCGATGCGGAATGCCGTCGGCGTAACCGGCCGCCAGCACCGCCACCCGCATCGGCCGGTTGGCCCGGAACATGCCGCCGTAACCGATCAGCGCACCCGCCGGAACATCCTTGACCGAAAGCACTGTGGCGCGCCAGGTCAGCGCCGGTTTTACCTGCAAAATTTTCGGAGGAGCATTTCCCCGCGCGGGCGAGACATATCCGTAAACCGCGTGCCCTGGCCGTATCATCCCGCGCCAGGCGTGTTGTCGCCCATAGGCCACTGGAATCGTGCTGGACAAGTGCAGAAGCTTCGGAAAAATTCCGGCTTCCCCTAATCCTTCCGCGAGTTCGTCGAACAGCGCTATTTGCTCGTCCGTCTGGCTGGTCTGATAATTACCCGCCGAAGCGAAATGCGTCATCAGACCTTCCATGTCGATGTGCTTTGCAGCTAAAACCGCTTCCGCAATGCTCGCCGCCTCCGCCCGCACGCCCAAACGCCCCATACCCGTATCCACTTTTAAGTGATAACTGTATTTCTGGCCCCGCGCCGCCGCTAACCGGTCGAACTCCGCGATATCGTTCAACGAGTGGATCACCGGTGTCAAATTGTGCGCCAACAGGGCCTCGCGCGTGAACGGCAGGAAATCCGCCATGACCAGAATGCGAGCCCCAATTCCGGCCTCGCGCAACGTTACGCCTTCATCTGTATTGCTGACCGCCAGCCACCGCGCGCCCTGCTCCTCTAATATGCGAGAAACCTCGATTGCGCCGTGACGGTACGCGTCGGCCTTCACCACCGGCATTACCTCCACGCCCGCGCCGACTACCTTTCGTATGGCCTGCAAATTCGCCGCAATCTGCGCCCGCGACACTTCTACCCAGGATCTGCAGGGCAGCATGCTCATGAGGTCAATTCTTGAAACAGGCGTTCATACGCATCTGTCACCATTTTCCAACTGTAGAGTTTTTCCACTCGTTGCATCGCTCTCGCGCCCCACGCCGCACGCTCCTCGCCGGGCAAATCGACAGCCCACTGGAGCTTCTCTGCAAGATTGTTTTCAAACGGCACTGCGGTATCTCCCGCAACCTCCGCGCTCTCCGGCGTGTTCAGGTAAAGAACCAGCGCGCCGCGCCCCATGGCTTCGATCAGCGCCGGATGCGTGCCCCCCACCTCCGTCGCTTGCACATACACCGCCGAATGCGATTGCAGCTGCCGGTATCCTTCACCGTAGATTGCACCCGGGAAAACAATTCGCGGATCGCGCGTACCCTTCACCTGCCGTATGTACTCCGCCGCGTAAGGCGCGTCCCCCACTAACGCCAGTTTGAAATCGGTGTTTACTTTCTCGAACGCCTCTCGAACCAGCAGCGGATTGTTCTCCGGCTCCAAGCGGCTGACATAGAGCACGTACCGGCCCGGCGTCAAACCAAGCGCCCGGACGAAGCTGTCGTCCTCCAGCTTGCCGGTTTCTGCTCCATAAGGGATGAAGCGCGATTCCTTGCCATAGCGCCGCAGGTAATACTCGCGGATCTTTTCAGCGTCCGTCACCACGGCCGAACAGCACCACGTCGCCATCCACTCGGAAAGTAAATACCAGGTCTTCGCCACCCGGTTCCATTTCTTACGATGCCGCTCCAAGCCATCCACATTCAGGACCGTCGGCGTGCCGAGCAATCGCGGCGCAAACGTAAACACCGCGTTCGCCGCATTGCAATAAAGCGCCACGTCGAAGCGGCGGAAGAAGAGATCGATGGTCGAAATCTTGGTGTGTACCACCGTATCGAGATACTTGTGCCGGATGGTGGGCAGGTACCGAAGACGGACCCCCCGATATTCCGATTGCGCGTGCTTCTCGCGGCAGTAAACCGTCACCTCGTGGCCGCGTTCCGCCAGCCTGACCGATAGCTCTTCCGCAAACGTCTCGAACCCGCCGTAATGGGCCGGAATGCCGCGCGTTCCTAACAGGGCAATGCGCATTTCGCGGCAATTTCAACAGCGGGATAACTGACTGGACGGAAGCGAAACCAGCCCGCCATGTAATCGTCGCTGGCGCGCCGCCGCTGCATAATTTGCCGCCGCTTCTTCCGCATGCGCGGCCACAGCGCAATAATCAGCGGAAATGCGCGAAGCGATGTGAACTCACTCAACAGGCATCCCCCCACCACAATGCAGTCCCGTAGCGTGATCGGCAACACGTTCCGCAAGTAAATGCCCGGCGTGATGTTCTTGATCCGCATCAGCCAGCGATTCTTCACGGAATGCATATTGATCGCGGACGGCAGCGACCGGCGGTTCGAGGGTACGACGCTCCGCACGTGGTACGCCACCGCAAGCGGCGTATATAAGCACTTCCAGCCCAGCAGCTGCGCCCGCCAGGCGACATCGGCGTCTTCGCGATAAGCAAAGAAATCCGGGTCGAAAAATTCTCCCGAAACGGAAATATCGTCGATCATCGCGCGGCGATAGAGCGCCGCCGCTCCGGTTGCCCCAAACACATACTCGAATTCTTCGTAGCCGCCGTTGTCCATCAGCTTGTTTCCGCGATCGAAATGCCGCAGCGCCGGCGTAAAGTAGATACCCGTCGAATCGAGAACGGGGCGTTCCGGGATCTCGAACGTGGGTGACAAAGCCAGCAGCTTGCCGCATACGCTGCCAACGCCTGGATCCGCTTCAGCGCAGGCAACCAATGTCGAAACGAAACCAGCGGTCAGCCGCACATCCGGATTCAGCGTCAGAACCCAATCCGCTTTCGAAAGAGCGATGGCCTGGTTCTGCGCCGCTGCAAATCCCACGTTCTCCCGGTTGTAAACCACCCGCGCGCGGCCTTCAAACTCCCGCAAAATCTCAGCTGTCCCGTCGCCGGAGGCATTGTCCACAATCACCACTTCGACACGCAGGTAATCCTGCTCCAGAACGTATTCCAGACAGCGGCGGATGTATCGCGCGCTGTTGTAGGTGACGATGGTTATCGCGACCGAACGAGGCTGAAGTAAATCCGCCAATAGATATCAAACCCGATTTGCCGCTGCAATTTGTGAATCTCAAGCTCGCTCTCGCGAAACGCTCTCTCAATCGATTCTCGCGATTCGGAAGAGTGACCTCGAAAAAACGTCCATTGACGAAGACCTTCCCATTTGCCCAGAACAGCGCTCAACAAATGCCCGTGCCGCGCGGCTGCCGCCAGCGCAAGTGTCTGTCCTACTAAAATCGGCCAGGCGAACCGCCGCAGCGTCTTCGCCGGGTAATGCTTCGCCAACAGCAGAACTTGATTACGCGCCGTCAGGAACATCACCCTGTGGCTGTGCTTGCCGAAAGTGCTCTTTCCCATGTGGATGGCCACTGCCGCCGGTTCATAAATCCCCTCCAAGCCGGCCAGCGCGCAGCGAACGCCGAAATCCACGTCTTCGTAATAGGATTGGAACCGCGTCTCCAGCAATCCGATTTTGTCGAACACTCTTCGATGAAAGAGCGCCGCCGTCATCGGCGCGAACGAGATTTTTCGCCGCGTCGACCAAACCACTCCATCGCGCCTGCCCCACCCGCAGCGCCACGCATATGCCGCGCGCGAGACCAGATCCCACGTGCCGTCAAGTCTTTTAAGGTCGTCCTTTTGCAGCAGCTTGCCGGCCGCGAAAGAGGCGTTCTCCTGTTCGGCGCTCGCCAGCAAACGCTCCAGCCATTCCGGCTCCAGCACTACGTCATTGTTGACGATCAGCAGCCACTCCCCTGTGGCGCGCCGGATTCCCTCATTGACGGCCTCGGCAAATCCGCGGTTCTCGGGAAAAATTGCCAAGTCTACTTGAAACTCTCGCGCCACCAGTTGAGTGGCATCCGTGCTGCCGTTATCCACCACAATCACCTGGTCCGGCCGCCGCGTTTGCGCGCCCAAATTGACCAGAATCGACTCCAGCAGCTCAGCGCGATTCCAAGTGGGTATGATCGCGGAGACCCTCGGCATCACTTTCACCATACGCTAATTCCGCTGTTCCTCTAAGCCGCTCCCTCTTATATACGGCTTCGAGGCGCGCCGTTACCGACAAAGCATCGTTGTTCCCCTCTACCATTCGCCGAGCGCGCTCCGCCAGCGCGACGGCATACGCTTCGTCGTCCAGCAGTTTCACGACCGAACGCGCAAAATCCTCCGGCGAATCGGCAAGCTCGCACACCTCGCCGGTTCGCGACGCCAATCCTTCCGCCCCCATCGTGGTGGATACAACCGGTATGCCTGACGCAAAAGCCTCCAGCAATTTCACGCGAACTCCCGACCCGCTCAGGATCGGACACACAAAAACTCCGCACTGCTCGAGCGGCTCTCGTATCTCCGGCACAAAGCCAATCAACCGGATGTTTGGATCGTTATTCAAATAGTTCAGCGAATCTGGCGCATCGGACCCGATCACGACAAGCGTCGCCTCGGGCCTCAGCGCCGCCACGCGCGGAAACACCTGCTTTGAAAACCAGTTCAGCGCGTCCATATTAGGTGAATGGCGGAAGCTGCCCACAAAAAGAATGCTGTTGCGCTCGCGGCCCGTGGTCACGAACCGGTACTTCTTTGTGTCTACAATCGCGCGCAGGTCCGGATCGATCCGGCCCCGCAGCTCCGGCAAGAACTCGAGCAGGTAACGAGCATTTTCTTCGCTGCACACCTGGACCCGAGTGACCCGCTTCAGCAATCGCAGTTCATAGCGCAGCATGCGAATGTATTCGAGCACGCCGATGGCTGTGAACTTGCTGGCTTTCATGCCGCGCCACAAAGATTGGAAGAAGATGTCGTGCTCGAACAGCATGCAAGGTATGTTCCGGTAAGCGCCCGAATACTGGCCGAGTATGGTGTATTCGATCTGCACCACATCGATCTCTTCCAGATAAATAGTGCGGTGCATCGCCCACGCAAAGTCCGGGTCCCAAAACTCTCTGATCGCATGCGGCGTCACCGTAGACGGATGTCTCGGCGGAACCAGGTGGCGCACCAAAAACTGGGCCGACGCGCAAATCTCGCGCAGCCCCGCCTGGGCCGCAAGCTGACTTTCTTTATCGACGAAGGAAATCAGATGAACATCCGCGCGAGCCGCGAGCGCCTTCAGCGTCTGCTTCATAAACACCGCGCCCCCGTGAGTTGGCGGCTCGATCGGATAAGGCGATAGAAACAATACCCGCAAACGCTCCCGAGGCGGCGCAGCGGCTTCAAAGCGATCGCGAAAATATCCGCCCAGCTGCCGCCGGAATGCTTCCTCATCGGAGACCACCGCAAGCTCGCGCGCACGCCACCGCGCCTTAACTGCCTCGCCAAGCTGCAGCAAGGCCCGGGGTGTCGCGGCCAGCAGCCTCCCATCGTGAATATTCTTCCAGCCAAACAGAACTGCATTCTTCTTCAGAACATGTTGGATAAATGCTTCCGAGAACGTCTTCCCGATCGTGGCGCGATGCTCGTGATACACGATGCTGGCAGGCTGGTAAATCACTTTCCAGCCGCGCTTCCAACCTAAGTAGCCCAGATCTGTGTCTTCGTAGTAGAAGGGCCGGAACAACTCGTCGAAGCCGCCGAGTTCGAGGAATTTCCTCCGGTCGAAAGCGCTCGATCCGCCTCCGGGATACGCGCAAGGAAATGGCGCGTCGACCTTCGTATCCTCGCGATGAGTCACCCGCAAACGCCCGCGTTCCCACCAGCTCTGGGTCAATCCTGTCTCTTCACGGCGCTTCGATGAATCCGAGAAGAAGATCTGGCATGAGACTGAGAAAACCAGCGGATCCACGAACGGCGAGAGTAGCGGAGCCAGAAAATCCGGTTCCACCCGCATGTCGTTATTCAGCAGAACCACGATGTCGTTACGGGCAGCCCGAAATCCGGCATTCGATCCGCCGGCGAACCCCAGATTGCGTTCTTGCGACAGCACGCGGACGCCGGGGAAGCGCTCACCCAGGAACTCCGCGCTGCCATCGGTCGAGGCGTTATCGACGACGATGATTTCGTTGTGCTCGCCGGCCGCCGCGACAACGGATGGCAGAAATTTGTCTAGGAGCTCCCGCCCATTCCAACTCGGTATAACAATGCTGGCCGCCTGCCGCCGTGGCGCACTGTCCCGCGGCGGACGGCGCTTGCCGAATAACGCGAAGCATAAATCGCTTGCGCCAAACACAGTCGCGCTGATAAGCAGCGCCACTGGGTTTGTTACCAACAGGACCACGCGCCACAGCCACTCTCTATGGAATTTGTCCTTGGACTGGGGACCCACACCGAGCACTCTGCCGAGTCGAAGCCACTTGGACCGCTTGATGTGCTGCAGTTCCGCATCCAGGCTCTGCGCCCACTCAGTCCTTTTCTCGAGTTCGCGATTTAAATCGTCGAGTTTGCCTCGCGCAGCCGCGAGATCCGCGTCCAGACTCTTTGCCCATGCGGTCCTCTCCCGCAGCAGATTACCGGTGCCTGGAACGTATGAGAAGGCCGGGATCTCGATCGGCGCTTTCGTGCAGACAGCCAGGAAGAAATGAGCATCTTCGAGCACTGCATTCCCGCCGATCGATGCCTGCGCTCCTTCGGGCGTATGCTCTTGAGCGAACACAAATGCCTCCTGCCGGTTGTGCGCCAGAACCCGGACAAATGGAAACACAGCCTGGAGTGCTTCCCGGAATTCGATCGCCTCGAACTCGTGTACATGAAACGGATTCGGCCCCGCTTGTTCGCGCGTCTCCGCGTAACACACCTTATTCGGTGTCGACACGAGAAAAACACCATCGCCGGTGAGCGCTCTTTCCGCTTCACGGATGAGCGTTTGCCAATCGGAGATATGTTCGATGACTTCGAAGGCAAGCACCAGATCGAAGCCTTTACTTGCCACCGGAAAAGAGCTTGCGGAGCCAACAAAGAAGCGAGGAGTTTTGTAGTTTTCGCGCGCATAGGCGATCGCTTCCGCCGAGATGTCGAAACCCATTGCTTCAGCGGCTTCATCCGCGAGCAGCGCCGTCCCGTAACCGCTTCCGCAGCCTACATCGAGCACGCGCTTGCCGGCTGCGAAAAGCGAGGCGAAGCGATAGCGCGAAATATGCTCGTTCCAGAGATCCGCCTCAACGAGGCCCGGAATCACCCGCTCGCCCGTAAACTCGGGGCCGTCGAAGGTCTTACCGGTAGCTTGCACTACAGCTCGTCGTAGATTTGCTTCAATTCCAAAACGAATCCCGCAACCGGTCCCTCGCCGTAAACGCGTTCCGGATCTTTCAACTCGACAGGTGTTTCGGCTTCCGCTTTATAAACTGCTACCGTTCTGGACCGCGGGTCGATCGACCAACCGAGTTCCACTCCGTTTCGCATATAGGCCTGCATCTTCTCGTGCAGGTCTTTCTTACGGTCGGTTCGGGAACGGACCTCGATAACAAAGGCCGGTACGACTGGAGCAAACCCTTCGCGCAGCTTCCGCGGGATCGCCTTCCATCTCGCTCGAGGCACCCAACAGGCATCGGGAGAGAAAACGCTCGTGTCCGGCAGTGTCAGGCCTGTCTCAGCCGCCAAAGCAACTCCTCTCTTATCTTTCGCAGCCCAAGTGTGCAGTTGGGCAAATATCTCAGATCCGATAAAGCCGCTTTCCATTCCCGCAGGCGCCATGACGATCAGTTCTCCTTCTGCCGTTCGCTCAATGCGCAGGTTGGGGTGGTCGCTGCAAAATTCGAGAAAGTCATCATCGCTGAATTCGGGGCCGGGTCGTAGGACAACACGTTCCAGTGTTGCGATATCGAGAGCTAATGGAAGGGTCGCGGCCATCTGTTATCTACTATCCTCCTTTGCCTTACTATAGGTCCATGTCCAGGTCGACTACTTCTCGGAGGCAGTTTCTTCAGGTAGGAGCTGCCGCTGCGGCAGTGAGTGCTGTCGCCGATCCCCAGACCTCCGCGCCTACCGTTATTAACATGCCGTTCAGCCCTTTAAATCCTAGACTCGGCATCATCGGCACCGGCGGCCGAGGCACCGAGCTTCTGAAGAACATACTGGCTGCCGACGTTCAGGTGAATGCGCTGTGCGATATCGTGGGCGAGAAAGCGCAAGCCGCGCAATCGCTCGTGGAACAGGCTGGGCAAAAGGCCCCCGCTCTTTACACCGATGGCGATCATGCCTTTGAAGCGCTGGTCGCGCGCGACGACCTGGATTTGGTCGTGATCGCGACGCCCTGGCGCTGGCACACGCCCATGGCCGTTGCCGCCATGAAACAAGCCAAGCATGCCGCGGTCGAGGTTCCCGCGGCCACTACTCTCGAAGAGTGCTGGCAGCTTGTCGACACTTCCGAGAGGACGCGGCGCCATTGCATGATGCTCGAAAATTGCTGCTATGGCGAGAACGAAACGCTGGTGCTCGCGATGGTCCGCGCCGGTCTGTTTGGCGATCTCCTCTACGGCGAAGCTGCCTATCTGCACGATCTCAGGGACGAACTGTTCTCGAACAAGGGCGAAGGCCTCTGGCGCCGGACTGAGCACACCAAACGCAACGGCAACGTTTACCCTACTCACGGACTTGGCCCCGTGGCAAACTACATGGGCATCAACCGCGGCGACCGGTTCGACTATCTCGTCTCGATGAGCACGCCCGCAAGAGGCCTGGCGGCTTACCGCGAAGCGCACGTGCCGAAGGGCGATCCCAAGTGGAGCGAGCGCTACATCGAAGGCGACATGAATGTGTCGCTCATCAAAACTGCGAACGGCCTCACCATCAATCTGCAGCACGACGTCTCGAACCCGCATCCCTACGATCGCCTGAATAGCATTGCGGGCACGAAGGGAATCTTCAAAGATTACCCGGCCCGCATCTATTTCGATGGGCAGCCTGGCGGCGAACAGTACAGCGGCATCAATCCTTATAAAGAGCAATATGAGCATCCGCTGTGGAAGAAGCAGGGCGAGATCGCGCGCAAGCTCGGCGGCCACGGCGGCATGGATTTCATCGAGTGCTACCGGCTGGCGGAATGCATGCGCCAAGGCTTGCCGCCCGATATGGACGTGTACGATGCGGCAGCGTGGTCAGCGCCTGGGCCGCTGAGCGAAGCCTCGGTTGCTCAGGGCAGCGTGCCCGTGAAGTTTCCCGATTTTACGCGCGGCAGATGGAAAGAGCGGAGCGGTTCCCCGATCGCTGAGATTAAAGGGTAAAGAATCCGCTCCCCAATTTTTTGCAGCTTAGTGCCCGCCGGCCCCGCGCAAATTCTCCCCTGCCCCTTCCCCGCCCAGTAAGCGCCGGTTCAGCGTTCCGCCGCTGAACAGCATCTCTTCCAGTGCCGCGTCCAAGGCGCGTTGCGACAGCGTATCGCCTCCCGATATCTCAATCTGAAATTGCGCGCACCGGCGCATCAGCTCTTTTATGAATGCCGCGCTGACGCCCTTCGTGCGGCTGACCATCAGGCTCATAACTTCCCCGGAAATCTCCAGCCCTCGCGCGTACAACTTCGCCAGCTTTGCGCGGCCCTCCTCATCCGGTAAGGGAAACTCAATTGCCTGATCGATGCGGCCCGGCCGCGAAGCCAGCGCCGGCTCAATCTGGTCCGGCCGGTTTGTCGTCAGGATGAACAGAACTTCAGCGTCCTCGCGAAGACCATCCATCTCGTTCAATAGTTGATTCAGCAGCATCTCGTCTCCACCCCCGTGCATGCGCGTGCGCTCGCGCCCAATCAGGTCCACGTCCTCTATCACCATCATGGAAGGCTGCAAAAAACGCGCCAGGCGGAAGTATTCGCCCAGCAGCAGTACCTGTCCCGCCGTTACCAATAACGTCGTATGGCCCGGTAACTGGGTGGCCAGATAGTGAATGGTATGCGTTTTGCCGGTTCCCGGCGGCCCGTAAAAGAGCAGCCCCTTGCGCGCCTGGAACCGCAGCTTCTTCAGCTGTTCTCGCGCCTCCATGAATCCGGCCACATTGCGATCCAGTACCGCCAAAGTTTCGCGCGGCAGAATCACATCTTCACGATTCACTTTCCCCAGCCGATGCGCCTTCACCATGCTGCCGCCGCCCATGGGATCGATGTGGCCCTCGAGCGAAATAATCCGCCCCCGATACGTCTGCCCCTTGCTCACCAGCAGTTCCAGATCGCGAAATAATTCTTGCGACAACTGCGCTCCGCCTTCGCCCGAAAGCACCGCAATCTCCACCTGCACGCCGCTTCTCATCCCAAAACGCCCACCGGGAGCCATCAGGGTTGCGAACGGTACACCCTTCTCCCGCGACAGCCAGAGCCCGTTTTTTAGACAGCGTACCGGAAGCGCTTCGCCGATATCGATCTCGTCGTACTGGATTGGTCCCGCATCAATCGGAAAATGTCCGCCCCCTCCCAGAGTTTGCGCCAGCGACGGAGGTTCATGCTCGTTCGGCGAAATGATTCCAAGTAGGGTTGTACCCGAGCGGTTTCGCAGTAAAGCCTCCAGCGCCGCCTGGATGTCAACCCGTGCAGTGATCGGAAACTGGCGCCCCGCCGTTGCGATCTCACCCGCCGGCACCCCGAAGTGTTTCAACAGCGTTTTGCGTAAACGCGGCTCTCCGAAACCGCGGTTGCCGACGGAAAAGACAAAGCCCATTCAGGTTCTAATGATAGTTCCCCGTTCTCAAAAAGCGTCATGATAATCAGCGCAGAACGGATCGTCCCCATCCATCACTGCCGCGGCAGCTCATACTTTGCGCCTGCCCCTAATAAACGATGCGCACCTCGCTTCCGCTTGCCGGATCGTTGACCAGAAATTCGATCGCACTGGTCCGGCCGTCGAACCGTACGTTATCCACGCGCTTATTCCCGACGCTTACCTGCGCAGGCGATCGCGCCATCCCGTACACCGTTACTTTCATTTGCTGCCACCACGGTTGAAACCGCCCTTCATGCGCGGCGATATTCAGGCGCAGACCGCTCGCAGCAGATTCGCAGCGTGAAACTTTCCCGCAGAAACTCGCCCTCCCGGTATCGGAAGGTGTGCCCGTCGTCCAGATACAGCGATCCCTTGCACTCCGGCCCTGGATACACGCGCAGCTCCAGCGCTCCTTGCGGTACTTCATCCGTGCTCTGCACCACCGCTTGCATCGGCAGGATAGTGCCCGCTCGCACGTAAACCGGCAGCGCGTCCAACCTCGGCGTGATGCGCCATGCCAACAATCGCCCGCATCTTCTCCTGCATCTCCGCCGATTGCAGCGTGGTCATGTCCGGAGATGCATTCGATTCCTCCGCGAGCTCGGCTTGAGATGGCAAACGCGGCATCTTCGTCCCTTGCCAAAAGTCGTACCACCCCGCGCCCGGCAAGTTCGGAGAATATTTATCGACCATGTCTGGATACGGCGCCGGCGCAACCAGCAGATTCGCCCCTAACATGAATTCCCCGCCTGCGTCCAGATCGACAGGATGTCCGTCCTTCGTGGCATGCGGAAACTCCAGAAACAGCGGCCGCATCATCGGAACCCCCGTTCGCGACGTTTCCTCCGCCAGCGTGTAAAGATACGGCATCAGCCGATACCGCGTTTCAATAAATCTTCTGCGGATCGCCTCTTGCGCAGGACCGTTTACCCACGGTTCCTGGTCATTGGTGCCTTTCGCCGTGTGGTCGCGGTCGATCGGCTGGAACGCTGCCACTTCCAGCCACCGTGTCAGCAGGTCCGGTTGCGGCGATCCGGCAAACCCTCCGACATCCGCGCCCGCAAATGCGTATCCGCTCAGTCCAAGATTCATGAGCATACTCGAGCTCATCCGAAGATGATTCCAGGTGCTCGAATTGTCGCCCGTCCACGTCACCGAGTAGCGCTGCCCGCCCGAGTAACTCGCCCGCGTCATCACGAACGGCCGCTCTTCGGGGTTCAATTTCAGAACGCCTTCATACGTCGCGCGCGCATTCAGCATCCCGTAAACATTGTGCATCTCCGCGTGGCTCGCCGTTCGCGTTCGAAATCCCGGCTCATCGATGCGGTGAACCGTATCGAGCGGCATCGTCTTCCCTGGTCCGTCGAACACCGACGGCTCATTCATGTCGTTCCAAAATCCCGCGAATTTCCAGCCCACGAACTGCCGGTACAAACCGCCCCACCATTCGCGCGATTGATGCCGCGAGAAATCCGGGAAAACACTCGGCCCCGGCCATACCGTTCCCGTGAAAACCGATCCGTCCGGGTTGTGCACAAACACATTCTGCGCCATGCCCGTGTCGTACGGCGCGTAATCCGCATTCGCCGCGCGCGCGATATGCAGATCCGTGATCGCAACCATGCGGAAATGCGCGGCTCGCATGTCTTCAATCAGCTTCGGCATGTCCGGAAATCGCTCTGGATCGACAGTGAATGGCCGGTTCTTGTATTGATAATCGATGTCCAGCCACAACACGTCGCACGGAATCCCATCGCTGCGCATTCTGCTGCGCGATCTCGCGCACCTTTTCTCTCCGGCGAATAGCTGTACCTGCTCTGCTGAAATCCCAGCGCCCACAGCGGCGGAAGCGGCGGCTTGCCGGTCAAATCCGCATATTCTTCCACCACCTGCTTCGGCTCCGGACCATACATAAAGTAGTAATCGAGCGGACCCGCTTCCGCTCCGAAGGAGTACGCCGTCCGCTCCTCCCGCCCGAAGTCAAAGCTGGTGCGCCACGTACTGTCCAGAAAGATTCCATACGCCGACACCCGCGCGCGTGGCAAGAAAAAACGGAATCGTCTTGTAAATCGGATCCGTGGATTCCTGAAACCCGTATGCGTCCGTGTTCCACATCGAGAACGCCTGATCGCGCCGGTCCAGCGGCCCGGTCTTGTCCCCGAGCCCAAAGAAGTGTTCGTCGCCTTGCAACTCTTTCCAAACGCGAAATGAGCCTTGCCGGAACGAGATTGCATGCCCCGGTGCATCCGAACACATGACTGTTCCATGCAGATCGCGGATCACCAGCCGCATCGGATTGCGCTCCAGGCGAACGTCGAGCGCCTGCGTCCGAAAACCCGCGGCGTTCTGCGCATGGATCGCCTCCACTCGCACCGCCGCCTTTCGAACACCTTGCGGAACAGCCCAGCTCGCGTCTTCCGGCAAGCTCCCCGTCGGCCCCACTCGTATGCGAAGCACCTCATCGCGCAGCGCGTTTATCTCTAAAATGCTTTTTCCAGACCGCGCCTCTAACCCATTTCTCAGGACAACGATGCTGTCGGCTCGCTCGAGGCTCGCGCTCGCGCCCGGAGTCGCACTCGTCCCATTTCCCGCGCTAAGAAAAAGTAGCGCCGCAAACGCTAGCGATTCCATCCGATCCTCCCGGACCGCAAACGGTCAACATGATCTTATCCGAGCGCCGATTTGGGGCTCCCGATCAGGCGGACGTGTGCTTGAAATGGTATTTTCCTTGTGTGGACGAAGCGCTGAGGCTACGCGGAGTAGTTCTCGAATCGCTCGATCAGGAGCAGGATGCCAACCGCCTCGCCCGCCACGCTTATCGTAGCCGGACGCAGTTTTATCGCGTCTTCCGGGCAATGATCGAGGAAACTCCCGTGGCCATGCGCCGCAGGCTGCTGCTCGAAAGAGCGGCATGGCAGCTGTCTCATACTCAACTCTCGGTGACACTCATCGGTCTTAACGCAAATTACGGATCGCTCGAAGCGTTCACCAGGGCCTTCCGAAAGGCCTTCAAGGTTTCACCCAGCCTTTATCGCCGTATGGGCGTGACCTGCACTCACCTGCACGCGACCAACGGAATTCATCACTATTCCGGCAGGAACGACACGAAAGGAACGGATCGATCCATGGATCTTTTTGATATTTTCTCCGGCCAGGAGTCCTGGCACACGCGGCGTCTTCTTGAGCTCGCGAAGACGCTGAACGAGGAACAGCTTGACCGTCCCTTGAAAAACCAAATGAAGATTTTTCCGTGGGATGGCCCGGACCGCAGCCTACGCCAGATTCTGGACCGAATGGTGCAAACCAAGGAAGTTTGGGCTGCGGCGCTTACCGGCGGCAGCATGCCCTTGTTGGACCATGCCCCGCCGGAAGATCGAACGCCTTCGGCCATGCTCGCGCGTATGGAGAAAGCCGATGCAGCGTTTCACAACGTACTCACAGATGTGCGCAATCGAAGCGCCTGGGACGACACATTTGTAGATGCACTGTGCGAGCCGCCGGAGACCTTCACCTTTGGAGGTATGTTCGCTGACGTGATTACCTTCAATGCCCATAGGCGAATGTTCGCCATAGACGCGCTGCAACGGCTCGGAGCGAAGGTCGAAGGTTGCGGCAGTCCCATCGAGTACGTCGCACACTTAGAGTCTCGAACCTGAGCCCCGGAGCCTCAGCGACGCATCCACGACGGCAGGCGTGATCACAAGCACGTCTACGGCGCTTGTGTACAATCCACAGATGCAAGGAATACCCTGGAGCACAGCCGCGCTTGGCTCCCTGTTGCTCATCTCGCCCTGCTTAAAAGGAGGACAGCAAGTGCAATCTCCGCAACCTGAAAAGCCCCAGCCGCCCGTCAAAATGGAGCAGCGCGGGCGCATCCTTGGAATCGGCGGTATCTTCTTCAAATCCGCTGATCGTGATCGGATGCGCGAATGGTATTCGACGCATCTTGGACTCGCTGACAAAGGCCACGGCGTGATGCTTCCGTGGCGCGAACACGACGACCCGCAAAAGGAACACGCTACCGTTTGGACTGTTTTTCCCGCCTCCACCGACTACATCCCAGCCACGCAACCCTTCATGATCAACTACATCGTCGACGATCTGGATGCTTTGCTCGACCGCTTAAAACAAGAGGGAGTAAAGATTGACGATAAGCGAATGAATGAATCCTACGGTCGCTTTGCCTGGATCTATGACCTGGATGGAAATAAGATTGAGCTCTGGCAGCCGTCCGCCAAGCCCTAAGGGCTTCCACTGCGCTTACTCAATCGCTTTTCTGTAGCTGCGGGTCCCGCAGTCGTAGAATGGCCGGAAATGCTTTGCGCCTGCTCATCTCTCGATATCCAATCGGCCGATTCCGCCCGATCAGTCGCCAAGAGTAGATCTATAGTTGGCCGTTTTGCGCGATCTATCGTTGGCCAGGGCCGAGTTTCAGTTCGATAACGGGCCGGGGTTCAACGATTCGGAACGGATCGCAGCGAGAAAAATGTGAGCAGTCGACAATGATCCTTAGAGGGGCTTGCGCGTTGAGGATGACCACATGAGCGACTTCTCTGAGACACGGCCAGAACCGCCCCAATTCGACGCGATCTCGGGCGAGTTTGTCACTCAAACGTTCGACTACGACGATGGGCGGCCGGTCACGGTGTATCTCCCGCCGGTTCCGCCCGAAGCGATCGTGTTTGCAAGTGATGGTCAGATGATCTCTCAATGGGGAAGGTCTCTTGAAGCAGCGGACGTGCCCTCGACCATGATTGTTGGCGTGCACTGCGCGGGAGACGACACGCTGCGGCTCCACGAGTATTCACCCAAGTTCGATCCGGAACGGTTTGCCGCACACGAGAGATTTTTCGTCGAGGACGTCGGCGGCTGGGTGCGATCGCGGTTCGGCGTAACGCTCCCCTCCGAGCGCACGGCCGTGTTTGGTGTTTCGGCAGGTGGAGAACTCGCGCTTGCTCTTGGGCTTCGACATCCGGAAATTTACGGCGCGATCTTCTCAGCATCGCCCGGCGGCGGGTACCGGCCACCCGACGCAATGCCGAGTCGATTGCCGCGAACGTATCTTGTGGCCGGCAAGCGAGAACCTTTCTTCCTTGACAATGCGGCTCGGTGGGCGGCCGCGTTGCACGATGCCACTGCGGATGTCGTGATGATCCAGAGGGCCGCGGGGCACGACGGCGAGATGTGGCAACGAGAGTTTCCGTTGATGATCCAATGGGCGTTTGGCCGAACTCCAGCGGGCATGTAAGCGTTCAGGAGTAAGGTCGTCCGCGATCCGAGCGGAAGGGCCTGACACTTGGCACGGCGCATCAGCAAACAGTAGGCCGTCGATGGGGACTAAAGTACGAATGGTGATCCTTCATATCCGCTTGCTTCGAGCTCATTGCCGGGCTTGAGTGGCTGCTTCACAAGCATCGAAGACGAGTCAGACTGCCAAGGCCCGCAATCGATCTGTCCTGCTTATACGTGACCGCCATCACTCGCGATAACGGAAGCACCCTATGAATCCCACCAGCTTGCGGCCAGCTCCGTGTAACCCGTCCCTATCGGGAATCCGTCGTTCGGGCCGGGCGTCACCAAACCGGTCTAGCTTCAGTCGCTCAGGAGACCGCTGACTTGCATAATCGTATCGATTTGGCCTTGGGTGAGCCGTAGCAGGAAGTGTCGTTTTACTGACTCGGCCCGCACGGGTAGCGCCTCGGCCAGTTTGTGATGGCCAAGTTTCGTCAGTCGGACGACAACGGCGTCATCGGCCGTTTCGCGCTCTATAAGTCCTCGGTCCTCCATGCGTGTTAGCTGGTGAGAAAGTCGACTTTTTTCCCATTTCATCACCTTGGCGAGTTGCTGTTGGCGCATTTCGCCGTTGCCGAGTCCGACGAGGCGGGATAGAACACCGAACTCAGGCCCGGAAAGCCCAGTTGCTTCCGAAATGTCTCGCCATACCCGCCCCCGAACCTCTTCGGCCATGTCTTGAAAGGCGTGCCAAATACGGAGTTCTTGCGCGGTCAGCGATTTAGCGGCCATGTAGATTTCAAAACTATCAAAGAAATAGTTGACACAACAACCAGAGCTGTTAAGCTGGTTGACATGTCAACCTCATCCAAGACCTTACTGGTTCACAGAATGCTGGAACGGAAGTGGTATCGCCTCACGATGGAGCGGGAATTAGCGGAGGGGAGTGCCCCATGCCTCTAAATGACGGGCAGACGGGTCACAACCTTGCTTTGGTGTTGGGTGGTGGTGGAGCTGCCGGGAATGCGTGGTTGATCGGTATCATTGCGGGCTTGGCCGAAGCTGGTCTCGATATGACTGAGGCCGCCGATTTGGTGATCGGCACCTCGGCCGGTGCCACCGCCGCAGCGCAAGTGCGCAGCGGTATACCGCCCCCCGAACTGCTGGTCTCGGTGCTTTCCGCGCCGGTGCAACCGGTTAGACACAACCGGGAACGGCTGCCGTCCTTGCCGATGACCACGGTGTTCGAGC
Organism: uncultured Acidobacteriaceae bacterium; assembly: GCA_963808405.1. Classification (GTDB taxonomy): domain Bacteria; phylum Acidobacteriota; class Terriglobia; order Bryobacterales; family Bryobacteraceae; genus Bog-105. The sequence goes on along the minus strand of CAWEFG010000005.1, from coordinate 505,502 downwards.
GCATGAGGGCCATCGGCGCCGCTGCTAACTCGGCAGCCGATCTTCAGCGTGCCATGGGCGCGTTCGGGTTGGAGAGCGATTGCATACTCGAACCCGGGGCGGGACACCGGCGCGCAATCGTCGCGGCAAGATTGCCGCGACGTGAATGGCCGGACAGGCCCATGATGGTGACGGCCGTCGACGCGCATACGGGCGAGTTGGCTGCATTCGACCGCGATTCGGGCGTGGACCTAGTGGACGCGGTCACCGCGAGCACCGCGCTGCCCGGTCTGGTCCCCACGGTCAGCATCAACGGCCGTCGCTACATCGACGGTGGCGTGCGCTCCCCCGACAACGCCGACCTTGCGTCTGGTTATGCGAATGTCATGGTGCTCTCGCCGTTAGGCGGACGGAGCCAGACACAACCGGAGCCGGGCCAGTTTGAGGGCCTGCGCAGATCACCGGAATGGGGCGTGGACCTAGCAAGCCAGATCGAGGCCCTACGCAAGCAGGGCAGTCGCGTCGAGGTGATCACACCGGACGACGATTCCCGAGCCGCAATGGGCACGAACCAGATGGATCCGGCAACCCGCACCCCCGCCGCGCGTGCCGGTTTCGCCCAAGGCAAGCGGGAAGCGACTCGCGTGACGTTCGTCTGACGATCGCAACAACAAATCTATAGGCCTTCGGCAGGGTTGCAAAACATCCTGCCTTGTCGGAAAGGCAGATCTATACTTTGCCGTTAGAACGAAGCCGACCGCGCGGCGGACGCTGCGCGTAGGCGGTGACCGATAGATAGAGATCGATAGAGTATCGGCTCACAAGGAGAAGCTTGTGACCCACTTACGCAAACTGATGGTGGAGGAGCTCCAGCGTCGCAATTACCCACAGACTACTGTATCGGGATATCTCAAGACCGTTCAGGATTTCGCCCGATACTTCCAGCGACCACCGGATCAACTTGGACCAGACGAGATCCGCACCTATCAACTGTATTTGCTGCTTTCGCAACTCAGATCGATCGCATCGTCGGCGACTTGCCTGATGCGCTCCGGGCGGCTATCCACCCCTTGCTTCGGATCTCCCTCCTTGAAGCCGAACTTGGTCGCTACAACTACGGCTTTGCGGAAGGGCTCGACTGCTTCACCAGCAAGTTCCCTCATCGGTAAACGGGCCGTACGCCTCAGTCGTGTCGAAGAAAGTGACTCCGCGTTCGAACGCCGATCGGATTAAGGCAATCGCCTGTGGCTTATCCATTGCTGGCCCGTACCCGAAACTGAGTCCCATGCAGACGAAGCCGATCTCTGAGACTTCTAAACCACTCTTCCCTAATGCGCGTTTTTTCATCTTTGTCTCCCTTTAAGCAGGCAGGCAGGCAGATTGTGAATCGCCTTAGCGCTCGGACATCTTTAGGACTGCTTCCGGAAGCCGAGCACCCTGGATCGGAATCTTCGAGGCGGCATCTTCGATTTCGCGTAGATCGTCCGGTCTGAGTTCGATTGCGGCTGCGCCCAGGTTCTCCTCCAGGCGGTGAAGCTTTGTGGTGCCTGGAATGGGCACGATCCACCGTTTCTGAGCCAATAGCCATGCGAGCGCAATCTGGGCCGGTGTGGCGCTCTTCTCTTCGGCGATGCGCTTCAGCAGATCGACGACCCCCATATTTGCCGCGCGAGCTTCGGGTGCAAAACGCGGAGACATATTGCGGAAATCGGCGCTGTCAAATTCTGTGGTCGTTCCGATCTTCCCGGTTAGAAATCCGGCGCCAAGAGGACTGAACGGCACGAAACCGATTCCCAACTCTTCGCACGCGGCAAGCACGCCGTTGTGTTCGGGATCTCGAGTCCACAGCGAATACTCGCTCTGCACGGCTGTGACTGGCTGACCAGCGTGTGCGCGCCGGATCGTTTTGGCACCCGCCTCTGACAGGCCGAAGTGCTTGACCTTGCCTTGCTCGATCAGTTCCTTGACGGTACCGGCAACGTCTTCAATCGGTACGTTAGGATCGACGCGATGCTGATAGAGAAGATCGATGGCGTCGACCTTCAATCGGCTTAACGCTGCGTCCGTGACTTGCCGGATGTGGTCGGGTCGGCTGTCGAGGCCATAGCGAGTACCGTCCGGGTTGATTCCAAATCCAAATTTAGTGGCAATCGCTACGGCATCGCGAAAAGGCGCAAGCGCTTCTCCCACCAGTTCTTCGTTTGTGAAAGGACCATAAGCCTCGGCAGTGTCAAAGAGCGTAACGCCGCGCTCGACCGCTGCGCGAATGATCTTGATGCCCTCCTGTCGCTCCGTCGGCGGGCCGTAGTTCGCGCTCAGCCCCATGCAGCCGAAGCCCAGGGCTGACACTTCCAAACCACGATTCCCGAGTGTGCGTTCTTGCATGACTCCTCGCTATCCTCCGTTTTCAGGCTACCGAGAAACGCATGCGAACCGGTATCCCGATTCTGCCGAATCGTTGCCTAATCCTGCCGAATCGTGTCCCTGCCCTTGCTCGCGTACGGCAATTCGTAGTTATCCTGAGTAGGGAAGCTGGGACTTTGTTGTGAAAAACACCCTAAATCGAGCGGCCGCAGCGCCGGACCGAACGCATGAGCTGAAGGCTGAGCTCGCCTTAAAGGTTGCTCGGCACATCGGATCGTCAGAGAAGCTGGCAACCGCCATCCCTCGATTGACCCTGCACCGGAGAACGGGTCCTACTGCTGGGTGCCCCGTTACTTACGAGCCAAGCGTCATTGTGATCCCGCAAGGTCGCAAGCAGGTACAGATTGGCGGCGAGACACTGACCTACGATTTGTCTAACTGTCTGCTCACGTCGGTCGATTTGCCGACGATTGCCAGCGTGGTCGAGGCAAGCGAGAAAGAACCGTGCCTTGCGGTTAATTTGAAGCTTGATATCTCGATCGTGCGTGAGTTCCTCAGTCAGGAGGAGTTCCATTCATTCGACGTGCCGCCGGATAGTCTCGCAATGTCCACGGGTCACGTGACCGCGGAGTTCCTCGGCGCGTGGTGCCGTCTGCTCGACCTTCTCTCGACTCCGTGGGGACATTCCGTTCCTGAGCGGACTCGTCGAACGCGAGATCATGTACCGAATCCTACGTGGACCGGAAGGCGCACGATTACGGGCAATCGCGACCTTAGGAGATCAGAGATAAAGACCTGGTCTGCTAGGCGGAGACTCCGGCCATCTTGCGAACACGATCGTTCGCGAAATACTGAGCCTGCCCTTCTTCGATGGCCTGCAGAACGAACCGGGCCACAAATTCAGGCTTGTCGCCCTCGGCGTAATTGGACCGCGGTCCCCCGCCGGCCGGATTCCCCATCCTGTTCTTGCCGAAGTTTGTGGCAGTGATAAATGGGTAGATTTCACTAACGGCGATGCCATCCTTTTCAAGCTCGGCGCGTGCCGTGAGGCTGAAGCCAAGAAGCGCGCGCTTCGAAGACGAGTAAACGCTGTATTGCGGAAGAGTCATAAAGGCAGTCCCCGAATTGATGTTTACGATGCTTCCGCCGCCTTGGGCTCGCATCAGCGGAATCACAGCCTGCATCGCGACAATCGGGCCCAACACATTGAGGTGGAAGATCTCGTCAAAAAGCGCGGGATCAATCTCCTCTACTGCGGCTGCATAGCTGCGCCCCGCATTATTTACGAGACCGTCGATGCGGCCGTAATGCCGATGCAGGGCGCCGATCGCTTCCCGCACTCCCTCAAACTGCGTCATATCAACCGTGACAGGCAAGCTGCCTGGAAGCTGCCGCGCCAATTCTTCCAGCGCATCGGTGCTGCGAGCGAGCAGGGCGACTTTCGCGCCGCGACCAGCCAGCGCGATGGCGGTCGAGCGCCCGATCCCCGACGAAGCGCCCGTCACAATGAAAACACGATCTTCTATTTGCATCGTTTGGTCCTCCTGTTTCAATTCGCAGCTTGCCAGCCGGAGGTGGCTACCTTCTCGGTTCATATCGCATCGCCACCGCCCCCGAGCTGAACTCCAGCCGGCCCACAAGCCTCAAATCGACATATTTCGATAGCCCCGCGAACAATGTCGGTCCGTGGCCCGCTAGCCTGGGCTGCACCACGAACTCGTACTCATCGATCAATCCCAGCTCCGCCAACGCCAACGGGAGCTTCACGCCCCCCGCGAGCAGTCCCTTACCCGATTCCCGCTTCAGCTGCTGAACGGCCGTCCCCAAATCCCCGCGCACGAGCTCCGCGTTCCAATCCGCCCGGTCCAGCGTGCTCGACACCACGTACTTCTTTGCCGCGTTGATCGCCCGGGCGAAGGGTTCCATCCAATCAGGCCTCGCTCCCGTCTGCGTCGGCGGCCGGAACGCTGCATCCATCATTTCGTAAGTCACCCGGCCAAGGAGGAGGGCGTCGGCCCGCTCGAGGTTCTCGACCGCGTGACGATGCAAGTCTTCGTCCGGTAACATTGCACGATGATCGCAGCAGCCGTCCAATGTGACGTTGATGGAATACCGCAGGGGTCGCATTACAGAAGAGTACTGCTGTGGGTTACGCGCCTCATATCTTCGATAGTGAGCAGCCTTTTACTCCGCTCGTAACGCTTCGACCGGGTCGATCCTAGTCGCTTTCCTTGCGGGGAAGTAACTGGCGAGCGCTGCGGTCAGGATCAGACTCGCCGACATTGCAGCATAAGTGAGTGGATCGGACGGACTGACCGAAAACAGCAGCGACTTCATCAGCGGCACCAACAGAAGCGCCCCCGCCAGCCCGCATCCGCAGCCAAGCGCTGACAGCATCAGGCCGCTGCGGACAAAAGCAGTTGTGACATTCGCAACCGGTGCGCCGAGCGCAAGCCGGATCCCAATTTCCCTCGTGCGTTGCGTGACGGAATACGAAACTGCGCCGTATATACCCACAAGCCCCAGAACTAGCGCGATGCTTCCGGCAATCGCCAGTAGCAACAGCGCGAAAGATGTACGTGCGAGCGAGCGGTTGTAGAACGTTTCCAGAGTACCGGTTTGTTCGAGCGGGAGGTTCGAGTCGATACTCCAAAGCGCGTTCTGAACCTCCTTCTCAAACGATAAGGACCCCGCTCGCGGACTGCGAATCACGAATGAAACGTAACGTTGCACATCCAGCGGCCTGCCTTCGAAGTTTTTTGTAAACAATGGCCAATAGACGATCGTCGGCGCAGGCTTGTCAACGCCGTCTGAGTGCTCATCGGCAACCACTCCGATAACTTCGCGCCAGTCGTCTTTCTCGTTTGGACGAATACGTTTGCCGAGAGCGGCTTGCGGCGCTCCCCAAAGATCGCGTGCCGTATTTTCGGATACAATCGCGACCGTGCCGCCGTTATAAATGTCAGCCCAGGTAAGGTCACGCCCTGCGAGCATTCGCTCCCCCATGCTTGCGAAGTATCCCGGCGCAATCGATTTGTAGCGGCGGAGCGGAGCGATTTTTCCTTCGCCATACGTCTTGTCCGCCGCGTACACGGGATCGTTATGCTCCCCGCCGCCCATGGGAACAGACGAGATTATGGAAGCCGAAACCACCCCGTTGACGGCCTTCGCCTTGTCGAGCATTGCCTGTTCCATCCGGATCACGCGCTCAGGTTCCTTCGCCTCTTCATCCGGGATTCCGATTCTTAAGGTCTGAACTTGTTGCGCATCCGTGAATCCTGGGTCGACATTGTGCAGATTGCGGAAAGTGCGGATCATCAGGCCTGCCGTGACCAGCAGAATCAGCGCAAGCGCTACTTGAAGAACCACAAGAAAGTTCCGCACCTGCTGACGATTCTTGCTGTGGCTCATCGACCGGCCCCCGCTGCGAAGCGCGTCTGCAAGCCGCGGCCGCACATAGCGCAAAACAGGGATCAAGCCGAATAAGGCGCTGAAGGCAATTGACATGGCAAATGTGAACAGCAGTACCCAAACATCGATCTTGATGTTGCCCGAACGCGGCAAGTGCACCAGATCCGACGCTGAGAGCAGTTTCAGCGCGGCCCCGCACAAAGCGAGTCCCACTGTGCCGGCAATGATGCCCAACAGCACGCTTTCAACCAGCAGTTCCCTGGCGATACGCGTTGCGCCGGCCCCCAGCGCGGCACGAACTGCAAGCTCCTGCTGCCGCGCGTCGGTTCGGACCAGCAGAAGATTCGCAACATTCGAACACGCGATCAACAAAACAATGCCGACTGTCGCCATCAGCAGCCACAGAGTATTTTCGATATCGCCAACCAGATCTTTTTTCAGCGGCCGCAAATTCGGCGCGATACGCGCATCTTCGTACATTCTCAGCGTGATACCCGCAGGCGGCGGGAACTTCTTCGGGACCATGCGCAATACGCGCGCAAAATCGGCACTGGCTTGCCTGATCGTTACTCCGGGCTTAAGCCTCCCCACGCCCAAATAGCTGAAACCGAGTAAATGCAAACCGGAACGTCTCAACCGCAAAGGCAGAAGCAGATCGGGTTTCCGATCCATGAACTCGAACGATGGCGGCAGGACACCGATGACCGAGGTCTGATTGCCATCGATGTTAATACGCCGGCCTGGCACCGCGCGGTTTCCGCCGAAACGGGAATGCCAGTAACCGTCGGAGATCATAACCGTGCGTTCGCCATCGGCATCATCGTCTTCGGACGCGAAGGATCGGCCGAGTTGCGGCGTAATGCGAAGGATCGGCAGCAGTTCATGCGTGGCGAAGATTGCTTGCACCTCTTCGGGATGAGTCTTGCCGCGAACGAACGTGCCGCCGGTCCCGAACATGCTCACGGCCTGAAAGGCTTGCTGCTCATCGTGCATTGTGAAATACACCGACGGAGCCATGTTTAGATCGGTAATTTTGACGCCGGGCGCCGTCATCCATACCGACACTAGCTGCTCGGGGTGCGGGTAGGGCAACGGCTTCAGCAACACACCGTTGATCACGCTGAAGATGGCGCTCGTCGCTCCAAGCCCCAACGCAAGCGTTCCGATGCTCACCAGCGTGAAACCGGGAGTGCTGCGCAACCGGCGCAGCGTGTATCGCAGGTCCTGAAATACGCGATCAATCATGTTTTCCCAGCCATAAGACCGCACATCTTCGCGAATCGTCGTAATGCTTCCGAGCGCCAGCCGAGCCGCGCGACATGGCGATTGTCCCGATCGCCCGAGAAGCCGGCCGCCGGGAATTGCGGGTCGCCGGCGCGCAGAGCAGTTCCGAAGAGAAGAGCTATGATGCAGCGCACACGAACCTCTTAGCGCTTATAGTAGCTTGCGGATATACCACTTTGGTGTGAACTGATGCGTCCTACTATCCTTTTCTTGCTATTCGTGTTCCTGCCCCCGGCCGCCATCAATGCTGGACAAGCTTCAATAGATCGAGATGCGGCCATCCCAGCTTTGACCAAGTGGATAAACGTCTGCGACAAATACACGTTCTTGTGGGGCAAAACGCTATGCGGGCCGACTCTGTTGGTTGATCCCTCAAGCCATTCCGCGATCGCCAATACAGATGCTGGTGCCGGATTTGAAAAAAGCGATGGCGTTTATATCGGCAGACTGCCGGAACAATTCGCGCCGGCGAATACTTCAATTGCCTGGCAAGGCCGCGATTGGGCGCTGATCCTCCTGCCTCTGCCAAGCGATCCATTCCTGCGATTCGATGTCCTTGCGCATGAATCGTTCCATCGCATTCAACCCGGCCTCGCTTTGAACGCGTCGGATGCACCGGATCCGTCTCTGGATACGGAAGCAGGGCGCGTGTGGTTGCGTTTGGAACTGCGCGCTCTCGCCCGCGCTTTGCGATCGGACGGCAGCGCCGCGCGTGAGAGTGCGGTCGATGCCACGCTCTTCCGAACCTATCGCGATCGATTATGTCCAGGTACCGAGGAAATGGAAGCGGCAATGGAGAAGCAGGAGGGTCTGGCAGAGTACACCGGCGTCTTCGTTGCAGTGCGCGAAACCGGCGACACCATCAGCCGCGAGGCGCGTTCCATTGAGGCGTTCGAAGACAGCAATGCGTTTGCGCGATCCTTCGGCTATGCGGTGGGTCCCGCCCTGGGACTGTTGCTGGACCGCTATGCGCCGGAGTGGCGCAACCGCGCGTCATCCGCGCCCTCGCTCGATTCCCTCCTGATCTCAGCCTTGCATGTGCGCTTCGGACCGGATCTCGAGCGCCTCGCGACCGAACGTGCGGCCCTCTACGGCTACCGCGCGGTCCTCTCGGCCGAGCATGAGCGTGAGCAAAGACAGCAAGCCTTCTTGAGCCGCTTGCGAAAAGAATTTCTCGAAGCACCAACACTCGAATTCCCGAGTGCCCCAAAAATGAACAGGAATTTCAATCCTCAGACTTTAGTCCCGATGCCGCCGTATGGCACCTATTACCCGACCGGCACATTCGCTGCCGATTGGGGCAAGCTGCAGGTTGAATCCGGAGGAGCGCTGGTCTCGCCCGACAACCGTTCTTTGCGCATTCCAGCGCCCCTTGACCTGGAAGCTCGCCCCATTCGAGGCCCCGGTTGGGTTCTGCAGCTTGCGCCAGGCTGGACCATCCGGCCATCCGAACGCCCAGGCAGCTACGTCCTGAGTCCCATTCAGCAGCGATGATTCGCCCGCTTTGCCGTCGGGCGACAGTTATGTCCGCTTCACAGAAATTGGCCTGCCTCGCAGCTTACCGGCCGCGAACGCGCAATTCGTTGCTACTGGGCAAATATCGCACTTTGGCTTCGATCTCTTGCAAATTTGCTGTCCGTGACACTTCAGCAGCAGGTAACCTCGCGTTCTCGCATCGAATTTTGCCGGCAGCCCATCTTCGACGAATTGTTGCGCCTCGCGGTATGTCCTGCCATAGTTCTCTCCTTCTTGCCCTGCCTGGATACGGACCAAAACGTGAGGGCAATTAGACGGGACCGCTGCCACAGGTGAAATCCCCGCAAATAGCAGAATTCGGTCCGCCCCCGGATCGGCAATGTTCGGAAATTCTTTGAGCGCGCCTCGCGCCTGCGTAACGGACAGACCCTTCAACCCCTCACGTAAATCGCCTCCGTACTGCTTCAGGACCCGCTCCGCAATTTCCTTCAGACGCATCGCCCTGAGCTCGGGCACCATTCCCCCCGGTTTCAATGCGCTCGCGAGCCGTGCCGGGCTGGCCGTGAGTATTCTTTCCGCATCGACCCCGACTTGACTGGTCAACGATTCCCACCCCTTCGCGCACTTTGCCTCACTAGCTGGGTATCCGCAGTGCAACCACACAAGAAACAAGTAAGGGTCAGTCGGCCATGCTGCCGTTTGCTCGCCGTAGGATGCCGCCAATACATCGAGAAGCTGGGTTAAAGTCGCCACGAAAGGATTTGGAAACCGGATACGGTCACTATAGATCAGAAGGAGCGTTTTCGGGATAGCTTGCGCAAAGTCGCGCACCATTTACCCATCGCAATGCAACGTGCCGCAGCTCCAATCCGAGTCATGGCGATTGCGTCCCGATCGCCCGGCCACCCCTCTTACGTGCCATAGAGAAATCGTTGGAATTCGCGGCCGTTCCCGGTCATTCGCTCCAGGTAAATGGTTGAGCTTTCGTACCCGGCTGAGGACCGCACAAGGCGACCGCCGGGAAATACGTTTTCGATAGTGAAATCGTCCAAACTCTCTTCTCCCCAGTCGCCGATTGCGCCAATTATCGCCGCTTTGTCTTCTGGGATCCCATCTATTGCCTCCAGAGATTCGATCCGATCGGTCTCCGGCCGCTTCCAGCCTTGAACGGAAAATACAGTGTCATTGCCAACTATCCACGTTCCCAACACATGCCGGCGCACTCCAAATGGCCGGCCAAAGTCGACCTGCTCGACTTCCACAGTTAGCTTTGCTTTGCCGCCAAGCAAGGACGATAGCAATTCATCGGGCGCCGCGCTCTGCTCTTTCAGCATCGCTTGGCGAAGCTTTGTCGTCATGATCTCGTTCAGATTGGCTTCGAGAGCTGCGCGTTCGGATGCAGACAGATCGATCTTCACCAAAGGGTTGCGGATCTGGCCGGTATCCGATACTCTCTTTCCCTTTGCGGGTTCCGCCAGGAAAACGTACAGCTTTGCCTCAATTGCGGCAGCGTATCGTTCCTGATTGTAACGATCGATAGTGGCGATCGCGAGCATCCATTGCGAGTACTCGGTTTTGCTGTAAATGAAGCTGTTCACCGTCGCGCGCGCCCAAAAGTTGCCGGTCAGGTTGATATCGAAACTGTCGCCGGTTTTGACACCGTTGCTGTTACGGACCTCAGGCGCCGCGAACAGGTCTCCCAAATGTGGCCGCAGCTTCCGGTCAGGCATCTTCGTCGCATTCTGAAGTACTTCACCCGAGGCTTCACCCAGGACGATCGCAACCTGTGTTGCGTCCCAGTAGAAGCCGGCCGCGGGGAATTGCACGTCGCCCGCGCGGAGCAGAGCAGTTCCGAAGAGAAGAGCTATGATGCAGCGCACGCGAACCTCTTACCCCTTCTACCCAAACTTCTGCAACAAGAATACTCGACTGCTGACGTGATCGCTAGTCGCGAAGGGTAGATCTATACTTGGCCGTCACACGTGTTTTATCCGAAAATCGCGAGCGTCATTCTTGTCATCAAAAGCGGCTGGAGCGGAACGTCAGTGGAGAGCGACGACTTGCTGTTTGCTCAATGCCTTCTCGAAAGTCTCCTGAGCCCCGGCGACGAACTTCTTATAACCATCAGGGTCGATAAAAACACGAGGACCATCTTGGCGATAGTGCTTCAGTTTCGTGAGCATGTCGAAGTATCCACCATGGGCTCCCAGAAATACGTCGCACGGCAATGAACGCAAAACGGCAAAGGTATGCGGGAAATCCTGAACGATGCCCGGATAGCTCACGGGCTGGCCCGGTGAAGCGATAAAGTGGTACTCCGACCAAAAGCCCGTCCCTCCCACGATGACGATATTCCGCATCGTTCCCTCTGGCTCTCCTGGAACGTGAGAGAGCATGGTCCACGTGGTACATCCGCGCGTATGGCCGGCAGTTTTGTGGGCCGTCAGTGTGACACCCCCAAGGCTTACCGTGTCTCCGTCATGGAGAACGCGGTCCACGTGTACAGGAGTGTATCTAAGAATGTTAGGTGAGGGCGATAGGAAGTCTGCCCGAGCGCCAGTTTCAACCACCCTCACGTCGCCATCCATAACCATGTTCTTCGCATGTGTCTCGCGAACCACCTCCGCGGCGCCACCCACGTGATCGAAATGCGCCTGGCTGTTGAGCAGGATTTTGGTGTCGTTCCAACGAAAGCCTAATGCCTCCACACTCGCCCGTATCTGCGATGGAGAGGTAGCCAGGTTCGCATTGATGAGGATATTTCCCTTTGGCGTGACGACGAGGTAGCTGGCAAGATCCTGGCTGCCCACGTAATAGAGGTTGTCAGCAATTCGAAATGGAGTGATCGGAGTCGTCTCCGAGGGGTCTACCTCAGCAAGGGTGAGTGTGGGCGTGCCGAATAAGAGTAGTAAGAGGCAGGGAAGGAAAACTCGCATTATTCTCTACCTAGCACAAACCAGAGCCGAAAGATGTTATTCGGTCCGAAAGATTGCTCGGTCGCCTCGTATTTCAACGGAAGTACACAAATCCGCAGTTCATGTTTTACCGGTCGCCCTCGAAAGACTCGGCGTAGTTGCCGTATTGAGCCGCCGCTACTCCTTCGCCGCGGCCTCCAGTGTGGCGATATCGAACTTCACCATTTTCAACATCGCAGCCATCGCCTTCGGATGCTTCAAGATCTCGCCAATATTCTCCGGCACGATCTGCCACGACAGGCCGAACTTGTCCGTCAGCCAACCGCAGGCCATAGGTTTGCCACCCTCAAGCAGCTTGTCCCAGTAGAAGTCGATCTCGGCCTGGTCCTTGCAGGCGACCGAGTACGAGAAAGCCGGCGTGAGCGCCTGCGCGGGGCCGCCGTTGAGAAACGTCATTTGCTGGCCCATAAGTTCGATCATGACGGTCGCGATCTTTCCGGCGGGCCAAGGCCCCACCCCGCTCGAACGCAGCTCCTTCAGCTTTTTCGCTTGCGGAAATACCGAGAGATAAAACTCCGCGGCATCTTCGGCGTTGTCGTTAAACCACAAAAACGGTGTGATCTTGTTCATGCTCTGCTTTCCATTTCGATGGTACCTATTGTCTCGGACCGAGCTCTTCTCATCTAAATCAAACCGCACGGCGGCACTCGACGACCCGGGCCGAATAGCATTTGCGCGAATGTAAGGATCTGACACTCTGCTCGCACGGGCCCGGGACGCGAGACGGACAATAACTGAGGAGGTTCTAACATGAACCCGACTCTGCTCGTGTGCGGCAACATAAGTGGTGCGAGATGAGCAACTGGTGCGAGATGAGCAACAATAGACGCCTTCGCACGAGCTTAGCCGTCGTTCTAGCCGTGTTTGGCGCAATTTTGTATCCAGCGGCGCGTTCTCGCCAATCGGCCGCCTCGCTCAATCCAGGCAGCATGCCTCGCATCGGCGCGGTCGAAGAACGCTTTCAGGCATATAACGTAGAGATGTTGGAAATCACCGGCGGCCGCTTCTGGAAGCCCTACAAAGATCTGAATTTAGATGCAGCGGCGAAGCAGACGGCAGGCCGGCAATCTAGTGCAACGCCCGCGGGCATGGATCCGAACCTATATGCGTACCGGGCGCCAATCGACCTGAGCAATGTTCGTTTGCGCAAAATGGCTGCGGCGTTGGGCCCGGCATATGTACGCGTAAGTGGCACTTGGGCGAACACCACCTATTTCTACGATTCGGACGGTCCGCCTCCGAAAACCCCGCCCAAAGGCTTTAACGGTGTGCTTACTCGCAACCAGTGGAAGAGCGTCATCGATTTTTCCCACGCGGTGAATGCCAGAATCATCACTTCGTTTGCAACCAGTCCCGGCACTCGCGACCCAAGCGGCGTCTGGACTCCCACTCAAGCGCGCCAGTTTCTTTCCTACACAAAATCAATCGGCGGAGATATCGCCGCGGCAGAGTTTATGAACGAACCGACCGCTGCCGCTATGGGAGGAGCTCCGAAAGGCTATGACGCCGCGGCGTACGCCCGCGATATCTCGGTCTTCCGTCCTTTTCTCAAGCAAATTGCACCCCAGGTTTTGTTTCTCGGTCCGGGTTCTGTCGGAGAAGGTGCATCCCTTTCGCTTCCGCGGAACAGCGGCTTCATCGCCTCTGAGGACCTGCTGAACGCTACCGGCCCGGTTTTTGACGTCTTCTCTTATCACCTCTATGCGGCGGTGTCGCGCCGATGCGCCAACCTAGGTCCGGCGACCCAGACTACGGCAGCAGCAGCGCTCTCAGAAGCATGGCTTTCTCGTCCTGACAAGGTCAACGCGTTCTACGCAGACTTGCGCGACCGCTTTGACCCGGGAAAGCCGCTCTGGATCACTGAAACGGCCGATGCAGCCTGCGGCGGAAATCCTTGGGCTTCTACTTTTCTGGATGTGTTCCGTTATCTCGATTCCCATGCCCGTTTGGCTCAGGCGGGCGTTCGCGTCATAGCGCACAACACGCTTGCATCGAGTGATTACGGCCTGCTCGATGAGACCACGTTTGCTCCGCGTCCCAATTATTGGGCGGCTCTATTGTGGCGAAAGCTGATGGGTACTACCGTGCTCAAGCCGGGTACATCACCGGCGCCGAGCTTACACCTCTATGCCCATTGTTTGCGGAATGTGCCGGGAGGCGTGGCGCTTCTGGCGATCAACACCGATACAAACGCCTCGGAAACGCTGAATGTGAATGCCCGGTCCGAGCGCTACGCCTTGACCGCAGCCAAGCTCGAGGGTACCCATGTGGAACTGAACGGAAAGGAACTGGAGTTGGGCCCCCGCGACTCAATTCCGTCACTCGCTGGTGCGCCGGCGCATTCCGGACAAATCACGTTACCTCCGGCAAGCATCACATTCCTGGCTGTTCCCGAAGCTAACAATGCGAGTTGCACGGGCAGATAACTGACCGCGACAGAGGACCAGGAGTCGAAAAACCGTTCACGATGAAGTTGCTCAGATCGCAGGTAAACCAAAGCTCAACGCTGAGCCTTTTACTTCGCCCCTCGGTTGAAAAGGATAAAAGAAGGCGCATCACTCCTAGCGGCCACTAAGTCGAGCCGCCCGTCTCCATCGAGGTCGCCGCTGGCCATCCCATAGATTGCGCCCTTCCCATCGCCGAACGGATGCGCCTCGAAGTTCCTGCCCGTTCCATCGTTGTAATAAATTACGCCAGGGGCATCGACGTAGCCCACGATGAGATCCGGGTGGCCATCTCCATTCAAGTCCGCGGATATCATCGAGTACGGCATACGTTCTTCGTCTTTTCCTGCTAGTTCCAGCGCGTCCGGTTTCTGGAACTGAATGCCGGAACCGAAATTGCCTTTGCCATCGTTGAAGTAGACAAAGCAACCGAGCTTCTCCGGACAAGCTGCGATGTCGGGATGACCATCGCCATTGAGATCGGCCACGGCGATTGCGCGGATCGATGCTTTAGCCGGTCCCCAAGGCCGGCCTTCGCCCGCCAAGTTCCGGTTGAAGAACACGCGGCTCTGGCAATCGTCGCGGCATGGGAATATGACGTCGTTTAAGCCGTCGCCGTCAATGTCCGCGATTACGATGCTCGCCGCGCTCGGCGTATCGCGCAGCGGGTTGCATTTGAAATGCAGCTTTCCGTCGTTGTAGCAAACATAGGATGTCATCTCGCGATTCGCGACGGCGATATCTGGGTACCCGTCGCCCGTTCAGATCTCCAACTGCCGCATTCCGTGTTGGCCATTTCGGATCGCCATAGGTTCCGCCCACCCTGAAGTGGCCCGTGCCATCGTTGACTAAAACCAGTTTCGGATCGGGAGCATCATTGCTCAGAACAATATCCAAATGCCCGCTCTTCGTCATGTCGGCGAGCGAACCGGAATAGCTCTTTGTGGCGTTGCTCGGCAGCGGAGGGCCCGGAGCGAAGTGGCCCTTTCCGTCGCCGAACAATACCTTGCTTGTAAGTTGCCAGTGGCGACCTTTGACCAGGACAATATCAGGGTGGCCGTCGCCATTGAGATCACCAATGCTGGCGTTGGAAGATGTCTCAGAAACAGTTTCGAGTGGGACGATCTCAAAAGCCGTTACCGCGGCGAAGCACACAAGCGCAAATGCGGCCAACGCAGATAAGACGAGGACACCCAGACGAGTCATGCGTGAATTATAGTCTGATTGCGCACGTGTGGCTGACTGGCCAGCGACGCGAAATTCGCTGACACTTTGCGGCAGCCAGCGACAGCGGAGCGAACGCCAAAGGCTCATCCTATGTTGGAGCAGCAACCGGCCGACTCGGCGCGCCAAATCGATTACAAATGAGCTGTCACCAATGCCGTTGCCCGCTGTTTACCAAAGCCTCAAAAGCCGGGGCCCAGGCCTACGAGAAGGCTTGTTGCGCCCTAGACTTGGGCTCTTCCGCCAGCAGCGCTGAAGTGCAGAAGGCACATCGGCGAGCAGCGATGGGCACTTCGCTCAGGCACTCGGGACACTTCTTCGTAGTTGGATCGGCGGGCGCTTCCCCGCGCCTCATCCGCGCCAGAATTTTGTTCACGGGCAGGACCACAAAGAAATAGACTGCAGCTCCTATCAGCAGGAACGAAAGCAGCGCATTAATAAAGTCTCCTATGAGAAACTTGCTGCCATTCACGGTGAACGCTATCCCGGAGAAGTCAGGTTTTCCGACAATGGCGGCGATGATTGGCGTGATCAGGTCTTTGACGAGCGCCGTCACGACACCGCGCAAACGCCGCGCCCATGACGAAGGCTACGGCAAGATCGAGAACGTTACCACGCAACAGAAACTGCTTGAATCCCTTCATAGGTCTCCTTCCAGTCGTTATATGTCTAAGAAACCGCCTGCTTACGCGCCGCTCATTCTAGGGCATCGGCCGGAAAGATAGGTGGCGCCGAGCGTAAATTGGAATGAGTTCTTCTTGAATCCGGGCGGCGGATCGTTCAGGAAGTCGTCGAGAGCGCCCAGCGTAAGCCCAAGGTGATGATAGATAGGGAAAGTCAGGCCGGCATTGGCGAAAGCAGAATATGCGCTGGTGTTGTTCCAGGCCGGAGTTATCGCGCCCTGCTCATTGAAGAGAATGCCGTGCGCGAACTTCCGGACGTATGTTTCGCCGAAAATCGAGCCGAATAGTTTTTTGTTCAAAGCAGAGTTTTCGAACTGCTGGTCGATATAATCCGCGCTTGCTTTGAAATCGAATTCTTGTTTGGTGGTCTTGAACACGACCAAGCCGAAACCGCCGCCGTAAGTTTGCTGCAAGTCGAGGCCTTGCGAAACGCTGTGATCGAACATGGCTTGCCCGAAGATAAAAACTCTGGGCGATAGATACCGGTCGTGATCGAGGTCCGTGTGAAACAGCGATGTCTTGATGGCCGGCGATCCAGGCTGCGTCAGCTTGCTGTAGGCTTCGTCGTAGTCGAAAATCGTACGGCTGCGCACGTCGAGCCAGTTCTCGCTGGGGACCGCGCGTACAAGGTTGACCACCGCGGTATACGTTTGGTTCTTCTGCGTGGCTTCGGTGAGCGATAATCCCCCCGTAGCGCCACCTGCCCAGCCTTCGGTAAGACCAGAGCGCTGAAAAGCTCTCTCGAAGCTGGGTTGCGGGACTAGCGCCGCAAGGTCCCCGACAGCGACAGTTTGAGGCGATGCTTCCGGGCTGAGTTACTTGAACTTTTTGCGCGGTCGCGGTGAGCGTACCTTGAGGAACTTTGGAAGCATCTTCGCTTCGGCGGAGCTTCACGGTTTTGGGAATCGTGGCGAACTTCTCAGGGGAGCGGAGTTCCTGGATCTTGCTCCACTCGACAGTTATTTCGCCCGCCATGTCGCTCTTAAACACGACTGAAGAAGCAGTGGCGCTTTCCAGGTGGCCGATCAGCTTCTCCCCGTCAATAAAAATGAGCACATCGGGTCCGGGTTTTGAGCCGCTATTTGGCGCCTGCGCATAAAGGCTGAAACAGCACGCTATGAGAGATAGGGACCAGTTCCGAAATCGCATGGATAGCAAAAGCTGCTTATCGTGCCGGAGCAACGGGAACATCCAATATAACTTTTTCGGGCCAAAGAACAGTGTAAGCGACTCCCGCCAGGGCAGCTCCCACAATCGGAGCTATCCAAAAGAGCCAAAGTTGCTGAAGCGCCCAGCCCCCGACGAAAACTGCCGGGCCAGTGCTTCGCGCGGGGTTCACAGACGTGTTTGTGACGGGGATGCCGATTAAATGAATGAGGGTGAGGCCCAGGCCGATGGCGATGGGGGCAAACCCCTGCGGCGCGCGGCGGTCGGTCGCGGCCGAGGATGATGATCAGGAACATGAATGTAAGCACAAGCTCCGTCACCAGGCAAGCAACGAGCGAGTAGCCGCCGGGCGAGTGGGCGCCGTATCCGTTTGAAGCGAAGCCGTCAGCGAGATCGAAGCCAGCCTTGCCACTGGCAATCACAAACAGGACCGCGGCAGCCGCAATGCCGCCCACAACCTGCGCTACTACATAGGGAAGCAGATCGCTTGCGGGGAATCGCTTGGCCACAAGCAAGCCGATCGACACCGCGGGATTCAGATGGCAGCCCGAGATGTGCCCGACGGCATAGGCCATGGTCAAAAGCGTTAACCCGAATGCCAGAGCGACGCCTACAAATCCGATACCCAAGGCTGGGAACGCAGCCGACAGAACCGCGCTGCCACAGCCACCGAAAACCAACCAAAACGTTCCAAGAAACTCCGCAGTTACTTTCCTGCTTAGAGGCATATTAGATTCCTTTCCGCGCACAGTGGCGCCGGAATCATACAACAGAGTCGATTAGCTTAATCCAATGGCTTGGGGGCCTTGAAGATGAGGCGGTACACGCTGGGGCTGTCTTGTTGCGGAAGTACTTCAACCAGCTCCCATCCTTTTGCTCCATACTGTTGAAGCGTCTTTTCAAGCTCTTGATCGAAGTCGTGGCCGAACTCGAGCTCGACGCGGTGAATCTGATATTGCCATTCCGCCATAAGTGCCTCCCACTGAGTATACTTGCGGGCGGCCGTCTTCGGAACCTCAACATTTGATCGTGAGCCCGAGGGGAGTGACCCTGCTACTGCGGAAGGCTAGCGCCCGGTCTCGAATAGAGATCCACAACTCGTGTGTTGCCGGCGATTTGGAACAATCGCTCCAGATCGCAAATGTCAAGACCTTGGCACGGATTACTAATGTGTAGTCGCGAAGGGCAGATCTATACTTGACCGTCACACGCGATCTATGCGCGTCGACAAGTCACATCAACGAGAAGCGCGTTCTACGTCAAAGTGCGTGAAACGCGTCGCAAAAAGAGTAGGTCGTGAGACCAGACGACACCTTGTAGATTGGACAGATGGCGCTCAAACGGATGGACAACGTAGGAATCGTCGTCGATGACCTCCGAGGGACGATTGATTTCTTTCGCGAGCTCGGCCTCGAGCTCGAAGGGCGGGCCACAATCGAAGGAGAATGGGCCGGTCGTGTCACTGGATTGGGCGATCAGCGCGTCGAGATTGCCATGATGCGCACCCCGGACGGCCACGGCCGGCTCGAGCTCTCCCGCTTCCTCACGCCGCCTGCTGTCGCGGATCACCGCAACGCCCCGGTGAACGCTCTAGGCTACCTCCGCGTCATGTTCGCCGTGGACGACATCGACGAGACGCTACCTACATGGGCGTTTTTCGCGATCTTGAAAGCCAGCACGCGTAGCAGGATGTCCCAGATGCCGACTTGGGGACCGGAAATCAAATCCGCGAAAAGCGCGTTTTACGTCCAAGTGCGTGAAAATGCACGTTGCAAGAAGGGTCCTTTGAGAGAAAAAGAAAACGCCCGACTTGATGCCGAGCGCTTCTCACAAAGGTTTAAGTTTTGAGAACGGGGAGCACTCGCCAATTTGAATGTGACTTCTCGATATGCGGCAAGCATTGCAGGGATGGAGCCCAATGAGATCACTTGCCTAGGCCGTACTGTGAAAGTATTTGGCGGCGTGCCGACAATTGGGCGGCAGTCATACAGGTGACGAACCGCTTTTTGCCATCGTTCGTTCCATTTCTTAGCTCGACCTGCAATCCGCCGCGTTCCTGATTGCATTGCCGGACGTAGAATAACCTCCTGGAATCGTCCCAAAATTCTGGACCAACTAGTAAGTCGCCTGGAACTCGAACTGATTCTCCCGTTGGGTCGCACTTGGGCGGGCCAACTAAGGGGGGAACGGCGCGCGTGACCGAGTAACAAACTGGAAACGGTGTAAGCCACCCTGTGTCGCTCAAGCTGTCCCGCAAGCCTTTACTTTTATTTTCCTGAACGATCTCCACAAACCTCGGGAATGTATCGTCGATGGAGTGCCCGGGTGCAGAGGGCCGGTTGCGAGTTCTGGGAGTCCCCGTGTATGGATCAGCTTCAGGCGGCTCGGCTGTAGCTGGTCTTGCCCACGAGCGGAACTCAGCGTTGCATCGGGAAACGAACGGTTGAAATAATGGATCCTGCGGCTTGATCTCCAAGATCGAATTATCTGAATTTGCCAAGGGCAACTCAACCAACATCGAGTTCGCCTTCAAGGCGTCCGGGATCGTTGCAACGGGCCTTTGGAGCGCAAAAACGCTCGTTGCGCCCGCGAATACAATCGTGGCGTCGTTGACGTAGTCGCTTTCAGAAGAGAGGGTTGTGGTCGATCCTCACACGCATTTCTACCCACGGCCTTCTCTTTGAGCCAAGCCTCAGGCCGTGGCTCCGGCTTGCGACCGAGAGCTTCGTTTCGAAACCGATACAACTGCGCGCGGTTGACGCCCAGTTCAAGCGCCAGCGCGCTTACGTCCTGACACGTCTTCATCCGTTCCAACGCTGTTTGACGGAAGTCCTCGTCATATTTCCGAGGACGGCCCATTTTCTTCTTTTGTTGATCCTGCTGAGACTCGGGAGGCACCTTTTAGCTCCATTCTGTCCCTTTTCTCGTGTCTCAGCTTTGGGGGTCACTACAGATGACACCTTCAGTCGCAAATATCTGTTGCAAAATGAAAGCTCGAAATAACGCCCTTCGTCTACCGGATTGTGGCCAACCGTTGGCCGGGGAGAAACCACGTTGACGAATAGTCGCCTTCTCGGATAAGTGTATCCGCGGATTCCCCGCGGGTAGTCGCGAAGGGTAGATCTATCCTTCGCCGTTTATCACGGGCAATCCCCATGGTGTCCGTCTCACATCTGCGACTTGGGCGCTATGCGTCGCGCTTCACAAGGTGCAGGTCCTGCAACGACTCGATTGTGGAAAATCAGTCGTACTCGAGCCAAACCAGGTTGGACTCCCGCTCATAGCCGGGTAGCCGACTCAAGATGAAGATCGAGCGTTTCAGGACCGTCCCACGCTCGCTTGCAGGTTGACGAGAAGCTGGTCCAACTGCTCGAACGACTCGCCTGTCCCACTTGTACTCCCAGAGGCGATCGCATCGTCGAGAGCTTTCGTTGAGGGATAGAGGTCGTGCATCGTGACGAGCGTCTCGTCACCTCTTTCTTCGAAGGTCACCGTGGTGACGGCCCCACCTTCCTCACCTTCGTCATTCGTCCAGACCAGGCGCGAGTGCGGAATCACTTCGAGATACCTACCGAAAAATGCCATAGGCTGCTGCGAGGAAGCGTGACTGAACACGAAACGGTACTTGCCCCCCGTACGAGCATCGGCCTCGCAGGAGAGGAAGGACACTCCAGACGACTTCGGTGCCCACCATCGCTGGAGCAGTTCGGGTTTGGTCCACGCATCGAAAACGATATGCGCCGGGCCATTGAAGGTTCGAGTCACGACGAGCTCACGCTCGGACTTCCGTTCCACTGTCGTGGCGTGCTTTGTGGCGTTGCTCTCACTATCTTTTGTTTCGTACATCGGCTTTCTCCTTTTGTTTTAATTCCTCGACAAGCTTGTCCAACTCGTTGAAGCGTGCGGCCCAGAGCTGGCGTTGCCGCTCGATCCATGCCGCCTCGGTGGCCAGTCCGCGTCGGCCGAGCCTGCAGGTCCGCACGCGCCCGACTTTCTCCGTCGCGACGAGCCCCGCCTGCTCCAAGACGCCGACGTGCTTCTTCATGCCCGTTAGCGTCATGTGAAACTTCTCGGCAAGGTCGGTGATCGAAGCATCCGCGCGGCCGAGCTGTTCCAGAACGCCGCGTCGGGTGGCATCCGAGAGCGCGGCGAACGAAGCATCGAGGACGGTACCCGAATACTGAACCACCTGGTTCAGTATATAACGCGGATTGGCGATATGCAAGGAGTTTGAGCGCGCGCTGCGCTGCGAACTGCCTTGTTGGTGCCGCTACGGAACAAGTAGTCGCCTAACGTAGATCCATCCGTCCAGCGTTCTTCCGTTGAGCGTGAGCAACGGCAGCAAGCCTTCTTGAGCCGCTTGCGAAAAGAATTTCTCGAAGCACCAACACTCGAATTCCCGAGTGCGCCAAAAATGAACAGGAATTTCAATCCTCAGACGCTAGTCCCGATGCCGCCCTATGGCACCTATTACCCGACCGGCACATTCGCTGCCGATTGGGGCAAGCTGCAGGTTGAATCCGGAGGAGCGCTGGTCTCGCCCGACAACCGTTCTTTGCGCATTCCAGCGCCCCTTGACCTCGAAGCTCGCCCCATTCGAGGCCCCGGCTGGGTTCTGCAGCTTGCGCCAGGCTGGACCATCCGGCCATCCGAACGCCCAGGCAGCTACCTGCTCATTCCGATTCAGCAGCGATGATTCGCCCGCTTCGTCGTCGGGCGACAGTTATGTCGGTTTCCTGGAAATCGGCCGTCCTCGCAGCTTACCGGCCGCGAACGCGCAATTCGTTGCTACTGGGCAGATATCGCACTTTGGGTTCGATCTCTTGCAAACTTGGCTGCCCGCGACACTTCAGCAGCAGGTAACCTCGGGTCCTGGAATCGAATCTTGGCGGCAGCCCATCTTCGATCGATTCTTGCGCTTCGCGGTAGGTCGTGCAACCACACAAGAAACAAGTAAGGGTCAGTCGGCCATGCTGCCGTTTGCTCGCCGTAGGATGCCGCCAATACATCGAGAAGCTGGTTTAAAATCGCCACGAAACGATCCGGAAACCGGATGCCGTTGCTAAAGCGGACACGTTTAATATCTTTTCGCCCACATCTAGTGAACCAACCTGAATAGCGATCCCTTCCGGACAGTCCGAATCCGATAATAGAAACGATGAACGGTGACGCTTCCCTTACTGAGCGGCTCAGGCGATTCATGCAAGGCGATTCCACAGTTGCTGACGATTTGCTTACTGAAGTACTGCCCCAGCTCCACGAAATCGCAAATCGCGAGTTGAACCGGGAACATCGCGGTACCCCGCTTTCCAAGACCGAGCTGATTCATGAGGTCTGGCTAAGCAATATTTCAAAAGGCGGTTGGAGGATTAATGACCGAGGCCATTTCTTCGCTCTCGCTAGCTTGGCAATCCGGCGGCTTCTTGTGGATTTGGCCCGCAAAAGAACCGCGCTACGCAGAGGCGGTGGCGAATCAACTCTCTCGATCGGCGAGTTCGATGCTTTTATCGAGGCTTCCGACCAGGACGCAGAGACGATTGTAGAAATTGGCATTCTGATGGAGAGTTTGGAAGGCAGGGATCCTGATGCTGCGAGAGTGGTGGACATGCATTACTTCAGCGGCTTTACGCTTGAAGAGATTGCAATGGAGACGGGACTGACATTCAAGCAGGTGCGGTCCCGCTGGGAAAAGGGACTGAAATGGCTAAAGAGAATGCTCGCTTCCAAAAGAGGTAACAACCGATCATTAGATACAAATGCGACCATCTGAATCCAAATCGCTGACTATGGGACCGGCAAAATCGGTAGCGGTGCGTGACCTTCTTGATGGGTCAAACTCCAAAGCAGTGGCCAACGAGTCAATCGAGTCTTCGGATAGAGAGATAGCTAAGCTCCTTAAGAGATTCCGCACTTGAGCGGGCAGATCGATCGAGGCATTTGGCAAAAGAAATGAGAGCCGGTGCCCAGTCAGCATCTCAATCACCACTTTTGCCAAACTAAACACGTCACTAGAAGGCTCGGCGTAACCTATGGCCTGCTCGGGCGCCATATAGTCGAAGCTTCCCGCCGCACGGGAAAGGCCATGAAGAGTTTCGTTTGCGTCTTTCACAATAGCGATTGAGAAGTCAATCAAAACCGCTTGTTCTTCCGGGAAGGCTTCGTTTCGCACAATTATGTTCTCCGGTTTGACATCGCGATGCCAAATGCCTTGCGCATGTATGGCCTCAAGCGCCGCAGCCAATTGGCTCAACAAACGAGCCGTGCGCTTCGGCGTCAACGGCCCATCGTCAAGTACATTACGTAGACCCCTCCCTCCGATGAACTCCATTACAAGATAAGGCGCGCCAAAAGGTGTGCGGCCGTGTGCGTAAATCGAAACCACATTTGGATGCTTCAACGTCTGAAGGGCGGCCACTTCTTGCTCGAATCCTCGCTGAATCCAGGCTTTATCTTTCACTTCTGACCGGAATATCTTAATGGCACAGCGCTGCTTTTGCCGCCGGTCGTAGCCGTCCATCACATTGGCAAAGCCGCCCCGGGCGAGAAGGTTGCCCACCTCAAACCGTGAATCCAGCAGTGTTCCTGTTACTTGATGTACGTCGGGCAGCAGCGCCCCCAGGCGCCAACGTTTCAAATCCGGCAACACCTGCGCCTCTTCCGCCACTCGTCTACGATGCACAAGATACATGGCTGTTGCCAGGATGGTAGCCGCCACAAAGTAAGAAACGAGAAGCGGCCAACTGAGCGAGGCTGCGCGAAGGACAGTGAAGGATCGGCTTGCGGTCTGCGACCAGGGTCCGGTGAAAACCCGGCCTTGCACTTCGAGAGTATGCGTACCTGATGACAACGACCCTAACTGTAGGTCGAAGCTGCGTGATTCGCGCCAAGACGATTGCTCCGGTAGCATCCGGTAACGTAAACGCAGCGAGTTGCGGCGTTCAAATTGAAGCGAGCCGATGTGGGCTACGACGTTGGAACCGTGCGGCAGTGAAGCGATGGCTGCTGCGAGTTTTGGCGCTTGATCTTCCCATGAGAACGCCGAGACGAAGACTTGCGGTGCGAAGTAAGGGTGAACTAGATCGTCGGGTGGATTGATATGGATTACAGAATTGTCCACTCCAAACCAGACCGAGCCATCGTCATCCTCCACAAAAGATCTTCGATTAGTATCGATGCCCGGCAGTCCGTCGCCGCGGTCGAGATGAAGCCATTCGCCGCGGCGCGCCTGCTCGGTGTCCGCAACATAAACGCCGTCGGAGGCGCCACGCCAAAGCCAGCCGCGGCGATCGCTTCCGAAGAAATGACCGGTTGCTGTGCCTATGTCGCCGCCACTCGAGAAATCACGGATGTGAAGATGTCCGCCCGGGTGTTCAATCAACGAAAATCCCAATTCGTCGTCGGCGTATGAGTACCACACGTCTCCCCTCTGA
This sequence comes from uncultured Acidobacteriaceae bacterium, assembly GCA_963808405.1. Lineage (GTDB taxonomy): Bacteria > Acidobacteriota > Terriglobia > Bryobacterales > Bryobacteraceae > Bog-105. The sequence goes on along the minus strand of CAWEFG010000005.1, from coordinate 481,065 downwards.
TCGACCGCAAACGAACCACAGTTGTTCGCGCGCAGCCCGTCGCTGGTGGAGATAACGTGCCATCCCGAAGAATCTTTGCGGAGCAAACCCGAAGAACCGCAGGCCCAAACATTGTCCCACCGATCCACTTTCATATCCGATCCACTGCCAATATCCACGCCGATTTTCGCCGGACGCAAGTTTATACCGATGTTCGCGGGATGCAAGACCAACCGCGTCTTGAGCGGACTGACGTTAGCTACCTCACTTCCAGCAACCCATAGCTGTCCGTCTGATGTTCGCGCCAACATGCTCGCCCCGATCGGACTTGATTTTCGTAAGATCTTGCCATTCCATGTCATCTGCATAACGCCGGCGCTTTGCGTTCCGGCGAATAGGGTTTTGCCGGGACCGGAGGCTAAGTGGGCACCGAGGCTCAATTCCGCTAACTTTTGCCAGCGGGCTCGGTCCTCATCAAGTACCACAACCTCCTCGCCGGCGATGGCAAACGTCTTTCTCCCCGCCGGCAATACGGACCAAGTGTTCCCGCCCAGCCCGTCCCGCTCGGTCCAATATTCCAACTTCAAGTGCGGCGAAAAAGCGAACAATCCGTTGGCGTTGTCAAGCCATATACTGTCGTCCTTGCGCACAAGGAACCCGGCGACGCTAGGATACCCGTTAAGCGCCGATATGACGCGAAACCTGCCGGGCCGGCCAATGGCGAGTTCGGAAAAGGTTCCAATCACAACGGAGCCATCGTTCAATTGCGCGATGGCACCCGCGCCGCGGCCAGCAATCGTTGAAGGTAAGACCTCCGGGTGTGTATCGCCGGGGCATTGATACCAGGTCTCATTCTTGCTGCGCATCCATACGCATCCGAAGCTGTCCCTGAATGTCGCCTTCGCCGGTTCGGAATTTGGCGGGTTTGGCATGCGGTGATGAATTATTTCCGGCGTTTTCCCCGGAATCCAACGTGCCGTCTTAGAACCGGAAAACTCGCAAAATCCATCCGGGCATGGATAAAGGACTTGTCCACCGGGAAGTAAGCGGAACGCGGCAGGCAAGAAGGGGCTGAGTATGACGTCGACCTTCCAAGTTCCGCCCGCTTTCATGATGCGCAACAGAGCCTCACCATTCTTCACAACGCTCGCCAGGAAGACGTCAGGCGCGACCTCGCAGATACCCCCGGCAATTGAGCCCTCCGCCTTTCGCTCCAGGTGTCCGCTAAATAGCCGATACAGCCCTCCGCTAGAAGCAATCCAAATCCCGCCCTCGCTATCTTCTGCCATGCTGACTACCAGGACCTTCGGGAAACTGTTCTTTAGCACTGGAACGAAGCGGACCCCATCATAAAAGGTCAGACCTTCCGCTCCGGTTTCATGGCCCCCCATCCAGATACCGCCGTGTTTGTCTTCGAAAAGGGCAGTTGCTCCTTTCGGCGCATTAGGGCCGGTGATGCGCACAAAAGCAACTTGCTGCGCAGCCATGGTGGCCGCGCACAGAAGCAAAATCCAACGAATGCCAAGGAACATATGGTTTCGCTCCGAACTCAATACCGCCGCAGCGCCGCTTCGCCTCCGGGCCTTTCAATAGGCTAAGGCATCCTTTTTCAGATGTTCCATCAAGACGCCAATTCGCATTAGTTCTCCGTCCAGTACACGATAAATGAGCAAGAGGAGTGAATAGCCACTATCTGTATTCAGCGCAATTTGATGTTCGCGCTGCCCGAGAAAATGCAGGCGTGAGCCAAAAAACTTTCGAAAAATTGTTGGGCAAATAAAGTTCCGTTCCGCGCATATATCTCTGTACTAGGAGGTACGATGCGTTTCACTCTAATCTCGTGTATGATCATTTTCGCGCTTACGGCGAAGGCGGACAGCATTGCATACGAGGTCGCTTCTTCAAGAGACTTCGGAACTGTTGATCTAAACACCGGAGTCTATACGGAAAAGGGCCAGACGCCCAACGTGCCAATCTCGGGACTTGGCGAGTTTGGCGGTACGCTTTATGCGGCCGGCTCCGATGCTAACACTACGCTGTACGTGGTGAACGCTGCAACCGGTGGTTTTACTGCCATCGGAACTGGAACTTCTAGTTCCGGGCGCTACGGCGATTCCGGGTCCACTACAACTGGTTTGTATGATGTCGGTTCTAACACTGTTAATGGCATTACTACAGTGGTTCTGTGGTCTATAAATCCAGTAACCGGCGTCGCCACCCTTGTTGGACCTACTGGCACTGGCCTCGGTGGAGCTTCAAGCCTCTCTGTCGGTTCCAACGCTTTGTATTTCACCAACGGTGCAAGCCTGTATATGCTGAACACCACAACCGGAAACGCAACTCTGATAGGGACCAGCGCGGTGTCTTTTCAAGCCGCAGCGACAGTTTTTGAGAATGGCACATTATATGGAGCGCTTGACTCTCCTTGCTGTTCGTTTTATACAATTAACACGACGACGGCGAGTGCTTCAGCTCTTTCCAACGAAACCAACGGGCCACTGGGCGGCATCATCAGTGCGCTTGCGCCGTTCCCGGCATCGGCAGCACCGGTTCCCGAACCATCTTGCTTAGGAGTGCTGGGATCGGCCCTTCTCGGGCTCGGAGTTTTTCTCCAAAAACGGCGGAAGTAATCCTCTTCTCAGCATCGAGTGTGGATGAATCGGCAATGATCGGAAATCGCAAGTCTGCAACAGCCCCTTCTCTTGCGCGGTGCTGACGTGTTAGTCCTTTTTCGTAAGCACGCTCGAGCGCAGACTCAGGGATCACCTGTTAACGGCGACTGAATCGACTCAGGGCAGCCAGACGATTGCCCGAGGCCTGGAGGTTGTTACGAAAGAGTCTCCTGACCGAGTGATCGCGATAGTCGACACCCTTGTTGTCAATCTGACATCAAACCCATCGAAACCTAAAAACGAACCCAATCCGACAGTTCGCTCGGTAAAACGCCACGCCGGCGCATCTCCACCCATCCTTCTTACCACCCTGCTCGCAACTGATGCAGCCAGTCCGCCCCATCCCAACTTTCAAAAATAAATCTTTTCCAACAGAATCCACAGCTTAACTGCCCTTTCGCCTCACCCGCCGTCTCTCCCGTGCGAAAACTCGAACAGAAAGTCATGGAAGATCCCGATCCGCGTTGCCTTCATTCTCCCGATGATTTTTCTCTGCCATCCGTCCCCGAAGATTTTGAATTTCTCGATGACCCCGCCACTCCCGAACATTCCGGCCATTCAACCGGCCCGCGCACTTCCGAAGGCAAGGCCCGCTCCAGCCGCAATTCCCTCACCCACGGTTGCCGCTCCAACATCCTGCTCCTCCCCGGCGAGCGCCAGCAGGATTTCGACATCCTATATAACCGCTGGATGTCCGCCTACCAGCCCGAAGACGACGCGACCACCGAGCTCGTCGAACAACTCATTCTCGAAAAATGGTTTTTGGAACGAAACGTCAGGAGGTACCTTCAACTTGAACAAGAACTTGCCAGGATTGATTTCATTAGCTGGACCGACCAGCAGCACAAGAATTTTCAGCTCGCCATCCGCTACAAGACCGCGGCCGAGCGCTCCGTCGGCAGAGCCATGGCCGCGCTGCAAGCACGGACAAAAGCCATGAACAGCGAACTGAAAGACCTTCATCGCGAAAAAGACAAAGTTCAGGCCATTAAGCTTGAAATTTTCGACGCGCGCGCGAATTTCCACGACGAGAGCAGCAAGATCTACACAGCAATCAATCAGCAGATCCATGAAGCCAAGCTTCGAGACGCCGACGTCTCGCGCGAGCAAGGCGCCGTAAACCAAACCAAGGGGCAGTACGCCGCCACGCTCCAACGCATCAATAAGAAACTCGCTGCCACCGCCGCCGCCGAGCCGAAAACTGCCGCCCAAGAACTGTTCCAGGGACAAAATGCGAAAAAGAACCAGCGCAACATCGTCGTGATGGAACAGTGGCTCGAGATTACCGTCGAAGATGGAATAACCTGCACAACCGTAATCCCATCCAACGACGAGCTCATCGAAGAGGGCAAAGCCATGGATCCGCCGCCGGAGCTGGTCTACCGCCGCTGTAACTTCGTAGACGGCGTTCCGCCCGAATATCATTGGGTCACCAACGATGAAGAACGGCGCAGACTAGGCATGTGCGGCCTCCAGCGCATGACAGTCGATACTTGGCTCCAGGTAATCGAACGCGAGAAGGCCAACGGCACCGGCCACATCGGACCGACAGGCGTGGGTAATCTTCCCAGACCCAAAGAGCGAGGCGGCTGCGATTGCGAAGTCTGCTCGCACAATCGCAAAATCCTCGAACGCCGCGCCCAAAACAAACTCGACGACGCCAAACCTTCCGAAACTGAACCGGAAGCGTAAGCGACCGTTTTCCGAATCCGAATCCGAATCCGAATCCGAATCCGAACCGGAAGCGTAAGCGACCGTTTCGATCCGAATGCGCATAATCGAATAAGAACGCTCCGGCAAATGGACACCCTTTGGCAAAACGTCCGCTACGCCCTGCGCCTCCTCGCGCGCTCTCCCGGATTCACCGCCATCGCGGTCCTCACCCTCGCCCTCGGCATCGGCGCGAACACCGCCATCTTCAGCGTGGTCGAAGGCGTTGTCCTGTCCCCGCTCCCCTACCGCGACCCCGACCGCCTGGTTATGGTCGTGCTCTACAATCGAGCTCTTAAACACACCACCTATCTTTCCTACCCCGACTTCCTCGATTGGCAGCGCGATGCCCGCTCCTTCGAGCAAATGGCCGCCTTCATGCCGCTCGGCTTTGACCTGACAAATCCCGGTTCGCCCCAGCACGTCAACGGATACGAAGTCTCTTCTGCTTTTTTCAGCACTCTGGGTGTGAACCTCGCCCTCGGACGTTCTTTTTCTTCTCAGGAAGACCGAATCGGCGGCATGCCCGCGGCCGTCATCAGCAGTCGTCTCTGGCAAGACCGTTTTCACGGCAACCCCGCGGTGCTTGGAAAACCCATCACCTTGAACGGAGCCGGTTACACCATCGTCGGCGTTCTCCCGCGCGCCTTTCGCTTTGAAGATCCGCCCGCCGACGTCTACACGCCTCTAGGCCGCACCGATCCGCTCTTCCGCTACGACCGCACCGTTCACGACATCGCCTCCATCGCCCGCCTGAAACAAGGCGTGGGACTGGGCCAGGCCCAGGCGGAAATGAACACCTTGCAGGAGCACATCGATCGAGCTCAATCCCGCCACCGAAAAAGGCCTCGGAATATCTATTTTTGGGCTGAAGCAAATTCTTGTCGGAGACGTCCGCCCGACGCTTCTCTTGCTCCTCGGAGCTGTCGGCTTAGTCCTGCTCATCGCCTGTGCGAATGTCGCCAATTTGCTGCTGGCGCGGTCGGCAGGCCGCGCCCGCGAGTTTGCCATTCGTGCCGCGCTCGGTGCTGGCCGCGCGCAAATTGTCCGCCAGTTGATAACCGAAAGCCTCCTTCTCTCGCTTACCGGCGGAGTTCTAGGACTGGCGCTTGCAGCCTGGGGAATCAAGCCCGCCGTCGCCATGATGCCAAGCTTGCCGCGCAGCGAAAACATCGCCGTAAATGCTTCGGTCCTGCTGTTTACGTTTGCGATTTCGATTGCGGTTGGCATCCTGTTTGGCCTCGCCCCCGCCTTGAAAACTTCGAAACTCGATCTCGAAGCCGCGCTGAAGGAGGGAAGCCGCGGTTCGACAGGCACCCACAGTCGCGCTCAGAGCAGTCTCGTGACCGTCCAAATGGCTCTGGCCCTGGTCTTGCTGGCGGGTGCCGGCCTGCTCTTTCGCACCATCCGCCAGTTGTCGCAGGTGAATCCCGGCTTCGACGTCCAGCACGTCATCACTTTCCAAGTCGGACTTTCACCTTCCGTCACCCAGACCGCCTCGCGCACCCGCGCCGCCTACCAACAGCTGGTCGAGCGTATCCGGCAAATTCCCGGCATAGAGGCTGCGGATATTACTGCCCTCGTGCCTTTGGGCCAAACCTACAACTCCGGCCCATTTTGGATTGGCCCGCACCAGCCCGCATCTATGGCCGAGATCCCGCGCGCGACCTACTATCCGACTGGTCCCGATTACCTCCGTACTATGCAAATCCCGCTTCTGCGCGGCCGCTTCCTGACCCAGGCCGACACCATCGATTCCGCGCCCGCGGTTCTGATCGATAGCCTCCTCGCCTGCACCTATTTTCCCGGCCGCGATGCTGTGGGCCAGAGCCTAACCATCCCGCATTGGGGCGTAACTCGGGCCTTGGCGGCTCGCATTGTGGGGGTGGTCGGCCACATCGAACAGTATGGGATCGACGGCTCCGCAGGCCAGCAACCGCAGATCTACTACTCCTTTTACCAGCTTCCCGACGAGCTGGTGCCGGTCTTTCGCAACGAGGTCGTATTGGCTGTACGCACCCCGCTCAATCTCGCGTCCGTGATGCCCGCCATCAAGAACGCCGTGTATGGAGCGAGCGGCAATCAGCCTGTTTACAACATTCGCACCATGCGCGATCTTGTTTCGGGATCCATGGCGCGACAGCGCCTTCCCATGCTTCTCCTGGCCGCATTCGCCGTCCTCGCCTTGCTGCTCGCCTCCGTCGGAATCTACGGCGTGTTTTCCTACATGGTCTCCCAGCGCGTCAATGAAATCGGCATCCGCATGGCCCTCGGCGCAAAGAATCGAAATGTTTTGCAAATGATCGTTTCGCAAGGCCTCCGCCTGGCTCTCACCGGCATCTTGATCGGAATCGCAGCAGCAATCGTTTTCGCCCGCCTGCTGTCCAGCTTTTCGCGCTTGCTCTATGGTGTCCGGTCGACCGATCCCTTCACCCTGATCGCCGTCTCGCTCGTGCTGATTACCGCAGCTTTTTTGGCCTGCTATATTCCCGCGCGCCGCGCCGCGCGCTTGGACCCTATGAACGCGCTCCGTCATGAATAGCAGTGCGCTCTGGCAAGACCTCCGCTACGCTGTGCGCATTCTCGCCCGCTCTCCCGGATTTACACTCATCGCGGTCCTCACTCTCGCCCTCGGCATTGGCGCCAACACTGCCATCTTCTCTCTCGTTCACGCAGTCATCCTGAAGCCCCTGCCCTACCGCGATCCTTCCCAGCTTCTGACCGTCTGGGACACCTATTTGCCGCAATTCGACAAGGTAGGAATCTCTCCGCCGGAGCTCGATGCATGGCGCAGGCAGCGCGATCTCTTTCAGCAAACCGCCTGGTATCGCTACGTTCCGCTCGACCTGAACCTCACCGCGGCCGATTCCGAGCCCATCGTCGCTCATGCCGCATTCGCATCCGCGCAGCTCTTTCCTCTACTCGGCATCGCACCCTCCCGCGGCCGCGCCTTTTCCGGCACAGAAGATCCTCATTCCGTCGTCTTGAGCAATCGCCTATGGCATAGCCGCTTCCACGCCGATCCATCCCTCGTCGGCCAAACCATCCACCTGAATGACGACACGTTCACGGTCATCGGAATCATGCCCGCCGATTTTCAGCTTCCCGATTGGGCCGATCTATGGCTGCCCCAAGGGCCCCTGCTTCGAGATCAACTGACCAATCCTGTCCGGCACGCGCTCGGCTTCCTCGCCCGGCTCCAACCCGCAGTCACCAAACAGCAAGCCCTCGCCCGTCTCGAACAACTTTCCCGCCGCCTTGCCGCCCAACATCCCAAGACCAGCACCGGTTGGGGCATCCAAGTCGCAGGCCTCCAGGATGACCTCACCGCCAATATTCGCCCCGCCCTCCTGTTGCTGCTGGGCGCAGTCTCGCTCGTTCTTCTCATCGCCTGCGTCAATGTCGCAAATCTTCTGCTCTCGCGCGCCACCTCGCGTGCCAAGGAAATTGCGGTCCGCGCCGCCCTCGGAGCCGGTACCTGGCGTCTCGCCCGCCAGCTGCTCACCGAAAGCGTTGTGCTCTCTTTGCTGGGCGGCACAGTCGGCGTCTTTGTAGGGCGAACCTCCCGGTTCGCGGCCGGTCTCCCGACCGGCCACGCATTTGATTCCACAGTCCTAATCTTTGCTGCCGCACTCTCCATTCTCACTGGCATCGTCTTCGGACTCGCTCCCGTTTTTCAAATCCTGCGAACCAAGCCCGGCCTGCAGAACCGCGATCGAGAGAGAGCGGGTACTACTCTGCGCAGCGCGCTCGTCGTTTTCGAGTTCGCCCTCGCGCTCGTCCTCGTGATTGCCGCCGCCATCCTCGCCAAAAGCTTCCTCCATCTGATGCGTGTCGATCCCGGCTTCAATCCCAAGGGCGTCCTCGCCTTGCGCATCTACGTGCCGCCTTCTCGAAAACCGGATCTCCTGCTTCATCGCCTCCAGCAGCGCATTCTCCCGTTTCCCGCCGTCGAATCGCTTGCCTTCTCGAACGCTTTGCCTCTCATCGCCGAGCGCGCTAACACCACTCGTTTCAACGTTCCCGGAAGCCCCCTCGTCAATCCCGATGCACTGCCCGCCGCGCAGATCAGAACCGTTAGCGCGGATTACTTCCGCTCCATGCAGATTCCCCTTCGCGCCGGTCGTTTCTTTACTCAGCGGGATCTGAATCAACCCGTCGTCATCGTCAACCAAACCCTCGCCCGCCGTTTCTGGCCAGGCAGAAATCCCGTCGGCCTCAAGTTCATCACTGGCCCATGGGGTCCCAAGCCCGACTGGTCCGTCATTGTCGGCGTCGTGGGCGACGTCAAAGACTTCGGCCTCGATTCGGAGCCCAGTATGGATCTCTACTTCCCCGGTCTCGCGCCTGATTACTTGATCGTGAAGACCGCCGCTAATCCCATCGCCATTGCCGACGCCCTCCGCCGGGAAATCCACGCGATCGATCCTGAAATCGCAATCGCCGACATCCGCACCATGGATCGGATCGCCGCCTCTTCCGCTCGTACCCGCCGCTGGATTATGGGACTTCTCGCCGCCTTCGCCGCGCTCGCTCTTATCCTCGCCCTGGTCGGAATTTATGGCGTAATGTCCTGGTCCGTCGCGCAGCGCACGCGCGAAATCGGCATCCGTATGGCCCTCGGCGCGCCGTCGTCTCAGGTCCTCGAAATGATCCTGCGCTATGGAATGAAACTCAGCGCCCTCGGCTTGGCCGTCGGCCTGCTCGCGGCCTTCGCTTTGCGCCCGCTCCTCTCCGCTCTGGTGTTCGACATCAGCACCCTCGATCCATTCATCTTCACCTGCGTGCCCGCTCTCATGCTCGCCGTCGCATTGGCCGCCTGCTATTTCCCGGCCCGCCGCGCTGCCCGCGTAGACCCGCTCATCGCCCTACGCTGGGAATAGCGCATGAACTGGAACGCTGGATCGTCATCGCCCTACGCTGGGAATAGTGCATGAACTGGAACGCTGGATCTGAGCCGTGACCAGAGGGAGCGGTTTTTCAGACCGGAGAATATTATGAAAGCATCGGAATTATGGCGACCTCGATAACCCACATCCAGCCGGTACCGCAAGCCGTAGACGACCGAAGCAGCAAAGCCGGATTACGCGCCGTCGCCACCTTTGAAGCTTTGAAAGGCATCGCTGTCCTGGCACTCGGCATCACCCTGCTTTTGTTTCATAAGCATGCCGAAGACTTGACTGAGAGGTTGCTCTTCCATTTGCACATCGATCCCGATCGCCGCCTGGCCCAAATGCTTATGAATGCCGCAACGCGCGTCACCGACGCCCGCCTCTGGACCATTGCGGCCGCCATGGTCACCTATTGCACCGTGCGTTTCATGGAAGCCTGGGGCCTGTGGAACCGGCGCGTCTGGGCGGAGTGGTTCGCCCTCCTTTCCGGCGCCATGTATCTCCCTTGGGAAATTCTCAAAATCGCCGAGCGCGCCGACTGGGAACGCATAGGAGTGCTCGGCGTGAATATCATTATCGTCGTCTATATGCTTGAAATCCGCATTCGTGCCTGCGGCAGCTTAATCAAATGCGAAGAACCAAAACCCTGAACCTCATCAAGCCATACAGGATCCAGCATGGCAAGAAGTTTCGTTTGAAAGATTTCGATCCCGCCGATACCCAAGGACTCGATCTCCGCGAACAAGCTCACGACCTTCTCGAAAAAGACGTCGCTCGCCTCAGCGACATGCAGCAGAAGTTATATGCCCAGGACCGCTGGGCTCTGCTGATCGTCCTTCAGGCCATGGATGCCGCCGGCAAAGACAGCGTGATCCGCCACGTCATGTCCGGCATCAACCCGCAAGGCTGTCAGGTCTATGCCTTCAAAGCGCCCTCCAGCGAAGATCTCAGCCACGATTATTTATGGCGCACATCGAAGTGCCTGCCCCAGCGAGGCCATATCGGTATCTTCAACCGCTCCTATTACGAAGAGGTTCTTGTGGTTCGCGTTCACCCCCAGCTGCTCGGCCAGGAGCGCATACCGCATTCGCGAACAAGTAAGAATATCTGGAAAGATCGATTCGAAGATATCAACTCATTCGAGCGCTACCTCCAGCGCAACGGCGTGCTGATTCTGAAATTCTTCCTCCACCTTTCCAAACAGGAGCAAAAACGCCGCTTCCTCAGCCGCCTCGACGAACAGGATAAAAATTGGAAATTTGCCGAAGCGGACGTCTTAGAGCGCGAGCACTGGGACGACTACGCCGATGCCTATGAAGACATGATCCGCCATACCTCGGCGCCCCACGCTCCCTGGTACGTAGTGCCCGCGGATCACAAATGGTTCACACGCCTGGTCGTCGCCTCCACCATTCTTCATACGCTCGACACCCTGAATCTCTCGTATCCGAAAGTCGACACAGCAAAGCGCAAAGAACTGGAATCCGCCCGCCAACTCCTCCTGGCCGAACCATAACCGGGGCCCTTGACGCTGCCTTCAGCCGGTCGGCATAAGGTTGACACTACAGTCGGAATCCGTTATAACGGAAAGCGACTGTGAAAGATTTTGAGCGTTTCTTGCCTCTCTCGCCGGCAGCCTTGCATATCTTGCTCTCTTTGGCCGGTGAGGAGCGCCATGGGTACGGGATCATGCAAGACGTCGCGCGTCAATCGGAAGGGCGCTACAAGCTGGGACCGGGGACGCCTTATGACAACCTGCAGAAGCTGATGAAGGAGCGCCTGGTAGAAGAAAGCCGGAATTCCTCGACCGGCGCCGATTCGCGGCGCCGCTGCTACCGGCTGACCAAGCTCGGCCGGCGCGTGCTTTCGACCGAGATCACGCGTTTAGAAGAAGCGATTCGCCAGGCAAAAGTACATCTGGGTTTCAAAGGAGCGTAACGTAATGCGGACTCTTTATCGCGGTTTGCTTTGGCTCCATCCGGCTTCGTTCAAGGAGCCGTTTGGAGAAGAGATGCTGTGGATCTTCGATGTAAGGCGAGCATCCGAAACCGGCATTGCGCTTCTTCTCGATGCTTTTGTTTCTCTGTGCCGGCAATGGCTTTTCCGGACCGGGCTTTGGAAGTTCGGCATAGGTGTCCTGGTGAACTTGATCCTGGGCTTTCGTCTGTTGTTCGGTGTGTGATTGCAAATGGCTCGAACGGGTGAAATAGTAAGCGTGCGGATCAACCAAGCCCGGCACGCTTCGGGTAGTCTTCGGTTGGATTCTTTGCGTGCTGCTCGCATTTGTGTTTTTGATGGTGGGCGGCATGAAGCTGCTGAGCAGACCGATTATGGTGCACGAGTTCGATCAAGTCGGGCTGGGGCAGTGGTTCCGATACTTCACAGGAACGCTTGAGGTTACCGGCGCGGTATGTCTGCTGATTCCGAAGGTTAGCCGATGGGGGGCATTGCTGCTGGCAGTCGTGATGGTCGGGGCTATCATCGCTCATTTGACCGTTTTGCATAGCTCCCCTGCTTTACCGATAGTGTTGCTGGTGTTAGCGGGTATAACTGCATGGCTTCGGCGTTGACCAAGCGTCAGTTCCGGGCACTCTATCGCGACTTCCTTCTGCGCATCGTCGACGTGGAAGTACTGTCGATTTACGCTCGGGGTGACGCGAGCACACTGCTGGGCCAATTTGTGGCGCTGCTGGTTTTTCTCAGCTTACTTTTTTCTGTGCCCGCTGTGTACTTTTCAGTGAAGTTGGCTGTATCGGGCGAAGTGTTCTTGGTCGCGGTCTGGACGTTGGAGCACTTTCTCATAGCAACCACGATGCTGCTGGTTGGCTTGTTCGCGGTGCTGACCTGGAACTCTACTTTTCCGGATAAGCGCGATCTTCTGATTCTCGCGCCTCTGCCGGTGCGGACACGGACGTTGTTTCTGGCCAAAATTGCGGCGGTCGGAACTGCTCTCGGCCTACTGATTGTCGCCTTGCATGCCATAGCGGGGATTGTTTGGCCGCTAGCCTTGAACAAACCTCTTCCGGCGCAAACCATTCCGATATTCGCGGCCGATCCAGCGATCGCTCCCGTAGACGCATCCGAAATGCAATGGGTGATGAATCGCGATTTGCAGCAGGTGCAACAGACCGGCATCTTCGCGCGCTCGAGTCTTGCGATCGGCGTGGTGAAGCACGGTGTACGGCGAGTGTTTACCTACGGAAGCGCGAAGCCGGATTCGATCTTCGAAATCGCGTCGGTGACGAAGACGTTTACCGCTCTGGCGCTGGCGCGAATGGTGGAGCAGGGAAAGGTACGACTGGACCAGCCAGTCCGGGAGTTATTGCCGCCGGGAACCGTCGAGAAACCAGCAGGCCGCGAGATCACGCTGCTGGATCTCGCCACTCACCACTCGGGCTTGCCGCGAATGCCGAGTAGCTACCATCCCGCCGACAAAGACAATCCGTTTGCCGACTTTCACGTCGCCGACATGTATGAGTACCTCGCAACGCATGGCGTAAGGAGGCCGGCGGACGCCTCCTTCCTTTACAGCAATCTGGGTGTTGGCCTGCTCGGGCAAGTATTGGCGGACCGCGCTCCGATGAGTTATGGAGACTTGGTGAAAACGGAAGTGACGGAGCCTCTCGGCCTGAAAGATACGGTGGTGAGGCTTTCGCCCGAACAACGCAGCCGGTTCCTTCAGGGATACAATCCAGCCAACGACGGACCCGATAACTTCAGGCGGGTACCTCTTCATGGATACGGCGACCCCGTTCCTCCTTGGGACTTCGATGCGATAGCTGGCGCCGGAGCACTACACTCGACTCCTGAAGATATGCTCACCTATCTTGAGGCAAATCTGCACCCGAACGCAAAGGGCGCGGTACTTTCGGCGGCTTTGCTCGAAACGCAAAAGCTTCATGCGGACATGAGCGACTCCGCGGTAAGTGCAGAAATGCTTCCAGGTATGCGCATTGCTCTGACTTGGATACACGCGCCGGATGGCTGCTATTTGCACGACGGTGGCAGTCCCGGATTCACTACCTTCGTGTTTTTCAATCCGAAAGAAGACTATGCCGCGGTGGTTCTTTCGAACCAAATGTTCGCTCAACTGGTGGGCGCACACATTCGCCAAAGACTAGCTGGCCTTCCAGCGCTTTCGTTGACAACCGTCCATATTCCCGCGAGCGGCGGTGCCCAAGGTGTGATTCACTTATTCGCGGCGTATTGGACCACCATGTTGGCGGCTGGCGCATTCATTTATAGCTGTGTGTTGGGTCTGCAAGGGCTCGCGGCGCAACTGCTGCCCCGGCAATGGTCCCTGCGTGTCTCGTCTTTCCTGCAACTAGCGGCTTTCTGCCTGATCGTGAGCGTGTACTTTCTTCAGCCACTGCTGGCGGCGCCGAATCCTTTCGATATCCAGAGTGCCGGACTACCCAGATTGGTCCCCGTCGTATTGGTTTCTAGGACTCTTTCAGCAGTTGAACGGCTCCCCCGCGCTGGCGACGCTCGCTACCCGAGCTTGGATCGGCTTGTCCGTTGCTGTGGGCGCAACAGCGTCCGCTTATACATTGTGCTATTTCCGCTCCTTGCGAAAAATCATCGAAGAACCGGACATTCTGCCTGGCGCGCGGCGCGCGGTCGAGAAAAGCTGGTTGCCGCGCTTTGGCACGTCGCTTGAAACAGCCGTCGTTCAATTCAGTATCCGGACGCTGCTCCGCAGCCGCCAGCACCGCGTGATTCTTGCCTTCTATCTGGGGATTGGATTTGGCGCCACCGTGTTCCTGTTAAAAAGTCCCATTGTTACGGAAATTTGCATCAGTCGACTCTATCCAGCTGTGCCGCTGCTGGCCGCGACCATCATCCTGATGGGTTTCTGGGTAGTCGGAATGCGAGCCGTGTTTTCTCTGCCTCTCGATTTGCCTGCGAATTGGATCTTCCGCGTGACGCCGGTCCGCGCCGGATCGAATTGCGTCACCGCAATGCGGCGTTCGCTGTGGGCGCTTTCCGTAGCTCCTGCGTGGGGAATCTCGGCGGTTGTGTTCCTGGCGATGTGGCCTTGGCGGGCAGCGGTGGAACATCTCGTTCTCCTTGCGGTTCTGGGACTCACCCTCGTGGAATTCTGTCTCGAAGGCACCCAGAAGATTCCATTCACCTGTTCGTGGCTGCCAGGCAAATCGAACTTTCACATTGCTTTCTGGATGTGCATCCTGTCGATCCTGGAGATCGTTCTGAAGGCAGCGGAAGGGGAACGGCGCGCCCTGGACAACCCTGCCGGTTACGCTGTCGTCGTGGCTATTTTGGGCGTCTTGGCTTCGGCGGCGGCCTGGCGAAGCTCCCGGTCCGCGAACGCAGAAACGGAGAGCCTCCAGTTTGAGGAGGCGCCGTCGTGGCAGCTAACCACGTTGGATCTGTCCAGATGATTCCGCTACCCGTCTTCTGCATTTTGGATTTAGCATGACGAAAGCAGACGTTTATCGGTTCATCTCAAAACAGAAGCTCGGAGTGCTGGGCACAATTTCTCGGCATGGCAGCCCGCAGTCGGCGCTGGTGGGGATTGCCGTGACTCCGGAATTGGAAATCGTCTTCGATACGGTCAAGACTTCGCGGAAGTTTCAGAATTTGATGTCGAACCCGGCTTGCTCTTTTGCGGCGGGGTGGGCCGGAGAGATCACGGTGCAGTACGAAGGCACGGCGCGCACACCGGAAGGAGCCGCGCTGGCACATTACCAGGAGGTGTATTTTGCCGCATGGCCGGAGTGCCGAAGCCACCTGAGCTGGCCGGACATCATGCATTTCGTGGTTGAGCCGAGGTGGATTCGCTACAGCAACTACGACCAGAATCCGCCATTCATCCAAGAATTCGCGTTTGAGGCAGAGGCTCCCCCTAGCTGACGGTCTGGGCTCAGTCGGCGAGGGCTTGCATTGGGGAGATGCGGGCCGCGCGGCGAGCGGGCAGCAGACAGGCAGCGAGAGAAACCACGGCGAGGATGCCGACGGCGGCGGCAAGCGTGGACGGGTTCAGGGCTGGCACGTGAAAGAGGACCGCTCGCATGGCCTGGCCGGTCAACCAGGCTCCGACGATGCCGAATATGGTGCCCGCGGACAAGAGGCGCAAACCGAGAGAGACGAACTGGTTTTGGATCTGAGCGGGCTGCGCGCCTAAGGCCATGCGCACGCCGATCTCGCGGCGACGCTGCGCCACAGCGTAACTCAATACGCCATACGTGCCAATGGCGGTGAGCAGTAGAGCGATGGCGGAGAACAGACTCGCCAGCAGCGCCGGTGAGCGGCGGGCGACCAGGCTATCGGCGATGCGCGTGTCCATCGACCGCACATCGTTGACCGAGAGGGCGGGATCGATTTGGCGAATGACTTTTTGCAGCGTCAGTTTGATAGATTCGGCCGAAGTGGCGGCGCGCACGGCCACGAAGATGTTGTTGTCGGCGCGATAGATGTACGGATAATAGACCGCGCCCTGCGCTGTATCCTCGGTCAGGCCAGCCTGTTTTGTGCTGCCGACAACGCCGACGACGGTGAATGCTTGCGAGTCCGGCCCCGCTTCGGAGCCCTGGAACAAACGATGGCCGAGAGCGCTGGCATGTGGCCAGTAGTAGTGGGCGAAGTCTTCGTCAACCACACAGACTCGCTCTGCGCGGCGTGAATCGGCGGCGGTAAGAAGTCGACCTGCGCGCAAGGAGAAGCCCATGGCGCGGAAATAGTCGCCGCCTACGCCATACGAATAGTGGCCGCGCGGCGATTCACCGGGCCGGAGAACGTGGCCTTCGACCTTGGCGGCACTTTTTCCATTCCTGCCGCTGAAGGGAATGTTAGTGACAACGCCGGCAGCTAATACGCCGGGCTGATGAGAAAGTTCGTCCATCAACCTGTCGGTAAACGTCAGGGCGGCTGATGCAGCCGGATACTTATTCCCGACCAGGGAAATTTGCCCGGTGAGAACGCGATCGGCACGGAAGCCTGGAGAGACGGCCATGGCGCGTTTCAGACTGAGCCCGAGCAGGCCGGCCCCGGCCAACAGCACGAGCGCCAAGGCAATTTGAGCGATGACGAAGCTGTGGCGCAGGAGTTGGGCAGCGCGGCCGCTGGTGCCGCCGCGACTTTCCGATTGAAGCGCATCGCCGAGGTGGCATCGAAGATTGAACCAGGCGATGGGCGTTGCGAGGGCGATGCCCAGGAGAATGGCGGCGATCAGAGCGATCAATGCCAACCTTCCATCGAAGGCGATGCGGGATCCCAGAGGCAAGCTAGCGGCGCCGAGCGCGCGCAAGAGCCGGATCCCGGCGGCACCGATGGCGAGCCCGAACACTCCTCCCGCGAGAGTAAGCAGGGTGGTTTCGACTACCGCCTCGCTCACGATGAACGATCTGCTCGCGCCCAGCGCTTGACGAACGGCCAACTCCTTGACGCGACGACTGGCACGGATGAGTAGCAGGTTTACGAGATTGACTGCGCCGATTAAGAGAAGCGCAAGTACGCCCGCTTGCAGCAACAGCAGGGTGGGGCGGATGGCCGCGACATGGTCGGCATGAAGGGGCACCACGAGAGAGCGGAAGCCGGCATCGGCCATCATTTTTGCCTGCGGATCGTCGAGCTCCAACGTGGCGTTCTGCGCATCGATTTGCGATTGGGCTTGCGCGAGAGTGGAGCCGGGTTTAAGGCGGGCGATCATCTGAATGACATTTCCTCCCGAGTGCCGCTGCGACGGCGTGCGGTCTTCAGGGCGCGAGGCGAGGGGAAAGTACAGAACGGCTTGGGAGGAGAGGAAGTGAAAGGCGGCGGGCAAGATGCCGACCACGGTTTCGGTAACGCCGTTCACGCGAATTTGGCGCCCGAGCACGTGCGGATCGGCGCCATAGTGTTCGCGCCAGTAGGCATCGGTGAGGATCGCGACCTGATCGGTTCGATAGGTGGTCTTGTCTTCCGTGAACGCGCGCCCGATGGCGGGGCCGACACCGAGCGTCGAGAAAAAGTCCGGAGAAACTTGCGCGATCTCTTCACGCTGAGTCGAGCCGGTTTCCCCGATAATGGCGGTGCCGTAGCGGTAGATCGAGAGCCAGGTAAACGCGGGGATACGCCCGCGGCGCTCGTAATAGTTGGTGAGCGAAGAACCGTCGCGCGCGACGCCAGCTTTCGGGTACGTGTTGAAAAGCGTGACGAGCCGGTCGGAATGGGGGAAGGGCAGCGGGCGGAGCAGGATGGAATCGATGACGGCAAAAATCGTTAGATTTGCGCCAAGGCAGACGGCGAGCGTGAGTAGGGCCGTAATGGTGAACCCGGGCGTCTTGCGCAGCAGTCGCGCGGCGTAGGTCAGCTCCCGAAGAAGCTCATCGAACAGGCGAAGGCCACGCGCTTCGCGGCAATCCTCCTTGACAGTATTAAAGCCGCCGAATTCGATGCGGGCGCGGCGGGCGGCTTCTTGCGGTGAGGCGCCGGAGCGGCCGAGGTCGGCGGCGTATTGCTCGATGTGGAAGCGCAGCTCATCGGACATGCCTTGTTCGAAATCGCGGCGGCGGGTGAGGACGCGAAAGACCGAGCGAAGGCGCTTCCACATGTCACACTTCCTCGGAGGTCGTGTTCAAGGCGGCGGCAATGGCGGACGACAAACGATTCCAACCTGCCGTTTCTTCACGGAGGCGGCGACGTCCCGCGGTGGTCAGCGTGTAGTATTTCGCGCGGCGGTTGTTATCGCTCTGACCCCATTCGGCGGCGATAAGATCCTGGTGCTCCAACCGGTAGAGCGCGGGATATAACGAGCCCTGTGGAATGTCCAGCGCGTCGCCCGAGATCTGGCGAATACGCAGCAGCACGCCGTATCCGTGCAGCGGTTTCAAGGACAGTGCTTTGAGGATCAACATATCGAGCGTGCCGGGCAGCAGGTCAACGGTTTTGCGCAGGGTGTGATGCCTCCTAGCCTATCTAGGAGTTTAGCGTAGCTCGCCTAGTTTGGCAAAGAGAGGGGCACGGACGACGATTGCCGCCGAAACCAGGTGAACATGTGGACTGTCCCCGGTTTCCCCCGGTTTCCCGGTTTCCCCGGTAGTGGCGTTCGTGAGAGGATAACAACTACCCAGAGTGCGGGGCAGGTACTATGCGTAACCCTCATGACCCTGAGCCAGATCCGCCGGACGGGCGCGCGGCGGAACGACTACGCGATTTTGAGAGGAGACGCGCGCCTTCCGATCCGCCCTCGCCCCCCAAGGAGAGCGCGGAGCAGCAAAAGGAAGAGTGCGACGACGAGAAGAAGGAATAGAGAGCATGCACGGTTCTGTGGAAAGAGAAGAAGCGGGAGCAACAGCGAGACCCGCGGGCGGCACAGCGCTTCGGCGGCTACTGTATTTTCTCGCGCGCCGGGGATACACACGCGCGGCTCACCGCGCCATCGAGCGTGCCCTGCCCGAAGAACAGCGAGAGCCGTTGCAATCTCTGCTTTCGACACTTGCGCCGGTTGAAGAGGCGGAAGGCGAACCAGCGACCGAGGAGTTGGCGCGCGCATACATAGAAGCCACAAGGGGCGGCTCCGCCAACGGGCGCGCCGACCGGCAGCGCGCCGCAGTGGCGATCGCTGGGGCCTACGACCATACCGAATGGACAGACTTACGGGACCAGCCGTATCAATGTTTCCGGGCGCGTTGCGGCAATCGCCATCGACCCCCACAATCCGGCGCACGTGCTATGCGGCGCTGCGGGAGGAGGTGTTTGGGAGAGCTTCGATCGCGGCGCAAGCTGGGCTCCGCGGACGGATTTTGCGCCGAGTCTCGCGACGGGCGCCATTGCTTTCGATCCGAACAATCCCTCGACGGTGTATTGCGGCACCGGCGAGGGCAACTTTTACGCGAGCCTTGGAGCGGGCATTCTGCGATCCAGCGATGGCGGTGCCACCTGGACCACGCTTTGCACAGCCCCGTTCGCCGGTCAAGGATTCTTCGACCTAAAAGTGGACCCGAGCAACAGCCAGCATCTGCTCTCGGCCAACAACAACGGCTTATATGTGTCGACAAACGGCGGGACAACCTGGACTGAGCGCCGGAGCGCCGCCACCTGGAGTATTTCCATTGCGCCGGGCGGCGCAGCGAACGCCGAAATTCTCGCTGCTTGCTCGGACGGCTTGTGGAGATCCACCGATGGCGGCACTACCTGGACCGCGGTTGCTTTGCCCGGCGCTTCCGCGACTCTTAATCGAATGGCCGTCGCGCACGCCCCGTCGAATGCGGGCACCGTTTACGTCTTAGGCTCGGGGCCTCCACAAATTCGCATTCCGGGCGATTCGAATCCAGCCCACACCATGCGCACTCCTTATTTGTGGCGCCGCACAGGCAGCAGTTACTCGGCGTTTGCGCCTCCCACGAACCTGACGACAACCCAAGATTGGTACGACTGGTTCCTCGCTGTAGCGCCCGATAAAGACAGTCTACGTTGGCGCGGTCGATTCCTGGCGCGGCGACCTGTCCGGCTCGACCTGGATTTGGACCGTGTTGAGCGCCAAAACGCCTACGGGGGATTCGATCCATCCCGATCAGCATGCAATCGCATTCGAGCCGGGTAATCCCAACATGATTTACATCGGCTCCGATGGCGGCCTCTTCCGCAGTCCCGATCGGGGGATAACGTGGACCCATTGCAACAACGGTCTGGTCATCACCGAATTCGAGTTCATCGCGCACAACGTGGGTTCCTCCCGCTGGTTAATCGGAGGCACGCAGGACAACGGGACAGAACGATGGACTGGAAATTCAGCGTGGGATCACGTGGATGACGGAGATGGCGGCGATTGCTCGGTGAATCGTACCGACCCGACCATAGTGTTCCACGAGTTCTATAACATCAGTCCGTTCAAATCCGCGAGCAGCGGCGACTGGGGTTCCTGGAGCGGACTTACGCTTCCGGTTACGGCCAATGAAAGCAGCCTTTTTTATTGCCCTTTCACGTGCAGTGGGAGCGGCGGAAATACCGTCGCACTGGGCACGGTAGCGCTGTATATCTCGCGGGACAACGGCGCGACGTGGCTGCGCCTGACGTTCCCGAGCTCGGCTAGCGCAAGCGCTCTGTACATACCAAATACCGACAACGTGTACGTTGGCACGACGGATGGCCGCGTTTTTCACACCTCCTGGAACGCGACCGCGTGGACCGGCCTGACTGCTCTGACTACGCCCCGCGCCGGCGCATACGTCAGCAGCCTGTATGTCGATTCGAATAATCTGAACCTGATCTGGGCGGCATACAGCAGTATCGGGGGAGGATTGGCTTACGTTTCGAGCAATGCCGGATCGACTTGGACCAATCGCACAGCGGGCCTGCCGAACCTTCCAGTGACCACGGTAGAGGTAGACTCGCGCAACGCCGATCGCGTTTGGCTCGGAACCGATTCCGGCGTGTATCAGAGCCTCGATGCAGGCGCTACGTGGACGAATTTTTCGAATGGCCTGCCAAACGCCTTAATTGGCGATCTGGCGTTCCATCCGCACGCCTGGGTCTTACGGGCGGGGACGCGCAACCGCGGCGCGTGGGAAATCCCGGTAGACGGGTGGATGACTGCGCCGGCTTGCGGTGTTCAGTTTACCGGCAGCTTGACCGCGAATCAGACACAACGCTGGTTCACATTTAACTGGCCGGCGACATGGCACATGGTGTGGACCGTGATGCCAACAACGATCGATGCGAAAAACACTCAGCTGACGTGGACCGTCGAGGTACAGCGCGCTAGCGCCGAATTTGTGACGTACTGGATTGCAGTGCAGAGTCTCACGGCGGCAACGGTCGCCTTTGAAGGGCGCTTCTGTATCTTGAGCCGGTATTGAGAAGACGAAGGAGATTACGTTAGATGACAACAGGAGTACAGTTCACCGGCAGTCTTACCGCGAATCAGACGCAGCGCTGGTTTACGTTTAACTGGAATCCCGCGAACCATATCGTCTGGTACATGGTTCCGACAACGATCAACACCGGCGCGCCGGAGGTTCAATGGTCGGTGCCCGTGCAGCGTACCAGCGCTATGGCGTGTACATACTGGATCACGGTCACAAATCTTACAGCGGCGCCGGTCACCTTTGAGGGCCGGTACGCGATTCTGGCGTAGGGGGAGATATTATGCGGATCACGATCAATATCGATGGGCAGCAGGCGGACAGCGTTAAAACCGATGCGGGTTCTGGGGGGGGCGGCGGGCAACCTGGCGCAAGCATGTCTGCTGCGGAAGCGAATCAGGGGGTGGGACAAACCAGTTCCGGAGCTCCTGCTGAAGTTCTCGCGCTCGCGGCAGCTACGGGCGCCATCAATGCCGGGCCCGCGCCGATAGCTGCCGGTCAACAATCGGCTGCGCCGCATCCTTTCCTTTCGCCCGGATCTGGAATGAGCGAGACGGAACGCGCGGCAGCCACGTCGGGCGGTTCGGCGCAGAGTGGAAAACCGTGCGGATAGCGCAAGACGGATGGGACGATTTGAAACCGTTGTTGAGTTCTACCGGTATCGAGAGCCGTATCCACCGGAGTTTTTCGAGAGTGTAGCGGCGAGACTGGCGCTCACACGCGCGACGAGATTGCTCGACGTGGCGTGCGGGCCGGGGAATCTGGCGATTGGATTCGCGCCGTTCGTGGGAAGCTCGACTGCGCTGGATCGCGAAGCTGAAATGCTGCAAGCGGCGAGGCTGGCGGGAGCTGCGGCGAAGGTGGACATCAACTTTATTCAGGCCGCAATTGAGGATCTCGACACCCCCGACGGCTCGTTTGATTTCGTGACGATCGGGCGGGCGCTGCACTGGCTGCCGCGCGAAGCGACGCTTGCGGTGCTCGAGCGCATTCTGGCCCCCGCAGGCTCGATTGCGATTTGCGCGTCAACGATGCGAGGCCCGCATACTAATCCATGGGTTGCAAAGTTCAAAGAAGTGCGCAGGGCGTGGTCATCGGAATCGGACGAATCGCGATACAACATCGATATGGATGAGTGGTTCGCGGCGTCGAGATTCCGAAAGAAAGATGAGATTCGAACGGAGCATCGGCAGCGAGTCACGATCAATGAGTTGATCGGACGCGCGCTTTCGTATTCGATTACTTCTCCGGCGGTGATCGGAGATCGGCGGCCGCAGTTCGAGGCCCAGATGAGGGCGGCGCTGGAGCCGTTTGCGGATGGAGGCGCGATCGAGGAGGAAGTGGTGGCGATAGCGACGATTTTTGGGCGGCTTCTATCGTAGTATCCAAATACTCCAGGTACGCCACAAGGAATTTGTACTGGTTGTAATAGGAATTCGGGTCGAGAGCTGTTCGGATGTCGCGCTTGCTGTGAAGCAGAGGAAGAGTGTCCTGGCTCAGCGAGTGAAAGTCGATGATCGGAATATGCCAAGCCATAAATGCGGCGGCATCGGAGTCGTATCTCTTGTCGAGCACATCGGCGCGTATGGATGTTTTGGTCCTGTCCGCTACGAGCGCGGCGGAGGACAACAACACGTCGTCGGATCTTCCCGCCCACACGCGAATCGGGCCGGGGAGGCCGATCGAATCGATGTTGACGTTCAACAGGATGTCGGCGCGCTGTTCCTTTGAAAGACGATTGACGTAATCGCGGGAGCCGATCAATCCTTTCTCCTCGTCGGTAAAGCCGACGAACGCAAAGGTTAGACGATGCGGAGATGCGCGCAAGCTTTCATATAAAGAAGGCAAAAGCGATGCGCCGCTCCAATTGTCGATTGCTCCCTCGCCCGGGCCGCGATTATCGTAATGGGCCCCGACTACTACCGTTTGCCTGGAGGAACCGGGAAGCACGCAGATGAGATTCGGCAGCCTCTCGAACCGGCTCTGAATTGCATTCGCTGCCAAGGGTTGCGCTTGCTCGGCGGCAAGCGAGAGAGAAGCGAATAGAACAAGTAAGATCGTACGCTACTTACCTGCTTCGAGGATGGTGAATGAACCGGGCACGAGCGGGCCGCGACGAGGTCGTCCACCGGGCGTTTCAGGGGCGGGGGCGGGACCGAATTCCGCGGCGATCAAAAAGATGTGATGGGTTTTACTGTCGATGGTCATGGTTTTGGCGGAGGGCATGGTCTTGACGTTCTGTTCCACTTCGAAGGATGTGGGGCTGTTCTCCTTAATCACGGTCAGGGTGCCGTCGCCTTGCGAGCTGAATGCTTCCATGGTTTCGGGCATGAAGCCTGCGCCGTCGACGCCCGTGCCGATGGGCAAAGTGGTGAGGATCTTGCCGTCTGTGGCGCTCATGACGACGCTCACCGCGGGATTGCGGCACTCGACAAAGAGGATTTGATTCTTTGCGTCGAAGGCAAGGCCAGCCGGTGTTTTGTTGTCGCCCAGATCGTAATGCGCGGTCACCTGCATGGTTTTGGCGTCTACCACCGCGACGTTATTCTTGTCCTCTATATCGATGTAGAGATGCCCCTTGCCATCGGTGGCGGCCTGTTCCGGCGCGCCGCCAAGGTCGATGGTTCCGACGACAGAGCCATCTTTGGTATCGATCACGGTTGCATTCGGCGCTGAGTGACTCAGAATATAGACGCGCTGGTTGAAGGGATCAAACAGCAGGCCGTCGGGATTACCTTCGACGTCGATGGTCTTGATGACCTTCAGCGTTTTGCTGTCCCACATGACAACGGGTTTACTAGTGGCGAAAGCGTGATGGGATTTGGGGTCGACCGCGGCGCCGTGCGCGCTCATGTCGGGGATCTCGCCGACGGGCTCGAGTGTATCGAGATTAAAAACAGAAATGCGCTTGGTGGGGCCGGAGCGGGGCACATACAAGCGGCGTCCATCGGAATCGGCGTAGACATAGTCGAAACCGCCCTCGCCGCCGACTTTCGCAGTTTTCAAAACCTTGTAAGGTCCTTCAGCGGGACTCGGTTGGGCGAAGCCGCTCGCAGCCGACAGGATGACGCCGACTGCGCATATCAGGCAAACTCTTGGCATCGAACTCTCCTCGATTGAGTATAGGGTCTCCGCTCATGGTGTGTGAAGCTTGGCGCGCTGGAGGAAGACGGGCGTGCCGTACACTTGGCGAAATGTTTTCGCCGCTTCGTTGGCTGCCCAAATCTCGAGGTCGGCATTGGGGGCGGCTTGAACCAGCAGATTAATATTGCCGTCCTTCAGCACGCTGCCGATGTCGCGCACCTTTTGATCGTGGCCGCGATCGAGGGTGTCGGCTATTCTCAGCAGCGGCGCAAGACCCGCGACTGTACGCTTCGATTCGGCGTCGAGGGCGGCAAAGTAGAGATGGCCGGGATGGGGCATGGACTTGCGGTGGAAGCGGCAGAGGGCCGCAATCGTGAGGCGTTCGTTGTCGGTAAAGCCGGGCATGTCGGAATTCGCGACCAAATAGGCGGAGTGTTTGTGATGCGCGTTGCCGCTGACGAAGTGCCCTATGTCATGCAAGTACGCGGCGGCCTCGAGCAACTTGCCCGCTCCGGAAGGGAGGCGGTGAAGCGGCTGTAAAATCTCGAAGAGGCGATGGGCCAGGTATGCGACTTGGCGGGCATGATTCGCCGAAATTCCATAGCGCTTCACCATGCTTTCGACGACGGAGCGTTGTTCGCCGGAAAGCCGGGAGAGCTCGCGGCCGACTCCGCGAGAGGCGAGATCCGCGATGATTCCATCGCGAACCCCGGCGGCGCAGTAATAGAGGGAGGGGTGGCGGAATTTTTCGAGGGTTCGAAGGAAGACGGCGGTTCCGGCGACGATGATTTCGGCGCGCTTTGGACCGATCCCTTTTATTTTTCGGCGATGAGCCAGATCGCGGCGGACAAGGACGGCGTAAAGGTCGCGGATCTGAGCGGTTGAGGCGCGCAACCGATCGGCTGCATCGCGTTTTGCGCGGGGCACCCGGTTGAGCGCGGAGACGATGGCGGCCGCGGTAGCCGAAGTCGCCACGACACGGTCGAGTTTCTTACGGCTGTGCTGCTTGTGAAAAGAGAAGATCTTTTCGTCGATGTAAGTGTCGAGCCGGCGCAGCTCAGCCGGATCGGGCGGATCGGTTTTTAGAAAGACTTCTGTCAGGCGCAGCGCGCCAAGGGGTTTCGAGACTGCATCGACCGATTCTCCGGCTTGAGCGACGATCAGCTCGGCGCTGCCGCCGCCGACATCGACGATTAAGGTCCGCTCTCTCGGCCTGGGCCAACGGGCGTCGACGCCGAGGCGAATGAGGCGCGCCTCCTCGGGGCCGGAAATGATTTCGACGCTGGTACCGAGCGCCGCGCCGGTGCGCTGCAGAAACTGTTGTTGGTTGTTTGCATCGCGAACGGCGCTGGTGGCCACAGCGCGGACGCCGACTACGTTCAAGCGAGAGTACGTCGCGGACATTCGGGACAGATTTGTGCAGAGAAAGTCGAGCGCGTCTTTGCCGATTCGGCCGGAACGGAATACGCCTTCTCCGAGCCGCGTCACCTGGCGCTCTTCCGCCAGAATATGCGTTTCGCCGTGGCTTACCTCCGCAGCCATCATTCGGACTGAATTGCTGCCGATGTCGACAGCGGCGTAGCGAGGCATATCCGTTTTATAGCAGCAGAACCGAGTTTGCCCCCGGTAGACTTAAATTTGGCGCGGAGAGCATTCCGAAAATCGATTTTGTGGCTGGTTCTGGTCGCGGTCTCGTACGGTGGGGCGGCCGCGGCAGCACCGGACCGATTTTATATACATGCGGGTGACACGGTCGTTTTCTATGGCGACAGCATCACGGAACAGCGGCTCTACACAATGCTCACGGAGCTATACATCGTCACCCGGTATCCCAGCCTGAACGTCAAGTTCGTGAATTCCGGTTGGGGCGGCGATAAAGTGACAGGCGGCGGGGGCGGACCGATCGATGCGCGTCTGCGCCGCGATGCTCTCGCTTATAAACCGACCGTGATGACGATCATGCTGGGCATGAACGACGGAAATTATGCGAATCACTCGACCGCCGACGACACTGTTTTCTATAACGGCTATCGCCACATTGTGGACACCCTTCGCGAGGCGATTCCGGCGCTGCGCATCACGGCGATTGAGCCCTCTCCTTTCGACGACATAACTCGGCCCCTGACTTTGCAGCCAAACGGGTACAACGCAGTGCTGATTAGCTACGGCGCGTGGATTCGCAAATATGCGGCGGAAGCCAAGTTCGATGTTGCCGATCTGAATGCGGGCGTGGTGGAGATGCTGCGCAAAGCGGACGCCGCGGATGCAGCAACCGCGCAGAAGATTATTCCGGACCGTATCCATCCCGGGCTTGCGGGGCACCTGATTATGGCT
Organism: uncultured Acidobacteriaceae bacterium; assembly: GCA_963808405.1. Taxonomy (GTDB): domain Bacteria; phylum Acidobacteriota; class Terriglobia; order Bryobacterales; family Bryobacteraceae; genus Bog-105. The sequence continues at coordinate 454,590 of CAWEFG010000005.1, read as the reverse complement.
GAGCAGTTATTAAAAGCGTGGAACGGGCGGCCCATTGTTTCGGCGGTTACCATCGACGCGGCACATGCCAAAGTTGCGCAAGCCGAATTTGCCCGGATTACGGATTTGCATGCAGGGGATCCTTTCGTATGGACGCAGGTGGACGAGGCGCTTCCATTGCCCTTTGCGCAATTATTGGCGGCCGACCGCGACCGCACCGTCGGTCTGGCGATTCGCAGCTCAGACGTTACGGAGGCTCTGAACCAGGAGCCATTGCGGATCACGGGCCTGAGCGCCGGAAGATACAAACTCACCATCGATGGCGATGCCGTTGGGACGTGGAGCGATGCGGAATTGGCGCGGGGGGTGAATCTGGCGATTCTGGACACGCCCATGTCGCGACAGGCCAACGAGGTTCGAAACCTGACAGCCAAGCACGCGGAGGTTCACCAATTCCGGTGGCGGAGTTTGCAGGTTCCGCTTAACGATTTCGACCTGGAGCATCTGGAGGACTCTTTAAAGGCGCTGGACGCTTTAGAGGCGGATTTGGTGGCGCGACAACGCGCAGCCGCGCAGCCGCGACCGCACGTTTTCCAGTTAGTACCCGCGGCATGAAGTCCCTCTTGCGGCCTGTGGCGCATCGGTACCGGAGCTGGATGGACCGGTGGGAGAACGAGTTGTGTTTTCGGGCAACCGATCGCGTCGCGAGGCCCTTCGAGTTTGGCCTTGAGTGGAGTGAGAACTGGCCATGCGCCAAAGATTTTCCGCTGAATGGCGGGGACCCAGTCGAGTACATTATCGATCTGAATCAGCGCGCGATTGAGAACAGTGCGGCGTTTTTCAATTACGATACGCCGAGAGCTTTCGAGCTCGAGGGGGATTGGCTGGAGTTTGCGTCTCCGGTCGACACTCCGTACCCGGAAAATAATCTGGTGCGCGCGCGCTGGTTTCCGGCCCGGAATCAGCGTGGGAAAGCGGTGGTGGTGGTGCCGCATTGGAACGCGAGACTGCCGCAGCACAATGCGCTTTGCGCGGGCCTGCAGCGCTTAGGAATTTCGGCGCTGCGATTCAGTCCTCCTTATCACGATTCGCGGATGCCCGCGGGCCTGAGCCGCGCCGATTACGCGGTTTCATCGAACATTTGCCGCACCATCGACGCCACGCGCCAAGCTGTTCTCGACATCCGGTCGTGTTTCGATTGGCTTCAGCGGCAAGGGTTCGAGGAGCTTGGAATTGTCGGCACCAGCCTCGGTTCCTGTTATGCATTTCTGGCCAGCGCGCACGATTCGCGAATCCGCGTGAACGTTTTCAATCACTGCTCGACGTATTTCGCGGACCCTGTTTGGGAAGGACTCTCTTCGCGGCACATCCGGGCCAGCATCGAATCGTCGCTCGATCTCGAGACGCTGCGCAAATTGTGGCTCTGTATCAGTCCGCCCAGTTATTCGCAGCAGTTCACTAAGGGAAACAAGCGATCGAAATTCATCTATACGCGTTATGACACGACGTTCCCGGTGCATCTGTCGCGCGAAGTGATCGAAGGGGCGCGCAAGAATAATTGGGATCACGATGTAACGGTGCTGCCATGCGGCCACTACACGATGGGCGAGTTTCCGTTCAAGTACATCACGGGATATGAAATCTGCGCGTTTTTGAAGCGGAATCTTTAAGCGGATGCCTCAGCTATCCTGAACCTGGAACGACGTGAACTATTTAAGGTTTCGAAAGCGCTTGCTTACGCGCGCGGTTCTGATAACCGCAGCAGCGGCTGTGGGTGTGGCCAGCGCATTGGGGCAAGCGGCAAGCACACTGCCGGCGAACCCGAGCGTCACGACAGAGATGACGGCCGCGCCGCAATCCGGAGATCAGAACTATCGGGGCAGCGTGCCGCAAGGGCGGGCTTCGGGTACGCCGATTCCGCTCACGCTGGGCGGGGCCATCGATCTGGGTCTGAAGGCGAATCTGGGGCTGCTGACCAGCGAGCAATCGAGCCGCGAAGTTCGCGCACAACGGTATCGCGCGCTAAGCGGGCTGCTGCCAAATGTGAACGGACAGCTCAGCATGACCGAGCAGCAGCTCAATCTTCAGGCGCTTGGTTTCCTGGTGAGCTTCCCGCCCAGTCTGGGTATCAGCATTCCTCATATTGTCGGCCCTTACAGCTACCAAAGCGCGCAGGCAAGCGCAACCGTTCCACTGTTCGACTACCGCGCGATCAGCAATTTCAGATCGTCCCGAGAGGATGTAAAGGCGTCTGCGCTTTCCGTTAAGAATGCGCGGGACCTGGTGGTTCAAGCTGTAGGGAACGCTTATCTTCAGATCATTGCGGACGCGGCGCGAGTGACAGCGACTCAGGCCGAAATCGAAGCGGACAATGCCGTGTACGTAAATGCAGTGCGGCGGCACGATGCGGGCGTGGCGATCGGCATCGACGTACTGCGGTCGCAAGTGGAACTGAAGCAGCGGCAGCAGGCGCTGGTGGCAGTTACGAATCAATTCGAAAAAGACAAACTGACGCTTGGCCGCATCATCGGTCTGCCGATCGGGCAGGATTTTACGGTGGCAGATCCATCGCCGGCGGTGCCTCTAGAGGCGATGTCTCTCGAGGGGGCTTTAGCGAAGGCGTATGACCATCGCGCTGATTATCAAGCCGCAAAGGCGCGAGTTCTGGGGGCGCAATTCGCCTTGAGAGCGGCGAAAGCGGAACGGTATCCGACGTTGACAGCTTCGGGCTATTACGGCGATGAAGGCCTGCGATTGCTTACGAACTCCCATGGAGTTTTTCAAGCCACCGGGTCTATTCAGTTCAATATTTTCGACGGGGGCCGGATCAAGGCGGATATTCTCGAGCAGGACGCCGAGCTGAGAAACCGGCAGAACGAACTGCAAAATCTGCGCGGCCAGATCGATTACGACGTTCGGAATGCGCTGCTCGATCTGAAGTCAGCCGGCGATCAAGTGGATGTCGCGCGCAGCAATATCGATCTGGCGAATCAAACCTTACAGCAAGGCCGGGACCGCTTTATAGCGGGCGTTACGAATACTGTCGAAGTGGTCCAAGCGCAACAGACGGTAGCAGAGGCGAATGAAAATCTGATTTCGGCGCAGTTCCAATATAATTTGGCGAAGATTTCGCTCGCGCGCGCGCTGGGACTTGCCGAGGAAGGAGTCCGCTCCTACTTTTCCAGGTAGAAGCTGCCGGCGAACAGCGCATCGATACCGGAAGAATAGAAGCTTCTGACGGCGTCGCGAGGAGTGCAGACGAGCGGATCTCCGAATAAATTGAAGCTGGTGTTGTAGAGCACGGGCAATCCCGTCGACGCTCCGGCGGCGGTGAGCAGGGCGTGATAGAGCGGATTCTCATCCTTGCGAACCGTGTGTACGCGAATTAAGCCATTGCCGAGAACGGCGGGGGCGAACGTGTCGCGGTGCTCGGCCCGGACGCGGCCCATGGTCGCCAGATATCGCGCGTTCAGCCCCACTTCGAAATAGCGATCGGCAAGCTCTTCGGGCACGCTCGCCGCGAATTTACGGAAGCTCTCACGATGTTTGATGTAGACGTTCAGATTTTCGGTTGAATATGGATTCAGCGGAGAGGCGAGAATGCTGCGATTGCCGAGCGCGCGCGGGCCGAATTCCATGCGTCCTTGCATCCAGGCGACAATTTTGCTGTCGTTCAGCGCGGCAACGGCTCTCCCGATCAGCTCGCCTTCGGTGAGCAGGTAGCGGAAGCGCAGTTTGCAATTTTCGAGGACCTTCTTGATTTCTTCGGGCGGGTAAGCGGGTCCAAGGCACAAAGTGGTGAAGGGAATGCGCAATTTTTCACGATAGAAGTTATGCCACGCGTGCAGAGCGGCGCCGAGGGCGGTTCCGGTGTTGCCGGCGGCGGGCTGAACAAACACATTGGCAAATTTCCGTTCGAGCGCATGGATCAGAAATACATTGAGGGCCAAGCCGCCGGCGACACAGACGTTTTCGGCTTCGCCGATCATTGCTACGACCGCCTCTTCGACGGCTTCCTGGAGACTGGCGGCGAGATTCGCTCTTTGGTCCGGAGAGAGCGGCGTGGACGGGTTGATTACGGTTTCGTGAAAGAAGCGGGCGCCAAAGCCGCCGTGCGTGAGACGATCCGCATCGAAAAAGAGGCGGTTGACCTGAGGCCAAGCGGATCCGCCGCGATGGAGTACGTCGCGGAACACTGCGGCGTGTTTTGCTTCGCCCGACGCGGACAACCATTGCACTTTGTGCTCGTCGGCGCGGGGCTCAAAGCCGAGCAACTCTGTAACGCGATTGAAGAGATCGCCCAAGGAATCCGGGAAGTACATCTCGCGGACGGGCGTCAACTGGTTTGCTTCGGCGTGAAAGAGCACAGCCGAGCGAAAATCGCCTGCGCGATCGACGCTCAAAACGGAAGCGGAATTGAACCCGGAGGCGTAGTAGGCGGAGGCTGCGTGCGCGTGATGATGCTCGATGACAACGATCTCGCTGTTTGGAAAACGTGCGCGAAGCTCGAGTTGGGCTACGCTTTCGGGTCCCGCGGCAAAGGGTCGCGCCAAAGCGACGCAATCGATCTCCTTTGCCTTGACGCCCGCAACTTCCAGAGCCAAACGGAATGCCTCATCGGGGAAAGAGCCCGGGCGGTCCTGGCGCGAAACTTTGGCCTGCTCGACGGCTGAAGCAAGCTTTCCGTCTTTGAGAACGCAGCAGGCGGGATCGCTGAGCAGGCCGCCGAGCCCGACTATGACATCCGGCACGCTAGATCCTTCGGAGCCGCTCGATGACGCGCTCGCGGCCGATGCACAGGAAAACGGCGAAAGCGCTGGGGCCGACGGATTGTCCGGTGAGCGCTGCGCGGGCGGCGTTGATCAGCACGCCGGCTTTCACGCCCCGTTCTTCGGCGAGAGTTCGGAGATCGGCCTCTACGCTGGCGTCAGTGAACTGCGGATTGGCTTCGATGCGGTCAGCCAACGCGTGCAGCAGGTCGCGCGCGCCGGGCACGTCCAGTTTGTCCAGCGCCGGCTTCTCGATGTGATAATCGTCGGCGAAATAGGCGCGCCCCTTATTCGGAAAATCGAGCAGCGTCGAATAACGGCTGCGAATGGTGTCGACGACGCGCCGGAACGAGGTCTCGTCGCCATAGGGGGTTAAGCCATGATCCTCGAGCACCCGGCGGACCAATGGCGCCAGCGATTCGATGGGAACGGATCGCAGATGCTGCGAGTTGAGCCACAAGGCCTTGGGGTCAATGGGGTCCGCTTCATTGAAATTGACAACGGCATTGCTGCGGTGCACGCCTTCGAAGTTGAAGGCATTGGTCAGCTCGAATAGATTCATCTGCTCGCGGTTATCTTTCGGCGACCAGCCCAGCAGACAGAGAAAATTGATATAGGCGAGCGCGAGAAACCCGTTATCGCGGTAGGTTGTGACGCTTACTACGGGCCCATGCCTGCGCTTGGACAATTTGGAACCATCGGGAGCGATCAAGAGAGGCAAGTGGGCGAAACGCGGCAAGGGCGCGCCCGCACTCTGAAAAATCAAGATGTGCTTAAAGGTGTTGGATAAGTGATCCTGCCCGCGAATCAGGTGAGTGATTTTCAAGTCGATGTCATCGGCGCAAGAAGCGAGATGGTAAGTGGGCATGCCGTTGCTGCGCAGCAATGCGAAATCTTCGATATCGGCCGTCAGCTTCGATTGAGGGCCGTAGACTTCGTCGTGAAAAGCGACTTCGTAAGGATGGTCTCGCTGGACGGCAAAACGAATGACAAACGGCTCACCGGCTGCGGCGCGGGCATCGCTCTCGGTCTGAGAGAGCGATCGCATCTCGGGATTGCAGAGCCAGGGGCCCTCGCCGTGCGGCCGGTCCTCGAGATCCGCGGCGGCGGGTTTGAAATCGCGGTAAGCAAAACCTCTGGCGAGCAGGTCGAATGCCAACTTACGATGAAGATCGAGGCGCTCCGATTGCCTGTAAAATTCGTCCCAGGTGAGGCCGAGCCAATTCAGACCTTCGTAGATGGAGTTCAAGGAGGCTTCGGTGTTTCGGTCGGCGTCGGTATCGTCGATGCGCAACACCAGCGTTCCGTGATGCTTTCGCACATAGAGCCAATTGAAGATGAAGGTTCGCGCGCTGCCGATGTGCAGGTAACCGGTCGGGGAAGGCGCAAAGCGGGCGCGAATCATGAAGTTTCCAGTGTACAGAAGGCTTAGGAATTGCGCGGAACGGCGGAGAGCCTGGCGTGCAGCTCCGCCAATCGATCGACGGTGAGTTGCTCGGCTCGCAGCTGGGCTTCGGGGAGCGCGTCGGCGGCTTCGCCATAGAACGGTCGCAAATTGTTGCGCAAGGTTTTACGCTTGTGCGCGAAACAGCGGCCGAGAAAGGTGAGGAGCTGGGGCAGATGCGGCGGCAGATGCGGCTTGCGTCGAAGGAGCACGGCGGCTGAATCCACTGCAGGCTGCGGAAAAAAGGCAGAGCGCGGAACTTTGGACACAAGTTGCACGTCGGAGACGAGCTGCGTTGCCACGGTCAAATATCCGTAGGCGCGCGTGCCGGGCTGTGCGAGCAAGCGCTCTGCGACTTCCGATTGCAAAAGAAACACGGCAACTGGAAATCGATCGTCGAGCGCGAGAAATTTTTCGAGGATCGGGGAGGCGATGTAGTAGGGCAAATTGCCGGTGACAGCGGCCGAGCCCCACTGCGCAAGGTCCGTCGCCAGCACGTCGGCTTGGTGAATATGGAGTTTCGGTTCGGAAGCAAACTTCGTTTCCAGATAGCCGACCAGCGACGCATCTATTTCGATGGCGTGCAGTTCGTCGATGCGCGGCAGAAGATGGCGGGTCAGTGCGCCTCGGCCGGGTCCGATTTCGATGACGCGCGGCGTGTAATTGGCACATGCCGCTGCTGCTAAGCGTTCGAGAATGGAGTCGCGGATGAGGAAGTGTTGGCCGAGTTTCCGCGGCACGACTCAGTGTAGAACAGGGGCTCTGCAAACATAAGTTGTGAACTGGATCATGTATTTGTTGGCCATCGCGGCTGGAGCCGCCAACCCGGCGCAGGCGGGCGCAAATGCGCAGCTGAAGAAGTCGATCGATCACGCGCTATTCGCAGCCGCGATTGTTTATATCTCCGGGTTATGCGGCGTGCTTATCCTGCAAGCATTGATTCGCGAAGGTTGGCCGGGCGCGGGCAAACTGGCGCAGGTGCCGTGGTGGGCCTGGACGGGAGGTCTTCTGAGCATCGCCTCAACGATATCGGGGATCACGTTTGCGGAAAAGATGGGATCGGGTCTTTTCACCGGTTTAAGCGTAACGGCGTCGCTTGCCGCGTCGATTGTCCTGGACAACTTCGGCTGGCTGGGATTTAAGGAGCATGCGGCGTCGTGGCCGCGCATACTGGGGTGCGGACTGATGATCGCGGGCCTGTGGCTGGTCGCCAAATTTTAGGCGTGCGGGATCGCGGGGGTTGAAAGACGGAAGGGCCTGTCGAGAGAGAAGGAGCGGGGATAATAGCGCTGGTCCGGGATGAGATCACGATTTAGATCGGCAAACACTTTTTTCTCTTGCGGAGTGACGAGCGTTTGCCAGTCCAGATCCGAAATACCGCTGAGAAACGGCGAGTACACGACACGCTTGCCGGTTCTGGCGGCGCGCGCGCCGGCCCAAGCTCCTAAGAACGGCAAAGAAGCCTGTGGGGGAAGGTCGCGCAGAAGGTCGGCTAGAAATGCGGCTCTGACGACTGAAAATTGTATGGAGACAGCGCTGACCGAGCGCTGTTTCCAGAGCTGGGTGAAATAGCCGGAATCGAGAAAGGACGCGCCGCGGTAAGGGCAGCCGCACGCTCCGCGCACGCCGAAATAACTGCCGGCTTCGGTGAGGACGCCGCTTGAATTGCGGATGCGGCCGCCTACCATGGCAGTGTCGGGGTGAAGCTCGAAGAGGCCGAGCGCTTCCCATGACCACTCGGGGTTTTCGATCTGCACGTCTTCGCCTATGAAATGGATGAGGCCATCTTGTTGCGCCATGTCGCGCGTTACGGAAACAAGCGCGGCAAGGCGCGAGGTTCTGGTAAGAACGACGGAAACGAGAGGCTTCGCGTCAAGGTGCGTTCTGACGAAATGCCAGTGCGCTGCGCCGCCCAGCAGGGGGCTGTATTCGACGGTAAATCGATGCAGCTCGCGGGCGTTCAGAAAGCGCTGCAAAACCGCTCGCTGGGAGGAATGGACGTAGGGTTTAGCGGCGGCATCGTCGGCGGTCGAATGGGCGTGCACGCGCCAGCTGTACAGCACTTCAGGAATGTGAACGGGCACGCATCCGGCAAGCATAAAGCGTATGAAGAGATCCCAATCCGGGCTTCCTTCGGTGGCGGGATCGCCGTAAGCGCCCAGCTCGCGCGCCTTCTGGCGGTCAATGACACCGAGGTGCGCCACGTAGGCGGAGTTCAAAAAAAGAACCGGGTCCCAATCCGGCTTGAAGTACGGTTGATAGAACCTGTTTCCGATTACCTTATCCTCGTCGCTGTAGAGCAGCGGCGGGTAGCGGGCTCGGTCGAGGTAATAGCCGATGACTTGGAGCGCATCGGGGTACAGGTAATCGTCCGCGTCCACGGGGAGCACGTAACGGCCGGTCGCGCGTTCCAGACAATCACGCAGTCCAGCGACAATTCCGATATTGGTCTCGACCCGGCGGACCTTGACCCAGCTATATTCAGCGAGTTCCTTTAGATAGGCGGCCAGGGCGGCGTTAGAACAACCGTTGTCCAGAAGCACCCACTCACAAGCGCCGTGTGGATTTTGCGCAACCAGAGATTCCGCGAGTGTGCGGAGGTAACGAACCGGACTGCCGTTCCACACAGGAGTCAAGACGGAAAGCAAGCCATCCGCGACCGGCGCATTGCAGCAGGACTGCCTCTCGGCGATATGTTGAGCCATCCACAGCCGGTATTCGCGGACTTCGCGATTGGGAAGCAGATTGTCGGCCTGCCGGCGCACGGCGCCTCTAATGAAAGCCGGAATACCATGGCGAAGCCGGCGCCACTTGGGAGCGGGCGATAGGAGCGAAAACGGCATTGCTCTGCGATCAATACTAGCGTGTATAATTTGCCCCAGCGGCGGCGATGAGCACTACTTTGAGCTTGGTATCGTTTTTAACAGGAAGATGAACCAGCAGGATTGTCTTGAGTCTCAGTTGGAAGCGGCCAACGAGGCGCTTCGCCAGCTTCGAGCCGACCTGGAATTGTCGGAGTGGCAGATTGCCAGAATACTGGAAATCCTGGAGGAACAGCGCTCTCAGCTTAACTCTCAAGCGACTTCGATCGCCCGTTTAGACCGCATTTTGATGCAGGTTCTGTCGGGGCGCATTTGGCGGACGTTGCGAGCAGCGGGAGATCTGACAAAGAGATTTCTGCTTGCCGGGCGCGGCGGCGCTCGCGCGGCGGAGGCCCTGGCGGAAGCACCGTCGTATTTAGTTTGCGATGAGCCGAAGGCGAACGAGTTGAAGCCTCGGAGCGGGAAATTCCGAATTCGAGGCTGGTGTCTCGCGGAAGCGGGGGTCGATTGCGTTCAGATCGCGGTTGCAGCCCTGCCGCCGATAGAGATCACTCCGGCGGTTGCGCGGCCGGATATCAAGAAGGCTTTCCCGGATCTGGACAAGACGGGACACGCCGGTTTCGTGTACGATTTCGATTCAGTATCCCTTGCGAACGGGCGCCATTCGATCGTGCTGCGGCTGGTCTCCCAAGGCAAGGTGGTTCAGGAGATCAAAACCGCGATAAATATCGATCATGAGAAGGGGTTCGCTTCCGATTACGATCGATGGATCAGCCAATACGAGCGGCGCGACGAGGAATTGATGAATCTCAAGTTGAGCACGCTTCAGCGCCGGCCGGCGATCAGCATTGTGATGCCGGTTTACAATCCGGACCCTGCGGAGCTGACGGCTGCAATTGAATCCGTTCTCGATCAGTCCTATAGGAATTGGGAGCTCTGCGCGGTAGACGACGGCTCAGCCGACAGCGAGCCGCGCAAAATTCTGGAGCGCTTTGCCCGGCAGGACAGCAGAATCAAAGTCATCTCCGAGAGCCGGCGCGGGGGCATTTCGGCGGCCTGCAACGCGGGGTTGCGAATGGCGGCCGGCGAGTACATCTGTTTTCTAGATCATGACGATACGCTGGCGCGGCACGCACTGGCCTACGTCTGCGAGGCTCTGGAGCGCTGCCCGGACGCGGACCTTTTGTACAGCGATGAGGACAAAATCGACCAGCAAGGCGCGCGCTACGAGCCGTTTTTTAAGCCGGATTGGTCGCCGGATCTGCTTTTGTCGGAAAACTATATTTGCCACCTTCTGACTTTGCGGAAGGACCTGATCGGACGAATCGGAGGGTTTCACTCGGATTGCGACGGCAGCCAGGATTACGACCTGATCCTGCGTGCGGCGGAGCAGGCGAATAGAATCGAGCACATTCCGAAGGTGCTGTATCACTGGCGAGCGAGCGTGGGGTCAACGGCTGCCGCTCCCGATAACAAACAGTACGCATTGGAGGCGGCGCGAACGGCGTTACAGCGGCACTGCGATCGCGCGGGCAAGCAAATCAAGGTGGAAGAGGGGGCGGTTGCGGGGCGCTGGCGCGCCAGGTATCCGATACCGCAAGGAACGCGCGTCAGCATCATCATCGCTTCGGGGGGCAACACCGAGGTGCTGGGGACGAATCTGAAGAGCTTGTTTGCGAAGACCACCTATCGCGATTTTGAAGTGGTGGTGATCGACAATTCCAAGCACAACGCGATCAACAGTTTTGTGAGCCGCTACCAGGCTGGTTCTGATAGCGTGCGTTATATCGATTGGCGCAACAAGCCGTTCAACTACTCGGCCATCAACAATGCCGCGGCGTGGGAATGCCAATCGCCGGTGCTGCTGTTTCTGAACGACGACACGTATATCATCGCACCCGATTGGCTGGAATCGATGTTGGAGCTGGCGGTGCGGCCGGAGGTTGGCGCAGTGGGGGCGAAGCTGCTTTATCCCAACGGGAAGATTCAGCATGCCGGAGTGGTGATGGGGCTCTATGATAATTGCGGCCATGCGTTTAGCGGGCTGGATGGAGCGAAACCGCATTATTTCGATCTCAGCGACGTGATTCGAAATGTCAGCGCGGTTACCGGGGCGTGCTTGATGACGCGAACAAGCGTGTTTCGTGAAGCGGGTGGTTTCGATGAGAGCGCCTTTCCGATTGCGTTTAACGATGTGGATCTTTGCCTGAAGATAGGATGCTTGGGATATCGGATTTTATACACGCCGCACGCGGTGCTGGGACACCATGAAGCATTCTCAAAGAACTCGACGGATTTCAGGCCCCGTCCGGAAGAAGTCGCCCGGATGCGATTGAAATGGGAAAAGGTTATCGCGGCGGATCCGTACTACAGTCCCAACCTGACGCGAAACGAAGAGGATTATTCGCTGAGGACGCGCGTTTAGCGGGTTTGTGATGGAGCCGCTTCCCTGAAAACCGCAGGATTAGGGGCGGAAGACGATGGGGGTGAAGGAGATGCTGATGTCTCTGCTGATGGGTTGCGTGCGGGCGAGAACACTGCGGAACTCGGGCAGGGGAATGTTGTTGTAGGTGAGCCGCATTGGGTCGCCAACATAGGAATCAGCGCCATCCTGCACGGCATAATCGAGGATTCGCCCTCTGCCGTCGAGACTGAGCGTCACCACGACAGCGGATCGAAGTTCCACGGGCACCAGGTTGGCGTCCATGTGATCGCCATATTTCACAGGCACTTCATAACTGACGGCGCGCGTGGTGGTTCCGATGGTGAAAGCCAACGTGGCAAAGAGAATGAGACTCGACAGAACGCCGCCCGTAGCGGGGATGGTGAGCGGGCGCATCAACTGATTCACGCGGAATTTCCATTCGTTCCAAATGCGCAGGGGGTAAGAACCGTGCGTTTCAATAACAGCCTGGCGTTCCTGCGATGCCATAACCTGCAAATTCGTTTTCAGGCTGGCCGGAGCGGCGGCGTGAGGCAAGCTCATCAGCGCGGACCGCTGAGCGCACGCCTGTTCGAAATCGAGCGAGCACGACAGGCACTTTTTCAGGTGCGCCTCGATGGCGGCGCGCTCATTCCGGCGCAGCTTTCCATCCACGTACTCGTTCTTTTTGCGTTTAACGCTCCAGCACATCATGTGAGTTCCATTCTGTTCGCAATCGACTGACTAAGCCATAGCTTCTGCGAAGCGTGGGTCAGGCCGTTCGGTTAGTTCACGTCGCAAAGCCTCGCGGCCGCGAAGAATTCTCGATTTCACAGTCCCGGGCGATATCTGTAAAATGTAACCAATCTCCTCATAACTCAAGTTTTGAATGTCTCGCAGGACCACCGCGGTGCGGAAGACGGGATTGATTCTGTCGAGCGCGTGCTCGATTTGCCTACGGGTTTCGTTATCGACTGCCTGTTGATGCGGCGAGCGCCCCGGATCGGCGGCAACTTCGAGCACATCGGCGCGATCGGCGCGGCTATCCTCGATGGGAACTTCGCAACGGCAGTGGCGGGCGAACCAGCGGCGCCGATTTTGCGCTTCGTTCACCGCAATGCGGTAAATCCAAGTGCGCAGGCTGCTTTGTTCCCGGAATCCGTTGACGCCGCGAAAGATCTTTAGAAACACCTCCTGGACCACATCGCACGCATCCGTCTCGTTTCCAAGCAGGCGATAGGCTAAGCCATAGATCGGCTGCTCGTAAAGCTCGATCAACTCTTTATAGGCGTCTTCGATACCGGAACGAAGGCCGCGCAGAATCCGGCAATCTTCCTCGGAGGCTCCGTTTTTTATGCCGGCCAGGATCGACAGATTTCCCGAATTGCCGAAAGTGTCGAGCCATCGCCTGAATTCTAACCTAAATCCGAACGCCAGCTAATTAAGTAGACACCGCGGAATGGGCGAAAGTTCCGTCGGTCCCACAGACGCGCTGGTAATAGGCCTCGTACTGGGGAATGATCAGGTCGGTGCAAAAGCGCGCCTGGGCGGTCTGGCGAGCGGCGGCTGAGATTCTGGCGCGCAGTTTTTCGTCGGTGAGCAGGTCCGTGAGACGGGCTGCCTGGGCGCCGATATCGCCGACTTCCTCCATGAACCCGTCCACGCCATGCGTGATCAGATCGGGGACGCCGCCGGTCCGGGTGGCGACGGGCGCACGCCACAAGCCATGGCTTCGAGCGCTGCAAGGCCGAAAGCCTCGGTTTCGCTCGGCAGATGGAGCGCGTGCATGCGCGGAATGAGCCGCTCCATATTGTCCTGCTTGCCGAGGAAACGAACGTATGGGTCGACGTGGAGCTCGCGCGCGAGCCGTTCGGCAGGGCGCCGGTCCGGGCCATCGCCGGCCAGGATAAGCTCCGCATCCACTTGCTCGCGAACCTTGGCGAAGGCCCGTATGCAATCGGTGACGCGCTTCACCGGGCGGAAATTCGAGATGTGGAGGATGCGCTTGCCGCCGCGCTGCTGCGCCTCCGGATCGGGCCGGTACAGCGAGCAATTTACGAAGTTGTGGATCACTTCGATCTCGTTGCGAACGCCGAAGAAATCGACGGTGCGCCGGCGCATGTAGTCGCTGATCGTGGTTATTCCGTCGGAGCGCTCGATCGAGAATTTCGTGATGGGGAAATAGGACGGATCGGTTCCAACCAATGTGATATCGGTTCCGTGAAGCGTGGTGATAAAGGGTAAGCGGCGCTCGGTGGTCATTTGCTGCGCGAGGAGGGCGGAAATGGAGTGCGGAATCGCGTAGTGGACGTGAAGCAGATCGAGCCGGTACCGTTCGGCGACATACGCCATTTGTGAGGCCAGAGCGAGGGTATAGGGCGGGTACTGGAACAGCGGATAATTAGAGACCTCGACTTCGTGATAGTAGATGCCGGGAGTATCGGGGTCGAGGCGAATGGGATTGGCGTAGCTGATGAAGTGGACCTCGTGACCGCGATGCGCGAGCTCCATGCCAAGCTCGGTCGCGACAATGCCGCTGCCGCCGTAGGTGGGATAACAGGTGATTCCGACGCGCATGGTCCCAGTATCGACTGGGTGCGGAGCGCTCTATTCTGCCCGGTCCGCGTTTAATGGAAATTCGTCTGGCGCTGCAGCCGAAATTTGTATCGGCAATGGAGAACTCCATCTTGTGTTTGCGTGAGCGGTTGAATCGAGCTGAAGTCACCCTGTCCCGCCACTTCGGCCAACATCCGCGGCGTGATGTAGGGGTCGCCTCGGCAGCGCAATTCCTCAACCCATTGCGGAGGGTAGCCTTGGCCCCAAACCGTGAAGTGAACGTGCGCCGGCACGTGCATGCCAGGGTAGGATCCGGGCAGAATCGTGTGCAGCTCAAAACGGCCTTCCGCATCGGTTTTCATCCAACCATACAGCCGAGGCGGATATTCTTTGTGGTTCTTGCCGTAATAGCCTGCGGCGTCCGTGTTGTAGGCGTAAACGGTGATGCCCGCGGCGGGTGTGCCGTCGGGAGTCAATACCTGCCCTTCAACGATCAGTCGCTTGCCAGGTTCATCCTTGCTGACGATCTCGGTTCGGCTTGAGAGAACTGCCGGCGCGGGGCGATGAATCATCACCAGCCCGTTGTTCCTGGCTCGTTCCCAAGCCCTTTTCGGCAGGGAGTCAAAAGGATCGTGGTCCTCCTGCGCGGGGGCGGTAAACGCGAGGCCGCCGATTGCCGCGCCCATTGAAGTCACTTTCTGAAGAAAACAGCGGCGGGAATGCGCGCTGCTGGTGGACACCATCGAAATGCCCTTCCTGACAGAAAGGACGGTTTACGTGTTCGAAGTGTTAACACGTGCCTTGTGCGAGGGCTTCGCGGATATACTAAGGCGTGGAAAAAGGGGTCGGCAACGGCCGACCGCTAGACTGCGCTCGTCAATACACATCGGAATGATCGGAAGAAGCTGGCTTGCGCGAGCGGGCCGTCGGTGCGTGCCCATTGCAATCGCGGCTTCGCTGGCGCAGCTGGGGCTCGCCCAACAGGTACTGACTTGGCGCGAGGCTCAAGACAAATTCAGGGCAAACAACCCGACGTTACTGGCGGGGCGAGTGACCATTGACGAGTCACGCGCGGACGAGATAACGGCATATCTCAGGCCGAATCCCAACCTGAGCTTTGGGTGGGACCAGCTGACGCCGTTTAACGCCAATCCGTACCGGCCGCTTTCCGAGTCGTATATATCGTGGAGCCTGGATTATCTGCATGAGCGCGAGCACAAGCGGGAACTGCGGCTGGCAAGCGCGGAGAAAGCGACTGCGATCTCCATCTCGGCCCAATCGGATCTGGAACGCAGCTTGATGTTCAACTTGCGGGATGCGTTCGTGCGGGTGCTTCTGAACAAGGCGGTACGCCAGGTGGCGCAGGAAAATCTGGATTACTACGACAAAGAAATCGGCATCGGTCGAGACCGGCTGCACGCGGGCGACATTTCGCAGGTCGATTTCCAGCGCCTGGAACTGCAGCGGGTTCAATTCGAATCGGACTTCGCAACCGCGGAAGTGAATTTGCGCACGGCCAAAATCGATCTTCTGACGCTTCTGCGAGACACTGTTCCGGTAGAGGAATTCGACATCTCGGAAAGTTTCGATTTCGAGGAGCCGGTGACGACGCTCGAGGAGCTGCGAACGGTGGCCTTGAACAGCCGGCCGGATCTGAAAGAAGCGGAGGAGTCGCTCGACAAAGCGAGAACCGACCACCAACTTGCGATTGCGAATGGTTCCACGGATCCGACGTTCAGCGTGGATACATCTCACCAACCTCCTCCGTTAAATACATACGTGGGTTTCAGTGTGAATTTCCCGCTGCGCATTTTCGACCGGAATCAGGGCGACAAGTTACATACGTTGCTCGATATCGGGCGAAATGAAAAGCTGCGCGATGCGGCGGAGCTGACCGCGCTGCACGACGTGGACTCGGCGTACGCAACTCTCGAGAGTACGCTGAAGCTGCTGCGGCCGTATAAGGCGAAATACCTGAAAGAGGCGGAGGACATCCGATCGTCGGTGTCGTTCGCGTATCTGCATGGAGCGGCGTCGCTGCTCGATTTCCTGGATGCGCAGAAGGAATATCGGGATACGCAGCTGAGTTATCTGAACCTGGTGGGCGCGTATTTTTCAGGCGCCAATCAGTTGAATTTTTCGGTTGGACGCGAAGTAATCCGCTGAGAGTAGCCTGGCTTTCATCAGACCTGTAACACGTCGTCTTTCCCGGCGACCAGCGCGTAGAGGACCGGGGCGAGGAAAATCGACAGAAACAGGCGGGAGATCAGACCGCCGACAATTACGATCGCGAACGGTTTTTGCGAGTCGCTTCCGATTCCGGTGGACATAGCCGCCGGCAGCAGCCCGAAGCAGGCGACCAGCGCCGTCATCATGATCGGCCGCAGGCGCAGCATGGAGGCTTCAAGCGTCGCGGTAGGGATGTCTTTCCCCTCCAGCCGCAGCTTGTTGATGAAAGAGTAGAGGATGACGCTGGTCTGTACCGCCACTCCCATAAGCGCCACGAATCCCAGCATGGACGAGACGCTGAAATTGGTTCTGGTCATCCATAAGGCAAGCAATCCGCCGACGGGCTCGGTAACCAGCACGCTGAAAAAAATGATCAACGGAAACTTGAGATTGCCGTAGAGCGCGAACAGAATCAACAAAATCAGCAGCACAGTCAGGGGCAGAATGACCCGCATCTGGGCCATGGAAGCCAAGTAATCCTTATATTCGCCGCCCCAGTCGAAGGTGTATCCGATGGGCAGCTTGACGGTTTGATCCACTCTTCTGCGGGCTTCGCCGACGGCGCTCGCCAGATCGCGGCCATCGACGCCGAACTGTACGCCGATGTAGCGCGAGTTCGATTCGCGGTAGATCAGGGAGGCGCCGTTTTCGACGCGGACATCGGCGAATTGGCTTAAGGGAAGATGCTGGCCATCGGGCGTGGTGATCAACAGATTTTTAATAGCGGTTTCGTTTCTGCGGAATGGCTCCTGCATGCGAACGACCAGGTCGAACTGCTCCTCTCCCTGAATCACCTGGGTGGCGGCCGTTCCGCCCAGCGCAGTCTCGATGAGAGTGTTCACGTCGCTGACGTTTAAGCCATATCGCGCAATCTGAGCGCGATTCGGCTCAATGGTGAGGCTGGGCTGCCCCAATTCGCGAACGATCACGATGTGGGTAATGCCGCGAACCTGCGCGAGAACATCTCTGACCTGATTCGCCTTTTGCTCGAGCGTCTTCAGATCGCCGCCAAAAATCTTGACAGCGAGCAAACTCTTGAGTCCGGTCTCCGCCTCGTCGACGGCGTCTTCCGCGGGTTGCGTGTAGTTGAAAATGACGCCGGGAAATGCGGCAAGCTTCTGCTGAAGAGCATTGATCAACTCGGGCTTGGTATGGATATCGTGGTGCCAGGAAGCGTCTTCATAGGGCCGCAGGCCCACATAGAATTCGTTATTGAAGAACCCGGTGGGATCGGTTCCGTCATCGGGCCGGCCCAATTCGTTGGCGACGGTGGTGACCTGAGGGAAGCTCAGCAAAATATCGCGAATCTGCGGGGAAAGCTTCGACGCTTCTTCAAACGAGATTGTGTACGGCGTGGTAGCGCGCACCCATAGCGCTCCTTCATCCAGATGCGGCATGAACTCCGCGCCGATGCCGGGAATCAACAGCAGCGATGCGCCGAAAATGGTCAGGCAAACGATTACGGTCAGTACCCGATTACGCAGGCATATGGCGAGAAACCTGCCGTAAGAATTGCGGACGCGGTCGTAGATTTTGAGCTCGGGTTCATGCACGTGCTTGCGCAGGAAATAGGCGCATAGGACGGGCAACAAGGTGAGGGCGCAGATGAGGGAGCCGACCAGGGCGAAGGACATGGTATCCGCCATAGGTCGAAAGAGCCGTCCCGAGGGGCCGGTGAGCACGTAAATGGGAAGATATCCGGCGATGATCACGGCAATGGCGTAAAAGATGGGCCGCTCCACATCGTGCGCTGCCCCGCGGATGACGTCGAGCAGATTGTAGTTCTGGCCATGCCGCGCGGCTAACTCGCGGAAAATGTTTTCGACCATCACCACTGCGCCATCCACGATGATTCCGAAATCGATTGCGCCGATCGACAATAGATTTGCCGGAATGTGGCTTCGGTCCAGGCAGATAAATGCAAACAGCAGCGCAAACGGAATGGTGACAGCGACGATCAGCGCGGTCCGCACGCTGAAGAGCATCAAGCCCAGAATCACGAGCACCAGGATCATGCCGCGCAGCAGATTGCGCTCCACGGTCCGGGTGGTCTCCTCGATCAAATAGCTGCGATCGTAATAAGGAACCACTCTGACGTCGCGCGGCAACACGTGCCGGTTCAGGTCGTCCGTTTTCTCTTCGACTCGCTTGAGGATTACCTGGGCCTGCTCTCCCACGCGCATCAGGATGACGCCTTCTACCGCTTCCTCCTGGCGCATGTATCCGAACTGCCCTAGCCGCACGGCGTGACCAATCCCGACCTGCGCTATGTCGTGCACGTAAACGGGAATGCCATTGTGCGTGGTCAGCACGATGTTTCCTATATCCGCGGTATTTTTAATGAGCCCGAGTCCGCGAATGTAATAGATTTGGCCACCCTGCGCGTAGAAGCCGCCGCCCGCGTTGGCGTTATTGGCGCTGAGCTGTTGCTGGACCTGCGCGACAGAAATACCGTAGGTAAGCAGCTTGTCGGGATCGAGCAGCACCTGGTACTGCATGGTCGTGCCCCCAAATCCGGAGTCGTCCGCGACGCCCGGTATCGACCGGTAGGCGCGTTCGAGCAGCCAATCCTCGATGGTCTTCAATTCCTGCGGAGTGCGATCGGGGCTCTGCAGAACGTAGCGATAAATCAAGCCGCTGGGACTGTACAGCGGCGACAGGCTAGGGGTGACGTTCTGAGGCATGGCTGCATCGGCTACGCGCTCGAAGGCTTGCTCCCGGACGAAGTAAGGGTCGGCGCCGTATTCAAAATTCATCTGAACGGAGGAAAGTCCATACAACGAAATGGAGCGCAGCGATTCGAGGCGCGGAATGCCGTTCATCTCGATTTCTATGGGAATGGTGATCAGCCGCTCGACTTCCTCGGCGGCGTGTCCGGGCCATTGGGTGATGATTTCAACGTGGGGCGGCGAAAGATCGGGATAGGCGTCGATGGGCAAGCGCTCGAACGAGATGGCGCCCCAGATCATCAGAGCGAGCGAGGCGATGACGATCAGAAAGCGCTGCGAAAGGGAAAACGAGACCAGGCGCGAAATCATTCCGGAAGGGGCCTATTGATAACTGCTCGCGAACTGCAGAAACACGCTGCCTTCGGAAACGACTTTCTCGCCGGCCTTCAGGCCGCTGCGTATCTCCACATCGCCGTTCTGCTGCGCGCCGACGGCGACGGATCTGCGCGCGAATTGGCGCGGCTGCACCTCCACATATACGAACGGCTCGTTTTCCGAGTCATGCAGCACAGCCGAGACGGGAACGCTGAGAACGCTCTTCTCCGTTTTGGTATGAACTACGGCCTCTACGTACATATCTTTTTTCAGAAGATCGCCAGGATTGCGAGTGATAATGCGAACCGGAGTCGTGCGCGTATCGGGATCGACCATGGCGCCGATGTAAGAGACGGTTCCGTGAAAGGCCCGGCTAAATGAAGAGTTGGTTTCCTCGACAGGATCCCCGACGCGCACCAACGGCAAATCGCGGTCGAAGATGTGCCCCTGGACCCAGACGGTGGAGGTATCGCTGAGCAGGAAACAGATGGTGGTTCCTGCCTGAATCAACTGGCCGGGCGTGATTAACTTCTGCACCACTGTACCGTCGATGGGCGCGCGAACGGCAAGCTCCGGGCTGATGGCTACTCCTTGCCTCTCGGCATTATCCAGTTCTTGAGCGGTGATCGCGAAGATTTTCAGGGCCTGCAGGCTGTTCTGGACGTCGGTAGTGGCATCGTTGTAGTCGGCCTCCGCGCTCTCTACGTCCTTCACGGCGGCGGCTCCATGGGCCAGCAAGTCTTTCTGGCGATCGAGAGCTTTCTTGGCCAACTCTTGCTGATCGCGAGCTTTTTTATATGTGGCTATGGCATTTGTGATGTCGGGACTGGCTACATAAAGCAGCGGATCCCCTTTCTTCACGTGCGATCCATAATCGACGACGATGCGAGTGATGGGGCCGCTTACCTGTGTAATGGCTTGGGTGGTGTGATCGGCGTCCCAATCTACCGTGCCGGTGGTTTGAACATTGATTTGCCAGGTGGTGCTCTCCACAGGCCCGATGCGCAGGTGCGGAAGCTGATCCGGCGAAACGGTAAAGAGGCTGGCCTTCACCGACTGGGCTTCGCTGGGGAGATTGCTTTCCGGGGCAGTACTGCGTCCGCAACCCGCTTGAAAGATGAAAAGGAGCGCCAACACGGATGCCGGCACGGCACGGCCCACCTTCGCGCAGCCGTTCATGCCAGTACTGTTGTCTCCGGATCCAATTGGATTCACTCGCTACCGATCATATATGGGAAGGTTCTCGGCGGATACAAAGCGTGGGGTTCAGAAATCTAGATATAGCGCAGTGTTTCCGAGAGGGGTTCCCCCTAAGCGGACGCCGCAGATCCAGCTCGGGTTTCGAAGAACGCCAGTTTAGGCGATTTGAGGCTGGGGAGGCGGAGGGTCGATCGGGAGCGCGCCATCGCGGTGCAATCCCAAACCCAGAATGACCGGCGAAGGCTCTTCTTCGAAGTGGAGCGTCGTCTCGTCGGAATTCGCCTGCGCCTGGTTGCGCCAGCGAGCGCAGATCGCCGCGATGGATAGAACGGCAAACATCCAGGCGTACTTGGGCGCGTCCGAAAGCGCGCGGCGTTCGAACTCCGCGCCCCAATAGGTGAGATTTAAGCCGCCCATCAAGCAAAGACAAAACGTGATGTGAACATTGGATTTGCCCGGCAGATACGAGCAGGTGAAAGGAATCTTATGGAAGGCATGCAGACACAGCTCAGCGAACGATATTCCGACAAGCGCGAGAACGGCAAGATGCGCGGCGACCGGGCGCCAGGGCCAAAGCGAGAAAAATAGCACGGCCGAAACGGCCCAAACCGGTAACAGAGCAAGGACGTAGAGCGCGCGACGTGTTGCTGTTAAATATTTTGCGGTTTGGCGAAGCGCGGTGACGCGGAAAATCCAATTGGCCCGCAGCTCCAGCGGCATCGCGAATACGACACGAATTCCGAGCGTCCAAAAGCACAACATCACGAAGCTTGACGCCAACAGCGGCAGACTGACGTGGCGCCAGGGGTCGATGGCTGAGGCGGCGGAAAGTTTCTGCGCGACGGGGGTTTTCAGGAAGAGGATGAGTATCGCGAAGCCGATTCCCGCGTAGAAAGAAAAAATAACGCGGTGCCGGCGGCTGCGGAACAGCGTGCGAATGCTGAATTGCACGACGGCGGTTTCGATGGAATCGCCGAAACGCGGCAGCCAATTCAATCGGCTGGAGCGGGGCGCAATGTCGGGCTCCTCAACGATCTTGCGAAGCGTTCGGAAATAGGACAACAGGAACGCCACGGCGGCTCCGGCGACCGCAAGCGCTAGACCAATCCATGCGCGCCTTGCCAGCGCAGCCAGCGAAGGATACGCCACCCCATTCAGGGATCCATTCAATTGCTGAAACAAACCGAGGAACCAATAGGAGGGCAGGCGGGCGAGCAAGGCTTGATTGGGCGCGGCAGTAAGGGCCATTGGAGAGGTCAGCGATGGCTGAAGAAAGTACACGCCCATGAACAGGCAGAACGCCGCCATTTGCAAGAACGCGGAAAGGCGCAGGAACATGCGGCGCGGCAGTTGCGCGGCGATTCCCTGGATGCCCAATACACAACAAAAGAGAAATGCAGCCGCGGCCGACATAGTGATCCAATACGCAGCCGCCGCGCGGTAGAAGTCCGGCGCGAGGACCATATCGAGAAGACTGGTGCTGGGGCGAGCCAAGGCCAACGGAAGCATGAGGCTGGGACCCACGTTGAAAATAACCACGGTAACGCTCAACGCCACGGCGAGCGACACTGCTTTGGCCAGGAAAACCGTATCGCGCGCACAGGCAAAGGAGCCAGCACCAAAACGTCGCGGCTGTCCGGAAATGTGGAATCCCAACTCAGCACCGCGAAGAGACCGACCACCAGCATGGTCGTTGCAATCAGAGAATGTTCGACTCCCCAAGCGGAGATAAGGACTGCCTCGCGCGGCGCATGAGCGTTTTCGACGCCGAGAGCCATGATCGTGAACGGGATGCTCAGCAGGATCAGGACCGCCGCGAACTGCCCCAGCAGTTTACTGGTGTCGCCTTGCGCATGGACGGACAGCAATTCACGATCTACCATGCGGAACAGAAACTCGCGATAGAGCACGCGAAATTGAAGGTTTCTCATGGCGGTACGGCTAGCTCTGGATCAGGTCCGCGATCTCGCGCGAAATTGCCGCCGCATCCTGTTCGACGGCGAGCTCCGCAAAAATCTCTTCGAGCGTGGGCAGCGCCATCAGCGTGCGCAGCCGCTCAATCGAATCGTCGGCCACTACCTTGCCGCGATGCAAAATCACTACGTGCGAGCAGATGCGTTCCACCGTCTCAAGCTCATGAGAACTGAACAGTATCACTTTGCCGCGCGCCGCCAGCTCCTGGATCAAGCTGCGCAATACCAGCGAGGAGCCGACATCCAGGCCGGAGAACGGTTCATCCAGAAGAATCAGATCCGGGTTGTGCAGCAGCGCGGCGGACAGCAGCACCTTTTGACGCATGCCTTTGGAATAAGACGAGATACCGACGTGACGGTCGTCGTGCAATGAGAATAGGCGAAGCAGGCCATCGATGCGCTCACGAGTCGATCTGGGAGGCAAGTCTCGCAATTGACCCACCATGGTCAGGAACTCCAGGCCGGAAAGATGAGAATAGAGATGCGGCTCTTCTGGCACATAGCCCATGCGCTGCTTGTAAGCGATCGGGTCGCGCTGAATCGGAGCGCCGTCGAACAGGATTTCGCCCGAGGTCATCTCAATCAGCCCGGTGATCATTTTCATGGTGGTTGACTTGCCCGAGCCGTTCGGCCCTAGATAGCCGGTGATTTCGCCGGCGAGGGCGGAGAAGCTGACGTTATCGACGGCCACGATGCCGGAGAATCGCTTTGAGACGTTACGAAGTTCAAGCATAGTCTTACCCCTATGTAGCACACTACTATCAGCGCTGCGAAGGGCGCTTATTTCACAAGCAGCACGATCTTGCCAATATGTTTGCCGCTTTCCATTCGCTCGTGCGCCAGCGGCGCATCCCTCAACGCAAATGTTGAATCGATAAATGGCCGAATCGGATCTTTTGCGGGCAGCAGAGGCCAGACATCCTGAAGCAGCCGCCGCGCAATGCCGCCCTTTTTCTTCAGGGGTTCGGGCGCGCATAGTGGATCCGAGCACTCTGGCTCGTTTGAACATCAATTTGGCGATATCGAGCGTACCAGCGCGGCCTCCCTGGGTGGCGACGATCGCGAGGCGCCCTTCAAGCGCGAGCACATCAATGTTTCTCTCCAGGTACGATCCGCCCACCAAGTCGAATACGACATCGACGCCGCGGCCTTCGGTGATGCGCTTCACTTCGGCTGCAAAATCGGCATTTCGGTAATCGACAGCGTGCGCCGCTCCGATCCGCAAGCAAGCCTCGCACTTTTCTTCAGTTCCGGCGGTTGCAATCGGCAGAGCGCCGCACGCGCGGCTGAGCATGAGAGCGGTGCTGCCGATTCCGCTCGAGCCGCCATGCACCAACACCGTCTCACCGCGTTTCAAGCCGGCGCGGGTGATGAGATTGTCATATACGGTGAACATGTTCTCAGGAAGGGTGGCCGCCTCTGCCGCACTCCAGCCTTCGGGAAGCGGCAAAACCTGCAGGGCGGGAACGGCGCAAAACTCGGCATATCCTCCGCCTGAAGCGATTGCGCAGACGCGGTCGCCGGCTTTCCAGTCGTGAACGCCGGGGGCGACAGCTTCGATGGTGCCCGCGATCTCGAGGCCGGGAATGTCGGAAGCCCCGGGCGGCGGCGGATATTTTCCTTGCCGCTGCATCACGTCGGGACGCGCCACACCCGCTGCCTCGACGGCAATCAGCACTTCGCCCTGTTTCAGAATCGGCCTCGGACGCTCGGTGGGCTTCAGGACATTCGGAGGACCGAAGGAAGAAATCTCAATTGCAAGCATGTCGCAACCAAATTTTACAAACCGCTACAATGTCTCTGACGTCTCCGCTCTCGATGAATGCTCGCTTTGGCATTTTCCTTTTTGCGATAGTGGCCAGCTCGATTTACGCGCAGCAAACGCCAACAGCGCCGCAACCGCCGCAAGCGCAGCAACCGGCAACCGCGCAGACGGGGCAACCCGATCAGTCCGCGCAAAGCCCTCAGGCGGTGCAGCCTCAGGCGAAGAGGCCGCCAGAGGAGCCCTACATCATCGAAGATGGCGGCTTGTCCATCGAGCCGCTTTACTGGCTGAATAGAGCGCAGCCTACGTTGAATGGCGGAGCCACCACGACGGGGCTTAGCGGAAGCTGACCTATCCAGGCCACGCCAATGCGGGCATCGGGGGAATGTTGACTATACCCGCCGGTCGAAGTCAATTCTTTGCGATTTTCCTACTTTCGCATTCAGGGGAACTCCACCACAACTGAGACCGAGAACGTTACTATTTTCAGCGAGGCTTACAGCCCGGGAGACTATCTCACGTCGCATTACACGCTTCAAAACGCGAAAGTCTCGTGGGACTATCTTTCCTATACGTGGTACAAGCCGCTCGGGAAAGATTCGCCTGAAGACCCTGTACGAAGTGCAATACACAAACATCGCAACGACTGTCAATGCGCCGCTGAAGCCGACCACGACGGATACTAGCGGAAACATCGATAACAACAGCACAAGCGGATCGAAGAGCCTGATCTATCCGTCATTGGGAATTGAATTCGAGCAAGCGATCGGCCGGCACTTCCGCTGGGAAGCGAAGGGTTCCGGGTTCGGTCTGCCGCATCGCGCGGATATCTGGGACGCGGAAGCTTCCATTGCCATTCGCGTGGGGCAAGTCGAGATACTCGGCGGCGAGAGAGCGTACCATTTCAAGACCTCTCCCAAAGGGGATCAGTACTTTGTCGACACGTTATCAGGCCCGTACGTAGGCGTGCGGTATTACTGGGGGCGGCAGAAGTAAGCGGGCGCTCGCCCTATGACAGCCGTCGATCTCTCGAGCGATGCAGGACTTGTGGCCATGGTCCTGCTGACTGTGAATATCCTGCTGGGACTCTTTCTCTCGGCGCGCTATAACCCGTGCTGCGCTGGCCGCATCGCCGCATCCCGATCTTCGACATTCACAACTGGACCGCTTATATTGCGCTCGGATTGATTTTTCTGCATCCGATACTTCTGTTGTGTTCGAGGACTGCCGGGTTCAGCATCGGCGACATTCTGTTGCCGGTCTGGTCGCCGAAACAGACGCTGTATAACTGTCTCGGCGCGGCTACGTTTTACTGCGTGATTTTTGTCGTAGTCACTTCCTATTTCCGCGCGAAGCTGGGGAGCCGCCTCTGGAAGAAGCTCCACTACGTCGCTTATGCGGCGGCCACGTTCCTGTTCGTGCATGGCATTCTGATCGACCCGAATCTGAAGAATCAGCCGCCCGATCTGCTGGATGGCGAAAAGGTGCTGGTGGAGATTTGCGCTTTCCTGATTGTGGCCGCGACGTTTGGCGCATCCGCTACCAGCCGAAGAAGCGCGCCATTGCCGCGTCGGTCCGAAAGATCGATTACGAAGTTTCTTCTTGAAGCTTCACGCGGCAGACGGTGCTGGTGCGGGTCGCCCGCCTCGCCCGGCGCGCAACCATTTCAGGATCGAATAAACACTGCCGATCAGGCAGAGAACAATAAAAGCCGATCATGGTCCATTTGAACGGCTACGAGTTTGCAATCCGCAGAATCGCCCGGCCGAATTTAATTGCCAGAAGGCCCAGGATCAGGAACCGTACGCCGCGGCTGATCGCGACCGTCAACAGAAGCCGTTGTCTCGGATAGCCGAGCGCGCTGTTTGTGGCAACCACCATCGTGAACGGGAAGGGAGGCGGGGCCAGGCACGCGACCACCAGCGCCATTCCTCCCCTCTCTCCATCCTGCGCTTCAAGTATTCGAACCGCTTTTGTCCGGCGACCTTTTGCACGCCTGCCTCGCCGCCCTTTCTTGCCGCCAAATCCAGCAGCCATACGCCCAACGTCGATCCGCAAACTGCCGAGAGCACGTACACAAGATAACCCTCGTGATGACGCGCCACCAATCCGACGACAAGCAGATCGTTCCCGAACGGCAGGAACAGGAAGGACGAATCCATGACTCCCATCAGCAACGGGCCGAAATAGCCCAGATGGAACAGGAATCGAAGAAAATGGTGAAAGAAACTCGACAAGCAGTGATTCTATCGATTGGTTTTAAGTAAGCTGTGTCTGTGATTCACCCTCCTTCATTTTGCTCTTTTCAATTGTGATCGCGATGGCCACGGCCCAAACTCCGGCTCCATCCGCCGCTCGCAGCCTTCCGCCGAAGGGCATCGCGCATGTGCTGGTGATTTCCCAGACCAAAGGCTACGAGCACGACTCGGTTCCGGATGCCATGGCGACTATCTGGAAGATGGGTCATGACACGAAACTCTGGGAAGCCACGCTGAGGACCGACACGGAGCTGATCACAAAAAAGGATCCGCACCTCCGAAACATGAAATCGCTGAATTATTTCGACGCCCTCGTGTTTGCCAGCACCACGGGAGAAATGGATCTGACGGATGACCAGAAGACGGATATGATGTCATTCATCAAAGACGACGGAAAGGGCTTCGTCGGTGTACACGCGGCCCTGGATACGAATTACCATTGGGCCGAATACGGCGAGATGATTGGCGGGTGGTTCGACCAGCATCCCTGGGGAACGTTCGACGCGCCCATCGTCAACGAAGATCCAAGCTTCCCGGCGGTTCGCCATTTCCCGAAAGCCTTCGTCAAGTACGACGAGATTTATCAACCGAAGAATTGGTCGCGCGACAAGGTGAACGTGCTGCTGAGCCTCGATCCAACGAAGCTCGACTACAATAACACTCGCGTTCACCGCCAGGATCACGATTTCGCAGTCGCGTGGTCGAAGATGTATGGCAAAGGCCGGGTGTTTTACTCGACCCTTGGGCACACCCCAGAATCCTGGGACGATCCCGATATCCGAAAGATGTACTTCGAAGGCATCAAGTGGGTGATGGGGTTGACGGAAGGCAGCACCGAGTCGCATCCCCGCCCGAGCAAGTTTTGGGGGCGAACTTCTGTTCGCTGCGGTCTTCTGCGGTTTTGGGAGGCGGGTTGGGGGGGCTGTGGGGGGTCGGGGGTGGGAAATTTTCTTCCTGAGTAGGATTCCGGCGTCCTACGTACAATATGCGACACTGGGCGAATTGCGTCCTTCTGTGTTTACCGGTGTGGACGACACCGATTAGCCGATCGCAACCAAATCTGGCGCGACGCGCTTCAACTGTCCGCAGGCAGCAAATATATCCCGCCCTCGCGGCTTTCGAACAAAGCAGGGGACGGCGGCGCGGATGATGTTTTGAAAGCTCTCGACTCGTGCGGGATCCGGCGTTTCAAACGGAATGCCGGGGCCGGGGTTCAGCGCAATCAGATTGACCTTGCAGTTCAATCTCGCGATCAGGCGCACCACTCGCCTGGCATCCGCATCCGTATCGTTCACGCCCTTCAACAGAACATATTCAAAGGTCAGCTTCTCCCACGGGCGAAGCGGATAGGCGCGGCACGCTTCCATCAGTTCCGCAAGATGATACTTGCGCGTGATGGGCATCAGCTCGCGCCGCTGTTCTTCGGTCGACGCATTCAGCGAAATCGCCAGCTTTGGCCGCACGCCAGCACGCCCCATTTCTGCAATTTTCGGAACGATCCCCGCGGTAGAAACAGTGATGCGTTTAGCTGACAAGCCGATCCCGCTCGCATCCGTAAGCAGCCGCGTCGCCTTCAGAACGTTATCCAAATTCAGCAGCGGCTCCCCCATGCCCATCATCACTATGTTCATCCGCGAATCGCTCGGTTTCAGGCCGTGCGCGCGCGCAATGTACAGCACCTGCCCGACGATTTCGCCGGCCGTTAGATTACGCTCCAACCCCATCAGCGCAGTCAGACAGAACTTGCAATCGACCGGGCAGCCCACCTGACTCGAAATGCAGATGGTGTCGCGGCCCTCTTCAGGCATCAGAACCGCTTCCACGGTCCGGTTGTCTTCGAGTCGCAGCAGATAGCGGCGCGTTCCATCTCGCGAGTCAAAGCGCCGCTCGACCGCCGGAAGCCCCAGGGCGCTGGTTGCAAGTAGCTCATTCCGCACGACTTGCGGCAAATTAGAAATTTGGGACAAATCCGCCACCTGTTGCCTGTAGAGTGCGTCATATAGTTGTCGGGCGCGGTAGGTAGGCTGCTTCGGGCCCAGCAGTTGTTGCAGGTCTCCAAGCTCCATTCCGACTAGCGTCTGAGCCTCAAGCCCTTGCAGCATCTGGTTTTAGTGTATCGTCGTACACTCGGAAAGGCGTCTGGACATGGTTCTGGCAATCCCCAACGTCCGCGAAATTGAGCGGGCGACTCTCCCCAACGGGCTCCGTATCGTTACGGAGGCAATGCCTTATGTCCGTTCGGTCTCTTTGGGTGTGTGGATCGGCAGTGGCTCACGCAGCGAGCGCGGCGCCGAAAACGGCATTTCGCACTTTATCGAGCACATGGTGTTCAAAGGCACCAAGCATCGGTCGGCGGAAGATATTGCGCGCTCCGTCGATTCGGTCGGCGGCGGTCTGGATGCATTCACCAGCAAGGAGCTGGTGAGCTTCAACACCAAGGTGCTGGATGAACATCTGCCGTTTGCGCTCGATATTTTGGCGGATCTAGTTCTTAACCCGTTGTTCCGCGAGTCCGACATCGAGAAAGAAAAAGGCGTCATTCTCGAAGAGATCAAGATGGAAGCCGACCAGCCTGAGTTCGTCTTGCACGAGACCTTCATCAGTAATTTCTGGAAAGGTCACGGTTTGGGTAAGCCGATCCTGGGCACGAAAGAGAGCGTAAAGAAGTTTGCGCAGGACATGCTGCTGGATTATTACCATCGCGTGTACTCGCCGAAAAACATTCTGATCACCGCAGCCGGCAATCTCGATCACGACGACATTGTCGATCTCATTCGCGAGAAATTCGCCGGCTTAACGGAGCAGGGCACGCCACCGGCGGATTCGGCTCCCAAAGCGCACGCGCCCATCATTTTGAAGAAGAAAGAATCTCTCGAGCAGGTGCACATCGCGGTCGGCGTTCCGGCGTATCCGCTGGCGCACCGACTGCGCTTCCCGCTCTATGTGCTGAATACGGTCCTGGGCGGAGGCATGAGTTCGCGCCTGTTCCAAAATATCCGCGAAAAACAGGGACTCGCCTACTCGGTTTATTCAGAACTGAACCTCTTCAGCGATACAGGTTGCTTTACGGTTTACGCGGGCACGGCTGTGGAAACGGCCCAACAAGTGGTTACGTCCGTAATTCAGGAGTTTCAGCAGCTCAAAGGGGAGTTGATTGCGGAAGAGGAACTGCAGCGAGCAAAAGATCATTTAAAGGGTTCGCTGATGCTCAGTTTGGAATCGACCTCCAGCCGCATGTCGAACCTGGCGCGGCAGGAACTCTACTTCGATCAATTCATGTCGCTCGACGAAATGCTTGAAAGCATCGAACGCGTCACGCGCGACGAAGTGCAAAGCATCGCCCAGGAGTTTTTCCGCACGGAAAATATCGCTCTCGCGATGCTGGGCAGGCTGGGCGATGCCGGAGTTACCCGCGACGATCTGGCTTGTTAGAAGAATCGCCCGCGAATGTCGAAAGCTTCTCGTCCAGGTAGCGGAGAGAGCGCTCGAGCAACTCACGATATTTCGGATTTGTCGCCGATGCCAGATCCTGCAAAACTCTGGTTCGGGAAAGCTCGATGCTCTCCCGTTCCCGCTGCCGTTTGATTTGTTCCTGGCTGATCTTGATCGCTTTTTGCTGAGATCGTCGTTCTTCAGCGGCTTCGATCTGTGATTCGACAGCCTTGCTTTCCCAGCCGCGTGACATATATTTTCAGCTTGCCACAAATCAAGCGACCAGTCAGCGGTAAAGTATGATGTTCGTTCCTGGTGAGGTCTTAAGTGAGATCCGCGTCTTGGTTCTTCTCGTTCATTCT
Source organism: uncultured Acidobacteriaceae bacterium (assembly GCA_963808405.1). Taxonomy (GTDB): domain Bacteria; phylum Acidobacteriota; class Terriglobia; order Bryobacterales; family Bryobacteraceae; genus Bog-105. The sequence goes on along the minus strand of CAWEFG010000005.1, from coordinate 424,335 downwards.
CCTAACGGCTCTGACCGGTAGCGCACTCGCGCAACCGAAGCCCCAATATGAGATTTATGCGATTCGATACGCCACGATTCCGGGCTTTGCAGTCTCGGGGCTGGTCGCGGGAGCGGACCCGGCGCGAAAGCTCGATATCGCGATGATGGTTTGGCTGGTTCGCGGGAATGGGCGCAACATCCTGGTCGATTCCGGTTTTTATCACGAGCAGTTTTTCCGGCAATGGCATGTCGCGGATTTCGTGAAGCCTTCAGACGCTTTGGCGCGCGTGGGCCTGAAGCCGGAGGAGATATCGGACGTCATTATCACGCACATGCATTGGGACCACGCGGATGGGATGGACCTTTTCCCGAGAGCGCACATTTGGATTCAAAAAGACGAGCTGGAATATTACGCGGGCGAGGCATGGCAATCGCGCCGCACGCACGGCGGGATCGATCCCGACGACGTTCTCGAAGCAGTAAAGCTGAACACGCAAGCCAAAGTTGGGTTGGTGAATGGCGATGCGCAGGAGATTCTGCCGGGTATCACTTGTTATCTCGGCGGGCGCCACACCTACGCTTCCCAATATGTAGGCGTGAGTACGGCGGCGGGCATCGTCGTACTGGCCAGCGATAACGTCTATCTCTATGAAAATCTCGAAAAGCACGTTCCGATTGCGGCGACTCTCGATCCGGCCTCGAACCTCGCCGCACAGGACCGCATGAAACAGCTCGCCGCGAATCCGAAGCTGATTATTCCGGGACATGATCCGGCGGTGATGACCAACTTCCCGAATCCCGCGCCGGGAGTGGCAAAAATTCAATAAGCGCCGCTTGCGGTCAGCGCGATTGGCGCGAGCCGGTAAGAATGGTTTCGAGACTATCCAGCTTCGGCTGCTCTCCCATAACGATCAGGAAATCACCGGCCAAGATTTTTGTCGCTGCGGGGGGATTGAAAATCATCTGGCCATCGGACTGGCGAATCGCGAGCACGATTACGCCGAGGTCGCGAGCGGCCGTCATCTCGCCGAGAGTCTTTGAAGCAAATTCCGTATCGGGCGCAACGCGCACCTGCTCGAGGGCTACCTTCAGGCCTGCATTGCTTGTCGCAAACTCGAGAAATTCCGTGACGTGCGGCCGCACCAGCGCCTGCGCAAGTCGATGGCCGGTAAGTTTATAGGGCGCGAAGACGGTGTCCGCCCCGGCCCGCTTCAGCTTCTCGCCCGCTTCTTCTTCGGAAGCGCGCGTAACCACATTTAACTGCGGGTTCAGTGTCTTGGCCGAAAGAATCACAAACAGGTTTTCCGCGTCCGAAGGCAGGGCGGCAATCAATCCCCGCGCCCGCAGCACGCCCACTTCACGCAGACTGTCATCGTGAGTGGCATCTGCCTCAACCGCCAACATTCCGGCGCGCATGGCCCTCTCGACGCGCTCTTCGTTGCGATCGACAATCAGAAATGGAACCTTGGCTCGCTGCAATTCATAAGATGCGTTGCGCCCCACGCGTCCGAAACCACAGATTATAAAGTGATCTTTCAGTTGGCTGATCATGCGTTTTTTCCTGCGCTCGCCGTAGCGGTTTTGTAACTCCAGCTCGATAATGGTTTGCGTCATGGCGCCGACCGCGAAGAACATGGCGCTTACGCCGAACAGAATCAGAAACGAATTGAAAATTCGTCCGGCATGGCTCAAGGGATGCAGCTCTTGATAGCCGACTGTCGTGATCGTGATCAGCGTCATGTAAAAGGCATCGAAAATCGAGTAGCCTTCGATAGCCCGGAAGCCGACGATTCCGATACAGAATGTGAAGAGCAGTAGTCCGGCGATGATAATTGCGCGGCGGACTAGTCGGCGGTCCATGAAGGTATTCAGTATAGACTTTGCTGTTATGCTGCGTGTTAGCCGATGTTGAAGTTGCAGTACACCACCCCGCATGGAATCAATGTCACCCGCCTAAGTTCGAAGGTTCCGTACACGCGCGGTTTAGGGCAGCTGCTGAAGCAGCTGGATACGAAGCGCGGCGTGTATCTTTCCTCCGGATACGAATATCCCGAGCGATATGCACGCTGGGACGTGGCGAGCGTTGCGCCGCCGTTGGAGATTGTGGGCCACGATCGAAGCATCATGTTGCGGGCTCTGAATGAACGCGGTCAGGTTCTGATCGGGCTATTGAAGGGCGTCCTCGTGAATCATTCCCAGTGGGAGTGGAGTGTGTTTAAGCAGTACGCACTGTGCATCCAATTAAAGCCGTTGGCGGAAAAGTTTCCTGAAGAAGAGCGCAGCAAGCAGCCATCTCCCTTTTCTGTTCTGAGGGCGCTGATTCAGGAGTTTCGCCATCCTGACGATTCGCGGCTCGCGCTGATCGGCGCGTTCGGCTACGATCTGCTTCTGCAGTTCGATCCCATTCGCTTGCATCTTCCGCGCGAAAACGAGAAGACCTTACATCTCTTCCTTTGTGACGATATTTACTTCATGGATCGCAAGAAAGAGATCATTGAACGCTTCCGGTACGATTTTGCTGGAGAGGGTTTGGACACCGCAAAATTTCCGCGCACGTCCCAGCCGATCGATAAAGCCACGCCCACTGCGGAGCGAACGGAGATTGTCTCAGACCACACGCCGGAAGAGTACCAGGCGAAAGTCGAGACCGTTCGCGAAGGCATGCGGCAGGGCAACTATTACGAAGTAGTCCTGCGGCAAACGTTCAGCGCTCCGTTTGACGGCAGCCCGTCCGAGCTGTTTCAGCGAATTCAGAAATCGAGTCCGAGCCCTTACGAATTTATTTTGCAGATGGGCGATGAACAGCTGGTCGGCGCATCGCCTGAAATGTTCGTGCGCGTGGAAGGCGAGCGCGTGGAAACCTGCCCCATTGCGGGTACCGCCCGGCGCTCGGGCGATCCGTTGCGCGATGCCGAAAGTATCCGGCAACTGCTCAACTCGACGAAAGAAGAATCGGAGCTGACCATGTGCAGCGACGTCGACCGGAACGATAAATCGCGAGTGTGCGTTCCCGGGTCGGTGCGTGTCATTGGGCGGCGGCTGATCGAATCCTATGCGGGTCTTTTCCACACCGTCGATCACGTGAAGGGGATATTGATGGAAGGCTTCGATTCACTCGATGCATTCCTCACGCACATGTGGGCGGTGACAATTATCGGCGCTCCGAAGAAGGCTGCGGCGCAAGCGATCGAGGACCTCGAAAAAGATGCGCGCGGCTGGTATGGCGGGGCGGTCGGCATGATCAATTTCAACGGCGACATCAATACCGGCATATTAATCCGCACGGTTCATCTGAAGAGTGGGGTGGCGCGCTATGCGGCGGGCGCGACGCTTCTGTATGATTCCGATCCTGCATCGGAAGACCAGGAGTGCCGGCTGAAGGCAACCACGTTTTTCAACGCGCTGCACCCGGCAGGCGCGCGCGGACTGGAAACCGATCGAAGAAGACGCGTGGGCGAGGGCGTGCGACTGCTGTTGGTAGATAACGACGACTGCTTCATCCATACGCTGGCGAATTACGCGCGCCAGACCGGAGCGAGCGTCTCCACCTATCGCTCGAAAGTGGCGTTAGAAGCGATTGACAGCGCCAGACCGGATATCGCGTTGATTTCGCCGGGCCCGGCCCGCCCCGCGGATTTCGGAGTGCCGAAGCTGGTTCAGGAGCTTGCGAAAAGAGGTATTCCGACCTTTGGTGTTTGCCTCGGCTTGCAAGGTATTGTCGAGGCTTTCGGCGGTGAGCTCGAGGTGCTGGACTATCCGATGCACGGAAAAGGATCGCTTATTACACACGATGGCCGGGGCGTGTTTCACGGTTTGCCTTCGCCCTTTCGCGTCGGCCGCTATCATTCGCTGTCTGCGAATCGCGCCAAGTTTCCATCATGCCTCGAAATCACGGCGGAATCCGAAGACGGTGTGATTATGGGCATTCGTCATCGCGATCTGCCGATTGAGGCGGTACAGTTCCATCCGGAATCAATCCTGACTCTCGAGCGCGATTGCGGGCTGCGTCTCATGGAAAACATGATTGAAACTTATGCCCATGCTGCAACCGCAGTCGAGCGAAGCTAGTGTTGCTGTCGTGGGCGGCGGCCTGGCGGGGTTGGCAACCGCGCTGGCGCTTGGTTCTGCCGGTCATCCCGTCACGCTCTACGAGGCGCGTCCGTTTCTCGGGGGTCGCGCCACTTCTTACCCGCTCAACGCCGCCGACGAAAATAGCCCGACCATCGACAACTGCCAGCACGTTCTGCTGCGCTGCTGCACGAACCTGATCGATTTCTATCGAAAGCTCGGCGTAGAAGATCGCATTCGGTTTTACCGCGAGTTCTATTGGATTGAGCCGGGCGGCCGTGTTTCCGTGATGCGGCGCCGTTTTTCATTCACTGGACTGCGGTTTCTGTCGATAGCCGACAAGCTGAGCATCGGGCGCGCTCTGCTGGCGATCAAAGGCGAGTACCGAAAGAGAACCGACCTCGACCGAATCACCATGCTTGATTGGCTGAGGGAGAAGCGGCAGAGCCCTCGCGCTATCGAGCGTTTCTGGCGTCAGGTGCTGGTCAGCGCGGTGAATGAAGACCTGGATCGGATGGCTGCGATCCACGGCTTGCAGGTCTTCTATTTGGGCTTTCTTTCTCGCGCGAACTCGTACGAGATGGGCGTGCCGGCGGTGCCGCTGGCGCAACTCTATTCCGAAGAGGCGTGGTCCGCCTATCCGCTCGTGAAGATCCTCCGTCGCGCGCCGGTCGAGCACGTTCCGATCGAAAACAACCGCGTAACCGGCGTAATTGTCAATGGCGAGTGCATCACGGCTGACGCTTACGTTCTTGCCCTGCCTTTCGAGCGTGTGGCCGCTGTGGCGCCCGGGTTGGCTCTCGATTTATCGAGCTTCAACCATTCGCCGATTACAGGCATCCATCTCTGGTTCGACCGGCCGGTTACGAATCTGCCGCACGCGACCCTGCTCGACCGCACTATCCAGTGGATGTTTAACAAGGGTGAAGGCCGGCATATTCAACTCGTGGTGAGCGCTTCACGAAGCCTGGTCGAGATGCCGCGCGCGGAGGTGATCGAGCTCGCGCTTAAAGAGCTGAGAGAGTTCTTTCCCGGTGTCGCGGAAGCGCAAGTGGAGCGAGCGCACGTCGTGAAAGAAGTACGGGCGACCTTTTCGGCTGTGCCGCGCCTGGAGGATCGGAGACCGGTCAGCGCCACGTCGATTCCCAATCTGTTTCTCGCGGGAGACTGGACTCGATCGGGCTGGCCCGCCACGATGGAAGGCGCGGTGCGCAGCGGGTATCTCGCGGCCGAAGCTGTTCTCAAGTCGTTCGGCAAAACGTCGCGTTTTTTCTGCCATGTCCCGGATCTCTCAGCGCTGGTTCGATTTTAGAACTTTCTTGCGCAGCCGAATCGATTTGGGCGTCACTTCAACGAGCTCGTCTTCGCGAATGAATTCGATGGCTTGTTCCAGGCTGAGCACGCGAGGCGGCACAAGCCGGATAGCCTCATCCGATGTCGATGCGCGCATGTTGGTGAGCTTCTTCTCTTTGACGATGTTGACATCCAGGTCGCTGTCGCGGGAATTCTCGCCGACGATCATGCCTTCGTAAACTTCGGTTCCCGGGACACAAAGATGACGCCGCGCTCCTGAAGATTGAAGATGGCGTAGCTGGTGGCGAAGCCCGGTCGATCCGCCACAAGCGATCCGGTGGGGCGCATCTGGATCTCGCCTTGCCATTCGATGTAGCCGTGGAACAGCGAGTTCATGATGGCTGTTCCCTTGGTATCGGTGAGCATCTCGCTGCGGATGCCGATCAAACCGCGCGACGGAATATGGAATTCAAGGCGCACGCGTCCGGAGCCGTGATTGACCATCTTGGCCATCTTGCCCTTGCGGCTGCCCATCTTCTCGATGACCACGCCGATGAACTCCTCGGGACAATCGATCACCAACAGCTCGACCGGTTCATGCAAGACGCCGTCGATCTTGCGCGTGAGGATCTCGGGCTTTCCGACCTGCAGCTCGTAGCTTTCGCGGCGCATCATCTCGATCAGGATGGCGAGCTGCAGCTCTCCGCGGCCCATCACTTTGAAGGTGTCGGGACCGCCCGCTTCCTCGACACGAATGGAGACGTTGGTCAGCAGCTCTTTGTCGAGCCGGTCGCGAAGATTGCGCGAGGTGACGTACTCGCCTTCGCGGCCTGCAAAAGGGGAGTTGTTGATGGTGAACGTCATCGCGATGGTCGGCTCATCGATCTGAATGTTGGGCAGCGGTTTGGGGTCTTCGGCGCTGGTTACGGTCTCGCCGATTGTGATGCCTTCGACGCCGGCGATCGCGAGCACGTCGCCGGGTTTACCGATGGTTTCATCGACGCGCTTCAATCCTTCAAACGAGTAGAGCTTGGTGATGCGCGTCTTCTGAAGCGAGCCGTCCAGCTTCACAATTCCGACTTCGTCGCCGTAGTGGAGAGTGCCATTGAAGACGCGACCGATGGCGAGGCGGCCCAGGTAGTCGCTGTAATCCAAGTTCGCGACCAGAAGCTGCAGAATATCCGCCGGATCGCCCTTCGGCTGCGGGATGTACTTCAGGATCGTCTCGAAAAGCGGCTGTAGGGTATCGCTTCCGTCGTTAGGATCGAGCTTTGCAATGCCTGCCTTTGCGTTGGTATACACCACGGGGAAATCAAGCTGATCTTCAGTTGCGTCGAGGTCGATGAAAAGATCGTAGATTTCATTCAAGACCTCCTGAATGCGCGCATCGGGCCGATCGATTTTGTTGATCACGACTACCGGCGGGAGGTGAGCTTCAAGAGCCTTCATCAGCACGTAACGCGTTTGCGGGAGGGGGCCTTCGCTTGCGTCGACCAACAGCATCACGCCGTCCACGATCTTCAGCGCGCGTTCCACTTCGCCTCCGAAGTCGCTGTGGCCGGGCGTATCGACGATGTTGATCTTGGTTCCGTGATAGCGGACACCGGTGTTTTTCGCCAATATGGTGATGCCGCGCTCGCGCTCGAGTTCGTTCGAATCCATCATCCGCTCGATAGTTTCTTCATTCGCGCGGAAGATGCCGCTCTGCCGCAGCATGCCGTCGACGAGCGTTGTTTTGCCGTGATCGACGTGCGCGATGATGGCGATATTGCGCGTGTCGATAATTCCATTTACTGACATTCGTAAGCTCTCATGGTCGCATTCATGCGAACCTGTTAAGCGAATGACGACAGACGGGCCGCTACCTACAGTCGTGATTGTGGGGCGGCCGAATGTAGGGAAATCGACGCTATTCAACGCGATTCTAGGCAATCGGCGATCGATTGTAGGCGATGAGCCGGGCATCACGCGCGACCGGATTTATGGCGAAGCGGAATATCGCGGCAAGCGGTTTGGGCTTATCGATACGGGCGGCATCATCCCGCATGATGACGCGCTGATACCGACGGAGATCCTGAAGCAAGCGCATGTGGCATTGGATCTGGCCTCGCACATTCTGTACGTGATAGATGGCCGGACGGAGATCACATCGGCGGACCGCGATTTGGCGAAGCTGCTGCGCCCGTTGAACAAGCCGCTGACGTTGGTTGTCAACAAAATCGACGTGAAGGCCCGCGAGGATTTGGTGAACGAGTTCTACTCGCTTGGATTGGGAGATCCGGTTCCCGTTTCGGCGGAGCATCGCTTGGGATTGGACGAGCTGCTGACAACTGTAACCGCTCCGTTCCCTAAAGAGGAAACGGCGGCGGAAGAGGAGGAAGAAAGCAATCGGCGGCGCATCAAAGTGGCCATTATCGGGCGGCCGAATGTGGGGAAATCGACCATGCTGAATGTGCTGGTGGGCGCGGAGCGGGCCATTGTTTCCCCGGTTGCGGGCACGACGCGGGATGCTGTCGATGAAACCGTAGAAGAGGGCAACACGGCCTACCGGTTTGTCGATACGGCAGGCATACGGAGAAAAGGCAAGACGACCGAGATGACCGAAAAGATGAGCGTCATCATGGCGCGGCGGAACATTCGCATGGCAAACGTTGTGCTTCTGATTATCGACGCGACGGAAGGCGTGTTGGATGCGGATGCGACGATTGCGGGCTATGCGCACGAAGAAGGCCGCGCGGTGATTCTGGTAGTGAATAAATGGGATGCGGCGGAGGACAAGAGCAAGCGCGCGTTCACCGAGACAGTGCGGGATGAACTGAAATTTCTGGATTATGCGCCGGTAGTCTTTGCTTCGGCTAAGAAGGGTGAGGGGATCCGGCGAATCTTTTCGACCATACGGCGATGCTTCGATGCCGCGTCGAAGCGCGTCACAACCGGCGAGCTGAACCGGTTCGTCGAGACGCTGAAGTTTGAAAGCGATATTCGCATTTACTACATAACGCAGGCGTCCATACGGCCGCCCACATTCGTTGTGTTTACGGATAAGGCCGGCGAGATGCATTTTTCGATCGAGCGCAACCTGGTAAACCGGCTGCGGAAGCAATTTGGATTTGACGGCACGCCGATCGTGATCAGGACGAAGAGACGATAGGCTAAGACTATGGCGACGACGGTTCACGTTCCGCTGGAGGAATATCTCAACACCGATTACGAGCCCGATTGCGACTACGTAGACGGAGCGATTGAGGAGCGGAATGTGGGGAAAAAGCGGCATAGCAGAACACAGACGCGTCTTGCGATTTTGCTCTCTTCAAACGAGCAGAAGCACGGACACGAAGTTCTGGTGGAGCAGCGCGTAAAGATATCCGCATCTCGAGTGAGAGTGCCCGACATTTGTCTTGTGAATCGATCTGACGACAAGGTGACGCAAGAGCCCCCGGCGTTATGCGTAGAGATTCTGTCGCCCGAAGACCGCTGGAGCCGCGTGCAGCATAGGGTAGCGGATTATATCGCGTTTGGCGTGGCTATGGTTTGGATCATCGATCCATATTCACGGGAAGCTTGGACGGCAACTCCGAAGAGCCCCGCAGCGCGTCTCGTAGATGATGGGACGCTGCGCTGCGCGGAGTTGAACCTTGACGTCGCGTTGAGCGATATTGTTCCGGAGGCATGAGTATGGCGACGATGGTTCACGTTCCGCTGGAGGAATATCTCAACACCAATTACGAGCCCGATTGCGACTACGTAGACGGAGCGATTGAGGAGCGCAATGTGGGCCGGAGAAAACACAGCGAGACGCACGTTGTGGTTAGTGCGTGGCTTTCGGCTAGGGAACCTCAGCACCGTCATCGTGTTCTGATCGCGCAGCGGGTGCAGGTTTTGCCATCGCGTGTTCGTATCCCTGACATCTGCCTTGTCGCTGCTTCGGATAAGGATGAGGTCACGCAGAACCCGCCTACGCTTTGCGTTGAGATTCTTTCTCCCGACGACCGGTTCAGCCGTGTGGAGGAGAGGCTGGCTGATTTCTTGAATTTCGGCGTGGGCACGGTTTGGATCATCGATCCGTACTCACGGGAAGCTTGGATTGCCACTCCGAAGAGCCCCGCAGCGCGTCTCGTAGATGACGGAACACTGCGGTGCGAGGATTTGAACCTTGAGGTCGCATTGAGCGATATTCTTCCGGAAGAATAGCGATTATTCGTGGCGCAGCGCGGTCATCGGATCGACCTTTATCGCCCGATAAGTCGGCAGGTAACCGGCCGCTAGAGATATGGCGGCGAGCAACAGCGCGACGCTGAGAATGGTCCAGGGGTCGCTGGGCGTAACTTCATAGAGCAGGCTGGCGAGGAAACGCGTCAGCAGCAATCCAGCGGTGACGCCAATCGCGATGCCGAGGGCGGTCAATGCTATGCCGCGGCTCAAAACCAGCTTTACGATTTGGATGCGTTTGGCGCCAAGCGCGGCGCGAATGCCGATTTCACGCGTGCGTTGAGCGGCGGAGTATGAGATCACACCGTAAACGCCGAGCGCAGCCAAGCCGGTCGCCAATAGACCGAGGAGGGTCACAATAAAAGTTGTGAAGCGGCGATCGGCGATGGAGTTGTTGTAGAGATCCTGCATGGAAGTGACCACGAAAACGGGTTGATCTTTGTCTATGGCGGCTACCGCGCGGCGAATAGTCACGGCCATTTTGGAAGGACTGCCTTCGGTGCGGACGGCGAGGAATTGCGGCGAAGGTCCGCCTTGTCCCATGGGAATGTACATGGCGGGAAGCGGGGGTTCGTCCACGCTTTGATCGCGCGTATTCTCGACGATGCCGACCACTTTCCGCTGAATGGAATCGAAACCGATGCGCTTACCGAGCGCGTCATCGTTTGGCCAGAACTTCGCGGCGGCGGAGGAGTCGATGACTGCGACGGGATCGCCGTTCGCAGAATCGTGTTCGGTCAGATACCGGCCGCGCAGTAAGCGAATGCCCATGGTGGACAGATAATCCGGGCTTGCGGAAAATATCTCGGCGGAGGGGCGGTTCTCGCCGCGCTCGGTAAAGGGGCGGCCGTCGATTTGGACGTAATCGCCGACGATATTTCCGGAGAGCGGCACGCCATTGGTAGCGCCCGCGGAGATGACGCCGGGAGTTGTTTTCAATTGATCGAGCAGCTTGCGATAGAACTCGACCCAGGATTTATTGTCGCGATAGCGCGTGCTCGGGAGAACGATGATGGAGGTCAGAACGTCATTTCTGGAGAAGCCTGGGTTGACGCTTGTTAAACGCGCGAAGCTTTTTACGAGCAGGCCCGCTCCGATGGCGAGGACAACGGCTAAAGCCACCTCGCTTACAACCAACAGATCGCGAATTTTTACGCGGGTTGGATCGGCGGTGGTTCGAGTTCCGGAATCGGAGAGAGCTTTAGCAACGTCGGTTTTGGCGGCGGTCCACGCGGGCAGATTTCCAAAAAGAAGTCCAGCGGCGACGGATACTCCCGCGTTGAAGAGCAGCACTCCAAGATCGATGTGAGTTTGAGCGAGGCGCGGCATATCCTGAGGGGCCAAGCGCAGCAGGAGCTTTAGGCCGGCGCGCGCGATGAGCAGGCCTGCGCAGCCTCCGGTAATGGATAGCACGAGACTTTCGGTAATCCATTGCTGGAGCAGGCGGCCGCGGCTGGCGCCAAGAGCGAGGCGAATCCCTGTTTCGCGGTTGCGACTGAGGGCGCGCGAGAGCAGCAGGTTCGCGATATTGACGCAGGTGATGAGCACAACCGCGCTGATTGCAAACAGCAGAAGGAGGAGCGCCGGCTTGGTGCGGCCCAATATCCGATCCTTCAAAGGAACAAGCTGAACGAGGCGGCCCAAATTGGTGTCGGGGTATTCGCGCTCGAGCTGGGAGGCAATGGAAGACATGTCGGCGCGAGCTTGGCGAATTGCGATTCCAGGGCGAAGGCCGCCGATTGCGATGACACTGATATCGCCGCGATTTGGGCGATCGGGGTGCACGCCGATGGGAATCCAGAACGCCATTTGCCTGGTGGGAGGGCTCACCGAAGTAGGAATATTGAGCGGGAAATTAAAGCCGGCGGGCATGACGCCGATGACGACGTATTGCTCCGACTCGCGACGCCCGATGAGGCGAATTGTCTTGCCAAGAATTTGCGGGTCGGCGGCGAAACGGTTCATCCAGAGATCGTGACTGAGGATAACCTCTTGCGCGCGACCCGGCTGATCTTCGCGAGCAAGAAAATTGCGCCCGAGCATGGGCTGCACGCCAAGCGTAGGGAAAAGATTGTAGGAAATGCGGCAGCCGTACAGCGCGACGGGCTCATTTCCACCCGGCAGATTGAGCAGCGCGAACCTGTAGGCGCCGATGCTTTGAAAGGTGCGGCTTCGCTGCCGCCAATCGAACACATCGCGATAGGACACCCAACTTTCGACTTCGCCGGTCTTGCGAGCTATGCCATTGAACTGAACCAGGCGATCGGGATTCGCGAATGGAAGCGGAGCGATTACCACTGTACGGGCGAGGCTGAAGATGGCAGTGTTCGCGCCGATACCGATGGCGAGCGCGGCAACCGCAATTGCAGTGAACCCGGCGTTTTTGCGCATGCTGCGAAAGGCGTAACGAAGGTCTGCAATCAAAGCTGAAAAAGGCATGCTTGTCCCTTTATGTCAGTTCGTGAGACGCGCGGCGAGGCGGAAAGTGTGCTTTAGGCGGCCTTTTCGTGCGCGAGGAGGCGGTCCATGCGACATTAACGACCTGGTGAAAAAAAAGCGCCGGAGGGCGGCATAACAACCGTCTTCCGGCGCTTCTGAAATGGCTTTAACGACGTCCGCCGCCGTGGAAACCGCCGCCTGCGGAGCCACGGAATCCGCCGACACCGCCGGAGCGAGCGAATCCGCCGATACCCGCGGAGCGAGCGAAGCCGCCGCTGTGGAACGCACGGGGTGAGGCGGTCGTGCCGGCTACGTGTCCGTGCCAGGTGTTACCGGCGCGATAGGCGTAGCGGCCCGTGTGGCCGTTATAGGCGCCAACATACGGATAGCCGCCGTAATAGGCGCCGCCGTAGTATCCGTAACCGAAGAAACCGGGAGAATAGAAGCCCCAGCCGAAGGGACTGTACAGAGCGTCCGCCGCGGGCCAGAAACCGTAGAAGCTCCAATAGGGATCCCAGAACCAGCCCGGGCCAGCCACTGTGTAGATATCGGCGTTGCTGGCTGCGGTGGCGCTGGCTTGCGCTTCGTCTTCGCTGCGCGTCTTGCTCCACACGTACAGCGGGTCGGCCTTCACCGTGTTTTCGTCGAAGCTGCGCTTCTTCAGAGGACGCTCGCTCGCAAGCAGTACCTCGTCGTGTTTTCCGAGATTTTGACTGCGGGCTTGCTCCTGAACCTTTGCTTTGCCATCGAGCACCAGGATGGCCTGCTGCGCCGCATCGAAGTCATAGAGACCTTTCTTTTCAATCTGGGTGGACGCGCCGTTCATTACAACGGCAAGATTGGCGCCCTTGATCAACTGGTCGGCTTCGAGCATGCTGTCGCCGCGCACCACTTCAGCTTGCGTATCGGCCAAGCCGGCGGAAAGCATTCGGATTTCGCTGTTATGGCCCACGCGCAGGAACGCGCCCGGCGTGAGCAGCACTTCTACATAACCGTTACTGGTATCGAGCGCCTGGCCAGGTTTCAAGTCGGCTGTTCCGACGGATTGGCGGGTAAGTGCCTGACCGTCCAGGAACACTTGGCCTTCGACGTAGTTAATGGTGCCAGGTCCCACCTGCTGTCCGAAGCACAGGGCCGCTGAAGTAAGCAGAACCGGCAACAACTGCCAGTGAATTTTGTGCCCTTTCATTTTTTCTTCTCCTATGTGTTGGATGCATGGAAATGGCGTTAGGGAGTAATGCCCTCACAGTAGAAGAGGTTCTGTCGGCGCAGTAACTGCGAGTACAATGGAGCCGAATGCGGCTTGGTTGCAGCCTATTTCTAGTGCTTTCGTGCTTACCTGCCGCAGCACAATCGACGGCAACCATCCAGCAGTTGGAAGCCTCGGCGCGGCAGCATCTCGCGGCGCGCGATGCAAAGGGCGCGCTCGCGGATTATGAAAAATTGGCGGCGCTGCGTCCGCAGTCCGCCGCTTATCAGGATGAGATCGGGTTTCTGCTGGCAGCGACGGATCGCACGCCGGAGGCGATTCCACACTTCAAGCGGGCAACGGAGCTGGATTCGAAGATGGCGCAGGCGTGGTATCACCTGGGGGTCGCGCTGGCGTTGACTCAGCAGATTCAGGCGGCGACGCGGGATTTGGAGAAGGCAGTGGCGCTGGCTCCGGCCAATGGCGATTACCGCTTCCGTCTCGGCGCCGCTTACAACGAGACGGGACATTACGCGGAGGCGATTCCCGAACTGGTGAAAGCCGCAAAGCAATTGCCCAGGAACGCGGCGGTTTGGGAAGCACTGGGCGCGGCGTGCCAGCAGCAGAAGCGTTTAATCGACGCGCGCGACGCTTACCGGCAGGCGCTGGAACTGGATCCGGCGAATACGGCCGTGCGCAACAGCTATGGTTATGTGCTGGTGAACACCGGCAATCCGACGGCGGGGTTGAAGCAGTTTCGCACCATCTTAGAGCGGGAGCCGGACAATGTGCACGTACAGGTGAACGTGGGATACGCGTATATCGCGATCGGAAACTTCAATGCGGCGATCAAGCAGCTGTCCGCAGTGGCGCGCGCTCATCCGGAAGCCGCGGATGCGCACTATGATTTGGGGGTCGCGTATAAGGAGACCGACGATCTGCCCCGCGCGAGGGCGGAATTGGAGCAGGCGGCAAAACTCGATCCGGCGCTTGCGGAAGCGCATTACGTTCTGGCGACTACCTACGTCGATCTCGGGGAAACGGATAAGGCCATTCCGCAACTACGCGCGGCGGTAGAGCAACGGCCCGGTTATGCCGAGGCGTGGTTCGAGCTGGGCACGCTTCTGAAAGAGCAGGGGGATGTCGATGGCGCAATCCAGGCGTTGCAGCGCTCGGTGGCGCTGGATGGCAAAGACGCGGGCGCGTATAACATGCTGGGACTGCTCTTGCGGCGCAAAGGAGACGCCGAGGGCGCGAAGCAAGCTTTTGTAAGGGCGGCTGAAATCAGGCAAGCGGAAGAGCAGGAGAAGGAAAAGAAGCTGCGGCAGGGGATGAAGTAGCGATGGTCAGAACAGGGCACCAGCGACTTGTTCGGCCACCTTGCGCACTTTTTCGCGGTACGAGCTTTGCGATACCGATGGATCATCGGTATCGATAGAGATTGTGAAGGCGCGGTCGCGAGCTCTTCCCACGACTTCTTCGAAAACGTATCCGCGCTTGTCCACGCTGCAAGCGAATGCCTCATTGCCAATGGCTTTCAACGGAGTCGTCTTTCCACTGCAGGTTGGAGTGCCCATGGTTTCGACTTCAATCGTGAGCTCGTACAGAAGCGATCCTTGGCGGCGAACGAAATCGCAGGTTGCATCCTCTTTGTTTTTGCGCGGATGCGTGACGGTTGCGCTCACGCCGCCGTCCAAAATGCCCGCGGCTGTTCCGGCGTTCAGCCAGGGACAGCTTTCTTCCCCGCGGCAAAGAATTGGTAGAGCCAACGCGAAGAGCACAACATAACGCACGCGAAACATCAGGTGGACGGCTTCTTCGCCGGCGTCAGCGCGTCGGAGCTCAGAATCTTGCCGCCTTCCTGGATGACGTAAAGGCGATTCACGTCGAGGTCGTTGAAACGATCGATCTGCCCGCTGAGCCAGCGAATTTCGACGCTGTCCACTCTTGCCGCTTGTTCCAGCCCGAAGTGCATGCGCAGATCGTTTTGCGAAAAATAGCTGCCGCCGCTGCGCAGCTCGTCCATCTGCACTAAGGGTTTCTGCGCATTCGGTTCCGTTTTTGAGGTCACGATTACCCGCGTGCCGATGCCGGTGCGATTCGACTTAACGCCGACCAGCCTGATCTTGATCCAATTGCGCTTCAGCGTGGAATCGCAGCGCAACAGCTGAGGAATGGCATTCACGCAGTTCACCGCAACGTCGAGATCGCCATCGTTATCGTAATCGCCGAACGAGCAGCCGCGCGCCGGAGCATTCTCGAGAATGCCCGGGCCGCCTTTGTTCGTCACCTCTTCGAAACGGCCGTTGCGCAGGTTGCGATAGAGATATTTGTGTTCGGCGTATTTAAGATCGGCATTCGACTCGTCGACTTCGGGATACACGTGACCATTCGACATCAGGATGTCGAGCCAACCGTCATTGTCCATGTCGAAAAAGCCGACACCCCAGCCGAGCAGGCGAGTATTGACTCCCAGACCGCTCGGGTAGGTGCGATCTTCGAAAGTGGCATCGCCCAGGTTGGTATAGAGCGAATCGGTGTCGCCGGCAAAGTTGGTTTTGACGACATCCAGATTTCCGTCGCGATTGTAATCGCCGATCGAAACCCCCATTCCGGCCTGCGGCTTTCCTTCCGGAGATAATGCCGCGCCCGATTCGACGGCGATGTCTTTGAAGGTGCCGTCCTTTTGGTTTTGATACAGCGTGGCCGTGCTGGAATCGTTCGCGACGTAGATATCGGGCCAGCCGTCGTTATCGAGATCGGATGCCGCGACGCTCAGGCCGTAGGTTCCGGCAGTATTCAAAATGCCGGACTTTTGACTGACGTCGGTGAATGTGCCGTCGCCGTTGTTGCGATAGAGAATATTTTTGCCGCCGGGCAAGCCTGGAGGGCCGCAGGCCACCAGCAATCCTTTATATGTGCAGGGGCCGGCTTCCGGGGGCGGCGCGGTCTTCAGATCGAAGTCGACGTAATTGGCGACAAACAAATCGAGGTTGCCGTCGCGGTCGTAATCGACAAAAGTGCAGCCGGTATTCCAGCGCGTTTTGGGACCGGGCTGCGTGAGACCAGCCTGCTGAGTGACGTCGGTAAAAGTTCCGTCTCCGTCGTTGCGGTAGAGCGCGTTTTGACCGTAGTAGGTGACGAAGAGGTCGTCGTGACCATCGTTGTTATAGTCGCCGACGCAGCAGGCTTGTCCCCAACCCGTGCGTTTTTCAAGGCCCGAGCCTTTCGTCACGTCGGTGAAGGTGCCATCGCGATTGTTCTTGAAGAGATGGCAGTGCGGCTCACGGCCCGGCGGAAAACCTTCCAGCCGCCAGCCATTCACCAGGAAGACATCGAGCCAGCCGTCGTTATCGTAATCGTAAAAGGCGAGGCCGCAGCCGGTGGTCTCGAGAAGATATTTGTTTTTTCCTTCGCCGCCGTAAATCGTTTTGACGGCCAGGCCGGATTGTTTGACTACGTCAACGAAGCTGATGCCCAGCGGCGTGCCTTCGATAGGCGACTTGGGCCCTTTCGGCGGCGGCATCGGTTTCGCGTTATAGCTGCGCTCGATGGGACCGGGTAGCTTCATCTGCTGCTGAGGAGAGGAAGCGGCGAGGGCCAGATCCGCGAAGGGAAGCACCAGCGCCGTGCGGCTGAGTGAGCGAATGAAACGGCGGCGACTATTCAAAGTAGAACTCCAAGAATCAGTGTTGCGGCTGGCCGGCGGCGTCGACAGACGGATCTTTATGCATGTGCCAGGGCACGCTTTCTATCGAAATTTCCGGATGTTTGCGGAGGTAATCGAGAGAGTACGTGGGCGCTCCGGGGTCGACTTGCTTGGTTGCAAATAGCGCGGCCTGTTCGGAGGCCTGCTGCTTCATTCCCATGCGGCGATAGAGAACGGCGAGGTTGTAATGGGCGGCCACATCGTCGGGATCGATGGCCTGCAACGCTTCAAACTGCTGGCGGGCTTCTTGATACTTGTGTTGCTGGTAATAGGAGATTCCCAACTCACGGCGGGCATCGCGCGATTGCGGATATTGGTCGACCACATTTTGAAAGTCGGCGACTTCGCGATCGGGATGGCCGGATCTCCTTTCCACAATTCCGAGATAGTAGAGAGCGCGCGCGTTATTGGGACTGAGCGTGAGGGCTTTTTCGATACCGCTGCGGGCCGCTGCGTACTTTTCCCACTCGATATTCGTGAGGCCGATGTTGATATAGCCGTCGGCGTAATCGGGCCGCAGCTTCACGACTTCGCGGAAGGCACGGATAGCATCGGCATATTGCAATTGGTCGAGGTAGGCGATGCCGAGATTGTTCCAGCGCATCCAGTCGGGGTTATCTTGCGGGTCAGGAGCGGTTGCGGCGTTCAGTCCGAAACACAGCGTGCGAGTGCGCGAGGCGATTTCGACAATGGGATAGGCCGGATGATCCGGGCCGAAAACATTATTTAAATAGCTCTGGCGCAGATGGCGATAGTTGACGCGCGCAGTAACCGCAAGCGGACCTTTCGCATTCGCCGGGATGCGGAACTCATAACGCACCAGGGCGGAGCGGCCCGACTGGATGCTGTTGTCATAGGCCATGGAGTGGATGGTCCAGACTTTATGGTTGTCCACGAAATCGCCGTCGATATTCACAGGGCGGTTGGTGAAGCTATGGGCCCGCTCGTCGAGCATTCCGTCGGGTTTAATAAAACCGCTGTGATAGATTTCTTTACCCGTAGCGTCTTTGACCACGAATTCAACCCATGCCTCATACAGGTCGCGCACTTCGGGAATTAAAGAGTGGCCGATGTTCTTGTTCTGGATGACGACCATGGTCTGGACGATGTCGTTGGGCGCGAGCTGAAAAGGCACCGAGCCGAGCGGCGCGACCATTGCGGCTGACCCGGCTTTTTTGATCGCGAATAAATCGACGTTGAGATACATGCCCGACTTCAGAAACTCGATAGTCTTGTTCAATTGATCGTCAAAGCCGTAATAAAACGGAACGGCCGTATTGCCGGCGAGCCAGCGATGCGATGCAAAAGTGCCCTTCTTCGCGCCATATTCCTGAGGCATCGCGGATTCACGCATCATGTGACACTTCTGGCAGGTAAAGACGCCCGCGGAATAGAATGTGAGGGGATTGCGATTCGAGAATTTCGAATTCTGCCACTCGTCGTAGACGGTAAACGCGCGTATGAATTTGTAATCGTTCAACGGATTCGGCAGGTTGGCCTTGTGGCACGCGGCGCAGAACTCAGGGGTGCGGTAGAAGTCCTTCATCACGGCCTGGGAGTGGCGCTCGGGATGTTTCATGATCTCGTCGTCGGAGACTTCGCCAGGAATGCGCTTGCCGTTTTCGTCGACCATGACAGCCGGAACTCCGATCACATAGCTGCCGTTCCCCGTGGTGGGCTGAAGTTTTTGAATCGAGTGGCAGGTGGTGCAGGTGAGGCCGTCTTCATCGAAGCTGCGATCAACCGTGGAGTTGGGCGTCAAGGCTCCGGTCACAACGCCGATAGGATTATGGCAGCTATCGCAATGGCGGGTGAACTCGATGCCTTTGGTGCGCGCGAGGATGTTTACGCTGGTTCGATAGAAAGGGGTTCGAAACGAATTCGAGTGCAGCGCCTGACGCCACTCGGCATAGGCTTGCCGATGGCAATGAGCACAATAGGTCGCCGTCGGAAAAGCTCCGGGCTGGATGAATTGATTACCCTCTACGAGCGCATTGCCTGGGGCCGCAAGGTTGTCCTTGGCGAAGGGGAAGTTGTAAGTCTGGCGGGTCTTGGCATCATAGGCCGGGGCGGCGTGGTCCTCCGACTGCGCCTGAGACGTCCTCACGAGAAGGAAGCTGGATGCAAGGGCGGCAACGGCCAGGATGCGACGCCCGGTGTTACGGTTCATTCTAGAGATTTGACCCGATTACATCATCTTCGCACCAAGCGTAAGAAGGCGAAAAGGCGGCACGGTGAATAGAGTTTTGGGCGCACCAGGCCCATCGCGCGAACGGCGCGATGACATGGAGACCGCGATCCGGCGGGTCGTCCGGCAGATCCCGCGAGGAAAGATTGCGACATACGGGCAGGTAGCGCAGGCAGCCGGATATCCGCGTTGTCACCGTCAGGTTGCGCAAGTGCTGAGGAAGTGGGGCGATGCGCTTCCCTGGCACCGGGTGCTGGGCGCGGGAGGACGGATTAAAACCAATCGGGACACAGCCATCGAGCAGCGGATGCGGCTGGAACTCGAAGGCGTGCGCTTTCGCGGGTCACGCGTGGATATGGCGCGGCATCAAAAAAACTTCGGGGCCTAGCTCGGGGCCTAGATACGCGATAAGCTGCGCTTGCGAAAGGACCAGACGGCGAGCAGGAAACAGACCAAGGCGTAATCGAGGCCGTACGCTAATGCGGTGAGATGGTGAATCCAGGGGGTCGCCTGC
The DNA here is from genome assembly GCA_963808405.1 of uncultured Acidobacteriaceae bacterium. GTDB lineage: Bacteria > Acidobacteriota > Terriglobia > Bryobacterales > Bryobacteraceae > Bog-105. Next base: position 404,745 of record CAWEFG010000005.1, on the reverse strand, counting down.
AGGGACGATTTTGTGATGGCGAGGAAGCGGGTTTCTGAAAGCAGCTCGGTGGACGGCAGCACTACGTAGATGGCCTGCTGCAGCCAATCGGGCATGAAGCGAGAGTTTTGAGGCGGCGCGACCATGGACGCGAGCACCGCGATGATCAGAACAATCGCGAACGAGACGACGGGGTGAAGCGCGGTGACCAAGAGCATGGCTATGGCGCTATAGACTGCATATCGCACCAGTGGATAGACGATCAGCACCCACAGCGTGGATTGAATTCCTTCGCCTCCGATCCAGGCAAGCAGATAGGTGAGGCCAAGCATAGCCATCACGTAAATAATCATGAGCAGTTGCACGCCGAGATATTTGCCGAGCAGAAATTCCCAGCGGCGCACGGGTCGGGCCATGACGGCGAGGATAGTGCCGGAACGCATTTCACTGGATACGACGTCGGCGGCCGCCCACGCGGCGAGCAAGCTGCCGAAGCCGCTGACCATGGACGTGATGGTGCTCACCATGCTGAGCACTACACCTTGCAGTTGCGTGGCGCTCATGCTTCCGGCCATAGCTTTCGCAGCGAGGAGCGGCGACATCATCAGCAGCAAAACGCAGATAAAGCCGGCGAGGAAAAGAATGACGAGTTTGTTCCGGAGCAGACTGCCGAAGGTGTTGAGTGCGATGGCGCGAATTTTCATGCTGCTCCTTCGTAATCGCCGACGAGCTTGAGGAAAAGCTCCTGGAGAGTGCTTTTGACGGGGTTCATGCTGACGATGTCGCAATCCGCGTTCCAGAGCGTCTCGGCGGTTTCGCGCTTCAAGGCGGCGTCGATGACCAGGCGCACCCCGTGCGGACCGCGCTCGACGAGGGCTCCTTGCGCGATCAAAATATTTTCGAGATCCACGCTCAAATCGGCCACGATCAGCTCAACGCGATTGCCGCTTGCGAGCAGCTCAGAGAGGCGCGCGGCGCGGACCAGGCGCCCACGGTCGATGATGACGACGCGATCGCAAATCTGCTCGACTTCCGGCAGAATATGGGAGCTGAGGAAAACGGTTTTGCCCTCCGATTTGAGGGCGGCGAGCAGTGCCAGCACTTCTTCGCGGCCGGCCGGATCGAGTCCAGAGGTTGGCTCATCCAGAATCAGCAACTGAGGATTGTTGAGCAGCGCTTGCGCGAGGCCGAGGCGCTGCACCATGCCGCGCGAATATTTGCCGATCTTCAGCTGCTCATAACCGTGGAGCTTCACTTTGGCGAGCAGTTCCCCAATGAGATTTTCAACGCCATTCTTCTGCTTGCCCGCAAGCGCGATGTGCAGCCGCAGCAGGTCCGGCGCGGTCATGTATTTGTAGAAGGCGAAATTCTCGGGAAGAAAGCCGATCTGCTCTTTCGCGCGGACATCGCCGGGCGGGTAGCCGAGAACGCCGATATGGCCTGAATCGGCGAACAGAAAGCCCATCAGAATGCTGATGCTGGTCGTTTTGCCTGCGCCGTTCGGCCCCAGAAACGCGCAGACTTCTCCGGGCGCGACTTCGAATGAGACATTCGATAGTGCGGGAATGCGGTGGCGGCTCAACCGGCGCTGGTACACCTTGGTGACGTCGCTGAATTCAATGGCCGGATTGGGCATGAGATCCTTCCGGAGGAATTGTTTTCGGATCGATGCCGAGCTGCGCGGCCAGAATGACGTCCAAAGCAGGATTGAAGCCGGCGCCGGCGTAGATGACGCGCCCGGTCTTATCGATGACGAACAGGGCGGGGATACCGTAGACGCCGTAAGCGGCGCCGGTTTTTTGTTCGGGATCCAGAACAATGGGAAACGGCAGCTTCATCTGGTTGGCTGCGGTCTCGGCCGCCGAGCGGTTTTCGTCGAGGCTGATGGCAAGAAAATCGAATTCGGCGCCGGGCTTGTGGGCACGCTCGTAAAAGGACCGCAGGACGGGTAATTCCAAACGGCAGGGGCCACACCAACTCGCCCAGAAACTGACGACGAGTTTCCTGCCGCGATAATCCGCGAGCGAAATGGTGCGGTTATCGAGCGTGGGCAAACTGAAATCCGGCGCGGGCTTGCGGAGGAGCGCCGTCGGTTGGCCGCTCTGTTGCGAGGCGCTTTCCAGCACTTTCGCGCGCCAGGTGATCCAGACGGTAAAGATCACGAGAGCCGCGATAGCGAGCAAGGTGGTAACGGACGGCCGGGAACGCATGCTCAGGACGTTATTCTACACTTCCGGCGGAATGTCCGCTTTTGACTTTTACATTTTTGTGTAAAACTATTAAAAGGTACTTTATTTGAACTCTTTCTTTCCCGCTCCCCACGCGCGCATCAGCGCCGCCCGTTAAGCCCGCGCATGTATCCACCCCGAGGTCTCCCGCCGCGCCGGCCAAAAATTAGAGAAAACGTCAACGAGGCAATCCGCGCCAGAGAAGTTCGCGCCGTCTTTCCCGACGGATCTGTCGAGATCATGCCCACGCCCGCGGCTGTTCGCAGGGCGCAGGACCTGGGCCTCGATCTGATACTGATTGCGCCAACTGCCGAACCGCCGGTTGCGAAGGCGATGGATTACGGGCAGTGGCAATACGAGCAAAAGAAGAAGCAGCACGACGCGAAGAAAAAACAGCACGTGATCCAGGTGAAGGAACTGAAATTCCGTCCGAACACCGACGATCACGATTACGACTTCAAGAAAGTGCACGCGATTCGATTCTTGAAAGAAGGAAATCGTGTGAAGGCAGTGGTGCAGTTCCGCGGGCGGGAGATTGCGCACACGGATTTGGGCAAAAAGCTGCTGTTGAAGTTTGCGGAGGATCTGGCGGGAGTAGGCGCTGTGGAGGGACAGCCGCGGCTGGAAGGGCGGAACGCTCACGTGATTATCAGTCCGGTGAAGGGCGGCCCGGCTGCGAAACCGGAAAAACTTAAGGAGCAGACTCCGCCGGCTGCTGCGCCGAAAGTTTAGTTAGGCCGCCGATCAACGCGGATTCGGGTCCGCCGGGTACGGTCGATTCCTTCGCTCAGCTCGCGCCCCCGCTTCTAGAAATTCACATACACAGGATTACTCAGCAGCAGAAGGCGGCCCTCGGCGGAGCGAACGCTTACGCGTACCCAATGCCGCGCTCCATCGCTGCGCATTTCAAAGCTCTTCACCTCATCATCTTGTGTAACGGCTGCATCGTCGAGCGGATCTGTCTTGCGGCCGTCTTCAACAATTTCGACGCGCGAGCCGCTCGCATGCGCTACATGGATTGAGAATTGAATCGCCACTCCAGGCCGCGCATTCAGATTTGCACCCATGAAGGCGGTCGAATCGTCCGTCTTTGCCGAAACGTCGAGCATTCGATTCCTGGTGCCCTCGATATCGATGAATACGCGCCCGGAGTGGATGCCGTCTAAGATCGCCGTTTCGGAAAGATTCTCCGCATGGACAACCGTCGTCGGATGGCCTATACTCGAAGCCGCGTCTGCCACGTCGGCGTGATGATTGTCACTCCCGCCAATCGCCGTTAGCCGAAACCCGCGGGCGAGCTGCGCTTCCCAAAAAGGAATTCCTGAATACCGTCCGTCGCTATCGCCTCCATTCACTGCCTCGATGGCTTGAACGCGATGGAAATTTACATCCGGTGCCGTCCACCCGCATCCCATGCACGCTTCGCCGGATGGGTCGTCCGGGTGGTTGATGGAAATGAGGCCGCCGAGATCATGCACTTCTTTCAATAAGGCAGCGACCGTCGGCACGTACGGGCTCGTCAATCGGAAATCGATAAATTGCGTCGTTCCAAAAACATTTGCGTGTCCCTCAAAGGTCGTGATCTCGCGCCCGGAAATAAATAGCAGCCGGTCGAAATACGGCTGCAACTCCCGCAGGGCGTCGTATTGAGACATGGTGTTGTGATCGGTGACCGCGATGAAATCGAGGCCGCGGCTCACTGCCGCTTCAGCGCTCTTGAAGACGGGGCAGGGCACCTCGCGCCCGCTCTGGTTCTTGCAGGAGCCATCGCTGTGGCCTGTATGCATGTGAAGATCTCCGCGGTACCAACCGCTGCTCGTACTCACCGGCGCACTCAAAAACGAAGACCCGGACGTCAGCGCGCCAGTGCGCGAAAAATACACTTTCGCCTGAAATTCGGAACGCACTCCCTCGCGAATGTTCGGTACTCCGAGTATCAGTTTCCAGACACCGGGACGAACCGCTCCCGGCAAGTATGAGGGAGTGGCATCGCTTTCTGAAATCGTAAATTCGGATTTGTTCCCGCCGCTCCAGCCTCGAAACCGTTCTCCGTCGAAAATTCCTAAATCAATGGTCGTGTGCTGCTCCTTTCCCGTGTACGAAAACTGAACCGTCAACCGAATCACCCCTGCGGGTACTGTGAATGGCACTTCGCGATACGTGTGATAGTCGGCGCCCGCGATGGTTCCGTTCAAAACGATGTCTGCCTTCGATTCGGCTCGGCCAAACAGAGCTACGCTGCACAGCAGCAATAAGCAAACTTCGGTAAAGCGCATAGATTTCATCCCATCACACCAGCCGTGCCGTAAAATCGGTTTTCATGAGGCGGCGCGATTTTCTCACAGGCGTTGGACTCGCAACCGGTGCTGCGTTAAGCGGCGCGGCGCCACGAGTCTCAGCGCCCGGCGTGAAGCGAGTGCTGGTGATGTTCAAGTGTCATTTCGACCTTGGATTCATCGATACGCAGGCGGGAGTCATGCGCAAGTACTTTCAGGACTACTTCCCGCGCGCCATTCAGATTGCAAAAGCGATGCGCGATTCGGGCGGTGATCGGTATGTGTGGACGACCGGCTCCTGGTTGCTTTATGAATACCTGGAGCAGGCCAACGCGGCCGATCGCACGCGCATGGAGCAGGCGGTAGCGGCGCGCGACATCGCCTGGCACGCCCTTCCGTTCAATTGGCAAACCGAGTTAATGGACCGATCCATGATCGCCGGCACACTTGGATTATCGCGGTCGCTCGACCAGCGCTTCGGCCGCACCACTACCGCCGCGAAGATGACCGACGTTCCGGGTCACACGCGCGGCCTCGTAAGCGCGCTCTCGTCCCATGGCGTGAAGTTCTTGGATATCGGAGTGAATTCCGCGAGCACCCCGCCCGACGTTCCGTCCCTCTTCGTGTGGAAAGATTCGGATGGAAGTTCGCTGGTGATGATGTACCACCACAAAGAATACGGCGGCGTCGTCGAGGTGCCGGGATCCGATCTGGCTGTCGACATCGAAGTGCGCAACGACAACAGCGGTCCCCATTCGATCGACGAGATCCGCAAGATATACGCCAATTTGCGCGCGCAATTTCCAAACGCTGTCATCTCCGCCGCAAACCTGACCGAGATCGGAAGCGCGGTCGATGCGTTTCGCAACAATTTTCCAGTTGTGACCCAGGAGATCGGCGATACCTGGATTTACGGCTGTGCAAGCGATCCCATCAAAGTGGCGCGTTACCGCGAAGTTGCTCGACTGCGACAAGGCTGGATCGCGAGCGGGAAATTCACAGAAGCGGACGCAACCGACATCGCGCTCTTACGCAGACTTGCGCTCGCGGCGGAACACACCTGGGGAACCGATACCAAGACCTGGCTCGATTTCGATCACTACACTCCTCGCGATTTGCAGCAGATGCTCGATCGGCCCAATTACCGCACCGTGGAAAAGAGCTGGGTCGAAAAGCGCGAGGACATAGACCAAGGGGTTGCGTCGCTGCCTCCGGCTCTACGCCGGCAGGCATTAGACAGCCTTGCGGAACTTAAACCTGTCCTGCCGGTCGTATCCGGATTGGCGCCTCACGCAGCTAACAAAGAAATTGAAGCTGCACACTTCACAATCGCGCTCGATCCGGAAACCGGCGCGATTCATCGCCTCCGCAGCAAAGCGACCGGCCGGGAGTGGGCATCGCCGCAGCATCCGCTCGGGCTCTTCACTTACCAGACACTATCCAAGGCTGATTACGACCGCTTTCTTGCGAGTTACGTTACCAGCAAAGCCGATTGGGCGCCGAAAGATTTCGGAAAACCGAACATTGAACACTTCGGCGCGCAAAGCCGTACATGGTTGCCGAAGCTGACGAAGTGCTGGTCGAGTAAGGGCGCCGACGGACAGCGGCTTCTCGCGCAACTCCGCATTCAAGACGATGCAAGCGAGCGCGGCGGCCTGGTGGCTTGGCCGCTGGATATGTATCTGGAAATTATTCTTCCCGATACGGAGCCGGTCGTTCATCTCAATTTCTCCTGGTTCGGAAAGAAGGCCAACCGCTTGCCCGAAGCGCTGTGGCTCTCCTTCCAACCCGACGCCCCGAACTCGCAAAACTGGCTGCTCGAGAAAACAGATCGCGTGATTTCTCCCTTCGATGTCGTCCGCGGCGGCAACCGGCACATGCACGCGCTTTCGAGTGGCCTCGCTTATAAGGATGCGCGCGGCGGGTTTTCCATCGAGACGCTGGACGCACCGGTTATCGCCATCGGAGAAAAATCGCCGATCTATTTCTCGGAGAGCCAGCCGGATATCTCGAAGGGCATCCACTTCAGCCTTTTCAACAATGGATGGGGGACGAACTACATACAGTGGTTCGGCGAAGACACGCGTTTTCGATTTATTTTAAAGGCTTAGCCGCTTGCGCCGCCAGAAATCGGAGCCAATCCTCCATGCCTTCGCCGGTTTTCGCAGACAGTTGAATCACGGGCATGCCGGGACGCACCGCGTGGATATTGTTAGTTGCGGCCGCTGAGTCGAACTCAACCGCTTGCGCCAGATCGATTTTCGTGATCACCGCAATATCCGCGCTGTTGAAGATGGTCGGATATTTCAGCGGCTTGTCTTCCCCTTCGGTGACGGAGAGCAGCACCATGCGAAGGTTCTCGCCCAAGATCGTACGAGGAGGGGCAAACCAGATTGCCTACGTTCTCTATAAACAGAAAATCCAAGTCGGCGAGATTCCATTCCGCGAGTGCGGATTCGACCATGGCCGCTTCCAAATGGCACAGCGTTCCCGTCGTAATTTGTTTCACCGGCGCCTGGCTGCGCGCCAGTCGCGCGGCGTCATTATCCGTCGCCAAATCGCCTACAAGCGCAGCAGGCCGGTATTGTGGCTTCAGCAGCGTAAGCGTCTTTTCCAGAAATGCCGTCTTGCCGGAGCCCGGACTCGAGACCAGGCTGACCACGAATATGCCGGCATCCTTGAAGCGCGAGCGTAAGCGCGCGCGCAACCTGGTCGTTGTGCTTGAGTATGTTTTGCCTGACTTCGACAATGCGAGGCGAGGCCGTCATTCGATAGCTCCAGGGCAGAGACTTGCAACTCGCGCCCGCTTATCACTTCGGTCGCAGGAGTGTCGCATTCCGCGCAGCAGAACCATTGAACGGACCGGACCGGACGTTCCGCTTTGCACTTCGGACAATAAACAACGATCGGAACATCCTCGATAATCAGGCGGCAATCTTGGAATCGCGTTTGTTCGCACGCAAGCTGATAAGCCGATTCGAGCGCCTCCTTGACAATGCCGGACAGCCGGCCCAATCTTGAGATGTATGGCCTCGACTTGCGCATTGCCGCGCCGTTCCGCCTCTTCCCCCGCGATTTCGAGAATGCTCATGGCTATCGAGAGTTCATGCATGCGGCCCTCCCGGCAGGAACGCGCCCATCGCCGCTTGTCCTAAACTGATGCCGCCATCGTTCGGCGGAACGGCGGAATTCGTCCATAGCGCGATCGGTCCAGCTCCAAGCAAGCGCTTTATGTCTTTCAGAAGCAGCTCATTTTGAAAAACGCCGCCGGACAAAACAACCGTATCTACCGTATGCGCTTCGCACAGCATTCGAACCGCATCGCAAAGCCCTTGCGCGATCGCCCTGCTGAAAGGCTCGCGCAATTTCGCCGACATCGCGGCCGGCTTGACGGTCGCTTGCGACAGCTGCGAGCAACGGCGCGAAATCCAGCGTTCCCTCAATCATCGGGAATGGATACGCTTCGCACTCCGGCGCATGGCGCGCAATCTGCTCCAGCCACATCGCGGCCTGACCTTCAAACGTCACCTCACGAACGAAGCCCAGCAGCGCGGCGGCTGCATCGAACAGACGGCCCACCGAGGTTGTCGTCGAATGTGCGCACTCCTTTTTCGACTAGCCGCAGCGCATCGCGATAGCGCGCGGGAAAATGAAACGGTGCAGCCATAACATCCGGCGCGCCCGCAATTTGCGCCAGGAAGCCTGCTGCGCACTGTACCGGATACTGTGCCGCCGCATCGCCGCCGGGAAGATTCGCCTTGCGCAAATGTGCAACGCGCTTCCAAGCCCTCGCATAAGCTGCCGACGAAAAACTCACCGCCCCAAATCGTTCCATCGTCTCCATAGCCGGTTCCATCGAAACTCACGCCGAGAACGCGCTTATCCCACGCTTGCCGCTCCGCCAGCAACGGAGGCGATGTGCGCGCGGTGGTGCTGAACAGCCAGCGTTTGCGCGCATGGCAGCTCCAAAGCATGTGCGGTCGATACGTATTGCGGATGACTGTCATGCACAATCAGCAGATCGTCCCAATCCACTTTCATACATCGAGACCAGATCGCGAATCGTCTCCTGAAACGATTTCAACGCTTCGTAATGGTCCAGATCGCCGATGTGCTGGCTCACGAACGCCTGGCCATCGACCACCAGCGTCACCGTATTCTTCAGGTCCGCCCCTACAGCCAGCATCGGGCTTGGCGAGTGGGCAATGTCGCGACTGCGCCAGGCGCATACCCGCGAGACCGGCGCAGAATCGCAGGGCCGAACGTTCCCGCGCGAGCGACCGAATCGTCGACGCGGCGCGCAATGGGACGCTCGCCGATCAGAAATGCATCCGCTATTCCGGCCAGTCGCTCGCGGGCCTCATCGTCGCGATACGCAATAGGCTCGCTCGAGCGGTTCGCGCTGGTCATCACCAGTAATTGCGGAGCACCCGCTGCAAACAGTAAATGATGCAATGGCGCATAGGGAAGCATCATACCCAGCTCATGGTTGCCCGGAGCGACTTCCGCCAATTGTATTTTCGCGGGCACAAGGACGATGGGCCGGGCAAGCGACGTCAGCAGCGCTTCGGCCTCTGGCGAAAGATCCGCAAACGCTCGCGCAACATCGATATTGCGCGCCATTACAGCGAACGGCTTCTCCTTGCGATATTTTCGTTCCCGCAATCGCTCCAACTGCGCGCGAATTCTGCGCATCGCATGCCAGATGATAGCCGCCGATTCCTTTAACCGCGACAACATAGCCGTCGTTGAGTAAACGAGCTGCCTGTTCAACGCTTGCCCTGTCTCCGTGAATCGTATGTTCGTTCGTCTCCAGTGAATAATGCGGTCCGCACGCGGGGCAGGCAAGCGGCTGAGCGTGAAAACGGCGATCCAGCGGATCGTGATATTCAGCGGCACAAATGAATCGAGCGGCCACGTCTTCATCGTCGTGTTCGATCGATCATAGGGAAGCCGCTCAATCAACCGTGTATCGAGGACCGCAATTGGTGCAGTTGATGTAGGGATACCAGCAGCGCGCGATTTGCAGGATCGAAAAGTTCGGCAAACGCAGGCGTCGCACACCGGCAGATCGGGCGAAATGCGAACCGATGGATGTCCCTCGCGCCGGCTCTCGCGAATCGTAAAATCAGTCAGCCCGACGGCGCGAGAAGGCCAAACCTCGAATAGCAGTAATTTGCGCGGCCGGCGGTGGCTGCGCGCCCAGATCGCTTAGAAATGTATCGAGCGCGGGCTCGGCTCCTTCCACATGGATCGAAACGCCCCCTTCCTCGTTCAGCACCCAACCGCCCAGCGATTTCGCGCGTGCCAAGCGGAAAACAAATGGCCGGAACCCAACCCCCTGCACTATGCCGCGCACCTGGATGGATCGCGCCGCAGTCATTCACTCGATCCTCTGGCTACAACGCATCCGCGCCCCTGCCAACCGATCTGCGCTATTTTCCCGTCTTCCAGCAGGACCGGCACCGTGCGCTGACCCGTAGCCGCCTGCATACGTTCCAAAGCTTCGGCATCCGCTTCCACGTCGTACTCGACGAAATCGCGCTCTTTCCACTCAAGCCATTCCCGCATTTCCTGCGTATACGGGCAGCTCGCGGTTCCGTAGAGCTCAGTCTTCATGATCGGAGGTTCCCAACACCCCGCCCAGCACGTGATAAATAGAAGCTTGCACTTCCTGGATGCGCGGAATGTAATCCGACCGCACAATCAGCGCGTGATCCGCCAGCCCTCGCCGCACAATCTCGCCGCCGTCATAGCCCAGCAGAGCCACCGTCAGCAGGTTTCGCTTGCGTGCCTCTTCGAGCGCCATGAGGATGTTTCGCGATCCCCCACTGGTCGAGATTCCGATGGCGATGTCGTTCCCCCGCGCTTGCGCGATCAGCTGCCGAAGGAAAATCACTTCTGTCCCGACATCGTTCGCGAGAGCTGTAATGTTGGCCGGCTCGAGCGAAAGCGACACGGCGGGCACGGGTTTGTAACCGGCGGGTGGCGGATCGAATCCAGCGCCCAGTCATTCGCGTCCGTAGCCGAGCCTCCGTTACCAAACAGAATCAGCTTGCCGCCCCGGTGCAGGCGCTCGCGAATTGCTGATGCCGCATGCGCGATCTGCTCGGATTCTTCGCGAGCTGCTTGCGCGCGCAGCTTCGCGTCTTCTTCCGCCTTCATCTTGATGGAAGCCGCTACTTCGTCCACCACGCCCGTGGTCTGCTGTTTTTCCTGCCCCAGAAACGGATACAGAAAACCAGCTTCTCCCACGTCGTGGCCCAATTCGCGCCGCTCGAAGAACACGTGAACGGTTTCCCACAAGCGTGTGATACAGAATCTCGATCATTTCCTGATGAATGAAAGGATCCGCGGTGACTGCGCGGAATGCGTAGGATCCACGCGTTCCGGGCAAGGCAAACGTCATCGCTCCGCGTCTGTGAGCCTCGTTAAGAGAGGCCTCGACCTCCGCATCGCCACCCGGCGGACCGAAACCCATCGCGATGTCTTCGGGTTGTACGATTGCTTCCACCCACGCCCCGAACAGAATCGACAAATCGAGAGCAGGCAGGGCTCGTTTTCCGACGATCACGGGATGGACGAATTCCACCGATACATGTTGAGCGTCGGTGGCGTAGGACCCTCGCCCGAACGCCAGCAACCGGCCGCCATCCAGAAAACGCTCCGACATTTCACGGCACGCTGCGGCAAGCGGCTCCGCCTGCTCCGAAAAAAATTTGCCGAAGATCTCGTTACGTTCCAGCAGACCTTTTTCGACCCGGCGCGCGAGTGTGGAGCTGGTGGTCGCCATATCAACAGATGCGCGGCAACGGATCGCCGACCAGCATATCGATCACTCGCGTCCCTCCGTAGGCAGTTGCTCCCAGCACAGTCGCAGATGGCTGCTCGCGGATCTCTCCTATCATGGTGGCTTGCTCGCCACCCGGGCAGCGGCGCAGCGCTTCTAAACCGGCGTCCGCGTATTCCGGCGCAATCACCGCCAGAAATTGACCCTCGTTCGCAATGTGCAGAGGATCCAGTCCCAGCAATTCGCACGCTCCGCGAACCGTATCGCGGATCGGCACTTGCTCCTCAAACAGCAGCACGCTCAAATCGCAATCGCGCGCGAGCTCGTTCAGCGAGGTTGCCACGCCTCCACGCGTGGGATCGCGCATCCACCGTAGCCCAGGCCCTGCGGCATGCGCCAGCGCTTCCACCAGCGGAAGCACGGAACGCGTGTCCGAACAGAGTTCGCCTTCCAGATCCAATTCTCCGCGCGCCAGCAAGATCGTGATCCCGTGATCGCCAATCGGCCCGCTAAGCAAAACCTTATCTCCGGGACGCACCGAGGCCGCCGAAATCGTCAATCCGGGAATCAGCCGCCCAATTCCGGCCGTCGTCAGATACATGCCGATCGGCCTTCCCATGCTCCACCACTTTTGTGTCGCCGCCGACAATCGCTCACCCCCGCGGTGCCCGCCGCTTTTGCCATTGCGCGAACCTCTGCTTCGAGTACGTCGCTAGGAAGGCCGGCTTCGAGCACATACGTGACAACCAGTGTTTCCGCCTTGGCGCCCGATACCGCAAGATCGTTCACGGTGCCGTTTACCGCCAGCTCGCCGATTGATCCGCCGGGAAAGCTCAGCGGCTTTACCACGAAACTATCGGTCGTGATGGCGATGCGTGTACCGTCGATATCCACATGTGCCGCATCGCCTAAAGGTTCTACTGCGGCGACCAAATAGAAGCGGCGCGAACAATCCTTCGACTAACCTGCGGCTCGCCTTGCCTCCCGCCCCGTGCGCCATCTCGATTTGCGAGTCGCGGAAACGGACTTTCGAGAGCATGGCGCTCATGTGCGATTCCTGCTCAAACGGCGACGCTCAGCTTGGTCAAACCCTCACTCTTACGATGCTGGTAGTTGTAGTAAGCCGCGCAGGAACCTTCGGAGGAAACCATCAGCGCGCCCACCGGACGCTCGGGCGTACACTCTTTTCCGAACAATTTGCACTCGACCGGCTTAAGCACGCCCTTCAATACCTCGCCGCATTGCGCTGCCTTGGGATCCGTCACGCGCACGCCCGGCACTTGAAACCGCCGCTCCGCATCCCATTGCGCATAACTATCGCGAATCCGCAGAGCCGATTGAGAAATGAACCCCATGCCCCGCCACTCGAAATAATGACGCAGCTCAAATACCTCGGCCATCGCCTTCAGCGCTGCGCGATTCCCCTCCCAAGGCACCACGCGCTTGTATTGATTCTCAACCTTTGCTTCGCCCGCTCTCAGCTGCTGCAGCAGCATCACGATCGACTGCAGCACGTCAACCGGCTCGAACCCCGATACCACGATCGGTTTGCCTTCGTTCTTCGCGATCCATTCGTAGGGCCGGCAGCCAATAACCGTAGATACGTGTCCCGGCCCGATGAAAGCGTCAATCCGCATATCGGGCGAATCGAGGATCGCGCGAATCGCCGGGATAATCGTAACGTGATTGCAAAATACCGAGAAATTTCGAATGCCGTTGGCCTTCGCGCGTATTAATGTCAGAGCAGTTGAGGGCGCCGTCGTCTCAAAGCCGATGGCGAAGAAGACCACGTGCTTATCGGGGTTTTTCTGGGCGATTTTCAGCGCGTCGGTCGGCGAATAGACAATGCGCACGTCCATGCCGCGCGCCTTATGCTCCAGCGGACTTCCATTCTGCCCCGGCACGCGCATCATATCGCCGAAGGCCGTGAAGATTACGCCGGGATCTTTCGCGATCGATAGGCCATCGTCGATGCGGCCCATCGGAAGCACGCATACCGGACAGCCAGGCCCATGCACCAGCTCGATATTCGATGGAAGAAGGTCCTTCAGACCGAAGCGGTAAATGGCATGTGTGTGGCCGCCGCACACTTCCATGAACCGGTAATGGCGCGCTGGTTCCGCGAGACGGCGAATCTCTTCGGTCGCCTTCGATATTACGCTTGCTTCCCGAAATTCGTCAACGAATTTCATGTCGCTCCGGGGCCCGCCTTCACTCCCGCTTCGTCGAGACCGTAACCCTTCACCTCTTCCAACGCTGCCGCGCTCTCGCCAAGCATCGTCAGCGTCTGCAATTGGTCGAGTGCCTGTTCCTCGCTGATCCTGCTCATCGCAAATCCCACATGGATGAGCACCCAGTCTCCCGTTTCGAGAGTCTCCTCCTGGAGCAATCCCGTGTCTATGTGGCGCCGCACGCCCACCACTTCCACCAATGCGCGGCTCTGTTCATTGGGGAAAAGCTCCACGATCTTGGCCGGTATTGCCAAACACATTTATGAGCCCTCTACAGCTAACATACGCCCTGTCTCTCTCGAACCCGGGGGTCGTTTTCGAGCTACGATATCGAACGAACACTTCAGCTCGTCTTTCAATTTCAGCGCCCCACCGGCAATCGATACGATCTTCATTCCGTACGTACTCTGAAGCAGCGTAAACTCTCCATGCGCGCGCAGGGTATCGTCCCGAAGCGCCACTTGCGCCGCAACAGGTTGACCCGCGATTATCCCGTGCAACGAGAGTTCCCCTACCAGATTCACCCAATATTGACCGTCGCCTGCTTTGCTGGCCGACACCTTCGAGCTTGCAAAAACAATTTCCGGATATTTGTCAATCTCCAAAACATCGCGATTCATCGTGCGCTCGATTTCCCTGCGATCTTTTTCACTGATCTCGTCGACGACCGTGATAGAGCCGGCTTTGATCCGAATTGCAACAGAAGCGCACTCGAATGTTCCGGGCACGAATTGTGCCTCGCCCGCCAAGGCGCGTATGACAAGTGTCGGGCTATGCCCCAATGCCGACAGCATTCCGCTTGCGAAAGCTCGCACCGTGCAGCTGCTGCTGTCCGAATCGATGCCGTAGCAGTCCAGTTCCATGCGCAATTCACTTAGCGGCTCTCACCGTCTAAAGTTTTAGCGATGAGCTCCTCAATCGCTCTCACCGCCTCATTCACCGCCATCGAGACAGGCTCGCTCAACCCCATGTGGCCGTCTTCACCGCCTAGCGCGGCCGGCTCGCAGGCAACCAATAAAATCCGCTTCGAAATGGGTCCCATTGCTTTCGCGAGACGAAGCACGTTCACCGGATTCATCGTGTGGGCATCCAGCGTGGCGGGCGCTTGCGCGTCGACATCCGGCTCAATAACGTACACTGTGCCGGGAGTCTCGCCGCGAGGACATGCGTCTACCAAAATCGTAAGCTCGTATCCATCGAGCAATGCATAAGCCAGATCGTAACCGCGAATGCCGAAGTCACGAATGCGCACGCTCGCTGGAAAACTTCGAAGCGCGAGCTGGCGCGCCACTTCAACCCCGAAGCCGTCGTCACCAAGAAAAATGTTCCCAATCCCGGCCACCAGAATTCTCGGCTTTTCGACGCAGGGCTCCACTTCCTCGGGCGTGAAGAAAAAACGGTGTCCCGGCTGCCGCAGAACACCCAGGTCTTTTCCAGGGTCCTCTTCAAGCACTACCGCGAGATGCAGCTTGCCTTCGTAATCCTGCTCAATCGATTCGATCAGTGCAACTTGTCCCGCCAGCGCCAGGTCGAATATATCGCCGCCTTTCCGCGGACGCAGAACGACGCGATCTCCTTGCTTTAGCGCGACCCCGCGAACATCCACCGATTCCGCCGGCGTCTTCTCTTCGAGCAGCTGCCATTCCCACTCGTTCACGGCGTCTCCTCATCGGCTCGGCGAAGCCCGCGCATCGCGCCGTGCATCTTCATCAACTGCTCCGGCGGCATGCATTCGGTTCTCTCCAGAATCTCCCTCGCGCGCTCGTCTCCTTGGCCGACTTCTGCCTTTTCCTCGTCCGTCAGCGTCATAATCCGCAGTGTGAGAATTTCGTCTATCTCTGTCCCATCGAATAGATGCCCCCGCGCTCTCCGGCGCAATCTGCGGATAATCGTAAAGAATAATCGGCGAGGAGAGCATTGCGTCTCGCGTCCCCTCTTCACCGGCCAGCACCGGCCAAGTTCCCAAATTTTGGCACTCGGAGACAATCCCGCGCAGCTTCGTCCGGCGGATCGAGCAGCGAAATAAATTCGCCGTCGCTCAGCCGCAGAATTGTATGCGCCGAAACCAGCGACCGCATCAGCGCCTCTTCCCGGCTCGCACCCCGCGCGCCGCTCGCGTTAAAGACTCGAACCCGAATTTTGAATAATCCGTTTCCCAGATCGTCGCCCTCGATCTCAATCGTTGCGGAACCGCGTGCGTCGCCAAGCCTTTCGTATTTTGGGAATTCGAACGTTTGCCGCATCGGCCTGGAAGCGATTTCCGCGAGATCGATCGAACCCATCTCGATCTCGCGCTCGGCCGGTTCCTGCGACATCGTCGGCTGCAAAAATCGAACTCTGACGCTCAATCTCGCCGCCGCGCCGGCCGTCTGCGCCACGCATTCCGTCTGCATGTCCCAGCGATCCGCGCCCCCCTGCGCTTCGGCAAAAGCTCGCGGGTACAGCACTCCGAAATTCCAGCGCTGCCGGTTCTTTACCGCCGAAGCGCGGTACGGATAAAGCAGGTAGCCTTCGTACAGCACAGCATCGGCGATCTCTTCGATACGCCCCGCGTTCATCTTTGTACCGGCTCCTCTTCCGCCGTGAGCAGGTTTTCCAGCGCCGCTTCCCAGGTGGGAAGCGCTCGCTGAATTTTGTATTGGTATAACCGTTCAAACACATCGCGGCGCAGGCTCAGCCACGCGCTGTTGGGATAGTAGAAGTCCATCATCTCCCGCCAAATGCTCACCGGTAACCGGAAACGCGCTTCTTTATCCCAGGAGATCGGCGCCACTTGCACCGCGCCTTCAGCCCCGATATAAAACACGGTCCCGCTGAAGAGTAAATTCAGCGGAATGTCGCCATCCGAAACTGCATGGAAGTATTTCGTCGCAGCGACATTGAAATCGAATGTGCACGGCACTTGGAGATCGGCCACGGCGCTGCCTGTAAACGAAGAAATCACGGCACTCGCGTGGGTCCAAAGCATGGGTCGAAGCGTCTGGCTCCAACGCTCCGGCTGCCCAAACAGATCGAGCAGCCGTTCTTTTTCCGCTGTGTCATACTGCCGCCGCTGCGCTTCGATTTGGATCTGTGCTCGAAGCGCAATCGTGTGAATCGCCTCTTCGCCGATCGCATTGGTGACGTGCAGCTTCAAAGTAAGCAGCGGCTGCGCGGCGAATGGAACCGCCTCCGCGCCCTCCACGCGAAAGCTCAGGTCAGGCATTCGAGCCTCGCGGAGCCGTCCGTTCGCTTAACTCATCGAAAAAACGCCGGATCTCTTTCCATACCTCTGTGCCGCCAGAGAGCCCGCGCCAATGCGTCCGAATCAGACCGACCAGCTCATAACACTTGTCTATCGGAGCCAGGAAATACTTGGCGCTGGCCGGGTCGAGGCGGTTTACTAACAGCGCTTCCACATCCCGCTGCATGCCGGCAATTTCGGGATTGTTATGAGCAATGTCGTTCCATGCATCAAGCGGCAGCAGCGACTCGGTCGCTCCGGCAGGGCTGGGGTATAACGCAAGAACCCGCCCCTCAACGCTGCTTTCAAAGAAGAAAGCCATCCCGATCGGGATCAGCAGAGCATCCCACTCCGCGTCCGTTATCTTGAAATTTTTCAGCAGGCGTACGCGCCGCGGCACGCGCTTTAATCTAGTCTCCGGCCCCGCCAGAAACAAAAGCGCGCAGGCATCGCAGGCGCAGACCAGCTTCCGTGGCGCTGGATCCATCAGATGCTGGTGTTCTGAAGAAAGGCCCGCGCCGCACAGTTCGCATCGCTCACGAGGATCTCGCGGACGAATGAGATTCCGCAGAGCCGTAAACGAGTGTTGCTGCGTCTCCCCCATAACCGGGCTCATGGCTGATTAAGCGCGACGGCAGATTGCAATTTCGCCAAAGGCACGAATCCCGATTCGGGCTGCTCCGGCGGCGCCTCGATCTGGATATCCACAGCATCCGGCGCTGTTTCCGACAAGCTTTCGCGAATCGTCGACTGGATCTCGTTTGCTGTCGAACCGCAGCTGTGGCCTTGCATGTTGAACTGCAAACGAACCGCACCGCCGCCGATCGCAAGCACATCGAGTGTCGCTCCCCGCCGCGCGAGCAAGTGACGCGCCTTCTCCACGCCCCGATTTACACGAGTCTCGAAGTCCTCGGGATGCAGGTTATACAACACCAGAAGGCTGCTCACCAGATCGTCCCGTCCCAATGATTGGATGATCCTCTCACCGCTCTCGCCGGCTTTCGACACGATCTCCAACATGCGCTCGATGCCCGCCGCGTGCAGGTCCATCACGCACTGAACCAGCTCTTTTGCCGTCGCGCGCAGCGCCGGGTCCGCAACGGATTCTATTTCGTGAACCAACTCCGCAATCCGCCCAACCTCTTCGCGGAATCCCTCGTTGTCCTTCATTGAAATCCGCTACAGAAGACCAAACATCGGCGAATGCACCGTCTCCAGCGTCTTGCCCTCGCCCAGATACATGTGTACGCCGCAAGGCAGGCACGGATCGAAGCTGCGGACGGTGCGCATGATGTCGATACCCTTGAAGTTTTCCGGGCCGTTCTCCTCAAACAAAGGAGTGTTTTGTACCGCGTCTTCGTATGGACCGGGCGTCCCGTATATGTCGCGCGGACTCGCATTCCACGGCGTCGGCGGATAAGGATGATAGTTCGCGATTTTCCCGTCTCGAATGACCACGTGATGCGACAACACGCCGCGCACTGCTTCGTGGAACCCGCAGCCGATCGCTTCGTCCGGCACTTTGAAATCGCTCCAGGTTTTCGTCCTGCCCTCGTGCAAATCCTTCATCGCCTTTTCCGCGAAATGAAGCGCCGCGGCCGCCGCATACGCCTGGAAATAGGTTCGCGCGCGATCGCGCTCAATAGTATTGCTCCACTGCGGGATCTTCCATTCGAACTCGACTTCCGGCAGCGTGGCCGTCTTCGGAAGATAAATCTTGACGCTCTTTCCCGTGGCTTTGACATACCCGATATCCACAAGTCCCGAAAGCGCCGTCGACCAGAACCGCGCCAAAGGTCCTCCGCCCGTATCGAGCGCCAAATACTCGCCGGTCCGCTTGTCGTACCAGCGCGGCGACATTACCCACGTGTAGTTACCCTTGAAGTCACGCTTCTGCGGACGTGGAATGGTGGTCTGATTCCACGGATGCCGCCGATCCACCGGATTGCCCAATGGATCGTTCTTAACAAAAGTCTCGCCATTCTGCCAATCGTCGTAGTAAGAGCTCCCCAGCAGAATTCGAATGTTGAGATTGATATCGACAAGATCGTTCGTTACCAGTTCGCCGTCGACAACCACTCCGGGCGTCACATACATCGCGCGCCCCCATTCGGACATGTTCTTGTACTGATAGTCGCAAACTTTTGGATTGTTCCACGAACCCCAGCAGCCCAGCAGTATGCGCCGCTGTCCCACGCGCTCGTAGCCGGGAAGAGCTTCATAGAAAAAATTGAATAGATCGTCGTGCAGCGGGACGACCTTTTTCATGAATTCCACATACTTCATCAGGCGCACTAAATAATCCGTGAAGAGCTGGACCGTCGGAACCGTGCCCACCCCGCCCGGATACAAGGTAGAGGGATGTACGTGCCGGCCTTCCATCAGGCAAAACATCTCGCGCGTCAGGCGGCTCATCTGCAGAGCTTCGCGGTAGAACGATCCGGTGAACGGATTCAATGCGCGCATGATATCCGCGATCGTTCTGAAGCCGTGCAAGCCGGAATGTTCGGCGGCGGTTGCTTCCGCTTTCGCCAGAACGCTCGGGTTCGTCTCCTTCACCATCTGCTCGCAAAAATCGACGCCGACCAGATTGTCTTGAAAGATATTGTGGTCGAACATGTACTCGGCGGCTTCGCCGAGATTGACGATCCACTCGGCAAGATCCGGCGGCCGCACGCCGAACGCCATGGCCTGCGCATAATTCGCGCAGGTCGCGTGATTGTCGCCGCAAATACCGCAAATCCGGCTCGTAATGAAATGGGCGTCGCGCGGATCCTTGCCCTGCATGAAGATGCTGTAGCCGCGAAAAATAGACGACGTGCTGTGGCATTCGGCCACTTCGCGGTTGTCGAAGTCGATCTTGGTGAAGATCCCCAAGCTGCCGACAATGCGCGTAATCGGGTCCCAATTCATCTCTACAAGGTTGCGCGATTTGCGTTCAGCTTCTGCTGCCGGTGCGGTAAGCGTACTCATTTACTTGCTCCTTTTATGTAGGGCGGGCGTCCTCGCCCGCTGCCGGTCTCCCGACCGGCTTTGTCCCGTTGCGTTTCTTCACACTCTCTCAGTAAGCTCTCGGGTGATAACCGGTCGTCAGCTGCCTGCCGCGATGCCGCCATTTCGGTTCCTTATTTACCGTGTCGTTGGTGATCGAGCGCAACGCCCGAATCGCACCGCCGTAAATTCCGATAACCCCTGACGAAATCCTCGCCCCAGGCGGCTCATCCATGAACGGCATGAACTTGTCCGGAAAACCCGGCATGGTGCATCCGATGCAGATGCCACCCACATTGGGGCACCCGCCGATACCCGCCATCCAGCCACGCTTGGGAACGTTGCAATTCACAACCGGTCCCCAGCATCCCATCTTCACCAGGCACAGCGGCGAGCCATATTCGTCCGCGAACTGCGCCTGCTCGTAATGACTCCCGCGATCGCAGCCATCGTGTACTGTCGCCCCGAACAGCCACTTCGGCCGGTTCTGATCGTCCAGAGGAATCATCGGCGCGAGCCCCGCCACTTGATACAGCAGGTACAGCAACGTCTCCATGAAATTATCGGGCTGCACCGGGCAGCCGGGAACGTTGACAATCGGCAGTCCGGCTTTCGATTTCCAGTGACGCCCCAGGTAATCCTGCAAACCCATGGCGCCGGTCGGATTACCGGCCATGGAATGAATTCCGCCGTTAGTCGCGCAAGTGCCGGCGCCCACCACTGCCAATGCTTTCGGCGCCAGGCGATCGATCCAGGTATTGGTCGGGATCGGCTGTCCCGTCGCAGGGTCGGTTCCAAGTGCCGCCCAGTAGCCCTCCCTCTTAATGCTCTCGTTCGGAATCGAGCCTTCCAGAACCAACACGAATGGATCCAGCTTGCCTTCCCACGCCAGATACCAGTACTTCAGAAAATCATCGCCCACCTCGTAGGCGATCACGGGGTTGTGTACGTGCACCTTGGGAAGTCCGGGAATGGCGCCTAGCACGACGTCCTCGATGCTCGGCTGCATGGCGGCTGTAATCGAAACGGAATCGCCGTCGCAGCTGAGACCGGATGTCATCCACACGATGTGAATCTCGGGCACAGGCGATGGTCTCTGGGTTGAACGGCCGTGGGGAATCTGTTCTGCCATGCTGACGGTCTCCTCCTTCTCATAAACGCAAATTCAGGAGAGTGTTGCGAAGCGGGTGAGCCCTGATTCGGCAATCGGGAAATCCCCGATGCCGGATCTTCGTTATAGTTAGCGAATGCTTGGGTTTTCCCGCCCCAAGAAAAAACTTTGCGAGGTCATTCACCCGGACGAGTTTCCGCCTGTAGAGATTCCGTATGTCGCCGGAATGATAACAGACCATGAGCAGCAGGCGCTGGCTTGCTTTGCCAAGCATATCTGGGATAACGGCGCTGCGCGTGACGCCGTAATTGTAGACGGTGGATGCTACCTCGGTGCTTCGACGGTAGCGCTCGCCGAAGGTTTGCGACGATCCCCTCTAGGCGAAGAGCGGCGCGCTGCGCGCATATGGTCTTACGACCTCTTCCGAACCACTCCGTGGATGAGCGAATACTATCTGAAAGGCTCCGGCTTAAAGCCCGGCGACAGCTTCCAGCCGCTCTTCGAGAAAAACATCGCACCGTACGCGAATTACATCGCCGTCCATGCCGGCGATATTCGCCATGCCAGGGTTCCCTCGCAACCGATTGCAATTCTATTTCTCGATGTCTTGTGGTCCTGGGATTGCGCGAATTTCGTTGGACGCAATTTCTACCCTCACCTGGAACCCGGCCGTTCGCTGCTGATTCATCAGGATTTCGTGTATCCGTTTTATCCCTGGGTAATCCTTAGCATGGGTCTGCTCAAGGATTTTTTCTCATTCGCGTATAACGTCCAATATTCCTCCGTGGTTTTCGATGTTTCCCGGAAGATCCGCAGCGGTGACATCGAAGACCCGAGAAATATTCCTTTGCCGCGCGCCTTAGCCATTTATGACAGCTTCATCGATCGGATCGATGGCTGGGGTAAGGGCGCGCTGATTCTTGGCAAAGCGCTATACCTTGCCTCGCTCAATTGCGTGGATGACGCGCGGCAACTAATCGACCAGGTCGCGGTCGGATTTGCGGACAAAGAGCTCGCAACCCAGTATCTTGACCCGATACGCGGCTACTGCGATAAGACTGAAGCCCTGGGCAAACCCGTTCCGCTCGATCAAATAGCGGGCGCGTAAGGACCAAACCTGTTGGCCTAAGTCGTCTTCGCCCCCATGGCCCACTCGACCGCGTATTGCACCAGTTCGCGCGAGTTCTTCAAGGACAGCTTCTCTTTCACGTGCGCCTGGTATGACTCAACAGTTTTGACGCTGAGATGCAGATCCTCAGCGATTTGCCGCGTGGTATGGCCGCTGCCCATCAGCCGCAATACCTCCAGCTCGCGGTCCGAGAGATCGTCGATCCGCGAGTGCTTAGGATGGGCGGCGCCTCCCACAAAATGCTGCAACATTTTGTTCGCAATCGCCGGGCTCACATAGATCTCGTGATTCAGGATCTGCCGGAGCGCAATCAGAACCTTTTCCGTCGCTTCCTGTTTCATGATGTAGCCATTCGCTCCCGCCCGCAGCGCACGCTCGGCGTAAATTGCCTCATCGTGCATGGACAGAATCAACAGCGGAAGGCTCGGATCCTTGGTCCGGATACTTTTCAGTAAATCCAAGCCATCCGGACCCTTCAACGAGATATCGACAATCAGGATGTCCGGTTTCAACGCACCGATCAGCTGCAAAGCCCGGTGCATGTCCTCTGCGTCGCCACAGACCATCAGATCGGCTTCCCGGTTGATCATCTGCGCCAGTCCCTCGCGCACGACGGGATGGTCGTCCACTATAATCACCCGCCGCTTCATCGCGCGCGTTCCGGTTTGCTCATCGGAAAGATACAGGTCACCACCGTTCCACTATCGCCGGCACGGCTGACCTGAAACGTCCCGCCGATCATGTCCTTGCGGTAATTCATGATGCGGAGGCCCATGCCCGCGTGGCTGGGGAGCACGGCCGGTATCCCGCAGCCGTCGTCGCGGATGGTAAGCGCTCCTTCATCGTCGCCCGCGCTCAGGCCGATGACAACATTCTTGGCATGACCGTGTTTTACGGCATTATGGATCGCCTCTTGTGCGATGTGATACAGGTGATTCGCAACGCTCTCATCCGCAACCAGTACCGGATCCTCACACTCGAAGCGACAGCGGATCTGGAACATATCTTCCACCTCGCCGGCCCAGTGCTGAAGAGCGGACATCAATCCATGCGGCTGCGACAGCACCGGCTGAAGCCCCCGCGCTAACTCCCGCGCCTTGTGAATGGCCTCGTTCACCAAACGCACGATCTTCGATGCGTCTGCGGCCTCGGTGAGCGATTTCTCTGCCAACTTCTGCTCCTGCACTTTTGTCAAGAAGGCGATGCCGGTCAAATGTTGCCCTAAACCATCGTGCAGATCCTGCGCGATCCGCCGCTGCTCACGCTCGCTGATCTCGAGAATCGTGTTCTCGAGCCACTTCCGTTCCGTTCTGTCGGTTCCTGTTGCAATAACGTATTGAATTCCGCCATCGCTTCCGGCGAGAATGGTCGTTGACCACGCGATCACCCGCCGCGACCCGTCTTTCGCTACGCAGCTTCCCTCGTATTCCTCGCGCGAATGCTTCCGCTGACCTCTCTCGAGCATCGTCTTGATAGCCCCATGCTCTTCCTCCGGAAAGAGATTCCAAAAGTATGTCCCCTGAAGTTCCTCGATAGAGTGTCCCGCCGTCTGCTCGCAAGCGCGATTCAATCGCACAATCCGCCCCGACGTTTCGAGCACTGCCACAAGCGCCCCCACCGTATCGAGAATTGCCGACAGCAACTTGCGCTCTTCCTCGAGCATTTCTCTGTCGCTGCGAAATCCTCGCGTTACATTGTGCATGCGGACCGAAAAGAGGTAACCTTATGAACGCTGAGCCATTCAGGAGGTGAGCGTGAAATTTTCGAACGTTCTCAAATACATGCTGTTTGCGGCCGCCATCGCCGGGGTGATTGTTAATCTGCCGGATATCAAGCGCTACATAAAGATTAGTACGATGTAAAGAGCGCGGCGTTTCGCCTTCTCTTGTTCGCCGCCCACGCGCATGGACAAGATCGCCGCCTTATTTCCTTTACTGCTCGCTCTCTCAGTGCTGCCCAGTGCGTCCCTGCTTGCCCAGACCTTCGTTCCCCCGCGCATCACGCAGGCGGTGGACGAGGCCGATACGTTGACGCTGCCGCACAGCACGCATCCGCTTGCCCGCCCTGAGTTCGACCGCGGGGCCGCGCCTTCCGCGCTGCCCATGCTGCGTATGCATCTGGTTCTCAAACGCAGCGCTCAACAGCAGGCTGCCCTGACAAAGCTGCTGGCTGACCAGCAGGATAAAACTTCGCCCGATTATCACCACTGGCTCACGCCCGATGAGTTCGGCCAGCGCTTCGGACCTGCCATCCAGGATTTACAAACGATTACCGGTTGGCTGGGTTCTCACGGCTTTCAAGTTGCCGAGCCATCCCGCGGCCGCACGGTCATCGAATTCTCCGGCACCGCCGCTCAGGTTCAGGAGGCTTTCCACACCCCGATACACAAGTTTGTCGTCAGCGGTGAGGAACATTGGGCCAACGCAAGCGAAGTGAAAATACCGGCCGCGCTGGCCTCCGTTGTCGCTGGCGTCGCCACGTTGCACAATTTCACGGCAAGGCCTCAAATCGCGACCTCCGGCATCCGCATTCCCGCCGTTTATCAGCCTGGTTCAGCAAGGCCTCTGGTGATGTTGAGCGATGGCACGAACGCGTTGGGACCTGCGGATTACGCAGTAATTTATAACATCGATCCGCTGTATCAAAGCGCAATCAACGGCGCCGGAATGACCATTGCGGTCGTAGGCCGGACCAATATCAATCTGCAAGATATCGTGAGTTTCCGCAGTGTTTTCAATCTCCCGAACAATCCTCCGCAAGTTATCGTCAACGGATCGGATCCCGGCGACCTCGGCGGCGGCGAGGAATATGAGGCCGTGCTCGATATCTCCTGGTCAGGAGCCGTGGCGCCGGGCGCAACCGTCAAATTGGTTGTTTCCGCAAGTACCAACAGCAGCGACGGCGTCGATCTGTCCGAGCAATACATTGTCGACAACAATCTGGCGGATGTGATGACGGAGAGCTTCGGCGATTGCGAAGCGAACTACACGCAGGCCCAAGCCGCCCAGATATCGTCGCTTGCTGAGCAGGCCGCGGCCGAAGGCATCAGTTATTTCGTATCGGCCGGCGACGCAGGTTCGGCAGGCTGTGACAATTTCGACACCGAAACGTCTGCCACTGGACCTGTTTCGGTAAACATCCTGGCCTCGACGCCTTATACGACGGCAGTCGGCGGAACTCAATTCAACGAAAACGGAAATAACAGCGCCTACTGGAGTTCCGGAAATGGCGCAGGATACGTCTCCGCTCTCTCCTACATTCCCGAGGATGTATGGAACCAGAACTGTTACGGTATCTCGTACGGCACATGCGGAAGCAGCTCCATCCTCGCCGGCGGCGGCGGTGTCAGTGTTTTATTTCCGAAGCCCTCCTGGCAGACCGGCGTTCCGGGTATCCCGCAAGACGGCGCGCGCGACGTTCCCGATGTTGCACTGACAGCATCCGGACACGACTTTTACCTCATGTGTATCGACGGCTCCTGTACGCCAAACAGCCAAGGAGCTATTCAATTCGCCGGCGTTTATGGCACCTCAGCGGCGGCGCCCTCCTTTGCCGGCATCATGGCGCTGGTCGATCAGAAAACGGGCTCCCGGCAAGGCTTGGCGAATGTTGTTCTCTACGGCCTCGCGGCAAGTGAAAATGCATCTGCATGCAACGCCTCGAACACCTCAGGCCTCCCCGCCGGCACCTGCATCTTCAATGACGTAACCATCGGGACCAACGCCGTTCCAGGCGAGGCGAATTACAACACGCCGAGCGAGACCTACATCGCAGGCTCCGGCTACGATCTCGCGAGCGGCCTAGGCTCGGTGAACGCCACGAATCTAGTAAATCAATGGACGACGTTCAACCAGGGCCCCATCCCAGCCACCATGGAGGCTCCCACGTCCGGCTCTGTATTATCCTCAACCCCCACCTTCACCTGGAACCCGGCGACTCCGGCGAGCGAGTTGGGCCAATACGCCTTATGGATCGGATCCACTCTGGGAGCTTATGATCTTTTCGATCAGTATCCGCCTCCAAGCCAAACCTCCGCCACCGCTGCGAGTTTGCCGAATAACGGCAGCACTGTATACGTGCGGTTGTGGTCGAGTCTCAACGGCACGTGGCATTACAACGACTATACGTACACAACTTGCACGGAGGGAACGGGCGGATGCACGGCCGGGGATCAGAAGGCCACTATGCAGAGTCCCAATCCGGGATCTGTATTGTCTTCGACACCCACATTCACCTGGAATCCGGCGACTCCGGCGAGCGATATCACCCAATATGCATTATGGATTGGATCCACTCCGGGAGCTTACGACATTCTCGATCAGTATCTGCCCCCGAGCCAAACTTCCGGTACGGCGGCGAGTCTGCCGAACAACGGCAGTACTGTTTATGTGCGGTTATGGTCCTATCTGCTGGGGGCTTGGTATTACAACGATTACACCTACACCTCCTGCACTGCGGGAGCAGGCGGATGTTCGGCAGGCGATCAGAAGGCTACCATGCAGAGTCCAAGCCCAAACTCTCTATTGTCATCCACCCCGACATTCACCTGGAATCCGGCGACTTCGGCGAGCGATTTAAGCGAATACGCAGTATGGATAGGTTCGACGCCGGGAGCCTACGATCTTTTCGATCAATATTTGCCTCCAACCCAAACTTCCGCCACCGCGGCGAGCTTGCCCAATAATGGCAGCACTGTTTACGTGCGGTTGTGGTCGAACCTGCAAGGCACTTGGTATTACAACGACTACACGTATAAAACCTGCACTGCGGGATCGGGCGGATGCGCAGCTGGGGATCAGAAGGCCACTATGCAGAGCCCCAACTCCGGCTCTGTATTATCTTCCACCCCGACGTTCACCTGGAATCCGGCCACTCCGGCGAGCGATGTAAGCGAATACGCAGTATGGATCGGGTCCACGTTGGGAGCTTACGACCTTTTCGACCAGTATCCGCCGCCAAGCCAAACTTCCGCTACAGCAGCGAGTTTGCCCAATAACGGCAGCATCGTGTATGTCCGGCTGTGGTCGAATCTGAAAGGTACTTGGTATTCCAATGATTACACCTACACGACCTGCACTGCGGGGACGGGCGGATGCACGGCCGGGGATCAGAAGGCCACCATGCAGAGCCCCAACTCCGGCTCTATATTGTCTTCCTCGCCAACCTTCACCTGGAATCCGGCCTCCCCGGCGAGCGATGTAAGCGAATACGCAGTATGGATAGGTTCCGCTCCGGGAACTTACGATCTTCTCGATCAGTATCTGCCGCCAAGCCAAACTTCCATCACGGCCTCGGGTTTACCCAACAACGGCAGCACCGTTTATGTGCGGTTATGGTCCTATCTGTTAGGTGCCTGGTATTACATCGACTACACCTATTTCCTGAGTTCTCAGTGACAGCCGTTCTCATAGGCAGCCGTACTGCCGTCTTGTTCTCCGCGCATAGTAACTCCTCGCCACCCATCGGCCCCAGTGTTACTGTCATAAGATGCGCGACGAATTAGCACGCCCGTTTGAATCTATCGAGAGCGCGTTGGAGTTCATGGTTCTGCTTGAGGCTGTAATCTCCGACGCTTCAGACGAAATCCGCGGAAAGCTCGACAACGCAGCCACGGAGCGCTACACCAACGGCCTTAACCTTGCCCTCTACAAGATCAATCAGTTGTCCTTCCACGTTCAGAAAAGCCGCCGCATTCTCAATGACCTTACCCTGATTCGAAGTGTCCTCGTCGGCGACGGAATAGCGCAATCGGAAGCCGCCGCAGCCCAAGCCTAGCCCCGCCGCTTGGTCCGAACCGGCGTGTGCCGCCCACTGCGTACCAGCACCGACCCAACCCGGGAACGCCGCCAAAAGAATGTACAATATGCCGGAAGCTCCAAATCTCCCCCTATGGAAACTGATCCTTACCTCAGTGCATACGATATTTCCGACTCATTAGATCGCAGAGAGAGAATAGGAAAACGCCAGAAAGCTATCGCGTCCATTTTGCGGTTTGCCCGGCTCGATTCAATTCTCGCTTTTGCCGCGAACCAGCAGCGCAAGAAACGCCGCAGGTCCTGGTTCCCCTCGCTATGGATTTTGCTGCTCGTCGTAGGTGCCCTGTTTGCCTTAATCTTGATAATCGCGGCAGGCGCAACCCTTGTCACCCTTCTCACGCGGCCTGCCCATCCCAGAACCGAACCAGTGAAGCCGCCAACTCAACGAGCTATTGTTCCAACTCCGGCCCTCGCTGCGCCTGTAACTCCCGCACCCGCCTATCTGCCCCCCAAGCCCTTGAAGCAGTTCATTCCCGACACTACGCTTCTCGCGCCCGGACTGATTCCTCGACTTACCCGCGTGGAGGTTCAGCTCCAAATCGATGCAAGCGGACGAGTAACCGACGCTCGACTCGCGAATGCCAGCCCTCGAACTCCTCAAGCTCTGGCCGAATCCGCAATCGCCAGCGCGAGGCGTTGGATTTTTGAACCCGCGAGACTTGCCGGCAAACCCGTCGCCAGCGACCATACAGTCGTTTTCGAGTTCCACCCCCCGCCGCCCGCTCCATAGGGGACCGAACTTCGTCGGAAGCTACATCCCTTTCAAGACTTTGCCGGTTACGGCATTCACGTACACCGCGTAACCGTGCTTCTGATTGCCCCACATGAAAAACCATACTGGCGCTCCAAATTTATAAGCGTTTCCGAGTTCCAGAGTCGCCAGCTTCACGTCCGGGTTTTTCTTTAGCCAGGCACCTGCATCCTCTGCCGCCGTCTTGTATGCCGCATCCGAATCGACGTTGAATTGGGAAAGCGGAATCGCCATCACAGCGCGCGTGATCCCGCTCCACGGCAGCCCCCGGCCAATAACGACCCCCTTATAAATGTCCGGAGGCTTAGCGGCAATCGCATAGGTGTAAACCCGGTATTCGTGCTTGCTCGGTGAACCGAACGTTGCCTCCCACATCGCAGCTTTCCCGTCTTCGTTCTTGAATCCCGGAACTTCTTTAGCCGTGATTTTGAGTGTCATGAAGTCCGTTGCCCAGTTACGCGCCGAGGTGTACATCGGCCAGAACGCGGTTTTTGCCGGCACCGGCTCCGGCGGCACGGCAGCCTCTTTCGCCTTCGCGCCTTCCTGCGTCGCCGAGGGCGTGGGCGTCTGCGAACAACCCGACAAAATAAGCACCGCAACAGCTGCTGGTATTCCTAACTGTCTCTTGCGCATAGCAGTCATCTCAGTCCTTTACCATCTTCGATCCCCGATTCTATAACGGATGCCGCCAGTATTACAGTGGGAAGTTCAGTTCCACATGCGAAAACTACTTCTGCCGCTTCGAGTCGCGTGGTGGACCGTCACACTTCAGCTCCGCCAACGCCTCCGGCTGCGCGCCGCCAAAAAATCGCTGCTCGAATCCGGCTTGTTCGACGCCGTCTATTATCTACAGCAGAACCCCGAGATTGCGCGCACCGGTATCAACCCGCTCGAACACTATCTGGCTGCAGAAGCCCCCGCGCGCAGCAATCCCCATCCGCTATTCGATAACGCCTGGTACTTGGCCCAGAACCCCGATCTCGCAACCTCAGGCTCCAATCCGTTACTTCATTACCTGCGCACCGGCTGGAAACAGGGCCATTCGCCCAGCCCTCTATTCGACGCGAATTTCTATCTGGACCAGAATCCGGATGTCGCCACAGCCCGCCTCAATCCCCTGGCGCATTATGTAACCCAGGGTTGGAGAGAACATCGTAATCCGCACCCGTTCTTCGATGTCGCCTTTTACCTGAAGCAATATCCCGATGTGGCGCAGGCCGGTTCGGAACCGCTGGCGCACTATTTGCGTTGCGGCGCGCTCGAAAAACGCGATCCGCACCCCATTTTCGACAGCCACTTCTACTTCGAGCAAAATCCGGAAATCGCAACCTCAAGCCTCAATCCGTTACTCCACTTCTTAGGCCCGGAAGGACGCGACCCCAACCGCTATTTCGACGTCGTCTTTTACGTCGAACAAAACCCCCCTGTGCCGAGATCCGCTGCCGGCGCCGTCCGGCATTATCTGCGAGAAGGAGCCGCCCAAGGCCGCAACCCGCATCCGCTGTTCGACACCCGCTGGTATCTTTCGAAAAATCCGGAGGTCGCCGCGTCCGGCGAGAATCCGTTGGTGCATTTCCTGCAT
Source organism: uncultured Acidobacteriaceae bacterium (assembly GCA_963808405.1). GTDB lineage: Bacteria > Acidobacteriota > Terriglobia > Bryobacterales > Bryobacteraceae > Bog-105. The sequence continues at coordinate 374,638 of CAWEFG010000005.1, read as the reverse complement.
CGCGGATGGCACGAACGGCGCGATCCTCATCCCTTGTTCGATACCAACTTCTATCTCGAACACCGCCCTGACGTAATAGCCGCCAACATCCGTCCGTCCGATCACTATATCGTCTCGGGCGGTGCAGAGGGGCGCGATCCCCATCCGCTCTTCGATAGCGATTGGTATCTGGCTCAGACACCCGATACCGCGCTGGCCGGCGAGAATCCGCTGGTCCATTACCTCCGCCGTGGATGGAAAGAGAAGCGCAGCCCTAGCGCTTTTTTCGATGAAGCTTTTTATCTCGAGCACAACCCCGATGTGGCCCTCGGCAACCTCAGCTCGCTGCATCATTACCTGGTCTGCGGGGCGGCGGAAGGCCGCGACCCCAGCCGCTGGTTCGATACCGACTGGTACGTTGCCCAGAATCCAAATATCGTCACCGCGGGTTGGAATCCGCTTGTCCATTACGTGCGCGTAGGCATGCGCGAAGGCAGGCGTCCGCGGCCTTTGACCTTAACAGCAGAGCAACTCGTCCCGGCAAAGCACCGCCGCCCCGCATCGTCTTTGTTTCCGGAGAGCCGCAAACGCCCGGTCATCGCTACCGAGTCCTCAACATCGCCGGCTCGCTCCCTTCGCAATTTTTCGAGACCGCTGTGATGAGCAGCTCGGAAGCGGCGACGAGGATCGGCGAAATCGCCGGCGCAGACGTTGTCTGGTTTTGGCGTGTGCGCTTGACTCCCCAGACCGCAACCCTTACCATGGCCGCCCGCGACGCCGGAGCCGCAATTCTTTTCGACGTCGACGATCTGATGTTTCGACCCGAGCTCGCCGTTCGCGAGCTGATTGACGGCATTCGAACCCAGAACATCTCTGAAGAAGACGTGCGAAACTTCTACGGCGACATCCGGCTGATGCTGCTCGAAGCCGACCGTTGCACCGCGCCGACCATTCCGCTGGCTCGCGAGATCAGGGCTCTGAAAAAGCCGGCCAGCATAATCCCGAATGGCTTTGACAGAGAGACTCTCGAATGCGCTCGCTCTGCCCTGCGCCGCCGCAGATCGCAACCCGACGACGGTCTGGTGCGGATCGGATATGCCTCTGGCACCCTGACTCATCAGCGCGATTTCGCCGTGGCGTCCCAGGCCATTGCCGATGTCCTCCGCGAAAACATCTCTGCGCGCCTCGTGCTGTTTCGCGGCGGCACCGACATCGCCGAATTTCCCGAGCTTCACACCCTGCAAGCGCAGATCGAATGGCGCGATCGAGTTCCTCTCCAAGATCTTCCCCGCGAATACGCCCGCTTCGATATCAACATTGCCCCGCTCGAAATCGGCAATCGCTACTGCGAAGCGAAAAGCGAGCTGAAGTTTTTCGAAGCCGCCCTTGTCCGCGTTCCCACCATCGCTTCTCCCACCCAGCCGTTTGCCGATGCCCTTCGGCCCGGCGACACCGGCGTTTCTTGCTGCCACTGCTCGACGATTGGTACGAGAGTCTCTCACGCCTCGTGCAAGACGGCGATCTGCGGCGTACCATGGCCGATCGCGCCTATCAGGATGTCCTGTGGCTTTATGGACCGGAGCGCCGCAATCTGCTTGTTACCCGCCTGCGTCAACGAATTTCTTGCGCCCGAGCCCCTCCGCTTCGACCTCTTCCGCTCCGAAATGCAGGCCGATAGCGTCGCCACGCTCCCCGCCATCGCCGTGCCGGATTACGATGTTCTGTTTCAATCCCCGCGCCGCGGCGATAGCCGCGTCTCCGTCGTGATTCCGCTTTTCAATTACGCCCGAGTGGTGGAAGAGGCGCTTGAATCCGTTCGTCGGCAGACCTTGCGCGCCATCGATCTCATCGTCGTCGACGATCGATCCACCGACAACTCCGCCATGATCGTCTATCGCTGGCTGCTCGATCATGCGTCCGAATTCAACATGGTCGCGCTTGTTGCAGAATCGGCGTAACTCGAAACTGGGTCCCACCCGCAACGCGGCCATCGCCTTTTCCGATACCGAGCTGTTCCTGGCGCTCGACGCTGACAACGCCTTGCTTCCCGATTGTCTCGATAAGTGCATCGCGGCGTTGGATCAGACCGGCGCGGCCTTTGTTTATCCCACCATCAGCCTCTTCGGCGATCGAACCGGGCAGATCGGCCTGCTGCCCTACGATCCCGCGCTGTTGCAGTGTGCGAACTACATCGACGCCATGGCTATGGTCAGAAAGGCCTGCTGGATTGCTGTCGGCGGCTATAGCCCGCTCGACCCGATGGGCTGGGAGGATTACGAATTTTGGTGCAAGTTCGCGGAAAAAGGTTTTTTCGGTCATCCGCTTGCCCGAAACCGCCGCGCGATACCGGATGCACGGTCAATCCATGCTGCAAACGATCACCGAGCTTCCGGAAAACAAGCCGCGCGTTCTTGACGACCTGAACAGGCGTCATCCTTGGCTGCAACTGCGCGTTTCAAATTCTGTCGAGAATCCGTCCGTTCCGCTGGCCATTTCACAAAGGAGAGAAACTGTTCAACTGCGTGCCCTTAACGTTACTCCCTTTACGCTGCCCGCAAACCGGGGAGCGTTTGCTGCAAACAGATGATGCCACGCTCGCATCTGAGATTACCGGCCGCTGCTGGCCCCTTGTCAAAGGCAAACCGGTGTTCACGAGCCAGGACGTAGCGGTTCAATCACCAGCCACATCAGTAATGAAGTTCCCGACGAGCCGCTCTATCGAGGAGACCCGCGGGCCTAGTCCTCAATCTCAGTGCAGGCGCAACCACCACGTCGGTTCCCCAACGTCATTGAACTCGAGTACACAATTTTCAAACACACGGATGTCGCCGGAGACGTACACAACCTTCCGTTTCAAGACGAAGTATTCGGCGCCGTACTTTGTTTGAACGCTTTCGAGCATTATCGCGAGCCCGAAGCTGCGATGGAAGAAATCCGCAGAGTGCTCAAGCCGGGCGGCCGAGTTTTTATACACACTGCATTTCTGCAGCCGCTTCATGAGGCGCCGCATCACTATTACAACTGCACCGAATTTGGATTGCGCCACTGGATGCGGCGCTTCAAAATCGAGTGCCTTCGTGTATCCGCAAACTTCAACCCCGCTTACACGCTTTCCTGGTTAGCCTCAGAGACGGAGTATGGCTTCCGCGATGGCGTTTCGCCTGAGGCAGCCAACGCTTTCAGCGAGACGCGTTTGTCACAGTTGGCTGAATTCTGGCGCGCTCCGGAATCCCGCCAATCCGAGTTGTGGAACTCGTTTCAGCGCCTGCCGCCCAGCATTCAGCACAAGCTGCTGCGGGATGGGAAGCGGTCGCCAGGAAAATCTGATTGGCGATTACCGTATACCTGCGTCTTGCGCCACAATTGCGTGCGTCATTTTTTACGCGTCAACGTAACCCCGTCCGCAATCGGCAGTAGGACCGCGAGTGACACGCGATCGTGGTGAATCTTCTCATTCAGCTTCTGTATAGCGCTGTGCCCGCATCGTTGCTCGCTTCAAGTACTCGGCCGTGCCATAGCATGTTATCGAGCGCGATCAACCCCCCTGCCGCACCAGTTTCAGACGCCGGCTCGTAATAGGCATCGTATTCGGTCTTCTCCGCATCGAGAAAAGCAAAATCGAAAGTCCCGGACGCTCCCTCGCTATCAGGCTTTGCAGCGTCTCAACGGCGGGCCCGAGCCGCAACTCCACCTTTTGTTCCACGCCCGCTTCTTTCCAATAGCGCCTGGCCATGGCTGTGAATTCTTCGCTGACGTCACATGCAATCACCCGCCCCTCAGCGGCAAAGCCATTGCTGTAACGTCGAGCTGTATCCGGTGAACACTCCTACCTCTAATGTCTTTCTTGCGCTGATCGATTGCAGCAATACGCGGAAAAATTGCCCCTGTTCGGGCGTAATCTGCATTTGCGCCTGAGGGTGCGATGCGGTCTCTTTACGCAATCGCCGGAGAACATCCGGCCCGTTTACTCCCACCTCGCGGACGTACTTCGTTATCGCTGGGCCTGAAAGATAACTTTTCCTTGGTCCACTCTTCTACCTTAGACCCACGGTCAATTTGTCCTATATCCAACGTGAAGAGGATGAGGCAAACTAAATGTATGTGCTTTCAGATGCCATCTCCTCGACATGCCAGTTAGTCACTCCATCGAGGAGCGCTCATTAGCCGAACGCCTGAAGGCTCGCCTCGCGATCGAACAGCATTTCGCGGAAATTGGCCATACCTTCCGGCATGGTCCGCTGTGGCGAAAGTTCGAGCACTATTTCACTCGGCCACTGTTAAAGCGTGGCTTGCAGATTACCGGGCTCTATGGACGAGGCGTCCGGAACGCCATTACTCCCACTGTTCGAAGCGTCTGCCTCGACTTCCCGAACCTGCCTCCAGCCTTCGATGGATTCCAAATTCTGCAAATTTCCGATCTGCATATCGACGGAACAGACGGTCTGACCGAAACGTTAATCCCGTTGATCCGCGAGTTGCGACCGGACGTGTGCGTACTCACCGGCGACTACCGATTCGAGGATCGAGGGCCTTGCGAGAAGGTATACGCGTGTATGAGAGCCATCCTCGGCGGCATTTCCGCAAGCCACGGCATTTTCGGTATTCTCGGCAACCACGATTCCTCCGAGATGGCGTTTGCCCTCGAAGAGATGGGCGTGAGAATGCTGATCAACGAATCCGCCGAAATCAGCAAAGGGAACGCGTCGCTTTGGCTCATCGGGGTGGATGATCCCTTCGACTATCAATGCGACGATCTGGACAGCGCACTTGAATTTGTGCCGTCAGACGAATTCAAGATTCTACTCGCCCACGCACCGGAATTATACAGTGAGGCGGCGGAGGGCAATATCGATCTTTACCTCTGCGGCCATACCCATGCCGGGCAGATTCGTATCCCGGGTATCGGTTCCCTTCGTCACAATGCAAAATGCCCTAAGGCGCTTTCCTAGGGACCCTGGGTGCACAACCGGATGCATGGCTACACAACGGCCGGCGCCGGCTGCGCGCTCCTGCCGGTCCGCTTCAACTGCCCGCCCGAAGTAGTCATGATCGAGCTTCGCAGGAAGCCTTCGCCCCAATCTTCCCAGTGCAGGCCCTTAATCCGCTTGAACTCGGAAACGTTTGCAGTGATCAGCTTCAATTTGTGGCGCAATGCCTGACCGGCAATCAGAAGATCGTACGCTCCGATCGGTTTTCCCGCACGCTCCAACTCCGCTCGTATTGCGCCGGCGACTCGGGCATCTTCGTCGTCGAAGGGTAGCTGATCGATCGGACCCATCAGAAACCTTCGAACCAGTTCTGAGTTAGCTTCGGGCCGCGAGCTCTTTGAGACCCCGTACCAAAGTTCGAAAATAACGACAGTCGAGACAAAAACCTTTCCGCCATCATCGATAGCTCTCTGAAATCGAGTCCGTACTGGTGCGGGCCTGCCGTTGATAAGGGCGATACACGCGTTGGTGTCCAGCAGGTAATTCAATCGAAGATCTTCCGGCGCGGCGTCACCGCCTGGTTCCGGCCTTCCACGCTAAAGTCGTTTGAATTAAGCCGATCCAGCGTCGCGAACCATGCACGCGTATCGAAGGCAACTGGCTGGAGCAGCACTCCGTCACGAACCCGGCGAATGCGAACCCGATCGCCCTCGAAGCGAAACTCTTGCGGTAATCGAACGGCTTGGCTGCGCCCGTTCCGGAACAACTTCGCGATACCTGTATTTGCCACGTACGCGCCCTCCACCGGTCAGTCTATACCAACAGTATAGACCATCCGGCCGAGTCAAATGTACGTTCGCAGCTCTTACTGAAGGTCCCCCTTCGGCAGCGCGCTCGATAAGAATTCGCCTACGTCGTGGTGCAGCTTGGTATGCGAATCGCTGTCGATGTACAGCATGTGACCCGCCTGGAAATAGGCCCAGGAGATCCGCTTGTGCATCTCCGGATTCAAGCCCATATGATTGAACGTATATTCGACCGCGTAAAACGGCGTGGCCAGGTCATAGTAGCCGGCCGCCACCAACACCTTCATATACGGATTCCTGGTCATGGCATTTTTCAGCAGGCTGGTCGTGTCGCCAAACCCGTTCTGAACCCCGTAGTCCCAGGGCTGAATGCCGCCGCTCGGGTAATAATACATATCCGTCTTATAGTTCAGCTCCGTGCGTATGTAATTGGTAAATGCCGCGGTGAAGGGAGGCGTGATTTCGGTGCTCGACGGATCGAACTCGCTGGTCTCGCCGGTGTTCAGCGACGACGGGCCGGTAAGGCGGCCATCGTAGCGGCCGATAGTCTGTTCCCTGTCGCGAAGAAGTTGCCGCGCAAAGTGCGATACGTCGAAACGAAGGTTGCTTTCCTCGATGTAGTGCGCATCCAGGCCGGTATAGCGCACCAGTTTTTCAACAATCGCTTTCCGCTCGGCCGGAGGCAGCTGATCGCCTTTATTCAAGGCCAGCGCGAACTCGCCTGTCGCGAAACTCTTCACCTCTTGCACAAACGATTTCAGATCTTTATTCTGCAGGTCGGCGGCCACCTTCTTGTGATACCAGGCATCGGCCGCATAGGTCGGCAGCTCGAGCTCATACACCAGATCGTCGCTGCGGCTCCAGATGGTTTCTAGATTAAGCGTCGTGCCGATGAGCACGATTCCGTTGAACGCCAACCCGCGATCGACAAGATAACCGGCGAGCCCCGCGGCGCGGAACGTGCCGTAACTTTCTCCGGCGATGAAGAGCGGCGAAAGTTCGCGATTATAGCGAGCCACGTAGAGCCTCATGAACTCGCCGACCGATTGAATATCGCCCTGCACACCGTTCATGCGGCGCGCGACCTCAATGGTCTTGGCGCGGCTATAACCAGTACCCACCGGGTCGATAAACACCAGATCGGTCATGTCCAGCCAGGTGTCCTGGTTGTCCTTTATTTCATAAGGCGGCGGCGGCATGGCACCGGTCGGCATCAGTCTCGGGCTGCGCGGGCCCATGCCACCCATGTGCACCCACATGGATGCGGATCCCGGACCGCCGTTAAAGCAAAACGTCAGCGGGCGCTTGGCCGCATCGCTCGCGCCATCGAGCGTGTAAGCCATATAAAAGATGTGCGCCTCCGTTTCGCCCTCCGGATTTTTCAAAGGCATCTGCGCAACCGTTGCCGTGTAGTTGAGCGTCTTGCCCCGCACCGTGATCGAGTGGTGCGTCACGACCGGAGTTTCATCCACTTCCCCACCGATCGCAGGTCCCGGTCCTGTCAAGCCGCCTCGCCCGCCTCGACCGCCCGGTTGTGCAGGCGCCTGGGGCGCAGGAGCGGGTGTTTGGGGTGCGGGCTGCCTCGTTTGCGGTGCGGTTGCCGTGGGCTGCTGGCCCATTAAGAGGAATAAGAGTGGAACAATCAGCATCTGTCAATGATAAACAATCAATGTGCGCTGTCCATTATTCACATGCACGAATGCGAGCGAAACTGGGCACTGAGAGGATCATACGAAAGGCCGCTATTATAAGAGCAAGATGAAAGCACGCGTAGTGAGCGCAACACAATTCAAGGCGCGGTGCTTCGCGTTCTTGGATGAGATAGAGCAGTGCGGCGGCGCCATTACAATCACCCGGCGAGGCCGTCCTGTGGCTCTTCTGTCTCCTGCTAAGAAAAACGCTTGGAGATCACCGGCTAACACTTGGGCTGGGAAGGGGCAAATAGTGGGGGATATCGTCAACAGCGATACGTCCGAGCTATGGGAAATTCTCAGGCAGGAATAAGACGCGCGTGCGAGCGCGCTTCAAGCCTTCAGCTTGCCTTCCTGTTTTAAACGATCGACTATATATTCCACTTCTTCCAACGCGGCGCTGCCAATCGGATTTTCCGCCCCCGCATGGTCGCTCGCGTAGGCGATCCCGCTCTCTTGAATCCCGGTGCTGTTCCAGACGCGGATGTTTATGTCCGTGCCAGCCGCGCCGCCGATGACGTGAATATGAAATCCATACTCAGAAGGCGGCCAACGCTGTTGAAGCTTTTCGGCAATCGATTCCGCATCCGCTTCGCTTCCGACATTGAAGGCAGTGCGGCTCCATACTCGCGGGAAGCTGCTGTGCGGCCCATCCACAATCAGTGCGCGAGCGGGTCCGGGCGCAATTGAAAATGCACCACTTTGCTGGTGGTTCCCTTGCCGCCTTCAATGTGCGCAACCGCTCGCGTGGCATAGGTCGACCACAGCCCTTTGCCCTTCCAGCCCGCCTTCGCATCGTCGATGCGGCCGTCTAATCCTTTCGCGAAAAATCCGATAGGGTACGGCACGCGCAGAACCACGAATTTCCCGTTCACCAGTGCAAGTAAAGCGTCTTCGCCGTTCCCGGTTGCGATCGGCACATTCGCCCCCAATCCGAATGTGTCGAATTGATCGACCCAGTCGTAGTAACTGGCTTCGGCGCTCCCGGAATCGCTCACACCTTTGAGCTGCGGCGCAGGAAACGGATAAAGTGTCCAGCCTTCCGGACAGTGCTGCCCTGTCGCCGTCGGCCCGTTCAGCACCGCACACTTCCGCCGGTCGAAGCTGGCCAGATGTCCGCTGGCAACCACGGTCCAAACCACGCCATTTCGATCGATGTCCAGCCCTCGCGGTGAGAATCCTTGAACCGGCGCTTTGGGATTGTTCCAGGGCAGTTCGTACACTTCCGCCAAAGCGGTTTCCGGCGGATTGGGCCCCGGGTTCAGCCGCACGATTCTGCCCGGGAAACCCAGCACCGAACCCCACACGGAGCCGTCGACCGGACTCACTGTCACGCCATAGAACGCTCCTGAGATCCGCTTGTCTTTCGAGGGATCGACTGGCTGATTCGGCTCTACGTATTCGTCTCGCCTTCCATTTCCGTTCGTATCAAGAATCAGCGCAGTCCAGCCCTGCGATTTCTCCTCATCGTGGGTCTGCTCGAACATTTTCGTATTCAGCCAGCCGACAACATCGCCGCCTCCGCCGCTGCTGGTCCACAGCGTGCGGTTGGCGTCGTGTGCGAATTGCAGATGATGCGTGCTGAAACACGTGTCGATAAGCGTGAACTGTTTTGTCGCAGGATCGTACATCGCAAGTTGACGGCCGCTCCGGTTCAATGGAAACAGCTTGGCCGAAGGCTGGTTCGATCCCTGCTTGCAGTAAGCGGGATTATCTGGAGCGCGGATTGCGGAAGTGAACCACACCCTTCCTCTTTCGTCGAACATCGGATTGTGCATGTTGGCTTGGCTGTCCCAAATGGCTTGGTCACCCCAATACACAGAAGCCTGCAGCGGTTTGTCCGGCCTCGGCGTGTCGGGATCGCGCACTGGCATCTTCAATTGGCTTGCCACATTGTGCGCCGGATCTAATACCGGGATGAAATCCGTGCTCAGCTCGGGAGCGCCATAGAGCGAACCATTCGCGTTCACCGTCGGATTTCGCTTGTCGGTCGCGATCTCATCGTGCAGATACGCCTTCGGTGTTGCCCAATCCCACTCGGTAATCACGACATTGCGTTCCACGCCTTGCGGCCGTGGCGGCGCGGGCGGTAATTCGCCTCCCGCAATCCGGCTGGTCCAGTCCGCGAACATCGTGAGTGCCCGATCCTTCCCAAGCTGGCTGATGCCGCTGACCATATTTCCGCCGGCTTGCCCCGACTGTATCCGCCGCTCCCACGCCTTCACCGGAGAATCGAAAGTGCCCAGCGCTTGCGGTATCTCGCGTGTCGCTTTATTGCCGAGTTGATGGCACGACCAGCAGCTGTCCGTCTTTATACGCTCCAGCCATTGCGCCTGGCTTTTCATGCTGGGCGAAATGCCATTGCCTTCCGGCCCCGTCCCCGGAAACTCGCTCTTGTCCGGCACGCGCAATAGCGAATACCAATAGCTGGCTGGATAGTATTGCGCAGCCGCGTGAGGATTCGGCGCAATGGTCGCGGTAAGATTCAAAATCTTGCCCGGCGTAACCTGAACCTTGGGTGAATCGACCAACCCGTATCCGCGCACCCAGACACTGTAGGTCGCCTTGGGGAGATCGGGCACAACATAGCGGCCTCGTTCGTCGGTCACCACGATCTTTACGAACTTGGTTGGCAAATCCTTCGTCTCCGCGATCACCCACACACCCGCTTCCGGCCCGTTCACGCTGGTGACCACGCCGCCGATGTCGCGATTGTCGATGCGAACCGTTTCGCGTGCAGCCTGTTGCGCGCAGAATGCGACCGCCGCCATGCTCAATAACCACAGCGCTTTTGCCATATATCTCGCGTTCCTCTCAGTCTAGGCTTTTATCACTGAACGAAAATTAACCGCGCCACAAGTCAACTGAATCCAGGTTTTGCCGTTTCCGGTAGTGAAGCAACTGGCAAAGACCAGAAGCAAGAAAAGGGGGAGAAATGAAAAAGCTAGCACTCACATCCATGTTCCTCGGAGCGTTTGCCCTGTCGAGTTTTGCGCAGGTTAATTCGCGCCGCGAGAATCAACAGGACCGTATCGCGCAAGGCGTCGGCTCGGGCCAGCTCACTGCCGGCGAAACCGCGAATCTTGAAAACAGAGAACGAGCGATTAATGGAGAAGTTCGCGCCGATCGCAAAGCCGATGGCGGCAAACTGACGGCCGCGCAGAAGCAGCAGATCAATGCTCAGCAGAATGGCGTCGGCAAACAGATCTATGCCGACAAGCACAACGGCGCGGTGGACAAATTCGGAAATAGCGAGGTAGGGAAACGCCAGGAAAATCAGCAGGACCGCATCGCGCAAGGCATCAAGTCAGGCAATCTGAATGCCGGCCAGACGGCGCGCCTTGAAAATCGCGAAGCCGCGCTCAATCACGAGGTAAATGCCGATCGCAAGTACGACAACGGCCATCTGACGAACGCCGAGCGCACGCAGGTCAATCGGCAGCAAAATCAGTTGAGCCGCTCTATCCGCCGCGCCAAGCGTTAATCGAACCAGCGCGCACGCGCATAGCCCGGAAGCTCGCGACCGAATCTTCGTCGCGCGCTTACCGGGCTTTTACTTTGCTTCGGCCAATTGCACCTTATCCGCGTCCTTGCGAATACGCGCCGCTCTCGAAGGCGTTGCCTCTCCGCTCACTTTTCGCACCGTGATGCTTCCACGGTCGGTAACCAGGTTTAAATCCGGTCCACTACCCACCGCGCCTTCGAGCCGCGCGCCGCGGCCTTCCGCCCGCTCCTTGAGAGCGTCTCCGAATTCGTTATCGATCTCGCCATGATTCGTGCTTGCCGTGAGTGCGAACGTGGCGGTTTGGGGCAGCGCCAGTTCAATGTTGCCGGATCTTGTGTGAACCGCCATCTTGCCCAGCGGCAATCGGCCCGGCTTCAAATCGACATCGCCCTTATCTATGCTTAGCTCCAGCCCATTTGTGAAGCCGTCCAGAGTTACGTCGGTTGATCGCGTGGTCAACTTCACCGGTCCAACCACGTTCTGCACTGTTAAGCTCCCGCGATCCAGGCGAATTTCTCCGGGCGCTTGCTCCACCTCGAGCTGCGTGCGCATATTTTCCACGCGAACCGGCTTGCTCACATCCCGTAAGGAAAGCGTACCGCTGTAATCGCCGTTGATCGTTACTTGCCCGGCAATGTTTGTCAGCTCCACGTCGGTGCCGCGCCCGCGCAGGTCTACCGTTCCTTTCACATTCGTGCATCGCACCAGATCGCTGCGGCGCGTATCGACGGTCACATTACCATCGATATCCTGCAGCCGCATGCCGGCATTCTCGCTGCTGAGATCCACATTGCCCGAGATCGCGGAAACATCGAAATCCCCTTGCGCGCCGGTCGCTTCTACAGTTGCACCCTTCGGCACCGAAATATCCAGGTCTGTCGTAACCGGTGTGCGCGATCCGGCCTTGTCCTGGTTGCAGCGGATAATCACCGTCCCTCCTTGAACCAAAACCTCCACCGGCGTTTGGCTGTTCGCGGTATCTGAATCGCGAGATTCGAACGCGCGAATCGTCTTATGGCCCGTTACCGTCAGGTCCGATCCATCGTTACCGGCGATCTTCGCGTCCCCGCGGAAGCTTTCAATCACAATATGAGGCGTCTTCCCCACCGTCCTCTGCGTGGGTGTAATCGAATAATCGTGTTCTTCGCCGAAAGCTTGAATGCCGCGCTCGAAACTAGCCCGTCGCCACCAGTTGTCGGACCGCCGCACCTCGTACGTGGAAAGACCCGCGATACAGATGAAGACCACCAGCACCCATGCGCCGCCCGACACTCCGTTCGTCGGTATCGGCGCCCCGCGCATCGCGCGAATGCAGACTTCGAGAAATGCAATCACTCCCCAAGCGATCAACAAATAGGGCCAGTATTCAGCCAACATCTCCCCGATCCGGAAATCGGGCGATACCGCGTGAATCAGGAACAGCACGCCGATCGCGATCAGGATCAGCGGCCCGGTAACAGATCCTCGGGCTCTCATCGCACGGGTCCTCCCGCCACCGGTCCTCCCGGCATCGACCCTCCCGGCGGCGCAATCGGAGGCTGCTGAACTGCCATCCGCTCAACCAGCTTCAGCACTCCGATGACGATGATGATCAGCGGCCAAGTCCGCGAAAATGACAGCACCCCGGCCTGGTGTATCGCAAACAGGATGCCCAGCGTGATCAGCAATATCGGTCCACGAATCGCCTGCGCAAACAGCACGCCCCTATTGTTCATGGCGCGTCCCCATTAGTCCGCTCGAATTTGGATTTACCGTCGATCCCGGCTCTTCCGACGCCGGCGGTATGGCTGCGGGCGAGGTTACGCGCGCATAGAGCATGTACGCTCCCACCAGGATCAGAATCACGGGCCAAAACCGGCCGAACTGCCGGAATTCAATCACGTGCAGAGAGTCCAACAGGAAAACGACGCCGATCAGAATCAGAATGATGGGCCCCACTGGAGCATGTCCCGTATACCTGCTTTGCGATAAGAGGCTCGACCACTCGTCCACTCGAGCGCCCGCCTGCCGTTTCTTTGCAGTGTGGTACGCCTCGAACGGCATGTAGAAGACAAACCCCACCATCATCATGATCAACAGCGGCTGGCCCGAGGAGTTGTCCGCGGCGGTGATCAAGCTGATCAGCAAGCCAAAGATGACCGCATGCACCAACCCCTTCAAATATTGGCCGTTGTAAATCGCTCCCACTCCGGGAATCCATCCCAGAATAAAAGCCAATCCTGGCGAGGTTTGGACCGGCGCCGTGGCGACACCGGAAGGCGCTTGATAGTAGGGATTCGCCGCCGCATTCGCATCGGCTGGATTCGTATACCCGGCGACCGGTGCGTGATCCTGGCAAAACACCGTTCCTTCATAAGGCCGCTGGCACAAGCCGCAAAGGGGCCTCCCGCACGACCGGCAAAAAGCCGTCGCGGGCGTGTCTGGATGCAGATAGCAGTTCATTTTGGTTTGTCCCCTTCGGGCGGCGCTGTTCGACCGCCATTAGTGTCCTGGTTCTTGGCCGGCGCCGCTTGTTCCGGCGGCGCGGCTTCTTGCTGATTCTCGAATTCCTTCAGGCGCGTCTCTACTTCATAAACCAGGCGGATATTTTCGTAATACTTCACGCCGCGGTCTTTTAAGCGAATCGCCTTATCTTCCACGCCGCCCCAAATTCTCGCCGGATTCAGATCCGCCGCCTGAATGTGTTGCACGTGCGTGCCGGTGCAGCGCTCCAGCATCGCCAACGACAAAATGGTCATGGCCATTCCCATCGCCAATCGCGGCTGCAGAAACGGCTGTAGCCACTTGCCCGCCAGCCTGCTGAGCACTCCTTGCGTCTCGAGCGGCCCTCTGCTTTTTCCCATCGGCGCCTGGTACGCGATTCGCGTCACCAGCTCGGACGGCAGTGTTACGTCCTCAGCGCGTTTCAGAAAACTCACCGCGCCGGTCACGTCGCGCAGGAACTCGCCGCACGCGGCGCACTCTAATGCATGCTGCTCGATGGCGCTCCGCTCGCCAGGCGAAAGCGTGTCGTCGAGGTAATCGGCCAAAACAGTTTCGAATTCCGCGCAGTTCATGGCTTCATTCCTACACGGTGACCTTGTTCCGCCTCAGAACCCGCGCCAGCTCCGCGCGCCCGCGGTTCAGTCTCGATTTAACCGTTCCTTCCGGTACATTCAATACCCGCGCGATCTCGCGATATTCCAGCTCTTCCAGATCTCGCAGTATCACCGCTTCGCGCAGTTCCGGCGATAGCCGTTGCAAGGCCGCCTGCAGCAGCTCCCCCGCTTCTCGTCCCGCCACCAGCCCATCCGTCCGCGAATGCTGCGCCGTCTTCTCCTCGAGGATCCCGAGCTTATCGCCGATCGAATCCGTTACCCGTTCGTGCTTGGTCCGCCGATAATGATCCACCAGCAAATTCCTCGTCAATCGGCTCAGCCATACGACGAACGAACCCTCGCCCGAACGGAAACTCCCCAGCGTCTTGAAAACCCGCAGAAAAACTTCCTGCGTGAGATCCTGCGCCTCGTTGTCCCGGTTCGTAAATCGGTAGCAGATTGAATACACACGACGGGTATGGGTCTTCACCAGCTCTTCCCAGGCGCCTTGTTCTCCCCTCAGGCAGCGCTCAATCAGACTCGTTTCGACATCCAACCGGCGTGTTCTCTCCCAGCTGATGGCGCCGGCCCAACTCCAACCCGCACCCGTCGCTCTTGAGCTTAACGGACTCTGAGCAACTGCGGCGGCCGACATACACCTCCATAAACGATAGATACTGCCCGGAAGTTCAATGCAAACCAGCCATTCCGGGGTAGGCTTTTAGCCCGCACGGACGTCCCCCTCCCGCTCACTGATAATGGCTTAAGCCTTATGACCTGTCCCTTCTGCGCCCATCGTGAGGATAAAGTAATCGATTCCAGGGAGAGCAAGGAGGGCGATTCCATCCGCCGCCGCCGCCAGTGCCTCGCCTGCGAACGCCGCTTCACCACCTACGAACGTTGCGACGAAGTGCCCTATATGGTCATCAAAAAAGACGGGAGGCGAGAGAAATTCGATCGCCAAAAAGTGCTGAATGGCCTGCTCAGGGCGTGCGAAAAGCGCCCCGTCAGCATGGGGAAACTGGCTGAACTGGTCGATGAGATGGAATCGGCTCTCCTCGAGAGCCCCGAAAGAGAGTTGCCCACCACCCTTCTGGGGGAGCTCTTGATGGAACGCCTCCGCTCCCTGGATAAGATCGCTTATGTGCGATTTGCCTCCGTTTACCGCGACTTTCAAGACCCGGAAGAATTCTTAAACGAACTGAAAAACGTTATGTTGCATCGAAAAGTCTAACCTATAGAGCGTCGGCTATCTTTTGTGTAACCAATCACTTTGCCGAACAATCTTTCTAAATAGGTGTTAACTCCGGCCAGAAAAACGGGTATAATAAGTGCGCGCAATACTCACATTATTGGCAACTGCATCCGGCTGCGGTGCGGCGCCGGTGAGAGACTACCCCTTTTCTGAGACGAGGCTTTATTCCCTATTTTCCCGCTGGCTTAGGTGCGGTCCAGCTATGATTTTCCAGCCGCGACCGGGGGCGCCCTGTGGGCCGAGTGGTTTCCGCGTATTAGAGGTGATTAAGTAAGGTGGATCAGTTCGAGGATCAATATTTACCCGATGGGCATGAACCCTTAGGGCTCCCGTTCGACGAAGACGCCAATTTCTTCCATCCGGAAGAAGTTCAGGACGAGGAGTTCCATGGTGTCCCGCAGGTAGAAGAGTCGATTTATACCGACGACCCGGTACGCGTGTATCTGCGCGAAATGGGTTCCGTCCCTTTGTTGACCAGAGAAGGCGAAGTGACCCTGGCCCGCAAAATGGAACGCGGCAAGCTGCGGATGCAGAAAGCCATCAGCCGCTCTCCGCTGATTCACACCTTAGTGAGCGAGTTCGGCGAACTGGTGCGCAAAGGCGCGGAAGATGTCGACAGTTACATCGATTTCCCTCCCTCAGAGATCGAAGAGGGCAGCGCCGCGGATCTCAAGCGCCGTAACGAGATCGTAGATCTGTTTGTGGTCTACCTGGGCGCCTACAAGAAGCTGCAGCAGACTATTGACAAGCATGCTTCGGTCGCTCCCGGCAATAAAAAACTCCGCAAGCGCTGGGCCGGCAAAGTGGCGCGCGCTAAGGTCGAGCTTTCCCGCGCGCTGCGGGGCATTCCGTTCAACGTCGCCCGCTGGAAGGAATTCGTCCGCGCAATCGAGAAGACGGCCGACGAGATGTCCATTCTCGACGCTGAAGTGAAGCGGCTCGAAGTGCGCAATTCGGCTTCGGCGCAGTTGCGCGTCAAAGAGCTGAAGCGCGATCTCAAGAGGAAAGAGAACGAAGCCGGCGCATCGCTTCCCGATCTGCGGCATAGCATTTCGGTAATCCGGCACGGCGAGATTGAGGCCGAGCGCGCCAAAAAGGACCTGGTAGAGGCCAACCTGCGCTTGGTGGTCTCGGTTGCGAAGAAGTATGTCAATCGCGGTCTGCACCTTCTCGATCTCATCCAGGAAGGCAACATCGGCCTGATGCGCGCCGCCGACAAGTTCGAGTACCGCCGCGGCTACAAGTTCTCGACCTACGCGACGTGGTGGATTCGCCAGGCCATCACCCGCGCTATCGCCGACCAATCGCGCACCATCCGCATTCCCGTTCATATGAACGAGAGCATGAACAAGTTCCTGCGCGCCACGCGCGAGCTTGAAAAAGAGCTCGGCCGCGTTCCGACCAACGAAGAGATCAGCCGGCGCATGGATATCCCGGTCGAGAAGGTTCAAAAGCTCAAGACCATCTCGCGCGATCCGGTTTCGCTCGAAACGCCGGTCGGCCGCGATGGCGAGTCCGCTTTGGGCGATCTCATCGAGGATCGCTGGGTCGGTTCCCCCGTCGATGCGGTCATCGATTCGAACGTGCGCGATGAGACCGCGAACATCCTTAAGACGCTCTCGCCCAAAGAAGAGAAAGTCATCCGTCTGCGCTTCGGAATCGGCTGCGAGCGCGAACACACGCTCGAAGAAATCGGCCAGGAATTCGATGTCACTCGCGAGCGCATTCGGCAGATTGAAGCCAAAGCTCTTCGGCAATTGCGCTCCCCCGAGCGCGCCCGCCATCTCAGGGCTCTGCTCGCCGCCCGCTGAGCGCCTTCTACCGCACCGGATCCGACTATCCGACCGAATCCGCCTATCGCACCGAATCCGCCTATCGCACCGAATCCGCCTATCGCCCCGGCTCCGCCTATCGTCCCCGGATCCGACTATCCGACCGAATCCGCCTATCGCACCGAATCCGCCTATCGCCCCGGCTCCGCCTATCGTCCCCGGATCCGACTATCGCCCCCGATCCGACATCGGACCGGATCCGACTATCGCACCGGATCCGACATCGGACCGGATCTGAGCCGTGACCGCAGGGAGCGGTTCCCCTCGTTTATCCTCAACCCTCCGCATAATGGAATCCCTGGATCTGTTTCTTCCAGAATCGGTAAGCGCCGTCACCCCCGCGCTGCTTGTAAACTCCTGTTAACAAGAACTTTATAAATTCCTGAGAAGCGCCTGAGGATGGCTCCTGAATTGCTACTACCCCCCGCAGGGGAGTGCTACCGCTCACGCAGTCACGCTGAGCCCGCCTCTCGGCAGTTAACACTTTCTTTGGGGGATTCTCTCTTGTCTCAATCGACGCGAAATCAAATATTGCGGCTGTGTCTTGCCCTGCTGGCCATCGCTTGCCTGGTCTGGGCCCAGACGGAAACCGGCCAAATCAGCGGTACAGTTACCGATCCGACCGGCGCGGTCGTGGTAGGAGCGAACGTAACAGCCACCGGCGTTCAGACCGGCACGGTTCGAAACACCACAACCTCGTCGTCCGGTACCTACACGTTGGCCAACTTAAACCCGGAAGATTACGACGTCACCATCCAATCGGGTGGGTTTTCCACGTTTAAGCAACGTATCACTGTCACCGTCGGCTCGAAGCTGTCGATGGATGCGAAGCTGGCCGTGGGCTCGACCGGAACCACGGTTCAGGTTACGGAAAGCGCGGTTCAGGTCAACACCGAGACCCAAACGCTTGCCACCACTGTCGACACCCGGCAGGTACTCGAGCTGCCCACCCAGACGCGCAATCCGTACGACTTCGTGGAGATTTCAGGCAATATTTCCCCGGCTGATCCCGCCGGCCGCAATGTTGGGTTTGCCATCAATGGCCAGCGTTCCTCTGGGAATAACATCCTGTTGAACGGCGTCGCCAACAACGACGAGTTCGGTGCAGGCATTGGCCAGATGGTGCCCGTCGATTCCGTCCAGGAATACAGCATCATCACCAATAACTTCACGGCCGAGTATGGACGCGCGACCGGTGGCGTAGTGAACCTTGTCACCAAGAGCGGCACCAACGAATATCACGGCTCGGCCTACGAGTTCAACCGCGTCTCATCGCTCGCATCGAATAGTTTCAACAACAATGCGACCGGCACTCCGAAGCCGATCTATGTGCGCAACGCTTTCGGTTTCTCTATCGGTGGTCCGGTTCTCCCGAAATTGAAGAATAAGCTGTTCTTCTTTGAAAATGTGGAATGGACGCGCATTCGCAGCGGCTCGGCGCAATTTGCTTACGTTCCTACCCCGCAGTTGCTCGCCCTATCGGCGCCGGCGACGCAAGCCTATTTCAACTCGCTCGGCAAGCTTCGCCCCGGCCTCGTCACGCTGAACACATTCACCAAGGCCAACTTCCCGGCCCCTGGGGGATTCTGCGCTAAGGGGGCGGCCGGCGGTCCTTGCAATTCGCTGAACCCGAACACGCCAGTGATGAATCTGGTCGAGTGGAACGTTCCTTCTGACTCGGGCGGCGGCACCCCACAGAACAGCTGGTCCCAGATCGGCCGTGTCGATTACAACTTGAGCGACAAGACCCAGCTCTTTGCGTCCTATGCTCTGTCGAATCAGAACTTTTTCACCGGTACGAACGCCACCAGCCCCTACGCAGGTTTCGACACCGGGTCGCTGGAGAACAATCAGAGCGCGATTCTTTCCATCACGCACACCTTCAGCCCCACCTTTGTCTCTCAATCGAAAATCGATTTCAATCGATTCGTCAATAACCAGCCTCTAGGTGTACAGCCCCCCGCAACAACCCTCTATTACGGCCTGCAGCAGGCGGGCAACTACTCCATCGCGCTTCCCGGTTACCTGCCATTCAGCCCAGGCTCCGCGATTCCGTTTGGCGGTCCGCAAAACTTCATTCAGCCCTATGAAGACATCACCATTGTCAAAGGCAAGCACGACCTGCGCTTCGGTGGTTCTTACACCAACCTTCGCGACAATCGAACCTTTGGCGCATATGAGAACTCCGTCGGAACGCTTGGGTTGAACTTTGGCGATTCCACCGATAACCTTTTGAATGGCGATCTGTTCTCATTCCAGGGCGCTATCAATCCCCAGGGGAAATATCCTTGTCCGAACTCTAATGTTCCTTCTACTATTACCCCGGCCTGTACCGTCAGTCTTCCCGTGGGACCACCGTCCTTTGCCCGGAGCCTTCGGTTCAACGAATTTGCAATTTACGGCGAGGATTCCTGGAAAGTCACTCCTAGGTTGACATTGAATCTAGGCCTGCGGTGGGAGTACTTTGGCCCTCCCAGCAACGAAAATCCAAATCTTATGTCCAATTTCTATCTCGGAGGCGGCGGAAACTACATCCAGCAGATTGCTAATGGATTTGTCACGACCATCCCAAACAGTCCGATACACGGTCTCTACTCCCAAGATTGGGGCGATGTCGCTCCTCGCGTTGGGTTCGCCTACGACGTTTTCGGGGATGGCAAGACTTCGTTTCGCGGCGGCTACGGCATAGGCTACGAACGCGACTTCGGAAACGTAACATTCAATGTCATTCAGAACCCGCCCAACTATGCAGTCATCTCTTTGGTCGCGGGCGTTGATACCCCGGTAATTCCCATCACTGCCAACACAGCTGGTCCGCTCGGCGGATCCAGCGGCACCAAGGCTCTCCCAAAGGTTAGTCTTCGCGCCATCGACCAGAACCTGAAGACGCAGTATGCTCACATCTACAGCGCATCGCTCGAGCATCAGTTCGGGCGAAACTTTATAGCGGGCGCCGATTATTCAGGCTCCATGGGCGAACGCATGTATTCTATTGAGAATCCCAATCGCCCCGGTAGCGGCGACGTTTATCTGCCGAGCACCTACACCTGTACGCCCGGGGCTTGCTCCGCTCGCCTCCTAAATACCCAATACACCAACATCAACCTGCGCACCGATGGCGGCCAATCGAGCTACAACGCGCTGAATCTTCGCTTCACGGCGCGCAATTGGGAAGCCGCAGGCCTGACTTTGACTGCGAACTACACCTGGGCGCATGCCATGGACGATCTCAGCGATACCTTCAGCAGCGCGGCGAACCAGCAAGGGCGTCTCGGATACACCGATCCTTTCAACCCAGGACTCGATTGGGGAAACTCGGTCTACGATATCCGTCATCGCATTGCGGTGAGCGCCGTCTGGCGGATTCCCTTCGGTAAGAATTCGAAGGGCATCGTGAAATACATCTTTGGAGGCTGGGAACTGACGCCTCTCTTTACCGCTAACACCGGCTTCCCCTATACGATCTACGACAGCACCAACAACCAGTACACCGCCACGTTCCGTGCCGCATTCATTGGCGGGCTTAACACGATGAGCAACGTGACTGGCCGCCCTGCCACGCCTGCATCGCTTGGCGGTGGTCCCAACACCTATACGGTCTATAACATTTCCTCCTCTCAGGTAGACGAATCATTCCTGAATCCAATCACCGGCAACGCCGACTTCGGTCCATACCCAAGTGACATGAGCGGACGGAACACCTTCCGGAATTACGGCGCTATGAACCTCGATCTGGGCCTCTATAAGAACTTCATCTTCACAGAGAGGAAATCCCTGCAACTTCGATTGGAAAGCTACAACGCGCTGAACCATCCGAATTTCGGAGTGAACGTCGGCGCTACGGACATAGCCGGCATCGGCCCCGGTAGTCCGGCAATCATCACCGGTTCCTATAACGGCAATCGCAACGTCCAGTTAGGCGCCAAGTTCGTGTTCTAAGCGCCGCTGAAGTACCGCGCAAGCAAAGGAGAGAGGCATCCGTGCCTCTCTCCTTTTGCGTTAAAATCAAGGTAGCCAACGAATTACATGGTTGCCGCGCCTACACTCGCCGAAGAAATCCTCGATCTAAAGAGGCAGCGCCGCGCCATCATTCTGGCTCACCATTACCAGGAGCCCGAGATCCAGGAACTTGCCGATTCCGTCGGCGACAGCCTCGAGCTCGCCCGCATCGCCCGAAAGTTCGAAGGTGACGTCATCGCCTTCTGCGGCGTCCGCTTCATGGCCGAAACCGCCAAGGTTCTGAACCCGGAGCGCATCGTCGTTGTCCCGGATAAGAACGCCGGCTGCAGCCTCGTCGATAGCTGCCCCGTTGAAGGCGTCCGCGCTTTCCGGAGACGCCATCCCGGGCACGTCATCGTCAGCTACATCAACACTTCAGTCGAAGTCAAAGCCGAGAGCGATATTCTCTGCACGTCGCGCAATGCCGTAGCGGTCGTGAATTCCATTCCCGCGAACAAGCCCATTCTGTTCCTGCCCGATATCAACCTGGGCAATTACGTCAAGCAACAAACCGGCCGTAAGAATATGCAGATCTGGCAAGGCGCATGCATTGTGCACGCCACGTTTCCCGCCCGGCGCGTCACCGCCGCTCGCGCGGAGCACCCCAGTGCCTTAGTCGCGGCTCATCCGGAGTGCCCTGCCGACGTTCTCCGAATGGCCGATTTTATCGGTTCCACCTCCGCTATTGTCGATTGGTGTACCACCCAAAGCGCGGATGAATTCATCGTCATGACTGAAAGCGGCGTCCGCTATTCGCTCGAGAAACTTGCGCCCCGGAAGCGCTTTCACTTCGTGGCCAACGAGAACTGCAATTGCAGCGAATGCCCCTACATGAAGCTCAATTCGCTCGAAAAAGTGCGCGCCTGCCTTGAAAATCTCGAGCCCCGCATCGAGCTGCCGGCCGACATCATCGAACGCGCTCTTCTCCCCCTCGAACGCATGCTGGCCGTAAGATAAGACATAGGCAAAGGGTATGACGAACATCCAGCTCTACTTAGCGATCGGCATTCCCTGCTTCACGATTCTCGCTTCGTTGATCATCAGCTTGGTCCAGTGGTGGGGCGTGAAGGACTGCATCAGAGAAATCAGGGAGGATATTCGCGAGATCCGCTCTGATATCAAACTCATCGTCAGCAAGATTGCTGAAATGGACAACCGCCTCACCTTAATCGAGGAGCGCGTTCGTTGAACGCCTTCGCTCACCTAATCTCCTCGTGAGCCAACTTGTCCAACTCGCCCCGCCGCCCATCCCGCAGCCGCCCCTCGCCGGTCCGCTGATCGATTCCTTTGGCCGCACGCATTCCGATCTGCGCATCAGCGTCACGGACCGCTGCAACATTCGATGTTTCTATTGCATGCCCGAGCACGGCGCAGAGTTCTCACCGATTTCTTCCCTGCTCAGCTTCCGCCAGATCGTTCGATTCGTATCAACCGCCCTGCCTCTCGGCATCTCGAAAATCCGGCTCACCGGCGGCGAGCCGCTTCTCCGCCCCAAGCTGCCGGATTTGATCGCCGCGCTTCAGCAACTCGATGGCATCCGCGATTTAGCCCTGACCACGAACGCGGTTCTCCTGGCCGCCGCGGCTAAACCGCTCTACGATGCTGGCCTGCGCCGCTTGAACATCCATCTCGATACGCTCGACCGCGACCGTTTCCGTATGATCACCCGCCGCGATGAGCTCGACCGCGTTCTCGCCGGCCTCGATGCCGCCTTCGACGCCGGCTTCAAATCGATCAAGCTCAATGCCGTAGCAATCAAGGGCCTCACCGAGCCGGACGTCACGTCCCTAGCTCGTTTCGCCCGCGACCGCAACATCGAAGTCCGCTTCATCGAATTCATGCCGCTGGACGCCCAGCATCTCTGGTCCCTCGACCAAGTGCTGACAGCCGACCAGATGATCGACATGCTCGCTCGCGAGTTCGGCCCTTTGACTCCCGTCCCCGACCCCGATCCTCGTGCCCCCGCCACCGAATATCAATTCGCGGACGGCCATCGCGTCGGTTTCATCGCATCCGTCAGCCGCCCGTTCTGCCTCAACTGCAATCGCCTGCGCTTGACCGCCGATGGAAAACTGCGCTATTGCCTCTTCGCAAGAGAAGAGACGGACGTCAAGCACCTGCTCGACAGCCCCGACTTAAAACCCGCCCTCGAAGCCGCCATCCGCTCCAACGTTTGGCAGAAGTGGATCGGCCACGACATCAACCGTCCCTCTTTCGTCGCCCCCCAACGCCCCATGTACTCCATCGGCGGCTAAAACAAGATTAACTGCGTTGTAGGGCGGACGTCCTCGTCCGCGCCGGACCTCCTGGTCCGGCTAACCCGCATACGCGTACACCATCGCCAACACCCCAACCACGCTCGCCAGAAACACGCTGTGCTTCAGCGTAAATCGAAATAGTCGCGGCTCCTCTTCCGCCTGTAATCCCGCCGCCGCAGCCGCCACCGAAATGCTCTGCAAGCTGATCATCTTCCCCATCACCCCGCCCGCCGAATTCGCCGACGCCATCAAAGCCGGGTTGAATCCAAGGCGCGTCGCCGTCACTTTCTGCAAACTCCCAAACAGCGCATTTGCGGAGGTATCGCTGCCCGTCAGAAACACTCCCAACCAGCCCAGCATCGCGCTGAAGAACGGGAATGCCCGCCCCGTCGCCGCAAATGCGAGCCCCAGCGTCGCTGTCGCCCCCGAGTAGTTCATCACAAACGCCAGAGCAAGCACCGCCGTGATGCTGACGAACGAAAACTTCAACTGCTTCGCCGATTCCAGCGCCAGCCACACAAACCGGCGCGGCGTCACGCCCAATAACAGTGCGGAGGCGAGACTTGCAACCGCGCACGCCGTCCCCGCTTCCACTAGAAACCGAAACCGGTAAATCGCCGCATAGGGAGCGGCTTGAGTCACTGCCGGCGGAACCTGCTGCACAACATTGTGAAGACCCGGCCAGGCAATGACCATACTCGCGCGATTCAGGACCGCTGCCACATCTTTCAAGCTCCACAACAGAATCAACCCAACCAGCAACAAGTACGGTGACCACGCCCACACCACCTCCGCGAATCGGTATTCCTGTTTGGTCCTCGTTACACCGCCCGGACTCCAGAACCGCAGCAGAACAACCAACGCCACAATCGCCGCCAGGGAACTCAAAATATCCGTGAGATACGGCGCGACGAAATTCGATATCGCGAACTGCATCCCCGCAAAGCTCACGCCGCATACCAGCGCCGCCGGCCAAACCTGGCGAATGGAGCGCACGCCGCCCATCACCAACACCAGATACGCCGGAATAAACAGCGATACCGGCGCGCACAACCGCCCGACATATTTGCTGAGCAGCTCTATAGGAATGCCCGTCGTGCCCGCCAGCGTTACCAGCGGAATGGCGATCGACCCAAACGCTACGGGCGCAGTGTTCGCAAGCAGGCAAATTCCTGCCGCATAAAACGCCGGGAATCCAAGACCGCCCAGAATCGACGCTGCAACCGCCACCGGCGTGCCAAAGCCGGCCGCTCCCTCCAAAAACGCACCAAACGTGAAGGCGATCAGCAGCGCTTGCAGATTGCGATCCGTGGTCAAGTGCCCGATCGAGTTCTTCAGGATCTCGAACTTCCCCGTATCGACTGTCAAGCGATACAACAAAATGGCCCAATAAATGACCCAGAAAATCGGGAATGTTCCGAAGGCCGCCCCGTAAAGCGCCGAATCGATCACCAGCAGAGGCGGCATTCGATACGCAACCAGCGCCACGAGAGCTGCCGCCGCGAGGCCCATCAACGAGGACTTCCATGCGCTCACTCGCCGTATTCCGATCGCATAAAGCAGCGCAATCACCGGCACTGCCGCGGCGAGGGAAGACCACGCCAGACTATGCGCTATCGGGGTATAACTTTGTCGCCACACGGGCTGTTTCTAAGCCGGGACCGTGACGCGGCTCGCGCCGGCCGAAGCTTCGCAATCATAGAACACGGGCATCTTCCCATACCGCTCTTGATAAGCCGTAGTTACCCGATCGCGGAGAGCCTCGCGGCTGTCCGGCGCAACCAGGTTTACCGTGCAACCCCCGAAGCCGCCGCCCGTCATGCGCGATCCGTACACGCCAGGCACTTTGATCGCCGCGTCCACCAGAAAATCGATTTCCTCGCAGCTGATCTCGTAATCCTCGCGCATGCTGCGCTGCGACGCCAGAAATAGCACTCCCATTTCATGCAAATCGCGCGCGCGCGCAGCTGCCGCGAAATCGAGTACACGCTGCGTTTCTGAAATAACGTGCCGCGCTCGCCGCCTCTCGACCGGCGGGATCCTCTCCTGCACCTCTTCGAACCGCGGAACGGTTACGTCACGCAAGCTTTGCACTTTCGGATCGATCGCTTGTATCGCCGCAACCGCCGCCTGGCACTCCTGCACCCGCTGGCGGTATGCCGATGTTCCCAGCTCGTGCTTCACCATCGAATTCACAGCAACGATACGAACGTTTGGCGGCACGCGGACGTATTCGTGCTCCAAGCTGCGGCAATCGATTTGAATCGCTGCGCCCGTGCGCCCAAACACTGCCGCGTATTGATCCATAATGCCGGAGGGTACGCCTACAAATTGCGTTTCGGCGCGTTGTCCTAGTCGCGCAATATCGAGGGGCGCCATCTCTCGCGAGCCGAGCAGCGCGAATGCCGTCGAGATCTCCAACGCCGCCGAAGAACTGAGTCCCGATCCCACCGGCACTTCGCTCATAACGCAAAGATCGCAACCTTTAATCCTGATTCCCGCCTTCGTAACCTCGCGCGCCACGCCAACCACGTAGTCCGTCCAGTTATCATTCACTCTTGCGCCCCCAATGTCGTCAACAGGGAGCGCGAACTCCTCATCGAAATCTCGCGAATACATGCGAAGCTTCCCGTGCGCCGCGGGTGCGATCGCTATATAGCAAGCCATCTCCAGCGCGATCGGGAAAACAAAACCAAGGTTGTAATCGGTGTGTTCGCCGATCAGGTTCACTCGGCCCGGCGCGCGGTAGATCTCAGGCGTTCGATCGGAGTGAAACCGCTCGCGAAATATTTTTACTACTTCGCCCGGAACGAGAGCCAAAGAAGACATCCCCCAAAGATCAGCATGCTCACCCCGCACCACAGGTTTACGTTGACGTTCTCATCCAGAGGCGCGCGCGCGCCCGGATTAGCTAACGCATACAAAAAAAGAATCAGTCCCAGCAGCGAGAACAAGATTCCCGTCGGCCGGCGCAGGTCGCTCATTGTAGTCCTAGTCCGCTCATTGTCGATTACCAGAAGAGAATGTTCAATATCACAAGCGCCACAATGACAACCAGAGCTAACCACCCTGGCCGCTTATACCACGGTACGTTTGCCTCGCGTGGAATATCCGTCACTCCATAAACCAGGTTGTGAAGCTCTGCTTCCGCTTTAGGCTTGGTCGCGAGACTCACCGCTACCGTCATCACGAAACACGCCGACCACGCGCAGATCGCAATCCAGAAATTCTGTGCCATCGTCGAAGGGAACTGATGAATTACCGAGATCCAGCCGCCTTTATTCTCGGCTATAGTCAGCCCGTGCGTCATCGCGGCAACAGTCGTCCCGGTCAATAATCCCGCGAATGCACCGTGCCCCGTTGCGCGCCGCCAGAACATCCCCAATAAAAATGTTGCGAACAACGGCGCGTTCACGAATGAAAATACGAGCTGCAGAAAATCCATGATGTTGTTGAAGTACGTTGCCAGAAATGCTGTCCCGACGGAAAGCGCAACTCCCACAACCGTGGTAATGCGGCCCACCCACAGATAATGCCGGTCCGGAGCCTGTCGCCGGATATAGCCTTGATACAGATCGTAGGTGAAAACAGTATTAAACGCCGTCACGTTACCCGCCATGCCCGACATGAACGAAGCCATCAGCGCGGTCAAACCTATGCCGAGCATACCGGACGGATAGAACTTGGCCATCAACGTCGTCAACACCTGGTCGTAATCGTATCCGCCGCTAGCCTTCAACGGGAGCGTATAGCCGGACGAGGTGCTCATCAGGGCCAGCGCGGCAATTCCCGGCAGGATGACGATAAACGGCATGCACATTTTCGGAAATGCCGCGACCAGCGGAGTCTGCCGCGCCCCGTGAATGGTTTCAGCAGCCATCGCGCGTTGCACCACCAGAAAGTCAGTGCACCAGTAACCGAACGACAACACGAAACCGAGCCCCGCGATCAAGCTGAATGCCTCCACCCCCATTGGATTCTTGGTCGAATCCGCCGATGTAACGCCATGAGTGCGTCATTACCGGCTGAAGATGCGAAGAAATCCCCCGCCAGCCCCCCGCCTTTGAAACCGCAAGAATCGATAACGGTGCGAACCCCAGAACGATCAGAAAGAACTGCACCACTTCGTTGTAAATCGCGCTGGTCAGGCCGCCGAGAAACGTGTAGACCAGCACGATCGCCGCCGACAGCAGTACGGAGCTGGTGAAGCTCCAATGCAGCACCAATTCGAACAACAGCCCCAGCGCGTACATACTGATGCCGGAAGAGAAAACCGTCATCACCGCGAACGTAATCGCGTTAAATCCGCGCGTCTTCTCGTCAAAGCGCAGCTTCAGATATTCAGGAACGCTGCGCGCCCGGCTGCCGTAATAAAACGGCATCATAAACACGCCCACGAATACCATCGCCGGGACTGCGCCCAGCCAGTAGAAGTGCGCCGTCATGATCCCGTACTTCGCCCCCGACGCGCACATGCCGATCACTTCTTGCGCGCCTAGATTCGCCGCGATAAAAGCCAAGCTCGTGATCCATACCGGTACCGAGTGCTTCGAGGTCAGGAAATCTTCGCTGGTCTTGATCTTGCGCCGGACCATCCAGCCGATCCCAAGGACGAACGCGAAGTAAAGGATAAGGCTGACGTAGTCGATTGGTCTGAGTGTCAAAAGTCAGTTTCCGTCCCGCGGCAATTGTACCGTAGGAACGAACCCACTCACCATTCGGATAATCGCCCACCCCTCTCTGCACGTTAACGAGCGCTTGGGGCCTGCAACTCAGCAGATACGCCGAGCGTCTTAAACACCTTTGCCGGCAGCGTTCCCGCTTTATTCGCCTCGGTCTGCACAGCGCCCGCCAGGATGATGCCGAATCCCACTAAGCAAGTGATAAATGTTCTTTTCATAATCGTTCCGCAAAAGAACTGTTGCAAGACGGAGACCAATAGCGAACCTGGGATGATTTAATATTCGGTGCTCACTACCCACATCACTCAAACTTGGAACTTGCGCTACCCGATCCTAGGCGCGCCCATGGCCGGTCCAGCGCGGGGCCGCTTAGCTCGCGCCATCACAACGGCCGGCGGTCTCGGCATGTTCGGAGTCGGCTCCAAAGACTCGACCGACTTCATCGAGCGCGAATCAACCTCCGCGCGAGGGGACGGAACGCCCACAAAATTCGGCATCGGGCTGATGGCCTGGGCGCTCGAGGCTCGTCCCGAACTGCTCGATGCCGCCATCGCTCAGCAGCCGTTTGTGCTCTCCATCTCGTTCGGCGATATTCATCCGTATGTCGAGAAGGCCCACCGCGCCGGCATCCTGGTCGCGACTCAAGTAAGCAATCGTCGCGCTGCCATTGCCGCCGAAAAAGCCGGCGCGGATCTGATCGTTGCCCAGGGAAATGAAGCCGGTGGCCACGCAGGCTCGGTCGGCACGCTCCCCCTTCTGCAGATCGTGCTGGACACAGTCCACGCGCCCGTAGCTGCAGCCGGTGGAATCGCCTCGCCCGCCGGACTCGCGGCTGTCCTCGCCGCCGGAGCCGACGCTGGCTGGATCGGCACCGCCTTCCTGCTCTCTGGCGAGGCCGACGTTACGGACGAAGCGCGCCGCCGCATTGCAGCCGCCGATGAAACTCAGACCATCAAGACCAGCGTGTTCGACCGCGCCAACCATCTCGGCTGGCCCGACGAATTCCCCGGTCGCGCTCTCCGCAACCCCTTCGCCGAACAATGGCACGGCCGTGAAAAAGAATTGGTTGCTAACCCCACCGAAATGCTTCGCTTCCGCCAAGCAGCCGAAGCGAAAGACTACGACGTCACCTCCATCTACGCCGGCCAATCCATAGGATTGCTCTCCGACGCCGCGCCCGCCGCCGAAATTGTGCGATCGCTCGGCGAAGGCGCTGAGCGCATCCTCCGCGAGCGCCTGCGAAATCTCCTCGGAGGTTCGTGAAATATGCAAGCCCGTTGCTGCATCGCAGGCGGAGGGCCCGCCGGAATGGTGCTCGGTTTCCTGCTCGCCCGCGCGGGCGTTGACGTGGTCGTGCTCGAGAAGCACGCTGATTTCTTTCGTGATTTTCGCGGAGACACTATTCATCCCTCCACCCTCGAACTCATGCACGAGCTTGGAATTTTGGACGAATTCCTGCGTCTCCCACACCAGGAGTTCGCCCACCTGGGAGCTCAAATCGAAGATTTCACGGTGACCGTAGCGGATTTTTCGCATCTCCCGACCCGCTGTAAATTCGTAGCCCTGATGCCCCAGTGGGATTTCCTGAATTTCATCGCGGAACAGGGAAGGCAATACCCGCAATTCCATTTGCGAATGCAGTCCGAAGTCACGGATCTGATCGAAGAAAACGGCCGCATCGTGGGCGTGCGCGCTCAAACGCCCGATGGTCCGTTCGAAGTCCGCGCGGATTTGACCATCGGAGCGGATGGCCGCCATTCCATCGTTCGCCGCAAAGCCGGCTTTGAAGTGATCGACCGCGGCGCCCCCATCGATGTACTTTGGATGCGCTTCACGCGTCACCCCGCCGATCCGAATCAAACTCTCGGTCGATTCCGGGCAGGGAAAATTCTAGTGACGCTTGACCGGGACGATTATTGGCAATGCGCCTACGTCATTCCCAAAGGAGCATTCGACGCGATTCGCCAAAAAGGCTTGCCGTCCTTCCGCGAAGACCTCGTGAGTATCGCGCCTTTCCTGCGCGATCGCGTTGAGGAACTCAAAGACTGGAATCAGATCAAGCTTTTGACGGTTTCCGTCGATCACTTGCGCCGCTGGTCGCGAACGGGACTCTTGTGCATCGGCGACGCCGCTCATGCCATGTCTCCCATCGGAGGTGTCGGCATCAATCTCGCGATTCAGGATGCCGTTGCCGCCGCGAACTTTTTGGCGCAACCCTTGCTGCGTGCCGCGGTAACCGACCGGCAACTATCTCGTGTTCAGCGGCGGCGCGCATATCCCACCCGCATGACCCAGCGGTTCCAGGTTTTTGCGCACAAGCGCGTTGTTGCACCCGCGTTGAGCAAGCAGATCCAAATCCGCCGCCTTCCACTGCCTTTCAAGCTTCTTCAGCGGTTCCCCATCTTGCGCCGCATCCCCGCCCGCCTGATCGGATTGGGATTCCGCCCCGAGCATGTCCGCACGCCTGTATGTACGCGATCTTAGGCGCAACCGGCAAAATCGGCGGCGCCACACTTCGTGAGCTTCGCCGTCGCGGGCTCCCCGTTCGAGCTATCGTCCGCGATCCAAAAAAGGCCGAGCAGCTCGGTTGTGAAATTGGAGTGGCCGATACCCACGACGCCGATGCCCTGAAGGACGCGCTCGCCGGCTCGACTGCCGTGCTCGTAATATGTCCCATGAATCCCAAAGCGCCAGACGCTCCGGCGGATCACGCGAGCAAGATTAACGCCATCGCGACCGCATTGACCGATGTAAAACCGCGTTCTATAGTCGTTATTTCCGATTACGGCGCGCATCACAACGCGGGAACCGGCATCGCCCTCACTTTTCACCGCTTCGAGCAAAGCTTGCGCGCGATTCCCATCCCCTGCACAGTCATCCGTTCCGCCGAGCACATGCAAAACTGGAGCCGATTTCTGAAGATCGCGGCGAAAACCGGCCTCCTTCCCACGTTCTATCGCCCCAGCACGAAGGTTCTTCCCATCGTCTCCGCTTTCGACGTGGGCGTTATTGGCGCCGACGTGCTCGTCAACAACGCCGCTCAGGTAATCCACGTGGAAGGTCCTCGACGATATTCCGTCGACGAAGTCGTGAAAACCATGGCCGCCGTGCTGGGTCGCCCCGTCGAGGGTAGCGAAATTCCGCGCGAAAACTGGATCTCTGCTTTGCGTGAAGGCGGCCTGAGCGAAAGCTACGCGCAACTGCTTTGCGAAATGTATGATGCGCACAACGCCGGCCGAATCGACATCGAGTCGTGCAATAGCGACGTGCGCAGAGGGGCCACTTCTCTCTCCGAGGCCTTCGCCTTATTGGCGCGTGGGGCGGACGTCCTCGTCCGCTCCGGATCCTCCCGGTCCGGCTGGCTGAATCGGCGTGTAAGCCTCGCTTCGGCAACACCCATGCGCACAGCACGCCTCCGCTGCTCGTCACTACATACTGCCGCCCGTCCAGTTCATAAGTGATCGGCGAGCTCTCCATTCCCGCGCCCGCCCCCGCATGCCACAGCGTTTTTCCGTCAGCCGTATTCAGCGCCAGCACGTTCCCTTCGGCATCGCCCGTAAACGTCACCCCTGAGTCCGTCGTCAACACCCCGGCTCCCGAGCCGCCCGGCCCCAGTTCATGCGTCCAGCGGATTTTGCCCGTCTCGTAATCGATCGCTTCCAGCACCCCTTTACTCCACACCGTATAATCGGCGCCCGCCCAACCAAACGTTCCATCTTCGGGTTTTGCAAAGTAGATTCCGTATGCGGGATGCGCGTCCACAATAAACAACCCCGTCTCAGCATCGAAACTCGGCGACCGGTAATTCGTGAGACCGCCTTCGTCCGGCGCAATCAGCCGCCCGTCCCGAGCCGGTTCCTTCTCCGGATTTGGAATCGGCCGCCCTTGCTTGTCCACGCCGAGCGACCAATTCACCGGCCCGTACGGCGCAGTCAGCAGGCTCTCTCCATTCGTGCGATCCAGAACGAAAAAATAGCCGTTCCTCGACGTTTGCATTAACATCTTTCGCGGCGTCCCATGAAACTCCGCATCCACCAGCACCGGCGTCTCCACTGCGTCCCAGTCGTGCGTATCGTGCGGAGAGGCTTGAAAGGCCCACACGAGCTTCCCGGTATCGGGGTTGATCGCGACAATGCTGCACGTATATAGGTCATCTCCCGGTCGCGTTGCGCCCGTCAACACAGGAGTCGGATTCCCCGTTCCCCAATACACCAGGTTCAGAGCCGGATCGTAAGTCCCGGTCATCCACGTCATGCCGCCCGTGCTCGCATTCGGAGTTCCAGAGGCCGCGGTGCTGTTCCACTGCCACATCGTTTTCCCGGTCTCCGGATCGATCGCCCGCAAGAACCCGGTGAGATTATCGAAATCGCCCGACACCCCCACAATCACGCGATCGCGAACCACAAGCGGCGACATTGTGGTCCAGTAGCCCTTTGTCGCATCCGCAATCACCACATTCCAGCGAACCGTCCCGTCCTTCGCGTCGAGGGAAATCAGATGCGCATCCGGCGTCGTGAAATACAGCCAATCCTTGTACATCGCCACGCCGCGATGCCCGATATGAAACCCTTTATTCGGCGGATAAGTATAGTGCCAGAGCTGATGGCCCGAACGCGCATCCACCGCCCATACGTTGTCCGGAATGCTGAAATACAACACGCCATTTACCAGTAGGGGAGAGCATTTGAATGTCGCGCTCTGATGGCTTTGAAACATCCAGGCGAGCGCCAACTGTCCCACATTCTCCGGAGTGATCTGTGTCAGGCTGCTGTGCCGCCTGCCCGAATAGTCGCCGTGATAGCCTGGCCAACTATCCGCCGGCGGCTTCAAAAGCATAGCGGGATCGAGTCCCTGCGCGAGAGCCGCCCCGCGAGCTTACGGCGAACCCGAACCACTTAACGCAGCGTTTGCAGATACGCCATGAGGTTGTGAATGTCGGCATCGGTATATTTCTCCAGCAGAGTGACGTGAGCTTCCACCGGCGCGTCAATCTTGTACTTCACTTCGCCTGCGGGCCACGAATGATACCAGCCATCGCTATCCCGCAGCCCCACCGTAAACTCGTCTCGATAGGCAAGCGTCCCCGTCATGATTTGCCCCGACGGCAGCGTAACGCTCACTGTTGCAGCCGCCTTCTCCGGATACAGCATGCGCTCTTCCAGTTTCAGCCCGACATACCGCCGTGCGATCCCTGCCAAATCACCAGTCGGCGAATGGCACGATGCGCACTTTCCCGCGCCATTAAACCATTGCCTCCCCGCCTCGGCATTCCCGGTCTGAAGATCGGCAACATCCACCCGCCGCCGTCCGCCCGGGTGCGCCTCCGCCTCGTCTCTTTCGTGATGCACAAACGCCACTAACGCCGCAATATCCTGGGTCGAAAGGTTGAACGGCGGCATGCCTTTATCGACACGCCCATTCCGGATAACCGCCCCGATTTTGTCACCCCGAGCATCCTGCGCAACCAGCTTTGATCCGGTCAAATCCGGCCCCGTCTCACCCCCACCCGCATCGCGCCCATGACAGAACGCGCAGTTCTGCAGGAACAGCCCTTGCCCGGTATCGACCAGCGCCTGCGACTCCGATTGCGGCACAGGCCTTCGCTCCTGACCCCAGGCAAAAAAAGTCACCAGCAAAATCGGAAAGGCACGTCCAAGAAATCTCACTGTGAAAATCCTATCAACCGACGGCCTGTCGATGCTGGCCACCAGGCTGTGCACGTGCCGCCTGGCTATTGTGATCGGATAAACGGGTTTACTACCCGAACGCTGCCATAGAGACGGTCACGCTGAAGATCTTCTGAGAAAATCACGTTAGCGTCAACGAGAGCGGCCGCGTCTGTACAGGCCCTCTCTGCTCCAACCTCGGCCGACATGGCCCTGTACAGCATGCGCCGATGCGCGCCTGCTGTGTCGTTCGGTCGCCTGATCGAACAGAGCGAGCTGCGACTCTACATGTTCGGCTAAGATCTGCCGGCCTGGAGGAATAACGCGAATCACTTCGCAGACCCCGTCGCGGGGAATGCCGCAAAACGGGTTGCTTTTAGTCTTTTTGCTCACGTCGGTTCGCCTCCTCTCGGAATCATGCGCGTTATCTGCCCGCTCGGCGCATCCATTCAATCCGCGTTCATCCGCGTCGATCCGCGGCTAGGAATGGCCGCTGATAAGAACCGATTCCGCGTGGCCCTTACCGCCCCTCGCTTTTTATAATCCCAGCAATCCGCTCCGCCAGCGCGCCGATCGTTCGTGATGGATTCACCCCCAGAGCCTCCGGAACAATCGAACCGTCCGCTACATACAGGTTCTTGTAATTGAATACCTCGCCTGCGTGGTTCACCACTCCGTTCAGCAGCGTCGTCCCCATGCCGCAGCCACCCAGCGGATGCGGCGTCGCCAAATTGTGAAATAGCGTCCAGGTGGGCGGCACCACCGCGCTTCCGCCGGTCACCGCCGATAGCTTCAAGTGCATGTTCACGATCGCGTCAATCGTCTGTTTGGACTTCCCGATGTCCCACGCCAAATTGAGGCAGGGCTCGCCCGTCAATAAGTCGTGGTGCAGCGAAAGCGTCCCATTCGCCGCATCCACTCCTTGCGCGAACCACGGCATCACGTTCCGGAACGGCTCGGGTCCATCGCTTCGAACCATGTGCCGGAATGCATCGAGCAGTAGCTTCGCCGCCACATTCGCCGATTGCCCCGAGTCCAGCCGATTCAAGTAGTCCGCCAGCAAATCCGGGAACCCGCCATCCTCGATCCAAAAGCTCTGTCCACCTTGACTGCGATCCAAAAAATCGATCGCGCATGTAATCGTCGGACCGTGCGACGGCGAAATATCGCGCGCCCCGTAAAATGCCGGCGTCAGGAAATCTCCGTTCGAGCTCCAATTCGTTCCCAGAAACGGGCTGATGTTCGGCAATGATCCATGCTGCTCGCGGCAGCGCAGAAGCAGTTCCGAAGATCCAAGCGAGCCCGCCGCCACAATAACAATCCGCGCCGTCAGGCTCCCCGGCGTCACCGTCCCGTTTGCCAACTGATTGAACGACACCGTGTAGCCGCCCGTCGTGGGTTGAATATTCGTCACCAGATGCAGCTCGCGAATCTCTGCCCCGTGCTTTTCCGCCCATGGCAAGTAATTGCGGTCCAGCGTATTCTTCGCGTCCGCGTCGCAGCCGATGTCGCAGTTGCCCAGGTGCACGCAGGTTCCTTGCTCCACACCCTGCGCGTTCGTGAATCTTTTGCTGTTCACGATATTGAACGGGTCGGGCTGATTGTACGTGAACCCCGTATCGAAAGACACCGCAAGTTCCAATTGCTTGAAGCGGTCGCCGAATCCCGCATTCTGCGCAGCTTCCTGCATCAGCCGCATGCGATCCGTCCACTGATTCGCGGGCACCTGCTGCACATTCATGAACTGCGCCACCGTGTCGTAGTGCGGCTTCAATTCCGCGTAAGTGATCTCCGGCGGCCAGCCGTTTTGAAACACCGGCGGCGGAGCTTCGCACGAGATGTTCGCATAAATCAACGAGCCGCCGCCCACTCCCGCTCCTTGCGCCACCGACATGTGCGGGAACACGCGCAGATCCAGCCAGCCATGCTCCTTCTCGGGGCTTTTCTCATTCCATAGCCACATGTCATCCGCATTGCGTGGATAGTTGCTCTTGTCCCACCGCTGTCCGCGTTCCAGGATCAGCACGCGGTAGCCGCCTTCCGCAAGCCGGCAGCCGGTAATTGCGCCGCCGAATCCACTCCCGATTACGATGACATCGAAGTCCATATCTATCCCTAAAGCGGTCTTCCCCTAAAGCCTCGTCGGTTTCACGTACGTGTCCCAAAGCTCGCCCATGAAGAAACGCCCGAATCGCGCTGCCGCCGCCGCTGCTTCTTCTGGGTTCCGCGCATTCGTCGCCTGCATAGTCGGAATCATGGCCATCAGGTCGTGCATTCCCAGCGTCAAAATGCCTGCGCCCACAACGGCTCCCCCCTTGTCTTCTCCTTCGTAGAGCTGCGTGTAAAGCGTGGTCGTCGCCTTCCACGCGTCCGTCACTGGCGCTTGTTGCACCTGTTTCCGCCCGGCCATGTAATAGCTCTTTCCGCCCGCCGCGAATCCAAGCTCATACACCATGTACTTCATGGTTGGATCCGTTGTCGGCGAGAACAGTTGAAAAACGCCGCTGGTCGATTGCAGATTCGTTCCGAGCGGCGCGAAATCCACTTGCCCCGTCAACGATCCGGGATGCATGGCCTCGCCGAGAAACGCATCCAGATCCGGAATGTCGATCGTTGCGCGCATAGTAAGCGTCGTCCCGGCGGCTTGGCCCGCGCTCGCTCCCGATTCCGGATCCGTTTCCCCCAACGCGAAGCCGCCCGCCATCTTCTCGCGAAATGTGAACCCCACGGCTTGATTCGGCATAGTCTCCGTTTACAAATTATCGGTGAACATCGGTTTATTTTCGTCGCAGTCCTGGTAATACGAAAGCGTCGCTTGCGGACCGTCCATATCCATCAGCACGTAGCCATGGTTCAGGAAAGGAGTTCCGCCCAGCCGAACGTCTTCAATCGGAACTTGCGGGAATTTTGGCTTCGCCGCAATCTCGTCCGTGGCGATCGGAAAAGCGCCGTGTCCGATGCAGCGCGCCAGGACACCCATATAGTTCTTATACAGAACCTGGTTGTGTTCGTGTCCCCATAGCCAAATCTTTATCTGCGGCAGTAAATGCGCTACTTGCGCATTCAGCTTCGCGTTAACGGGCTGCCCGCAAATATCCTCAAACGCCGAAAACAGTTGATGATGCGAAAGCAATACATTCTTGCGACCGCCGCAATTTTGAACTTTATCCGTCAGCCACTCGAGCTCGCTGTCTTCAAGAAACGTCGGTGTGTTCCCATCCGGTTTTGCGTCGTGCAAGCCCGTATCGATCGCGATGAGTTGCCAGTCGTCATTGCGTAAACAGAAGTAGCTCGCGGGCTGTCCCAGCTTATCCAGCAGGTTGTAAAACGGCGCGCCGCCGCAAAACATATCGTGATTACCCGAAAGCGTGAACGTCGGAATCTTCGTGACCGGCAGATTCAGTATTTCGCTCCAGATGTCGTAAAAATAGTTGCTGACTTCAAATTCAGTCGCTGAGTAATAGATGTCGCCAAGGTGAATCACCACGTCCGGCTGCTTCCGCGCAATCTGCGCCAGCACGTTCTTCGCCTCCGGCTGACCCGTGCCCCAATCCCCGATGATCGCGACTCTGCCGTTGGCGGGCAGCTTGCCGTCGATCGTATAATCGTTTATATTCTTCCAACCCCGGTACGGAATCTTTCCGCGCGCCAGCACAAACTCGGCATATTTCACCGCCGCTTCCGACCAGTGCGGATCGCACACGCTCTCTTTCTTGCAAAGCAGGTTTTGGTAATAGTCTTCCTCGTCTTTCCGGCCATGCAGCTTAGCGAGGGCGTAATTGCGAGCCAGTGACGCACAATACGTCGCTGGATTCGTATCGCAGATAGCCGCTGCTGCCGTGCCGGATGCGCTGCCTGCAACGGGGGCCGCCGCTGCGCTTCCCGGCTCAGGAGGAATCGTGGATAGATCCAGCGCCTGCGCTGTTGCGTGGATCTGCCCGGTCGCTTCCGCCGCCTGCGTCACGCACGCCGCGGCCTGCACAGCCGGGTGACTGGGATCCGGTCTCGCAATGGTAGCCGCCCCGCCATCGGCGCCCTGGTCTTTCGCGATCTTACGAGCAAGAATCTCGTCAACCGCCGAATGAAACAGCGACAGATCGGCAAACCGGGATTGCTGCATTTTCGGCAACACTGCCATAAATAGCTTCTCCTGCTCTTCTAGAGAGTTTTCATGAACTCGATCAGATCGTGTTTTTGGCTGTCGCTCAGGTTCACTCCATAACTATGCCCCTGATTGCCGTTTCCCGGTATGTTCGTATCTACCTGGAAGCCCGCCTTGGCCGCGTCTGGCCCGCTCGAAAGGAATCCGACTTGATCGGGATCGTAGACATCGTAGCCCCGGTAAAAAAGCGTTGGCCGCTCGGCCTCGGGCATCAGCAGCGCATGCAGATTCGGCACCGATCCGTTATGCAGATACGGCGCGCGCGCCCAAATGCCATCCAGCGGAACATTGGCATAGCCGTTCGTCTTTCGATAAGCGTCGAAAACGAAAGGCGGCGAATTGATCGAATGGAATTTATTCACCAGCGCGGCGGAGAACGAATCAAGCCTGTGGCGGTCCGTCCGGATGGTTCCGATATCCGTTACTTGGCCAGTCTGGCTGCCGCCGAAGGCGTGGCAATTCGCGCAATTCGCGTCGAAAATTGCATGCCCTCGCGCCGCCGCCGCGCTATCGATAGGAAATGGATACCCCGCGGGCTGCAGCGTCAGGAGGAAATTCGTCACGCGGTCGAAATTCGCCTGAATCACCGATTGCGGCGTCGCTCCGATCGCCATGGCCGCCGCGTAGTTTCGCTCGCGGATGTTGTTATTATTTCCATCCCAGTGCAGATACATGCCTTCCCGAGGCTTCTGATTCCAAATCTGCGGCAGGTCCACCGTCCCGATGGTATTGTCGTCGGGCATGTGAAACACGTTGAACTTTGTGGGATTGAATGTGTCGGTTCGCCCGCGGCCCTGTTGCGGCCTCGAATCCTGCCACGAGTACGCGATCTTCTGCTCCAACAAGCCCGCCTTTGTCTCCGGAATAATCAGGAACCGATATAGCGCCGATTCAATCGCGGACATAGGATGAATACGGTTAATCGCCGCCATCACATTATCCGCGGTGAATCGCGGGTCCGCCGCGCACGCATACAGAAATCTCTGAAAACCCTGTAAGTCAAGCGTGTTTGCCGGCGCGCCCAAAATGAATTCCGGCTTGCTGTCCGCCGTGCGCCGCACCTGCGCCACATGGCACAGCGAGCAATTGGCTTCGACAGCGTCATAGCCGATCTTGCGTCTCGCGAACCCTATCGGAAGATCGTGGCCCGGTTCAATCATGAGCCCTAACGACGACCATCCGCCGGGACCAGGCAACTTCTCGGGGAACATCTGCGGCAGAACTTCCCAGATCCAATAAGGAATTCGGCTGTTCGAGCTCAACCCGATCACGCCATATTTGAACTGCTCCTGAGTCGATGGGTATTGAGTGTCCGGCTCCGCGCGAATCAGGTTGTACCAAAGCACATACCCGCCAACCGCGATCGCGACGACGATCGCAGCGGCGGCGATTCGCACCGCGGGTCTCGCAAACGCGAGTCGCAAGCCTGCCCACAGTCCTGCGAACCAGCGTCCGATGTTCGCCGCGCTGATCCGGCTGTCGGCCGGCAATGCCAACTCCAGCAGGATGCCTTCCACGACGCCGAAAGAAAGGTCCGAAACGAGAGACGAAATAAATCCCGGAGAAAACGACGCGATGTACGCCCAGAGCGCCGCCGCGAGCAAGCGCGATACCACGATCAACCACGAATAAGCGGGATAGCGGAGAGGCGCGACCGCGGCCGGAATATAAAGAATGCTCAGCGCCAGCACCATCGCCCCATGCGCCAGGTTCCAGATCGTCGACGTTCCAATCGGCACGCCGAACGAAACATTCACATAATCCGGCGCGAAGAATTCCATCGCGACGAAAAGCAGATTGAATAAAATGCCCACCCACGCAACGAAGCTGAACCAGCGGGCAAAGCGGTTCGGAGTCGAGATGCTGCTTGCAGTCTGTGCCATCCGAGCTCTTTTTTCTAACCGGCCGCCGCCGCCGTTTGCGTAGCTGTCTTCTCCAGATGCTGCAGCATAAATGGATAAACGTCCGCGGCCGCATTCTTCCCGTAAATGCAATCGATGTGCCCGTAATTCGGAATCACGTGCCGCGTATACAGGTCCTCGCCGTTGGTTTGGCGAAGCAAATTGTATGTGATTTCCGTGCTCTCCGGCAGAAAACACGCGTTGTTTTCGCCGTGAATGAAAGTAATCGGAATTGCGAGTCGCTTCAAATTGGGAAGGTATGCCTCCGAGCCGTCCGCCGCCACAATGTGCCCCTTCCGCGTCATCAGCGCGATCTGATCGAAGGCTTTAATATTCGCAATCCCAAACATCTCGTGCAGATTGTCGTGTGTACTCTGGTTCAATTCGGGGTGTTCATACAGCAGCGCGTACATGAACGTGATTCGATGGCAGACCGGACTGTTGCACAGGTTGTCCAGCGGAATGGGATAAAGTTCCAGGCCCTTATCGTAGAGCTGGTTCCACCAGTCCGCATGCGTATCCACGTAAGCAGTCAACGACTTTATCCCGATGTGATCCAGAAACTCGGGCAGATGCAGACCGGTTCTGATCTTGTTTACCGTCGGCGCGACAATGTGCGTCGCGATCTGGGAACAAACCACCGACCGCACTCCTTCGAGTCCCGCCAGCATGGACATGAAGAACGTCGTTGAGCCCCAGCAATGCACCACCATCTGCACATCTTTCGCGCCCGTCAAGTTCCTGACCTGGCCAACAGCCGCCGGGTAATCTTTCGTCGCGACATCGTCGCCGGTCGATTCCGACGAAGACGCAGGCAGCGCAATACTATCGCGATAATCGAGCAGCCAGACATCGTAACCATTCGCGAAGAGATACTCGAGCAGATTCGTATCGATCGTATCGATCGAAAAAATTAAGCTCGACACGCCTAATCCATGCGACAGAATCACCGGTCCCTTCGTCCCGCCTTTGTAACGCGTCAACCGCAGCGGAACTCCATCTTTCGCCGGAAACGAATACACCTCGGGCGCGCTCACGCGTAGCGGGCGCTTTTGTCGTGGCGGCGCATCCGGATCGAACACCGTCGACTTCGCGAAAATGCCGCCGTAGGTATCGAACAAAACGCCTGCGAAGAATTGGCCGAACCGGGCCATCGCGCGCAACCGCTCCACCGGATCGGGCGTGTTCGTCACTTCCAGCGTAGTCATCTGCTTTGCGAAATCGGCGGGAAGAATGTGGAGAATACCTTTTCCTAAAACCGGCGCTCCATCGTTCCCGCCGTCGTACACAGTGATGTACAGCGTGCTCGTGTCGGCCCACACATCCCATACGGGATCGGTATGCACCACCTTGAAGCCGGTCATGAAATAATCGCGGTTCTCCGCCGTGGTCATTTTCATCGCGTAATTCATGTTGCGTGTATTGACATCCGCCGGATTTTTGACGAAAAGCTGGAACTCGCCCTCGCTCACCGTCAAAGGTTTATCGGAAAGTGCGGTCACGGTTGCGGTACCCGTCATCCCTGCCGGATGTTCCGGGTTTTCGAGCATGTCCTCGAGATCGTCGGACGCGATGGTCAGAGTGAAGTCGAATTTCGAGCCTTGTTGCTGGCCTTTATCCGCTCCGGTTTGATAATCGGTCGCGCCTTCCGCGAAAAATCCGCGCATCGTTTCCGTAAACCGGATGCCGGGCTTTGGCACTGCTGCTGTTGCTGTTCCCATTTGCGGTAAATAATAACAGACAAACGGCATTTTTAATAGTCGCGCGTGCAGCTTGCGCCCCGATCGGAGTAGGGCGCGCCTGCGGAACTGCGGGCGGAGAATTCTTTTTACCTAATAATAGTCATCACTGTTGCCGCAACGCGGCCATTGGATCGATGCGCGAAGCGCGCGCCGCGGGGATGAAGCCCGCAAGCACGCCAACCACCAGCATTACCAAGCTGACTGCGCCGAATGTTGTGGGATCGCTGCCGCTCACACCCACGAGCGCTGCGGCAATCAGCCGCGTGGCCGCCAGTGCCACAGGCAGCCCGATGGCAAAGCCTGCCCCCATCAGCATCAGCGTCTCGCGCAGGACCATTCGGATCACGTCTCCGCGATCCGCGCCAATAGCCATCCGAAGGCCGATCTCGCCCGTGCGGCGCGAGGTCGTATAGGAGATCACTCCGTACAACCCGTTAGCCGCTAACAGGAGCACCAGAACGCCGAAGAAACCAGAAAGCGTGGCGATCATTCGATCTCCGCCGATGCTTGCATCTATCAGCACGCTGACCGGCGCAAGGCTCGATACCCTCAGATTTCGATCGAACAGTTGCAGCTCGTGGCGAATCGCAGTAAGCATCCGCGCGGCGCCGCCGCGGGTTCTGATTTCGAAATTGACCGTTCCGATGCTGTCGTTGCTCTGAAACAAGGGGACATAGAAGCGCCGCTCGATTTTGCCCTTCAAATCACGTTCCTTCATGTCCTTCACCACGCCGACAATGGTGTAGTGATCGCTGCCGTTGACAAGATATTTCCCGAGCGGGTCGCTTCTCCTGAAATAGAAGCGCGCCATTATTTCGTTGACGATCGCTACAGCGCGCGTCCCCGCACCGTCGTGCTCATCGAAATCGCGGCCCTTCAGGATAGGCACCCCGACGACTTGAAAATAGTGCGGCCCAACCTGATCGAAGCTGCCGGCTGAATCCTCTTTTCGCGCCGCAGTGAAACCTTCAACCTGTAAGCTATCGGTCGTGGAATCCGTGCTGCTGAAAATCCCATTCTCAGAGACTGTCACTCCAACGACGCCCGGGACTGAGCGCAAATGTTCCATCAATCTGCGCGCGATTGCCAAACGTTGCGGCGGTCTATAGCCGCTTCCGGCTAGATCGGTTCCCAACAGCACTAGATTGCGACGGGAATAACCAACATCCAAAGAATCCAGATGAGCGATGCTGCGGAGAAACAGGCCCGCTCCAATCAGGAGTACGACCGACAACGCCAACTGTGCGACTACCAGCAGCTTGCCCAATCGCCATCCGCCGCGGCCCAGGCCCGGCGTGTTTTCTTTCAGCGCCGGCGTCAGATCGAGGCGCGTCGAGCGCAACGCGGGGACCAGCCCAAAGAGAATGGCGGTCAAGAGCGATACCGCGGCGGTAAAGAGCAGCACGGCTGAATTGGGATGAACATCGATTTCGAACGGAATGGGATTCTGGCCGTCCACAGATGCGAGCCGTGATAACACCCGGCTGCCCCAGCCCGCCACCAGTAATCCCGCAGCTCCGGCGATGGCCGCCAGTAGAGCGCTCTCGGTCAGGAGTTGGCGAATGAGCCGGCTGCGGCTTGCCCCCAATGCGAGCCGCATGGAAATTTCTTTTTGCCGCGCAGTCCCGCGCGCCAGCAGCAGATTCGCAACATTCGCGCAGGCGATGACCAGCACCAAGCCGACCATGCTCATCAGCGTAAACAGCAGCGAGGAATCGTGTTTACGTACCCAGGAAAAGCCCATTCCACCGGCGTGAACATCCACTTTTTGAGACTGAATATCGCGTAGCTTATCGACCGAAAGAGCAGCGCCTTCGTAATCGATAAGCGTCTCTTGCGCCAGCATCGTGATCTCTGCGCGGGCCCTCTCGACAGATACGCCCGGCCTTAGGCGCCCCATGCACAGAAGCCAGTTCGAGTCGCGTTTGTCGAGTCTTGGATATCCCGGATTCACCTGCGCCTGCATCGAAAGCGGAATCCAAATATCCGTCAGGCTTCCGACTACTTCCCCCGTAAAATGAGGCGGCCCCACTCCGATTACCGTGAAAGGCGAACCGTTCAATCTCAGCTTGCTTCCCAACAGGTTAGGGTTGCGCCCAAAACGATTTACCCAATACCCGTAGCTAATCACGATTACCGGACTGCTCCCCGGCGTCCGGTCCTCCTCCGATGAGAAGGTCCGCCCCAGGATCGGCGATACGCCGAGCACTTCGAAGTAATTGCCGGAAACCAGGCGTCCGCTAACCTCTTCGACGGAGCCATTCGAGTCGCTCATGTCGATACGTCCAGTTCTTCCAGACGCCAGGAGTCCCGTGAAGACCCGGTTCTGATCACGCAAGCGCTGGTAGAGCGGATAAGAGAAGACATTCAACATCGGCGCGCCTTCCCGCAGCGCGGTCGGACGCGATGGATCGCCGACGGACACCAGCTCCTTGGGCGATCGCACCGGGAGCGACCGCAACATCACCGCGTCAATGAGCGTAAAGATCGCTGTATTTGCGCCAATTCCCAGCGCCAGAGAGAGTACGGCGATTGCCGTAAACCCCGGACTTCGATAAATCGCGCGAAAGGCATATCGCAGGTCCTTGAGCGCGGTTTCAATCATGATCTTTGTTTCTACCTATAATTACTCATATGAAAATCGGCCGCCTCGGCGGAATATCGTTGGTTTTGATCCTCTTTCAAACCGGGGCGCCGGCGCAGACAACGCCATCTGGTGAGCCTGCCACGACGTTCGTTCTGAAGGCGGCGCGCACCTTTGACGGCGAAACCATGCACGAGGGGTGGG
This sequence comes from uncultured Acidobacteriaceae bacterium, assembly GCA_963808405.1. GTDB lineage: Bacteria > Acidobacteriota > Terriglobia > Bryobacterales > Bryobacteraceae > Bog-105. The sequence goes on along the minus strand of CAWEFG010000005.1, from coordinate 330,367 downwards.
CGGTGAGAGTCAGGGGCGATCGGATCGAAGCCGCGGGCCCGGCAGCAAGCGTCGATACCACCGGCGCAAAAGTTATAGATCTCGCCGGCGCGACTTTGCTGCCCGGGTTGGTCGAAGGGCACTCGCATATTCTGCTGCACGCCTACAGCGAGACCTCCTGGAACGATCAAGTGGCGCACGAGGGACTCGCGTTGCGTGTGGCGCGCGCGACGAACCATTTACGCGCGACGCTGATGGCGGGATTTACGACCATACGCGATCTCGGCACGGAAGGCGCCGGGTATGCCGATGTCGAGCTTAAGCAGGCAGTCAATCAGGGGATCATTCCCGGCCCGCGCATGCTGGTCGCAACGCGAGCCATCGTGGCTACCGGCAGCTACGGTCCCAAGGGCTTTGCACTCGAGTGGCGCGTGCCGCAGGGCGCTGAGGAAGCCGACGGCGTGGATAGCCTCATACGCGTGGTACGCGATCAGATCGGTCATGGCGCAGACTGGGTCAAGCTGTATGGCGATTACCGCTGGGGCCCGAATCCCGGCTCGCATCCCACGTTCTCTCTCGAAGAGATGAAGCTTGCCGTCGAAACCGCGAAGAGCGCCTGTGCGCCCGTGGCCGTTCACACCACCACGCCCGAAGGCATGCGGCGCGCGATTCTCGCCGGCGTCGATACCATCGAGCACGGCAACGAAGGCACGCCGGAAATTTTCAAGATGATGGTGGAGCACCACGTCGCGCTTTGCCCGACCCTTACCGCGGGCGGCGGCATTCGCAGAGGTCAGCAGGCCGAATCGCCTGCCGCGAAACGCAGGCGCGCTACATTCAAAGCCGCCCTTGACGCGGGCGTAACCATTCTGAGCGGCAGTGACGTCGGCACGTTTCCGCACGGCGAGAATGCCCGCGAGATCGAAGCCATGGTGGATTTCGGCATGCCCCCGCTGGATGCGTTGAAGGCCGCGACCTCGGTGGCCGGCCGCGTCCTGCACATGGAAATCGGCGAGGTCAAGCCCGGCATGCTCGCCGATCTCATTGCGGTCGATGGCGATCCCACGCAGGACATCTCAGCGGTGCGGCGCGTGAAGTTCGTCATGAAAGGCGGGATTATTTACAAGCAGTAGCTTGCCGGCGATGCCGTCATTCCTGACTTTCGAGCATCAGCTTGTCGACATAACACCACATCCAATCCTCGCCGGGTTCAGCAGAGCGGATTAACGGGTGCTCGGTTGCGCGATAGTGTTTAGTCGCGTGCTTGTTTTTCGAGCTGTCGCAGCAGCCCACATGGCCACAGGAGAGGCACAGCCGCAGATGAACCCAGGTGTCTCCCGTCTTGATACAGTCCTCACAAACGTGTTTGTCCGTATCGGTGATTTTGATTTGATCGAGATGACTGCATCGAGCGCTCATCATGCCTCCTATGAATCAGCGTTCCAAAGACGCACGGTCCCACTTACCCAAATTCGCCGCAGCCTCGTAAGCGCCTTGGAAAAAACTCAGAAGTTCAGCATCGGGCGATGAGGACCGGCGCACGTCGTCATACATGAGGATGAACTCGCGGACCTGAGAATTGTAAGACGCAGCGGCCGGCGAAACGCGCTGTTCCGAGTATCCAGGCGGCTCAGGCGCCGCATAGGCATAGAACGCCGGGCCATTCACGGCGCCGCCGCCGGGCCACCAACCCGAGCTGCTGCATTCGTGCGAGTAAGCCTCACTTGAAATGATGCCTTTACGCGCCGGCGCACGGCGGCCTGAGAAACGCGTGTACGCAAGATCGAAGCTGCCCCAGAAGAAATGAACCGGGCTCGCTTTGCCGATGAAGCGGCTTTGGAACTGGTCCAGCACGAGTTTCGTCGCCGCAAGAATCCGCCACAAACGATTGACATATTCGGGATCATACGAAGCGTGCATATCATCCTGGTCGAATGGAATCGGACTGGCGACTTCCTGCGGCTTGGTATCGATTGCAACTGAAATGCCTCGGCCATGCAGCGCAGACATCAGCTCCTGGTAAAAGGCGCGCACCGGTTTTGCCTTGAGCTTTAAACTACTCGCCGAACCGTCAGCGGTCAGAATCTTGAGCCGCTGATCTACAAAGTCGAGCTGAATCTCGAACGCACCGTCCTCATATGGCATTAAAGAGGTCGTCAGCCCGCGAGAGTTCACGTACAGCGTGCTGTTCCACCAATGATTCTGCTTCGGGGTTAGCTGCAGCCGGATCTTCCCGACGATCTGCAGCCACATGTGCAGCGTCTGATATGTTTCCGCCCACTCATCCAGCGGCAGCGCCGGCCAGGTTTGCTCCGTATTCATGACATCGCGCAACCTAATCACATGCTATAACCAGTCAATGCGTCTGGTACTGTTAGGCCTCGTAATCGCTGGCATTGGTCTTGCTACGAGCGAGCGGCCGAAAGTTCGGGCCATCACGGCTTTCATCGACATCGACAATAAGTCTTATGCATCCGAGCTAAAAGACACGGTCAAGTTCCTGAACACAGCACGGGACGCTTACCGCAGTGCTGGGTTTCAAGTAGAGACGATCCGCATCGCTACCCAGCCGTTCCCGCAATACACACGCGGGCTGAATCATGACCAGGCGCTCGCGCTGCTGCGGAATATCGACGGGCTTGCCGGAACGCTGGGATTCAGCCCAAGTATCGGCACCGCAATGCTGCACGATACGGACGACGCGGCGGCCGTCGATCTGCTGGCGGATGTTCTCTCCGCTCCCACGCACATCAACGCGAGTCTCGTGATCGCCGATGATGACGGCATTCACTGGACCGCTGTGCGCCAGAGTGCACGCCTCATCAAAATGGTGTCGCAGCGGAGCGCGCACGGGCAGGGTAATTTAAATTTCGCTGCTATCGCGATGCTGAAGCCGTATGGGCCTTTCTTCCCGGGCGCTTATCATCTGGGCGGCGGGCGCACCTTTGCGGTCGGGCTCGAAGGCGCAAGCGTGGTAGCGGATGTCTTCGCAAAACACCATCAGCCGAATGATGCGGAGAAGAGTCTTGCGGCAGCTCTCAGTCAGCAGCTCCGCGATGCCGAAGCTGTCGCGACGCGAATCGCATCTTCGAGCGGCTGGACGTACGCCGGCATCGACCCGACTCCCGCGCCGCTCGGCCAAGTATCGATCGGCCGCGCCATCGAATCATTCACCGGCCTGCCCTTTGGCGCTCCCGGAACTATGACTGCAGCGGCCATCATCACGCGCGCCGTGCAGTCCGTCCCAATAAAACGCGTGGGCTATTCGGGATTGATGGTTCCGGTTCTTGGAAGATGTTGTTCTAGGCAAGCGTTGGGCGGAACGAACCTACACGAGAGATTCGTTGCTCGCCTATTCCGCCGTCTGCGCGGGAGGACTTGATACCGTGCCGTTGCCCGGTGATATCGGCGAAGAGGATATCGCGCGCATTCTGGGCGATGTTGCGAGCCTCGCCTACAAATGGCACAAGCCGCTCGCGGCGCGTCTGCTTCCGATTCCCGGCAGGAAGGCGGGAGAGCGAACCGAGTTCGACGATCCGCGCATGGCCAACACAACGATTCAGTAGGAATTAAATTCGCTCACCGGTATGGAATCAACAGCGCGTTCACTGCGAAGGACTGAGGAGAGCATGGCCACTACATGCTCAGTAAACGCGAGCGGAGAGTACTTAGGGTAACGGCCGCGTCCTCTTTCTAAGGTCACAAGTTGTGACCTTAGAGCCGAGGCGTCTTCCGGCGTGAGCTGGAAAATAAAGGGCTCAACCGCGAGTCTAAATTCCCTCAAAACGGCCCGTCTCGCCGGAGCGCAACACGGCTTCGATGACACGCATGTTGGCCATCGCATCTTCAAGCGGTACCGGCACTTCGGTGTTCTCCTGAATGGCCTTCGAGAACTCGTCGCCTTGAACGGTGTATTGATCGCAGGCGGGAAACTCTTCTATGCGCGCGCTTCGGCCCGCGAGCTCGGCACCGTTATCGAAGAAGATGCGGCTGGGCACGTCGGGAGGAATATTGTAGGGAATCTCGATCTCAATGCGGGCTTTCGAACCGAAAACTTGCATGCGCTGAAACGGGACCAGCTGAGTGCTGCACGTGAAAACCGCTTGCCCCGGAGCGAAATCGACGAGCGCCGACGCTAACCGGTCCGTGCGCATTTCCGGATCATGCTCGACCAGCGCCGCGGCCCGCGCGGGCTCGCGTTCGAAGAGAAAGCGCGACATGGTAATCGGATAGCACCCGATATCCATTACCCCTCCGCCGCCAACCGCCTTGATGTTGCGTATGTTTTTGGGATCGCGATTGAAATAACTGAACGTGCTGGTTATGGCGCGAAGCTCGCCGATATCGCCCATCCGGATGATCTCGCGGACCCGCAGCCACAGCGGATGCGTCCTCACCATGAACGCTTCACCGATCTTGACGCCCGCCGCATCGCGAGCTTTTATCAGCGCTTTCACCTCGCGCGCGGTGAGCGCAATCGGCTTTTCGCATAACACGTGCTTAAATGCCTCCGCCGCTTTGATCGACCACGGCACATGCAGGTGGTTCGGTAGCGGGTTGTAGATGGCGTCAACTTCGGGATCGGCTAACAGCTCCTCATACGAGCCATAGGCATTCGGAATATCCATTTGCGCGGCGGCCAGCCGGGCGCGGCCGAAGTCGTGCGAAGCGATGGCCACAACTTCCGTGCGCTGGCCTTTTTTCATCGCCGGGATCACTTTCTTCATCGCGATGTTAGCGACTCCCAGGACGCCCCAGCGAACTTTGTTCGGCATGGCTTTGAGTTTCCCACGACCGGTGTAGGGCTTGTACTTCTACATATGCTCTGCTAGATATGTAGAAGAAGGAGGCATACTGATGCCGCTGAAATCGGAGCTTCCGCAAGGCACGCTGGATTTATTGATCCTGAAAATTGCCGCGCTTGGCCCGGTGCATGGCTACGCGATCGCGCAAAGGCTGCAACAGGTCTCGCGAGATGTGGTCCAGGTTCCCCAAGGCTCCCTGTACCCCGCGCTTGCACCGGCTCGAAAACCGCGGCCTCTTAGCTGCCGAGTGGAAGGAGACCGAGACCGGGCGCGAGGCCAAGTTTTATCGCCTGACGCGGAGAGGGCGGGCGCAGCTCGAAACAGAGGCGGCAAGCTGGGAGCGATTGACGAAAGCGGTGGGTCTAATCCTCAAATTGTCTGAAGGAGTCGCCGAATGAGTTGGTGGCATCGCCTGACGCATCGGCGGCAGATGGAAGCCCAACTCGAAAAGGAGCTGCGCTTTCATATTGAGCAACACGCGGCCGATCTGATCGCCAGTGGGCGCGATCCCGAGGAAGCGCGGCGGCAGGCCAGGCTGGCGCTTGGCGGTCCCGAACAGGTTAAAGAGCAGTGCCGGAACGCGCGCGGCACGCGCTGGCTCGAAGATCTGTGGCAGGACTTTCGCTATGCGCTTCGCACGCTGCATCGGAATCCGGGGTTTGCGGCCGTAGCGCTGTTGACACTGGCCCTCGGCATCGGAGCAACCACCGTGATGTTCACCTTGATAAACGGTGTGCTGCTAAGGCCGCTGCCATACCCGGATCCCGGCAGGCTGGTCGCAGTGCATGCCCGTAGCGAAACCTGGGACACCGCCATATATGGCGAGCAGAATCTCGCGCATTTCGACTTTCTCGATTGCCAACGCGGCAGCCGTTCGCTGGACTTGGCGGGGTGGGTCTACACTTTCGGCACTCTGAGTGAGCCGGGCGAAGCCGAGCACCTGGAGGTACGGGAGGCATCGTCGAACCTGTTTGCGGTCCTGCGCGTTCCGTTATTTCTCGGCCGCTCGTTCCTGCCGGAAGAAGACCGCCAAGGCGGAGCGCCCGTGGCAATCCTCGGCTACAGCTTATGGCAGCGCCGGTTTGGAAGTGCCGCCACGCTCGGTACGGCGCTGGTTCTCGATGCGAAACGCTATACCGTTGTCGGCGTCGCGCCCGCCGGTTTTCGGTTAGGCGGAGACGAAGCCGATGTGTATACGCCCATGGGTCAAGACACGGCGAGATATATGCAGAATCGCGGCCCGCATCCGGTTACAGTAATCGGGCGGCTGCGCCCTCCCGCCACTTTGGCCCAGGCGGAAACGGAACTCAGCATGCTCGGCCATCGTCTGGCCGAGCAGTACCCGGATACCAATAAGGGCCGCAGCTTCGTAGCCCAGCCGCTTCGTCCAGACGTTGGAGATGTCCGTTCCACCCTGTGGCTGCTGCTGGGCGCGGTCATCCTGGTGCTGTTGATTGCGTGCGCCAATATCGCCAGCCTGCTGCTGGCGCGGGCGGTCTCACGCGAGCGCGAGCTTGCCATGCGCGTTGCGCTCGGTGCTGGCCGGACTCGGCTGGTGCGCCAATCCTTGACTAAGAGCGCGCTCTTGGGAATTGCCGGTGGCGGGCTCGGCGTCTTGCTTGCAGCCATCGGTCTGCGGCCGTTTATAAAGTTTTGGCCAGGCAGTTTGCCCCGCATCGAGGAAATCTATCTCGATTGGCGCGTGCTGCTGTTCGCATTGGCCGTATCTCTTTTAACTGGTCTTCTGTTCGGACTGGCGCCGGCGCTGCGCGCTCCTGCGCGCGAACTGGAACAGACGCTTCGTGCCGGAGCGCGAACCGTCATCGGAGGATCGCGCCGCCTGCACAGCGGTTTTGTGATCTCCGAGATTGCCCTCGCCGTTGTGCTGCTGGTTGCTGCCGGAATGCTCGGCCGTACACTCCTCCGGCTTTCCTCGCTCAACCCAGGCCTGAATATCCGCAACGTATTGGTTACCCGTATGGCGCTGTCGCCTGCCACGCTTGCAAATCCGAGCCGGATCTTTCCGGCTTGGCAGGATGTCCTCGATCGCGCACGCCGGGTACCGGGAGTGGAGTCCGTCGCGATTGTCGATACCGTCCCGATGCGCGAAGGCGATAACCCTCTCGGTTACTGGCCCAGCGCCGCGCTGCCCCCGGAGAACCTACGGCCCATCACGTTGACCACCAGCGCCACTCCGGATTATTTGAAGGTCATGGGAATCCCTCTACACGAAGGCCGATTCTTTAACGACCACGATCGCCGCGGCAATGAGCCCGTCGTGGTCGTCGATGACGTTTTAGCGCAACAGGCCTTCGGAAAGCAGGAGGCTATTGGGAAGCGCCTCTGGGTTCCTGATTTAGGTTGGGGCCCGGTTCGGGTCGTGGGAGTAGTCGGTCATGTCCGGCACTGGGGGCTGGCGGGCGACGATCAATCCCCGCTGCGCGCACAGCTCTATTACCCGTTTTCACAGGTGCCGGACCGGCTTTTGCACCGTTGGTCCGACCTGATGTCGATCGCGGTACGAACCACCATCCCGCCATTGAATATAGTTGAACCACTTCGACGGCAACTCCGTGGAGCCGGCAACGATCAAGTCCTGTACGAGGTTCGTACCATGGAGCAACTCGCAAGCGATTCGCTCGCCCGCGAGCGTTTCCTTTTGCTCTTGTTCGGCATATTCGCCGGATTGGCTTTGCTGCTGGCCTCGATCGGCGTTTACGGCGTCCTGGCGTATGTAACCAGCCAGCGCGTGCCTGAAATCGGTGTACGGATGGCGCTGGGCGCTACCGCTCGCGATGTCGTGCGATTGGTACTTGGCCAAAGCCTGGGAATGATTTTCTTGGGCGTTGCCGCAGGCACTGCTGCCGCCTTAGCCGCGGCGCGCGTATTAGAGCGCCTGGTAGCCGGCGTGCAGACCGCCGAGCCATCCACTTTCGTCCTTATGATTTTGGTCCTGGTGGTTGCTGCGCTATTCGCCAGCTTTATACCAGCGCGGCGCGCGAGCCGCGTAGACGCAATGAAGGCCCTCCGGCAAGAGTAGTGCAGCGGCAGAAGGTGTTCGGGTCGATTTGCGCTACACAAGGGAGCGCAATCGGGATGGATTACAGGTTTGCGCCGAAGGCAAGAAGACGACCCTCATGATCCTTGACCACAAACTCGCGCGATTTCCACGGCATGTCGGCAACATGCCGAGTGAACTCGACGCCTCCCGCTGCGTACTCGGAATAAAGCGCGTCAGCATCTTCGACGAGTAGGTAGGCGTCGAGCAGTTCGTCCGAGTATTTATCGGGATTGGCTGTGGGTGGCTCGGCGCAGCGGAAATGAATCGCTTGCTGGTCGCGCGCAACGATGGCGTAGACCGGAGGATCTTGCCACATGCCCAGACATTCGAAGCCGAGCTTGTCTTTGTAATAGGCGAGCGCGCCGGGAATGTCCGTTGTGAAGAACTGAGGCGCGATCCGACGGATCATGAATCAAGTCTAGTGCAAATGCACGCCGAGGCGTAATTAGCTTACCGAACTCGCGCAATCTAAGGTGAAGCCCACGGAAGCAGCCTGAAAATTCAGAGATTCAGGCTCATGCGAAAGACACCGGGTGAACTGCGTCCTCTGCTACATTAAGCGCGTGAAGCTCTATGAGATCGATCCCGGGCCCGACTGTCCGGAAACTGTGCGGGTCATTATAGAGATCCCGAAGAACTCCGCGAATAAATATGAGTACGATTGCGCGCTGGGTGTCTTCCGCTTGGACCGCGCGCTTTATTCACCCATGCACTACCCCGGCGATTATGGATTTATCCCCGGCACGCTGGCCGAAGATGGAGATCCTTTAGACGTTTTGGTGTTGGTCGATGAGCCGAGCTTTACCGGTTGCCTCATGGAAGCGCGTCCCGTAGGAATTCTGCGTATGGTCGATCAAAAAGAAAACGACCAAAAAGTGCTGGCGGTGCCGAATCGCAATCCACGCTTTGAGAGCATTCATACCATCGACCAGGTTTTCCCGCACGTGCAGAAAGAAATCGAATATTTCTTTTCGATTTATAAGGAACTACAAGGCGGCAAAACCAGCATGAAAGGTTGGGCCGGACCCCGCGATGCTCGCAAAGTGATTATGGAGAGCCGTCAGGCGTATATAGATCGGAGAGAACAAAAAGAAGAAGCCGTGGCAGCCGAGATCAAAGATAATCGGCCGGGCGCTTAGACGAAATTGTCGCCACCCGAATTGTCATCGAAACCGCCGATATCGCCCGCATCGTAGTTCGAGGCGTCGTCGTATTGGCGGGAATCGTCATATTGCGACGAATCGTCGGCATTCAGGACGTCCGCCCCGGCATTGGAATCGCCGCTCTGATCCGCGGATTGAGAATCGTCTCGAGCCGCGTCTTGAGGCGAATCGTAATAGTTGTTGACGACCGTCTCCTCTACCGGAGCCCCGCCGCCGAAACCGCCGCCGCCGAAACCGCCGAACCCGCCGTAACCCGGATGCGAGAACAGCGAGCGGATGCCTTCAAAGGCCAACACGCCTGCCGCGACACCTGCCGCGGTTTGCGCCGCACCCCGCAGAAAACTGGGAGCCCCGCTAGGACCGGGCGCGCTCTGAAACGGGCCTGCGTACTGTTGCGATGACGGAGTCGGGGGAGCAAACTGCTGCCCGCGTGGCGGCGCTGCCCCTTGACCCAGGAAGCTGGAACCGGAGGAAAGCTGCGCAGACTGAGGCGAGCGCTGCGCCAGATCCTGAATCTGCTGCTGCGCGTGCTGCAGAGCCAGATTCTGGATCAGCACTGTCTGGGTCATGAGATACAAGGCGTCCGGACGCGAGCCGATATGTTTGCGGATGAACTCTTCGGCTTCGGGATCCCTCGGCGGCGCTGGCGTTTGGGCAATCTTATTCGCCAGATCGGTCAGCATGTTGCGTTCCTCTTGCGTCATCGATCAGTTAGACGCGATTGCCTCCGTCTTTGTTCAGTTTCCACGCTCCTCCCCGAGACAAGTTGCAAGAAAATCTCACTCGTGACAGTGTAAGAGTGGAGATCCGAAGCCATGTTGCTGGAAGCGAGCCCGTCCGTCGATCAAGAGATAAACCCGTGGGAATCCGCAGCGCATCGATTCGACGAGGCGGCCGAGTTGCTCAAACTCGATGACGGCATGCGCAAGGTATTGCGGCAGCCCGCGATGGAGCTCACCGTAAATATTCCAGTACCGCTGGACGATGGACGCATCGAGGTGTTCACCGGCTATCGCGTTCAGCACTCCATTGCGAGAGGGCCGGCGAAGGGCGGCATCCGGTTTGCACCCGATGTGTCGATCGACGAAGTGCGAGCGCTGGCAGCCTGGATGACCTGGAAATGCGCCGTTGTGAACATTCCGTTCGGCGGCGGCAAAGGCGGTGTCATCTGCGAGCCCCAGCTGTTAAGCGAAGCCGAGCTCGAGCGCATCACCAGGCGCTATACCGCCGAAATCTGCGAGTTTATCGGACCGGAGCGCGACGTTCCCGCGCCCGACGTCAACACCAATGAGCAGACTATGGCGTGGATCATGGACACCTACTCCATGCACAAGCGCCACACGGTTACGGCGGTGGTAACGGGAAAGCCGCTCGAGCTGGGAGGGTCCTTGGGACGGCCCGAAGCGACGGGTCGCGGATGCATGATCGTCACCATGGAAGCGCTGAAACGCTTCAATCTTTCTCCCGAGAACACGCGCGTAATTATTCAAGGCTTCGGAAATGTCGGGGGCATGGCCGCGCGATTGATGACGCGTAAGGGGTTCAAAGTGACTTCGATCATCGAATACGACGGCGCCGTGTACAACCCGCATGGACTGGACATCGAAGCGCTGATGAAACACAGGCACGACACCGGATCGATAAAAGATTTTTCGGAAGCAGAGGATGTCGACAAGGACGAAGCGCTTCTCCGCGAATGTGAAGTTTTGATTCCGGCTGCGCACGAGAACGTGATCACATCGAGCAACGCCGATCGCATCCAAACCAAGATCCTGTGCGAGGGAGCGAACGGGCCAACCACTTTTGTGGCGGACTCGATTTTATCCGAAAAGAAGGTGTTTGTAATTCCCGATATTCTGGCGAACGCGGGCGGCGTTACCGTCTCCTACTTCGAATGGGTTCAAGACCGGCAGGGATATTTTTGGACGGAAGATCAGGTCAACGAGCGGCTGGAGCAGATCATGGTGGCGGCCTTCAACTCCGTAATCGGATACGCCGAGAAACACGCGGTAAATAATCGGACCGCTGCCTACATGCTGGCGCTCGACCGCGTTGCCTACGCCATCAAGCGCCGTGGTTTGTACGCATAAGTGGCGGTGTGTGGCCGTAATCTCAGGGGAATCGCGTTAGGGTGACCTCAGAGCCCTCTACGCCCTTGATGCGGCAGTATCAGGCCGCCAAAAAACAGGTTCCCGGAGCATTGCTCCTGTTCCGCCTGGGCGATTTCTACGAGCTCTTCTATGAAGATGCCGTGACAGCGGCTCGCGAGCTCGAAATTACGTTGACCGCCCGTAATAAGGAGCGCGGCGAGCCGGTTCCCATGTGCGGCGTCCCCTATCATGCGGCGGATGGCTACATCGGGCGGCTGATTCAGCGCGGCTATCGCGTCGCTATCTGTGAGCAGATGGAACAGGCTGGCCCCGGCAAAAAGCTGGTGCGCCGCGAGGTGACGCGCGTGATCACGCCGGGCACCGCGACCGATTCCAGCCTGCTGCGCTCGCATGAGAACAACTATTTGGCCGCCGTGTTCAGCAAAGCGGCTCGCAGCGGGCTCGCCTATGTAGATGTCTCCACAGGCGAGTTCCGCGCAACTGAGCTGGACAGTGCCGACTTGATTCCCGCTCTCGAAACGCTGAATGTTCGCGAGGTTTTGCACCCGGAAGGTCAGCCGGTTGGCGCAGCCTGCCTCGAAACCCCGCTCGATGCCTGGGTCTTCGGGGGCGATTACGCCGGAAGACAGATTCTCGAAACTTTTCATCTTCTGTCGCTCGAGGGCTGCGGTCTCGGCGACAAGCTGCTGGCGGTTTCGGCGGCCGGAGCGGTTCTCCATTATCTGCGCGATACGCAGCGATGCGCTCTGGATCACCTGAATCGGCCCGGATTTTACCAGCGCCAGGATCATATGGTGCTGGACGCCGCGACGGTGCGGAATCTCGAATTGGTCGAGCCGCTTTTTGCCGGTGAAAGCCGCGATGCCACCTTAATCCATGTTCTGGACAAGACCAGCACAGGCATGGGCGGAAGGCTGCTGCGACGCAGGCTGCTGAATCCCTCCTGCAACCAGCAAGAGATCGAACAGCGCCTCGATGCGGTGGCCGAGCTCAGCGGTAAAGTAATCGTTCGCGGCGATCTTCGGAAAGCGCTCGCCTCCGTTCAGGACTTGGAGCGGCTGCTTGCGAAAGTGACGCTCGGTACCGCGACACCTCGGGAAATGCTCGCCCTCGGCCGATCGCTCGCGCAGCTTCCAAATGTAGCGAAGCTGATCGGCCAATTGGAAACCCCGGGCCTGCGGGCCGAGCTCGACTTAGTCGCCGAAGCGCGCGACAAGATTCTTGCCGCGATCTCCGATCAACCTCCCGTTAGCTTAACCGAGAGCGGGACGATTCGCGACGGCTTCCATGCCGAGCTCGATGAGTTCCGCAATATCAGCCGAAACAGCCGCCAGTACATCGCCGCAATTGAGGCTCGTGAGCGAAGCAGCACCGGCATTCCATCGCTGAAAGTGCGCTTCAACAACGTCTTTGGGTATTACATTGAGATCTCCAGAGCCAACCTGCAGCTGGCACCCCCGAGCTACGAGCGCAAACAGACGCTCGCCAACGCGGAACGATTTACCACGCCCGAGCTAAAGGAACTCGAGAGTAAGGTGCTCGCTGCGGAAGAGAAAATCCTGAGCCTCGAGCGGGAGATCTTTGAGGAAGTTCGCTCGTTCGCGGCGTCGCACGCGGCGCGAATCAAAGCTGCGGCGCGCCTTATAGCGGAATTGGACGTTGCCGCCACCCTGGCGCAAGTTGCCGTCGAGAACCGCTACCGTCGTCCGCGTTTTTCAGATTCCGGCGAGATGCGCATCGACGCGGGTCGCCATCCCGTGATTGAAAAATTGACTGAGCGGGATGCCCTTCGGTTCATTCCAAACGATGTTTACTTGCACTCGTCTAAGGAATATATCGCCGTAATCACTGGTCCGAATATGGGCGGGAAATCGACCTACCTGCGGCAGACCGCCCTGATTCTGATCCTGGCGCAGATCGGGTCCTTTGTACCCGCCGAAGCTGCCCTGCTTCCGATCGTGGATCGGGTCTTCACCCGAGTGGGAGCAGCCGACAACCTGGCCCGAGGGCGGTCTACATTCATGGTCGAGATGACAGAAGCGGCGGCTATCTTAAATACCGCGACATCTCATAGCTTTGTAGTACTGGATGAGATCGGCCGAGGCACTTCGACCTACGACGGTTTGGCACTTGCGTGGGCCGCAGTAGAGTACATTCACGAGCACATAAAGGCAAAAACGCTGTTTGCTACGCACTATTACGAGCTTACCGAGTTGGCCGATCAACTTTCTGGTGTAAGAAATTTACGGGTCGCTGTAAAAGAAGTTGGCGACGATATCTTATTCATAAGAAAGGTAGAACCGGGTGCGGCGGACCGCAGCTACGGCATCGAAGTAGCCCGTTTAGCCGGTCTACCCCTGCAAGTAATTCAGCGCGCGAGGTCCGTTTTATTGCATCATGAAGTAAGGGAACGTTCGCTCACTGAGGAATTGACCCCGGGTGACGCCACCGCGCCCCTACAAATTAGACTTTTCGAGCCGGTAAATCAAGGGCTCGCTAACCGGATCCGGGCGTTGAAGATAGACGAGTTGCGGCCGGTCGAAGCTTTACAGATTCTACAAGATTTGCAACAAGAGTTGCTGAAGACATGAGAATAGCAGGTATCATGAGCGGGACTTCGCTCGACGGGATCGATGTAGCGATCATCGATATTACCGGTTCGGGCTTTAGGGCGAAGGTTAACGTCCTGACGAGTCATTCGGTCCCATATCCAAGAAAAATCCGCGAAGCGCTTTTGGCAATGTCCAATACGAACGCGCTGACGGGAGACATTTCGCGCCTGAATTTCCTCCTCGGAGAGCTGTATGCCGAGGCGTTGGAAGAAACGGCTGAACGCGCGCAGATTCCGCTTGATTCCATCAAGCTGATTGGCTGCCACGGCCAGACTATATTCCACGAAGGTCAAGGATCGCAGTATTTAGGGAAAAAGGTGGCGAGCACACTTCAGATCGGCGAATCGAGCGTCATCAGCGAGCGGACCGGGATCAACGTGATCTCGAATTTCCGCGAGGGCGACATGGCGGCGGGCGGCAAGGGCGCGCCACTGGTTCCCTATCTGGACTACATGTTGATCCGGCACCGCGGGCGCGGACGCGTCGCGGTGAATATCGGCGGCATTGCGAACCTGACGGCCATTCCTCCTAACACCAGCACGGATCGAGTGATCGCTTTCGACACCGGTCCGGGCAACATGGTCATCGACCAGCTGGTCACGCGCATCACGCAGGGCGGCCAGACCTTCGACCGCGACGGCACGATTGCGGCAACCGGCGAAATTGATGCCAAGCTTTTAGCCAAGCTTCTGCGCGATAAGTATTTCCGTCAGAAGCCGCCGAAGACGGCCGGCCGCGAGCAGTACGGTCCCGAGTTTGTCACCAAGCTGCTCGACACGGAGCTCAGCAGCGAAGATCTGATTGCCACGGCCACGGCGCTCACCGCTGAGAGCATCGCGCTCGGAGTGCGGAATTTTGTGCTGCCTGAGATGCGGGTAGACGAAATCTTTGTCTCGGGCGGTGGCACGCACAATCCCACGTTGATGCAGATGCTGCGCAAGGCGATGAATCCCATCCCCGTGAAAGAGACCACCGAAGTGGGCCTGGATGTCGACGCGAAGGAAGCCATCGCATTCGCCGTGATGGCCTATGAGACCGCGCATTCCCGTCCATCGAATATTCCTATGGCGACCGGCGCCAAGCGATCGGTTGTGATGGGGAAGCTCACACAAAATGGTTCTTCGCGCAGTAACGAATTGAACGGGGCTGCGAGCAGTACCGCAGCGGCACGCAACGGCGCGCGGACTCTTACCGGGACTGCGACCCACAAAGCGAAAACAACACGCGCGAACCAGGTGAATCGACCCGCCGTAGCGCCGAAAGCTAAGGCTGCGGCGCGATAAAAGGCTAAGGCGTCACCCCGCTATTTTTCTCTCCGCGTCTGCATTCAGCAGGTGCAGAATCACGCGGAGAGGCATGCCCGAAAACTCGACGTTGTCCTGAATATCGGCGCGAAGATCGAGCAGCGCGCGTTCGAGCAGATAGGAATGAAGCAGGATTTCCTGGTCGGCTTGAGAAGAAGGAAGATAGGAAGCGTCTTTGGCCGCCGCCCAATACCCGCGGATGAAAGCTGCGCTCACGTGCGAATACCAGAAGCGCGCCCATTTTCGTAATCCGTGGCGGGTCATGGACGCATTTCTCTCGCCCGACGCCATCTGCCGTACCGCGGACTGTGCGGCGTAGCCGAAAGACACCAGCATGCTGGCGACATCGCGCAGAGGGCAGCGCTTGATGCGTCGCTCACTGATGTGTTGAGACGGCTCACCCTCGAAGTCGAAGATCACAACATCGCCTTCGGTGATCAGCACATGGCCTAGGTGAAGGCGTCCATGGAAGCGCGTGCGCTGCGACTTTATGCGCTGCTCGAAGACGGCGCGAAACTTGGCGAGAATCGCATTCTCCTGTTCCAGAACCTTGGCCGCAAGCACTCGGACATCGTCCTTCATGTCCGCATAGCGCTGGCGGATAAACTCGAGCCGCCGGCTGGTAACTCCCATGTAGCCGTGATACAGGCTCTGGCGATAGAAGTCGTTGAAGGGCTCAGGCGCAAACGCAGGATCGGAAGAATAGCCCGCAAAAAGCAGATGCAGCTCAGCCACTCGCCGGCCCATGATCTCGGCCAGAGACAGATAAGGGCCCACTAGTTCCGTGGCCAGCGGCGAGGGAGGCGAAAGCGCAAAACTTAGCGCGTAGAAGTTGGTCGGAGCCGATTTCGCAACGTCCAATTTCGAAGTCCGCGGCTGCTGCACCCGTTGGAAGTAGCTGGCCAGGTGGGCTCGCGTATGCTGCCAGGCATCTCCGAAGTTGGGAACAAAACCGTGCAGAACGGCGACCGTGATTGCCGGACCCGACGCTGGTTGGAATTCAAGAGACCCCGCGAAAGGCGCAGCATAGGGGAACGGTTGCGGCTGCTGCTCGGTAAGAAATTGACCCATTTCGACGCCTGGATGAACCCCCGGCTCCACCGAGCGCAGAAGCTTGAGAACAAAGCGATCGCCGAACCGGATCGAAGTATTCACTTCCGCTGAATTCAAGAGCGCGGGTTCGAGATCGGGGTGCGGGCCGCCCCACAGACGGCGAAATTGCCGGTTGCGCTGCCCGACTAACGCGCCGCCTTCGCCCGCAAGCCGTTTGCGCCGGGCAAATGTCTCCAGCAGCGCTGTGCAGAACTCGTTATTCCCGGCTGCGCTGTATAAAAACGATCGCGAACCATCCGACGCCCGGACCTCCGCAATCACCGCATCGGGCTGCTCTTCCTGGATGATCTGTGCCTCATCGCCGCGAGCGACGCCAATCGACAGCAGATAGCTTTCCGGATCTCCGGTCGTGTACTCCGCCCGCGCAAAGAGAATGAAAAACCTGTCGGGTACCACTGGAATAACTTCCGTGATTTCCGTCAAGCGAAAGCGGCGATCCTTGGCTCGAAACCAGCGGCGCGATAGAAGAAAGCCGGGCAGAATAGCCGCGATGTTTGCGCGAATGGCGGGTTCCCACATGTCGGCGAGTGCGGGAACCGCGATAACGGGAATTTCAACTTGTCCCGCTTCGATCAAGGGAGCGACGATCGTCGCGGGAACCCCGCGTTCCTCCAGCGAGAACCAGAAAAAGGAGTTCGGGCCCAGCGTCAGGGGATAGTACGGTTCACCCACCACGGGAAAATCCGTTCGCCCGAACATTTCCACCGGAGTGTAGCCGTTGTACTTGTGTAAATCGAGCTCAACTGCCTGCGCAAAGCGGGATAAATTCGCTACCACCAGGATGGTCTCCTCCTGATAACGCCTGAAGTACGCAAGAACATGCGAGTTCGAAGGCTGAAGAAAATCGAGCGAGCCGCGGCCGAAGGCTTTGTACTGTTTGCGCAACGCGATCAGGCGCTTGGTCCAATTGAGAAGAGAGTGTGGATTCTCCTGCTGCGATTCCACGTTGATGGATTCGTAGTGATATGCGGGGTCGATATTCACCGGAAGGTACAGCTTCTGGGGATTGGCGCTCGAGAAACCTGCGTTCCGATCGGGATTCCACTGCATGGGCGTGCGCACGCCATTGCGGTCTCCTAAATAGACGTTGTCGCCCATGCCGATCTCGTCGCCGTAATAGATCACCGGCGTGCCCGGCAGCGAAAACAAAAGCGCGTTCATGACTTCAATCCGAGGCCGGTCATTGCCGAGCAGGGGAGCAAGGCGGCGGCGGATACCCAGATTAATTCGCGCGCGCTGATCGGAAGCGTACACGCGGTACATGTAGTCGCGCTCTTCATCGGTGACCATCTCGAGCGTCAGCTCGTCGTGATTGCGAAGAAACATCGCCCACTGGCAGGTCTCGGGAATCTGCGGCGTATGTCTCAAAATGTCCACAATAGGCAGGCGATCTTCCAGCCGCAACGCCATGAATAACCGAGGCATCAGAGGGAAATGGAACGACATGTGGCACTCGTTTCCGTTGCCGAAGTACGCGACGGCATCTTCGGGCCACATGTTGGCCTCTGCGAGAAGCATACGGTTGGGATGCGTGGAATCGAGATGCTGCCGAAGCTCCTTCAAGAACGCGTGAGTCTCGGGCAGATTTTCACAACTTGTGCCTTCCCGTTCATACAAGTAAGGAATCGCGTCGAGCCGGAAGCCGTCGACTCCGAGTGCGGCCCAGAAATCCAGCGCATGCATCACCGCCCGGCGCACCAGGGGATTATCGAAATTCAAATCCGGTTGGTGCGAATAGAAGCGATGCCAGTAGTACGCTTTGGCTTCGGGATCCCAGGTCCAGTTGGAGGGTTCAAAGTCTTTGAAGATGATGCGCGTCCCGGCGTATTTTTCGGGGCTGTCGCTCCAGACATAGAAATTGCGCCAGCGCGACCCCGGTTCGGCTTTGCGCGATCGCTGAAACCACTCGTGCTGGTCGGAGGTGTGGTTGACAACCAGCTCGGTAATTACGCGCAGGCCGCGCCGGTGAGCTTCTTTCAGAAAATTCTGAAAATCGCGCAAGGTCCCATACGACGAATGAACGGTGCGGAAGTCCGAGATGTCGTAGCCGTCGTCTTTCCACGGAGAGGGAAAGAAGGGCAGCAGCCAGATAGCGGTGATGCCTAGATCTTCAAGATAGTCCAGCTTTTCGGCCAGGCCGCGGAAATCTCCCATTCCGTCCGCGTTGCTGTCGGAAAAAGCTCGGACATGCGCTTCATAGATAATTGCGTCTTTATACCAGAGTGGGTCATCTTCCAGCCCGCTGAGAAATTGCGAGTGAGGCATGCGGTTTTGCGCGATTCAGGCATTCGAGGACCTGCCCAACAGCCGGAACATCAGGCAGCCAATACTGGGCCGCGGTGTTCGTGGGCTCCCCGACTTTGATAGTAATCCCTTCCGGAATCGCAGCGAAGGCATCTTCGTCCGTGACATCGTCGCCGATGTAGATAGCAAGCGCCGCCTGCGGCAGAATCTCACCCGCGATCCATTTCACGGCACCGCCCTTATTCCACCCGACCTGCGGCTGCACATCGAGCACCAGCTTCCCCTCCCGACACCCGAACGAGCGCGATCGGCCGACGGTGCTGAGCGTAACGCTGCGCACCCAACCGTGAAGCTGCTCAACCACACGCCGAAAATGCACGCTCACGGTGAGACCTTTGTCCTCGATCTCCAGCCCATCGGTATCGCTCAGAGCGAGTTTAAGTTGCAGCGCCAGACCGCGAAGCTCGCGCCGCAGCGCCTCCGCCTTGGGCTCGCGGAAACGAACCGAATCGGATTCAATTTCAAGCCCGTGATTCCCAACGTAGATTACGTTGCTCAATCCGACGCGCAGACGAACGTCTTTCAAGGCGCGGCCGCTGACGATCGACACCGTGAAATCCGGACGCGCAATAAGCGGCTTCAAAAGAGTCCGGATCTCGTAATCGAGTTCGGCAAGGCCGGGCTTTTCGACGATCCGCGAAATAGTGCCGTCGAAATCCAGAAATAAACCAACGTGAACCGCTGAAGCGACGCGCTGTTCAAGAGCTTCCAAATTGCGAAGCAGCGCAAGTGGATGACGATCGATCTGCGCACCCGTCATACCGCGACTCCCAGTGCGGCACGAAATGCGCGGCGCGGCGCGGCGAACTCGGGCTCGTCTTCCGCACTCTCCGGCAGCTCGATATTTATTACTTGAGACAGCAAATTCCCGGCCCAGCGATAAACATTATTTCGGCGCACGCTCTCGCGCATCTTCCGCATGCGCCGGGTGCGCTCCTCTGGATACATTTCGAGCGCCGCATGCACGGCCTCGGCGCCTTCTTCCACCGAGAATGGATTCACCTCGAGCGCATCCCTCAGCTCGCGAGCCGCTCCTGTGAATTTGCTCAACACCAATACACCATCTTCGTCTATGCGGCTTCCGGCGAATTCCTTTGCAACCAGGTTCATCCCGTCGTGCAAGGAGGCCACTATGCAAAATCTTGCCAGCCGATGCAGCGCAATCATCTCGGGTTGGCCGTACTGCTGCTTCAGAAGAACGATAGGCCTCCATGAAACGTTGCCCCAGCGGAGATTGATATGCGCGGTGAGCGCGTCAACCTCTCTTTCGAGTTGCCGGTAAGCCGGTAAATGAGACCGGCTGGGCACGGCGATTTGAGCAAACACAAGCTTGCCCCTGTACGCGGGATGCTGCTCCAGCAGCCGATCGATAAATCGCAGCCGCTCCGGAATTCCTTTCGTATAGTCGAGCCGATCGATACCAATGCCCAGGAATTTGCCGGACAGTCCAAGCTCCGTGCGCCAGCGCGTCATCTGTGTTGCGACCGCGGCCGAACTCGCCATCGCAGCCTGCTCATCGAAATCGATGCCGATCGGGAATGGCCGGACGAGAGTGCAGCCGCCTCCCCGATAGATTTCCGAGCCGGCGTGGTCGATGCGCGCTTCTAGGGAACCATCGACCGTATCCACAAAATTCCGGCAGTGCTGCTGAAGATGAAACCCCAGCAGATGGTTTCCAAGCAATCCGTCCAGGATCTCCTGCTGCCAGGGAAATGCGCTGAAGACCTCAGGATTGGGCCACGGAATGTGCCAGAACTGAGCAATCAGCAGGTTCGATTTCGCGTTGCGGAGCATTCGGGGAAGCAAGGCGAAATGGTAGTCCTGGATGAAAACGATAGTTGGATCCTCGCCCGCCTCTTCCAATACCGCGTCTGCAAAGCGCCGATTCACACGGCGATACATCTTCCAATCCTCAGGATCGAATGCGGGCCGGGTAAACGCCACATGGCAGAGCGGCCATAATCCTTGATTCGACAGACCGGAATAATATCCTTCTTCCTCTTCTTGCGACAGCCAAACCCGCCGAAGCCTGTACTCGGGGCGCTCGGGCGGCACCGCGACGTGGTCAAACCGATCGACCATTTGCCGGTCGGCCTCGCCGCTGCCATGAGCAATCCACAGGCCGCCTGACGCGCGCATGACGGGATCCAGAGCGGCGGCCATTCCGCTGACCGGCTGAATACACTCCATGTGGCCGTCAACGCGGCGATGTTGAAACGGTTCACGGTTCGAAACAACAATCAACCGATAGCCGTGGAGCCTACTCTTGACAAACTCAGCAAGGGCGTGGCTGGTCCACACTTTTATTAAGCTCCCTTCATTGTCGGAGTCACGGGTTAGATGCCCGGAAGCTGGGAGAGTTTCGGGCGGAGTGGACCGAATCTCGTATTTTAAGGACGCCTGACCCCAACTGCGCCCCAGGCGAGTAGGCTGGGACAGTTTTGACCAGCACGCGCATCAAAGCTGAATGGCTGATGAAGGCGAAACTGAATTAAGCGGAAATCGCGCTGCGAACCGGCGTGCCCGCCATGAGACCGTGAATTTAGCTCTGGAGACGCGCAATGATCTCATTCGATGCAGCACATGCGGCTGTGCACTACCCGCGGGATCGCCGGTTTCGGATCTGGATTCGGCCCTCGTTCCTGATTGGTGCCGCCATCCTGGTGCTGCTGCCGATTCTTGCGGCATGGATTGAATTTCTTGTTGCCGGCCTTCCTTATATTCCGCCCATCCCGCAGATCGATCCCAACAACTTTGCCGGTCCGCACGGCTTTCCGCTGTGGGTGCGCTGCTGCCACTTTTTCAACTTCTTTTTTATGATGATGCTGATTCGGAGCGGCCTATCGATCCTGGTCGATCATCCTCGCCTGTACTTTAATAACGACTGCACACCGGGCAGCGAGTGGATTCGGTTCACGCCGATACACGTTCCAAACGATCGGGTCTGGACTGCGAAGGACGACGCTCGCTACATTTCGCCTTTAGTTGCTACACCGGGTTATCGGCATACCGTCGGTGTTGCGCGCTCGTGGCATTTCCTCAACGTCTACGGCTTCATCATCACGGGGATCTTCTTCATCGTCATGTTGTTCGGTACGGACCAGTGGCGGCGCCTCGTTCCACAATCCGCGCTCGTGCTGCTGCAGGCCTGGAATACCTGGGTCCACTATGCGACCCTTCATCTGCCGCCTGAGTTCAACGGATTTTACGGCTATAACGCGCTGCAGCAGATCGCCTATTTTGCCGTCCTGTTTGTCTTCGGCCCGCTGGCCATCCTGTCCGGTATCGCCATGTCGCCCGCCGTGGTGAATCGCTTCCCCCGCTATGCGAAGCTCTTCGGCGGCAGGCAATCGGGACGTTCCATTCACTTTCTGACGATGCTCGGCTTCTTTGCATTCCTCGTCGTGCATGTGGCGCTGGTCGCGATCACCGGCTTCGTTCGCAATATGAACCACATCGTTATGGGTACCGACGATCGCAATCGCATAGGAATGATTCTGGGCTTCGCCGCGATCAGCGTGGTCGTTCTTTCCTGGGCCGCGGCCCACTACGTCTCGTGGTTCTACCCTCGTGTCCTGCAGCACGTACAGAAGTTCATCACCTACCCTTTACTATTGGCTACGCTGAACCGTCTCGCGCCAAGTCGGCACTATACCGAGAAGGACATCTCGCCCCGGTTCTGGCCCAACGGCAAGCTGCCGGACCGCGAAGACTGGAAGCATCTGGCCCAGGGAGGTTTCAAGGAATTCAAGCTGAAGGTCGGCGGCCTCGTCGACAACCCGGTCGAGCTTTCTCTCGCCGACATCGAGCGGCTGGGCAAGACCGAAGAGATCACCATGCATCACTGCATTCAGGGGCTGGACGGGCATTGCCAAATGGGCAGGACTTCCCATGAGGTCTCTCGTCGAACTCGTCCGGCCGAGGCCGAATGCCAAGGTTGTCGCGTTCTTCTCGTTTGGCGGTTCGCTCTATGGCGATATGTATTACGACACCCAAAGCCTCCAAAACGTACTCCAGGCGCAATGCCTGCTCGCTTCAGAGATGAACGGCAAGCCGCTGACCGAGGTCTATGGAGCCCCACTGCGGCTGCGGGTTGAAAACCAGCTTGGCTACAAGATGGTCAAGTGGATCGAGCGGATCGAATTTATCGAATCGGAGAAGACCGTCGGTCTCGGCGAGGGCGGCAAGAACGAAGACGACGAATACTTCGATCTGCTTCCGAACATCTAAATGACCTCGGAAAGCAATCTAGGAAACGTCAGGCACACCGGCTTCGAGCACGTCGCTGTGCTCCTTACGCGTCTCCGCATGGCCTGGCTGCTGAAACACCTGCCGCCCCGTCTCATGTGGGCCGTCTATGTCGGCATTAACGGCTTCGTCACGATTGCGCTGCTCACCTTGCTTGCCGTCTTTACAGATAGCCCATTCGTCTTTCCCTCGCTCGGTCCCACTGCATATCTCTTCTTCTTCTCGCCCTTGGCGGAGGCTTCCAGCCCTCGTAACACCATCTTGGGCCATGCAATCGGACTCATTTGCGGCTATGCTGCCTTCGCGGTTACCGCCGGCCTCGGGCCACCTTTCCCCACGCACGCCGGCGTCCATGCACCCAGAGTTCTGGCCGCGGCGCTCTCGCTTTCAGCTACCGGCGTTCTGATGGCGCTATTTCGGGTTAGTCATCCGCCCGCCGGAGCCACAACGCTCATCGTGTCTCTCGGCATCATCTCCCACCCGAAAGAACTCGTTGTTATCGAGGCCGCCGTGATTCTGCTTACGGCACAGGCTTTCATCATCAATCGGCTCGCAGGAATACCTTATCCAGTTTGGCGCGAGCCGCGCGATCTTCACTGAGCCGCATGTGCGATGCAATGCATTGCGAGTATCTCGATCTTTCGTCGTAATCCCTTAAACAACTTACAGCGAATGCAGATCCGGATCCCCCCTACTGGCGATGCAGAATCGTAGCTGTGTCGTTCCATCAATCCTCCTGGAAACCTAATAACCCGGAATGGGTTCGTATTTTCATCCCGAGGGCCACGCGCGAGTCACCGCTTCCGAATCGCTTTGTCCCGCCGGATGCCTTACATCTCCCCATTTTGGCTTCGTTTCGCAAAATGCTCGCTTCACCCCCCAGTTCGTTTGGCAAATCCCGACCTCCGCCCGATTCGCTTCGTTCCGCCGGATGCCTTACAGCTCCCCATTTTGGCTTCGTCTCGCAAAATGCTCACTCCACGCCCCAGTTCGTTTGGCAAAATCCCGACCTCCGCCCGAATGGCTTCGTTCCGCCGGATGCCTTACATCTCGCCATTTTGGCTTCGTCTCGCAAAATGCTCGCTTTGGAGTGCACCCCAAAACTGATACAAGGAAACGAACGGCATTTTTCAGCGAAAGGAGAATGTCGCCATGAGAAAGAGTCCGGGGCGGTACGGACCGGAGTTCAAGCTGGGGGTGGTCCAGAGGCTGCTAGCGGGAGAGCGGCCTAGGGCGCTGGCACGGGAGCTGGAGATTCCACAGCGGCTGTTGTATGACTGGCGAGCTGCCTATCGGAAGGAGGGGGTCGGAGGGTTACGGATGCTGGGCCGGCCGAAGAGATCGCCGGCGGGGCGGCCGCGCTCGGCGACGAACTTCCGGGATGAGCAGGTCGCCGAGCTGGAGCGCAAGATCGGTCGACAGCAGTTGGTGATCGATTTTTTGCAAGCAGCCTTGCGCAGAGTCGAGGGCGAGAGCGCGCCGACGAGCAGCGTTGGCGTGAGCGAGTGTATCCCCTCGTGCGGGAACGTGCCTCGGTGCAAGGCGGAATGAGCGTGACTGAGATGTGTCATCATCTGGCGATTAGTCGGCTCAGCTTTTATCGGTATTGGCAGCAGAGCGCTCCAGCGGAAGCCGATACTGCGATACGCGAACGGCTGCAGCGGCTGGCGCTTCAATACCCACACTGCGGGTATCGGAGATTGACCGCCTATCTGCGCCGGGAAGGCGAGGTGGTCAATGGCAAGCGAGTGCTGCGGTTAATGCGGGAAGACAATCTGCTCTGTCTACGCCGCAAGAAGTACATTTTCACCACGCATTCCGCGCATGACCGCCCGGTGTACCCGAACCTGGCCCGGCACCTGCCCTTGAGCGACCTGAACCAGCTCTGGGTAGCGGACATCACCTACATCCGGCTGCGCGAGGAGTTCGCGTATTTGGCGGTGGTGCTGGACGCCTATTCGCGGCGGGTGATCGGCTGGGCCTTGCAGCCGGATTTACGCACCGATTTGGTGCTGAGCGCTTTGCAGCAAGCGCTGCGGGACCGGCCGATGCGATCAGACCTGGTGCATCATTCCGATCGCGGCATTCAGTACTGTTCCGGTGCGTACGTGAACTTGCTTCACGACTACGGCATCGGCATCAGCATGAGCCGGCCAGGCTGCCCCTATGACAATGCGAAGGCCGAAAGCTTTATCAAGACGCTGAAAACCGAGCAGATCGACGGACGCGTGTATGCCACCATCGCGGAAGCTCGGATCCATATCGCCAGCTTTCTGGACTGCACTTACAATCGGCACCGGTTGCATTCCGCTCTGCAATACCGATCACCAGTGGAGTTTGAGTGCAGCCATACTACGCTGAATCCTGTTTCGCAGAGCGGGGCATGAGTTTTCCAGGCATGCGGAAATCTATCCCGATCTCCCTTCTGTCTTTCCGGCTGGAGCCGAACCCGGCCCCAGCCGCTCATCGGAATGAGTTTCCGGCCGGCTATTCCTTGACGAGTTGCTCTCCAGCAGAGCTCGCCTCCGCTTCGTCGGCCAAGCTCATTCTGCAACCTCTCACCTCCGTCTGCCAACCAACTTTCAGCAAACGGAGTTTTTCGTTCGTTTTGTTGTATCACCAAAGGGGTGCAGTCCACTTCACCCCCCCAGTTCGTTTGGCAAAATCCCGACCTCCGCCCGATTGGCTTCGTTTCGCAGCCTCTCCTCGGGGAGTTCGTTCGGTAAAATGCCCCATCTCCGGACCTGGCTTCGTTCCGCAATATCCGCTGCCACTGATAAACTAGAACTTTCCTATGCCCATCAGCAAAGAACTGCTGGAAATACTCGTCTGCCCCGTCTGCAAAGCGAAAGTGGTCCTCAAAGAGGATGGAAGCGGCCTCAAGTGCGTCCAGTGCAAGCGCGTCTATCCAATACGGGACGACATCCCGGTCATGCTCGTAGACCAGGCTACCGTCGAGCCATAACTTCTATGACGATTCTGGAGCAATTGCCGCAGGGCTCCCGCGTCGCCATCATTCGTCTGCGCTCGCTGGGCGATTGCGTTCTCACCACGCCGGGTCTCAATCTCTTGCACCGCACCCGCCCCGATCTGCAAATCGGCGTTTCCGTCGAGCCGCGCTTCGCTGCCGTTTTCGAAGGCACCCCTGCGCCCGGCGAAATACTTGCGCCTACCTGTCGAGCCGTTCGCAACTGGAAGCCGTCTCTCGCAGTTAACCTGCACGGCGGCACGCGAAGCCAGTGGATCACCGCGCTTTCGGGAGCTAAATGGCGCGCCGGTTTCGCTCATCACAGCACCACCCTCGCGTACAACTTCCAAATCCCCCGCGCCCAGGAAATCCTCCGAGTGAATCGCACCGTCCATACCGCCGAGCACCTGGCCTCCGCATTTTTCGCGTTAGGCGTACCGATCCAAGACATCCCTCGCGCCGAAATCTCGGGCGGCGATTCACCCATTGAAGGTCGATACGCCGTCCTGCACCCGTTCGCCTCCGCGCCCGACAAGCAGTGGCCGGCGGAAAGATTCTGCGAAGTGGCCCGCTACCTTGCGCTCTGTAATATCGCTCCCGTTTTTCTTGCCGGCCCGGGCGATGACGCCCAGCGATTCAGCGCTCACCGGATCTTTCGAGGCACGTTGGCGGCAGCCAAAGCGGTAATCTCAAAAGCCGCCGTATTCATCGGAAACGATAGCGGTCCCGCCCATATCGCCGCCGCATTCTCCCTCCCTACCCTGGTTTTCTTCAGCACCTCCGATCCCGCCATTTGGGGCCCTTGGCGCACCGAATCCGAAATTGTTGTTGCCGACGGTCTGGATAAGGTCAGCGTCTCGCGAGTGATTGCCGCCCTCGAGCGCTTGCGCATCTTTGAAGAGGCGCACGCTTGAAAGACCTCTTTCGCCTGCTCCGTTATGCAAAACCGTATGGACCGGCGCTCTTGGCCTCCATCCTCTTCATGGCGGTGGTGGGTCTTTCTCAAGGCATCCTCGTCAGACTCATCCCGCTTATTTTCGAGCGCGTTCTCAAACCCGGAACTCCCGATGCCCCCGCCCCTCTGTTCCCCATTCCGCACACCCGAGTTCAGGTTTATCTGAACGATCTTCTTCCCGTTCACAACATCTGGACCATGGTCGCCATCGCGCTGCTGCTATGTTTTGTTGCCAAAGGAGTTTGCGATTACTTTGGCAATTATCTGGTGAATTGGGTGGGTATCAGCGCCATACTCGATTTGCGCCAGGAAGTGTTCGACCGCGTCTTGCGGCAGGACGCGCAGTTCTTCGAAGACCAGACCACCGGACGCATCATGTCGGCGGTCATGAACGACATCGACAAGATCCAGGTGTCGGTCTCGACGATGCTGGCAGATTGGCTGCGCCAGATATTCACGGCGTTTTTTCTGCTGCTCGCCATGATCACCATCGATTGGCGCCTGTCTCTCATCAGTCTTATTGTGTTTCCCGTTGTAGCGTTCTTGACCGTCAGGCTGGGCCGGCGCATCCGCCGCACCACTCGCCACGCGCAAGACATGGCCGCCGGTTTGAACCAAATCCTTCAGGAGACCATCACCGGTCACCAGGTGGTGAAGAGTTTCGGCGCGGAAGATTACGAATCGAAGCGCTTCCAACTTGCCGCGCAGCGTTTGAAAGCCGGCAACCTCAGATACGTCGCGCACCAGGCGCTCGCCTCGCCCATTATCGAAATCTTCGGCGCGCTCTCGCTCATCTTGCTGCTGACGCTGGCGCGTATGCAGGCGAAGAACGCGGCGATAACCCCCGGCTCATTCACCGCCTTCGCGGTCGCGCTCGTCATGCTGTACGAGCCAATCAAGCGGCTGACCAACATCCACAATATTTTCCAGCAGGGAATCGGCGCGGCGCAGAAAGTGTTTGAATATCTGGATACGCAGCAGGACGTTGTCGAGCGCCCCGGTGCAGTGCGCCTTTCCAAATTCGAAAAGAGTATCCGCTTTCTGGATGTCCGATTCAGCTATCCCATGGTTCCGGAGCGAACGGTCCTCGATGGCATCGACCTGGAAATCAAAGTGGGACAAGTGGTGGCGTTAGTGGGATCGAGCGGCGCGGGAAAAACAACCCTTGCCAATTTAGTGCCGCGCTTCTACGACGTTACAGGTGGGGCCGTGCTGATCGACGGCAAAGACGTGCGCGACATACGGCTCAACAGTTTGCGAGAAAGCATCAGTATCGTTGCCCAGGAGACTTTCCTTTTCAACGACACGGTGCTCGATAACATTGCCTACGGCCGCCCCGACGCGAAAGAAGAGGAAGTGTTTGCCGCCGCCAGAACCGCTCTGGCCGATGAGTTCGTCCGGAATTTGCCGCTTGGATACCAAACCATTATCGGCGAGCGAGGCTTAAAGCTCAGCGGCGGCCAGCGGCAGCGTCTTGCCATCGCCCGCGCTCTGCTGAAGGACGCGCCGATTCTGATTCTCGACGAAGCCACCTCTCATCTGGACACTGAATCCGAACGGCTGGTCCAGCAAGCTCTCACTGCGCTGATGAAGCGCCGCACCGTTCTGGTAATCGCTCACCGCCTTTCTACTATTCGGCAGGCCGACAAGATCGTGGTCCTCGACGCAGGCAAAATAGCTGAAACGGGCACCCACGATCAACTTCTTGCCGCGCGAGGCGCCTATCATCGCCTGCATGAAATGCAGCATGCGGATTCGAATGCAATCGTGGCCTCCCAGTGAGCGCGCAGTCGAAGCAGGCCTCCGCTCCCGTCCGCAGCATGACTGGTTATGCATCGTTACGCCAGCCGACCAGCGCGGGAGAATTGACCGTCAGCCTTCGCAGCGTCAATCATCGCGGGCTCGATCTGCACTTCCATCTGGCCGGCGAGCTTGCCCAGTTCGAGAACGCCATGCGCTCCCTTCTGAAGCAGCACGTCGCCCGCGGCCATGTCGAAATTCGCGTCTCCCTCTCCCGCGATACTGAGCAGGAATGTTTTCTATATAACCGCACTCTGCTCACCCGTTACGTCTCTGTGTTTCAACAGGCGGCAACGGACTTCTCGCTCGACAGCAAACCCGATCTCAACAGCCTGTTCAGCTTGCCAGGCGTGTTCGATTCATCGCAGCTGAACAAGCCTCTCGAAAACACCTTTGAGCCCGAAGCGATAGGAGCCCTAAAAGAATGCATTCAGGCCTTGAATGCATATCGTGAGCAGGAAGCGCGCGAGCTCTGCGCCGGGCTCGAGACCGAGATCGACGCAATCGACGAACAAAGCGCGCGTATTTCGGCCATCCGCATAGAGGCCCTGCCTCAACTCTGCGCGCGGCTTCGCGATCGCCTTAGCGAGCTGCTGGCGAACTCAGCGATTTCAGAAAGCCGCTTAGCCGAAGAGGCCGCCTTGCTGGCCGATCGGTCCGACATTCAGGAGGAGCTCACCCGCCTGGTGGTCCACGCTCAAGAGTTGCGGCGCATCTTCGAGAACGGCGGCGAGATCGGCAAACGCCTCGACTTTCTTCTCCAGGAAATGAACCGCGAAACGAACACGATCCTGTCCAAGACCTCCGGCGTGGGCGAAGCCGGCCTGACCATCACCAGCCTCGCCTTAGGCATTAAAGCTAACATCGAGAGAATACGGGAACAGGCGCTGAACCTTGAGTAGCCATTCAGTAGAAGAGCCGGTCCGGCTCGACACGCCACGTTCCCGCGATCGCATGACTATTGTCTTCATCATTTCGGCGCCGTCCGGCTCGGGCAAATCGACGCTTGTCTCGCGGCTGTTAGCCAGTGACCCGAGTTTGCGCTTTTCCGTGTCATACACCACGCGAAAGCCCCGTGGAAACGAGAAACCCGGAGAAAGCTATATCTACATCTCACGCCGGGAGTTCAGCGACCGCATTCACCGTGGTGAATTCCTCGAGCACGCCGAAGTCTTCGGAAACTACTATGGAACCAATCGCGAAGTACTCGAACAGGCGCAAAGCGAAGGCAAGGACCTGATACTCGACATCGACGTCCAAGGTGCGGGACAATTAAAGAGAGCCATTCCGGAGGCTGTCAGCATATTCGTTCTCGCTCCCTCGCGCGACATTCTCGAACAGAGATTGCGATCGCGATCGGAGGATTCCGAAGAAGTCATCCAGCGCCGGCTGAAAGATGCCGCGGAAGAGATCCGTAATTATAAGCAATACGATTATGTGCTGGTGAATCATCAAGTGGAAGAGTCTGTCGGTACGCTCGCGGCGATCGTCAAGGCCGAGCGGGTGCGGCGGAGTCGCATGGAAGAACAGATTCGGCCCATCCTCAAAACTTTTGAGATACGGCCGCCTTCATTATTTGAATAAGGAGAGAAATGTCAGAAAGACCAAAATCGAACGCGATGTACGCGATTCCCGACGATGCGTCCTCGAGCACTTACCGATTTATCATCGTCGCCGCGAAGCGCGCTCGCCAATTGCAGAACGGCCAACGCAGCGTTCTGCCCGCAACCAACAAGAAGCCAACCATTTTGGCGATGGAAGAGGTCCGGCGCGGTCTGGTCCCCTATTCCGACTTGATCGCCGAAGAACAGGAAGCGGTAGTCGAGGAATAGCTTTTCCGATGCGCGTGGTACTGGGTGTCGGCGGCGGAATCGCAGCTTACAAGTCCGCGGAACTGGTGCGCGCGCTCCAGCAAAGCGGCCATCAAGTGCAGGTAGTGATGACCGGCGCCGCGCAGGAGTTCATTCAGCCCCTCACGTTTGCAGCGCTCACCGGCAGAAAAGTCATAACCGGCCTGTTCTCACAAGCAGCGAGCGACGACACTCTTTCAAGCGCCGTCGAGCACATTGCTGTCGCGCAGGAAAATGATCTCCTGGTGGTTGCCCCTGCAACGGCCGACCTGATTGCTAAGTTCGCCCACGGCCTCGCGGACGATTTTCTGTCGACGTTGTATCTGGCTTTCACCGGGCAAGTGATCCTCGCCCCTGCCATGAACACCGCGATGTGGAATCATCCGGCCACCGTGGCGAATCTCGACACGCTTCGCGCCCGTGGATGCTCCATTATCGATCCGGACGAAGGTTGGCTTGCGTGCGGCACAATCGGCGCAGGACGTCTATCCGATCCTGAGAAGATCGCGGAACGGATCGAATCTCTTGCCCGCGGCAAGAACGATCTTGAAGGCGAATGCATCCTTGTCACCGCCGGGCCTACGCAAGAGCCGCTCGACCCGGTTCGTTTCATCACTAACCGGTCAAGCGGGAAGATGGGCTACGCCATTGCCCGCGCAGCGGCGAAACGTGGCGCGCGCGTCATCTTGATCTCCGGACCCGTGAACCTTACCGCTCCCCCGAATGTCGAGACCATTCCCGTGCGCACGGCGCTTGAGATGCGCAACGCTGTAATGGACAAGCTCAGCAAGGCGACGATCGTTATCATGAGCGCTGCCGTTGCCGATTACCATCTTTCCAAAGTGCCACACGAAAAATTGAAGAAGACCGGTTCGCGGCTTTCTCTCGAGCTCGATCCGACGCCGGACATTCTCGCCGAGATCGGCCCCTTCAAAGGCGATCGCTTGTTGATCGGCTTCGCAGCTGAAACACAGAACCTGGTCGAGGAAGCACGCCGCAAGATGATCTCGAAAAGTTGCGACATGATGGTGGCGAACTTTGTAAATCGCGACGGCCTCGGTTTCGCATCCGACCGTAACGAGGTTGAGATCGTCACTCATTCGGGACCGCCCGTTCACGCGGGACCAGCGGATAAGAAGGAAATAGCCGAGCGCATTCTCGATCAAGTTGCTATGCTGCGTCTCTCCGTCCATGCATGACCATCGAGCAGATCCGCCAGTATCTTGACTTCTATCGGGACCTGGGTTTTGATTCCATTTACGTCGGCGCTCAACCGTGCAGTTCAGGCGTTTCCGAGCCGCCACCGTCAGCAAGCGGTTCCCCCCAGACGGAAACCCTTGAATCCATCCTTGCCGACATCGGCGATTGCAAGCGCTGCGGTCTATGCAATGGGCGAAAAACCATCGTCTTCGGATCGGGAGATCCGGCATCGCGGGTCGTGTTCGTCGGCGAGGGTCCGGGCGCCGATGAAGATGAGCAGGGGCTGCCGTTCGTCGGACGAGCCGGTCAACTCCTGACGCAGATGATCGACAATACAGCAGCCAAAGAAGGCCTGCCGATCCGGCGATCCGATGTCTACATCTGCAATGTCGTCAAATGCCGCCCTCCGGAAAATCGCACTCCCCTTCCGGATGAGATGGAGATTTGCGGGCAATTTCTGTATCGGCAGATCATGGCGATCAAGCCCAAAGCGATCTGCGCGCTCGGCTCGACCGCCATGAAGGCGCTGTTGAATACCAGGGAAGGGATCACCAAACTTCGCGGGAAATGGCACAAGTGGCACGATATCCCGGTGATGATCACGTATCATCCTTCGTACCTGCTGCGCCAATACAATCAGCAG
The DNA here is from genome assembly GCA_963808405.1 of uncultured Acidobacteriaceae bacterium. Lineage (GTDB taxonomy): Bacteria > Acidobacteriota > Terriglobia > Bryobacterales > Bryobacteraceae > Bog-105. Next base: position 298,251 of record CAWEFG010000005.1, on the reverse strand, counting down.
GCCAGGCGTGAGGCCTGGGAAGATCTGAAAACGCTTTTGCACTTCGTGTATGACTGAGCGGCGCGGCCTGTTCATCACCTTCGAAGGAATCGAGGGTAGCGGGAAATCCACGCAAATGCTGCTGCTCATGGAACGGCTGCGGGGGCGCGGTTTTACTGTAGTTGAAAATCAGGAGCCTGGCGCCACCAGGATCGGCAAACAGATTCGCCGCATTCTTTTGGATCCCGCGCATCATGAGATTGCGCCGATGACCGAGCTTCTTCTGATGTTCGCCTCCCGTACACAAGCCGCGGCCGAGATTATCATCCCCGCCCTGCAGCGCGGCGAGATTGTGGTGAGCGATCGCTTTACCGATTCGACCCTCGCTTACCAGGGGCACGCTCGCGCGCTTGGAATGGACACGGTGCTCGAAGCCCACCAGCTCGCGCTCGATTCGTTGCTGCCCGATATCACACTGTGCATGACCATCGACGTCGAGACTGGTCTCGCGCGCGCTCACCATCGCAATAAACGCCGTCCCGAGGAAGCCGGCGAAACCAGGCTCGACCATCAATCGCTCGACTTTCACAAACGGGTGAAAGAAGGGTACGAAAAAATCGCCGCGCGCGAGCCTCAACGGGTTCGTCTGATAGATGGAAACGGAGACCCCGGGACAGTTGCCAAAAAAGTCTGGGCGGAAGTGGAGCCTCTGCTGCCTTAACCATGCCTGCATTCGACAATTTCTTTGGCAACGGAAGTGTGGCGAAGACGCTTGCTCAGATGATCGAGCAGAATCGCATAGCGCAAACCATTCTCCTGAGCGGGCCGGAAGGCATCGGCAAAGCCACTTTAGCGCGCCGGTTCGCCGCGGCTCTACTCGGGGACCCGGCAAAAATAGAGCATGACGACCTCAGCCTGTCCCACAACCTCGACGTTATCGAACAGCGCGAGAAATGGCCTTCCGACAAACGAGCGGACGACCCGTTGTTTTTCTCGACTCATCCCGATTTCGTGACCTTCGCTCCCGAAGGTCCCTTACGTCAGATCGGTATTCAGCAGATGCGGATATTACGCGAGCGCGCCCAATTCAAGCCTCTGCGTGGCTCCCGCCGCGTGTTCCTGATCGACCACCTTGATCGGGCAAACGAACAAGCCGCCAACTCTTTGCTGAAAGTGCTCGAAGAACCTCCCGACCATCTCGTCATCGTCGCGATAACAGAAAATCTCTACGATCTTCTGCCGACCATCCGATCGCGCTCTATCGTATTCCAGATGGCGAGGTTGTCAGATTCCGAGATGCTTCAATTCCGCGAGGCTCGTAAGCTTCCGGATGGCGAAACGCGCGTCGCTCTCTCTGAAGGGAGCCCTGGGATGGCCGCAACACTCGACTTGGGACAATTTCGTGAACGCCGCGCGCTGCTTCTCGCGGCCTTTGAGTGCGGCGCCGGTCTGACGCCCTTCTCTTCCTGGCTGCACGACTCCGAATCCTTCACCACCAGGAAAAGCGAAAAGTTGGACTTGTATCTAAAGCTCGCCTACACGCTGCTCGAAGATATTCTGGCGACTCTGTACGGCGGCTCGCCGCTGAAGAATCGCGACGTGCAGGCGCGTATTGACGCAATCGCGCGCGCGGTCGACACTACCTGGATCGACCGCGCCGTGCGTCTCGTGGATGAGCTTGTTCTTATGGTACGCCGAAATATTCAAAAAACAGCAGCGCTCGACGCTATGATTATTAATTTGCGTAACCCTCTGCAAAGCGCAAGCACCTAAATAGAAAATCACACCGAGGTCAAATGATAGAGGAGAGGCGTCTAGAGTCGCTCATCAGAAAACCCACGCGCGCCCCGGGCGCCGAAGGGAAGGAAGCTATCCGCCGTCCGCCAGCCGTGAAGAAGAGTACCCCGCCAGACCAGACGAATGCCGAGCAGTTTTACTACTCCAAGCAGATGCAAGGCAAGACTCACATGGTCGTGCTGCTCACCGATGGAGAGCAGCTGGAAGGAGTCATCGAGTGGTACGATCGCGACTGCCTTAAATTGAACCGCACCGGCGCTCCGAACCTGCTGCTGTTCAAGCGCTGCATCAAGTACATGTACAAAGCCGAAGGCGAATAACTCGCCTTCAGCAGTTCAAATACAGGCTGTGGCTTTGCGTGGGAAGGATATGATTCCACTCGTGGATAATCTCCCGGTATGTCCGGCCCGCCGGGCGGATCTTGCGGTCGAGATCGTATAAGCCCAGCGGATTCACATTCCCGTTGTCCTCGCGCAGTGCGGTGTCCCAGTCCACCTGATCGGTAAGGCTGTAATAAGTGAAACCGAGCATCGGCAGACCGTCTTCCCGCAGTTTATGAACGTTGGCCCATTCCTTCCGAATCCATGCCGGCGCCCTCTCCTCATCGGGAAGATTGGTTTCCGTGTGCATCACCGGTAAATGGTAGCGGTCGAAATATTGGTGCGTGATCACGTAGTAGCCGAATACTTCGCCTGACGGGCTCACGGAACCGTCGCTCTCCACGATGTGTTCGTTGGTCTCGTAGTAGTCGGTTCCCATAACGCAATGCTCTTTCCTGTGGTGATTGCAAAACCAGTGATACTCCTCCCGAGTCATCCCGTTGTCCATCAGGTACTCGTACATATCGAACGTGACGGGCTGGCCGAACGTCAGGTCGAGCGAAAGGAACCGCTTTTGGTTGTAAATATAGGCGGTTGCGGCACACGAGGGATTTTTCGGATGGTTATACTCGGAGGCTTCGCTCAATACGAAAATAGCCTTCGGATTTACATCCAGGATGGAATGCATCGAAAGCACGTTCGCTTTACACAGATTGTGCAGCGCGGTCACGAACGCCCGGTCGCTCGACAGCTGCTCGTTCCACCAGCCGAATTGCGCCGAAAAAGTCGCCGCGATAAATATTTCGTTAATAGGCGTGATGAAGCGCACCCAGTGGTACCGTTTCATGAAAGCCTGCGCATATTCCGCAAACAATCGCGGCCAATCGCGGTTCTGAAAGCTTCCTATCCAGTCCGGAACGCCGAAATGGCACAGGTCCACAATCGGCTTGATGTCCAGTCTTCGCAGCTCATGGAACGTCTCGTCCGCAAAGTCCCAGTCGTATTTGCCCGGTCCCAAATGAGTCCTGTAATAAGGAGGGCCGTACCTCAGGAACTCGGCGCCCAGCTCGTGGACCAGTTCGAAGTCCTCTCGCCAGCACTCGTAGTGCCTGCACTTTTCCATTTCGTCCACGCGCTTCGTGGAGCCGTTTGGCAGCGTAATAGTTGGATAGCTGTTCTCAATGCCTGTAGCAAACATGAATTGCCCCACAGTGTCTCCTAACAGCAGCGATCCCTATGACTCATTGATCGGGGTTCCTCTTGGTCCTGTCCTTGAAGGCAAGACGATAGGCCCGGCGTTCAGCCGCTTGTTCAAACCGCCGTTTTTCTTCCTCTGTCTCAGGCGCGATCTGCGGCAATAACACTCGATTCCCCGCGGCATCCAGTCCTACGAACGTCAAATACGCGGACGATGTGTGCGTCAATTCCGTCGTGCGGAGGTTCTCCACCCACACCTTGACCCCCACTTCCATGGACGTTCGAAACACCCGGTTAACCTGTGATTTTAATCTGACCAGCTCACCCAGATGAACCGGGTGCAGAAAAGTCATTTGGTCGATGGACGCGGTGACGACAGTACAGCGGGCGTGCCGCATCCCCGCAATCGCGCCGCATAAATCTACCAGGTGCATTACATGCCCACCTAACATATTGCCAAGCAGGTTAGCGTCGTTTGGCAGGCAGACTTCCGAATATTCGGATTGCGATTGGCGAACCGTGCGAATTTTTCGCGGATTATCGGAATCGACCAGCAGCTGATTTGTTTCGGTGCTCATGCGGAGAACTGCTGCAGATAGCTGCGGCAAAAAGCCAGGGCCTGTGTCCGCATGCAGATTTCGCTTACCTCCGGGTCGAGCTCTCCAGTCGTCAAGATATATCTCAGTGTTTGCCAGCGCAGCGGGGCGTGATCCTGCTCTTCCACGCAAACGAGTTCTAACGCTGTCGCCGTCCGCCGCACGACCGTGTAGCGCAAGCAGGATCGGGTCTCGATGGAGGGAAAGCAATCGCAAGCGCCGCGCGAGTAGCCGTGGTTGCAATACTGGAAACGAAGCGCTTCGGGCGCGGTCTGGGGCTCTGCAGCCGCGTGACACACGCCCTGATACTCATGGATCAGCGGCAGGCGCGCGTTCGCGTATCGCGGGCTTATAACCACCCGTTGCGGCTCAAAATACGGGCATGGCATACCTTGTTCAGCTAAAGATCAAAGCGCGCCTTGCTTGCGTTGGCGCGACCACCACCACCAATTCCGCTGCTCCGCGGGCAAATACGGATTGCGCGCCTGCGCCACCGCGCATCGCAGCGTATCGAGCACGCAAACGTCCTGCTTCGTTCGCGTCTTCTCACACAACCGGCCGTACAGATCATCGCCATCGGAGGATGCCAGTTGCGCCGCGCTCTGAATCCCAAGCAGATGCAGATCGTGTTCGATGGCTGGACCGACGCCGGCAAGATCGCGAAGCCGACGCGTGTCTGTCGAAATGGAATGAGCGGTAGCGATGTTCTTGAGTATACTTCAGCGCGGTTGCGGCAAACCCCGTTTACGCGGCGTAGCACCGCGCCAAAACAGCGTTCGATGTGCTCCAGCGTTTTGCCGGTGTATACCTGTGGATGATGGCGGCAGCTAACACCAGTGGAGCCCGGCAGATTTCATTTATTCAGGCTGGATGGGTGTTGAGCCGCGGCAAAGATCTGACAGAACTGGTGCTGATCAGTCAGCCTCATTAACTCATGCCACGATGTTTCTGTGCATCTTCGTATCCTCACGCTCATCCTCTTCGCGGCCGCCGACCTGGTTTTCGCGCAAACACCTCCGCGCCCTTATAGTGTGCCCCTTGCCGATGCGCCCGAGCTCGCGGCGCGCGGAAAATATTCCGTCGGAGTCCGCACCATCGAGATCAGGCATCCCCAGCAGATCGACATCTTGCATTTTGACCAGCAAACCGGCAAAGCTCCACTGTATGACCGCCCCTTAACCATCGAAGTCTGGTACCCAGCTATTATTCCCAAAGGACAGAATGAGCGAACCGCCTATCCAATGCCGGTGCCCGGTCGCGATCGCCCCGCCGGTTCACCGCCGTTTGAAATTACCGATACAGCTTTGCGCGATGCACCGCCTGTTGCGGGCTCCGAATTTCCGCTTGTTGTTGTCTCGCACGGTTATCCGGGATCGCGCTATTTCCTGACCTACCTGACGGGCAACCTGGCGTCCAAAGGTTACGTGGTTGCCGCCATTGACCACACCGATTCTGTCTTCGGCAGTATTAAAGGTTTTGAGAGCACTCTGCTCAACAGATCGGCCGACCAGTTGTTCACAATCCATGCTCTCGATCGGCTCGCGGAGCAACCGAATCATTTCCTGCATGGATTGGTGGACGCAAGTAACGTTGCAATCGTCGGTTATTCAATGGGTGGATACGGCGCGTTGATCAGTGCCGGCGCGGGCTTAAGTCCGGCGAGTCCTTTGATGCAGCTTGTCCCCGGCGGATATTTGCATGACTGGGCTGCCGACAATCCGAATTTTCAGACCCTCAACCGCAGTGCGATTAAAGCGGTGATTGCGATCGCGCCTTGGGGTGAGCAGCCACCGCAACGCGCCTGGAGTTCTCAAGGACTCGCGGCAATCCACGTTCCCCTGCTGTTCATTGCCGGCGATCGCGACGACGTAGCCGATTACGCCAACGGAATCAAGCCGGCATTCGAGCAAGCCGTTCAGTCGGACCGCTGCATGCTGGTATATGAGAACGCGCGCCACAATACCGGCGGAGATCCCGCACCCTCAGGCGCGGTTCTCGATTACCCTCTGATGCAGTCGCTTGAAGAGCCCGTCTGGCGCAAAGACCGCATCAACGCAATCAACCAGCATTTCATCACAGCGTTTCTGGATTTGTATTTGAAAGGCGATCGCGAGAAAGCTGCGTACCTGCATGTCGAGCCGGTCCATTCGAACGACGGCAAATGGATGATGCCCGCAGGTCAGCGCGATACCGGTGCCTACAGCAGCGGTACAGACGACGCAGGAAATCACTTCTGGAAAGGCTTCCAGCGGCGCTGGGCTTTAGGCTTGGAAATGTATTGCGACTCAACGGCAAAACTGTCATCGTCAGAACCTCGATAGCGCGACCCAGATGCCCGCGAGATGCAAAGAAAAGGCGAAACATCCCGCGGCGCTCTCGAATCGAAGGTACAGAGGTTAATATGGCTCTTCAAGATCTACGCGAAAGTAAGATGATGTCGCATTTGTTGGATGCGCTGGCGCGCGGCGAGGACATTGGGCATTATGGGCGGCTGGTCTTTGTAATGGTTGGGCGCTATTTTCTAACAGCTGAAGAGTTGGTCGAGCAACTCACGAAGGATCCGGATTGCGATGAGCAGAAGGCGCGCGGATTGATTTCACAAGTTGAGGCCCGTGGATATAACCCGCCCAAGCGCGACCGTATCTTGCAGTGGATGGATGAACAGGAGTTTCCTATCTGTCAGGAGCCGCAGAATCCGGGTGCGTGCAACGTTTACAAGAACCTGGAGTTTCCGCCAGAGGTCTACGAAAAAATCTCCGCTTTTTATCGCCAGGAGGCAGCCTGATCGACTCGTGAGACTCTGGCTCCTTTACGTGGTTGTCTTGGCGCTTCCGAGTGCCGCGGCCGACCTGCGCCTGGGTATTATCGGCACCGATACCTCGCATGCGACTGCATTCACGCGCGTTCTCAACGAGGCGAGCTCGCCTGATCATGTTTCGGGCGCGCGCGTGGTCGCGGCATATAAAGGTGGAAGTCCGGACATCGAGGAGAGCGCCAAGCGAGTGGACCAATACGCAGGAGAGTTGCGAGATAAGTGGGGCGTACGGTTGGTCGATTCGATCGCGGATCTATGTCCGCTGGTTGACGGGCTGCTTCTCGAGAGCGTGGACGGCCGCCCGCATTTGGCACAGTTTCGGCAGGCCATCGCGTGCGGGAAGCCGGTCTTCATCGACAAGCCATTGGCATCCACGCTGGCGGATGCCCAGGAAATTGCGCGTCTCGCCCGCGAGTCGAACATTCCGTGGTTCAGTTCTTCTTCGCTGCGCTATAGCGCGGTTGCCGATCTGCGAAGTCCTGATGCCACCAGCGCAATCGTCTGGGCGCCTGGACCCACGGAGCCGCATCACCAGCTCGATCTTTCCTGGTACGGCATTCACGGCGTCGAGATGCTCTTCACATTACTCGGAACCGGCTGCGTTGAAGTAAGCCGCATGTCGTCTCCCGATATCGATGTCATAACGGGCCGGTGGAAAGATGGAAAGCTAGGCACTGTTCATTTGCAGCGTCCTTACGGTAAGTACGGCGCAGTCGTGTTTCTTAAAACTCAAAAACTGAACGTCAATACCGACATACAGTTCAGCTATGTTCCCTTAGTGAAGCAGATTGTAACGTTTATGCAGACCAAGATGCCGCCCGTGCCGAACCAGGAGACGCTTGAAATATTCGAGTTTATGGACGCGGCGCAGCGCAGTCTGGCGCAAGGCGGGAGAGCTGTGCAGCTTCTCCATCCGGTGGCCGCACGATAGCAGGGCGCACCAGCAAAGGCGGACTTACATCACCGCCGCAAGCTCGCGCCAAGCTTTGCCTTGCGATTCCGCGACGGCGGCGTAGGTGATTTCGCCTTGATAGGTATTCACGCCTTCTTTAATCGCATTGCTCTCATGGGACGCGCGTTCGAGACCTTTATCCGCAAGCGTCAGCAGGTAAGGCACAGTGGCGTTAGTAAGTCCGAACGTAGAGGTATGCGGAACGGCCGCTGGCATGTTGGAGACGCAATAGTGGACCACGCCGTCCACCAGGTAAACGGGATCCGTGTGGGTAGTGGCGTGCGCTGTCTCGACACAACCGCCCTGGTCGATGGCAACATCGACGATGACGGCTCCCTGTTTCATGCGGGACACCATGTCGCGGCGCACTAATTTCGGAGCGGAGGCGCCGGGAATCAACACCGCGCCAATCACGAGATCAGCCTCGCGGACTGCTTCGCGGATCGTGTAAGTGTTCGAGGCAAGGGTGCGAATCGAGTTCGAGTAGATGTCGTCGAGCTCCCGCAGCCGGTTCAAATTGCGATCGATGATCGTAACGTTCGCGCCGAGTCCGCAGGCCATTTTCGCGGCATTGTGGCCCACAATACCGCCGCCGATCACTGCAACATTGGCGGGCGCAACGCCCGGGATGCCGCCGAGGAGAATTCCACGGCCGCCGTTAGGACGCTCCAGATATTGAGCGCCGACCTGCACGGCCATGCGGCCAGCCACCTCACTCATGGGGGTAAGCAGCGGCAGCGAGTTGTCAGGCTCACGAATGGTTTCGTATGCGACGGAATTCACTCGCGATTTCACCAACGCTTGGGTGAGTTCCGGAAGCGGCGCCAGATGCAGATACGTAAACAGGATCAGCCCGGGGCGAAAGAATTGAAATTCCGATCGCTGCGGTTCTTTAACTTTGACGATGAGGTCGGATTTGCTCCAGACCTCGGCTGCGGCATGGACGATAATCGCGCCGGCTTCTTCGTACTCGGCATCGGGGATCGAACTTCCGAAGCCCGCGTGAGTCTCGACCAGAACTTCATGCCCGTGCTCGCGCAAAGCGGTGACCATGCTGGGCACGCAGCCGACACGAGTCTCATGATCCTTAATTTCTTTGGGTACACCGATAACCACGGGCGATCTCCTCACTGTTATTTTGGCGCGCCTGTTTCAGAAAAGCCCCGGAGGACGGTGCTGGGGCGCAGATGCGGCGCCGGGCGGCGCTTCGGAAGCGGGCGGAAGTGCAGGTTGAGCGATCGGGACGGAACCTGCAGCGGGAGCGCCCACCGGCGTCACAGCACTGCCGTCGTGCTTGGGACCCAATCCCAAACCCATGAGGGTGAGCGCGCTAATCTTGCCGTCATTGGGAAGCTTTTGATCGGTTTGAAAACGCTGCAGCGCCTCGATTGAATCGTCTCCCCATGTCCCATTCACTTCACCCTTGAAATAGCCCTTTTCCGCCAGTGCCTTTTGGATTTCCTGGTATCGCTCCGGGTCAGGGTGCGATTGATAACTCGGCTTAAGGGCGTGCGTTAAGCGCCGCTTCGCATGGTGACCGGCGGTGACTTTGGTCGACGCAGGCGCCGTTGATTTCGCCTTTGCGGGTGGATCGGCCAACGACAGTGCCGCCGTGAGATCCAGCAGCACTAGGGCACAGACCCATTTCATGGGAGCAATCAAATGTTAACACTGCGAAGCGCGCTTGCTCAAGGTCGCGTGGTATCATCGCCAACTATGCGCGCAGCCATTCGCCTTCGGCCCTGGCTGTTTATAACGCTTCTTGCCGTAGTGGTAGCGGCGGTCCTTTTCGGCGTCGATTACTACCGGCACCGATTTGTGCGGTCCGATGCCGACATGTTGCGCTTGCTGCCGGGCGGCGATGCCACGCGTTTTTTCGCCGACGTGGCGGCTCTACGGCGTGTGGGCGTGCTCGGCATGTTCACAGGAACCAAAACGGCTGAGGATAAAGACTACCAAGACTTCGTGCGGCAAACGCACTTCGACTACACGAAGGATGTCGATGCAATTGCCGGAGCCGCCGACGGAAAGCAACTCTTTTTCATCGTACGAGGCCATCTCGATTGGAGCAGATTGCGCCAATATGCTCTTTCCCATGGCGGCGCATGCGAGAGAAAGTTTTGCCGCATTCCCACCAGTAAAGCCGGGCAATGGGCTTCTTTCGTTCCCATTCAGCCGGATGTGATAGGTCTGGCGGTCAGCACGAACCAGTCCGCGGCAGAAACTCTTGAACCTCCAGGGCGCCTGCGTTCCGACCACACTCCCGGGGACCCGGTTTGGGTGAAACCATCCCAAACCTTGCTCAAGGAGCCGCTCGCGCTGCCGCTGCCATTGCGAATTTTTGCAATATCGTTGGAATCGGTTGGTCCGGTTGTAGTGTCGCTTGCTCCGGCAACAGGAAACAGTGGAGCAGCGTTCAATGTAAAGCTAACGGCCGAGTGCCCCAGCGAAGCCACCGCCGAAGTGATCCGCAATCAACTCGAGATCCAGACGAAAATGTTGAAGCTGGAACTGGCGCGTGAGCGCGCACAACCGAATCCAGGCGATTTGACCGGGCTGCTGACAGCGGGGACGTTTCAGGTTGTAGACAAGCGGGTGATCGGAATTTGGCCCGTTCGCAAGGAGTTGCTGAAGGCGCTCCAATGATCAGGTCTTGATGGTCTTTATTACCGCGTCCGTAAATTCCTGCGTCGAGGCACTGCCGCCCACATCGCCCGTCAGATGCTTCCCGTCCCGGTACACCGCTTCCACTGCATTCTGGAGTTTGTTCGCGGCCTCCGTTTCACGCAGGTGCGTGAGAAGCATCGCCGCTGAAAGCATTAACGCCGTGGGGTTCGCCTTTCCCTGACCCGCAATGTCGGGGGCGCTGCCATGCACCGCCTCAAAAACCGCATGGGTCTCGCCCATGTTCGCTCCAGGAACAATTCCAAGCCCTCCCACCAAGCCCGCGGCCAAGTCGGAGACGATATCGCCATACAGGTTCGGAAGCAGCAGGATATCGAAAGTCTCGGGACGCATCACCAGCTGCATCGAAGCGTTATCCACGATCAGCTCTTTGTATTGAATCTGGGGAAACTGGTTGGCCACCTCGCGGCAACAGCGCAAGAACAGGCCGTCGGCCAGCTTCATGATGTTCGCCTTATGAATCGCCACGACATTCTTTCGGCCGTTCTTCTGGGCGTAAGCGAACGCGTACCGCGCAATCCGTTCCGAAGCTGTGCGCGTGATCACTTTCAGACTAGTGACGACGTCTTTCACGATCTCGTGCTCCAATCCCGAATAAAGATCTTCGGTGTTCTCGCGAAAGATCACCATGTCGATACGCACGTCCTCAAAGCGCGTCCTGATGCCGGGTAACGTTTTAACAGGGCGCACATTGGCGAATAGATCCAGTGCCTTTCGCAGCGCGACGTTTACGCTCTGAAAGCCTCCCGCAATGGGCGTTGTCACGGGCCCTTTCAGGCCGACCCGCGTTTCATTCAACGAATCGAGCAGGTATTGTGGCAGCGTTTTTCCGGACTCGAGAATGATGGCTTCGTTCAGTTCGGCCCGCCGCCAGCAGATGTCGACGCCGGTCGCTTCCACAGCGCGAACAGTGGCTTCGGCTACTTCCGGACCAATGCCGTCGCCGGGGATCAGAGTGCAATAGTGGGGCACATTCCGATTCTATTAGCGCAGGCAGCTGCAGCGCGCCTCTGCAAGAATGTTTCTGATGCCCCAAATCGAGCGTGCGTTGCTGAGTGTCACCGATAAAAGCGGAATCGTCGATTTCGCCAAACAGCTACATGAAATGGGCGTGGAAATGATTTCGACCGGAGGAACGGCGCGGCTTCTGCGCGAAAACGCTATTCCCGTACGCGAAGTCGCCGAGATCACCGGCTTCCCCGAGATGCTCGATGGACGAGTGAAGACAATTCATCCGCGGATTGCCGCTGGCATTCTTGCGATCCGCGCGAACCCCGAGCATATGCGCGCGCTGGCCGAGCACGGCATACCGCCCATCCAGATGGTCGTCGTGAATTTATATGAATTCAGCAAGTTCGCCAATAAGCCGGGAGTCTCGCGAGAAGAATTGATTGAGAACATCGATATCGGCGGTCCGACGATGATCCGCGCCGCGGCCAAAAACTTTCAGGACGTCGCCGTCGTCGTTTCTCCCAGCCAATATCAATCGGTATTGGATGAGCTTCGAAGCAATCAGGGCGGGCTGACCGCGTCCACTCACTGGAAACTTGCGCAAGAGGCGTTCTCGCACACCGCCGCGTATGACGCAGCTGTGTCCTCGCGATTGCGCCAAATCGATGCCGGCGGAAGTACAAATCAAGAGCAGTTCCCCGCTGCTCTCCACATAACGGCTGCTCGCAAAAGCGCGCTGCGTTATGGCGAGAATCCGCATCAGCAGGCCGCGCTGTACAGCCTTGAAAACTCCGGCATCGCGCAGGCTGAACAGCTTCATGGAAAGGAATTGTCCTACAACAACCTGGTCGATTTGGATGCGGCGTGGCAACTTATACAAGAGTTCGACGGCCCCGCGGCCGCAATCATCAAACACACGAATCCATGCGGTTGCGCGGAAGGACCGAACCTTGCGGATGCGTATAGAAAGGCATTACAAGCCGATCCCGTTTCCGCGTTTGGAGGCGTGCTCGCCTTCAATCGCGCACTTGACAAAGAGACGGCAGCCGAGGTTTCGAAGCTATTCGTAGAGGCGATTGCCGCGCCCGAATTCTCCAGCGAAGCACTGGCCGTGCTGTCGACTAAAAAGAATGTCCGCATACTGCGCGTGAAACCTTCCGAAAAGTCGGAGCTCGTGATCCGATCGATTTCCGGTGGCCTCCTGGCGCAAACCGCCGATACCGGCCACCTCGACATTTCCGCCGTTCAAGTGAAGAGCAGCCGGCCACCCACGGCAGAGGAAATGGAAGCACTGCTCTTCGGATGGAAAGTATGCAAGCACGTGAAGTCGAACGCCATCGTTTATGCGCGTGCAGGACAAACGGTCAGCGTGGGAGCAGGACAAATGAGCCGGGTCGACAGTGTCAAGGTGGGAGCAATGAAAGCGATCCTGCCGCTCGCCGGAACAGTGATTGCGTCCGATGCTTTTTTCCCATTCCCCGACGGCATTGAAGAAGCCGCGAAGCACGGTATCACGGCGGTGATTCAACCGGGAGGCTCGGTTCGCGACGAAGAGGTGATTGCGGCGGCGAACCTGCTGAATTTAGCGATGGTGTTTACGGGCGTGCGGCATTTCAGGCATTAATCGCGCTCCGCGATGTCGGCGCCCAATCGGCCGGAAGCGTACCCTGCGGCAATAGCTGCCCCTTTTCCAGGTGGCGGGTCGATTTTGCAAACTTTGCCGCGTGCGGATCGTGGGTGACGATAACAACTGTCTTGCCGAACTCGCGATTCAGCCGCGTCAGCATCGTAAGCACGTCTTCCGCCGCGGCAGCATCGAGATTTCCGGTCGGCTCGTCGGCCAGAATCAGGTCGGGATCGGTGACGATAGCGCGCGCAATAGCGACCCGCTGTTCCTGACCGCCGGATAACTGTTTCGGCAAATGGTCCAACCGGTCGCCGAGACCGACCAGCTTCAGAGCTGTTTCCGCATGCTCGATCCGCTCCTTCTTCTTGAGCTTGGTGAGTTTCAACGGCAGCTCGACATTTTCCAAAGCGGTCAGCACCGGAATCAAGTTAAAAGATTGAAAGATGAAGCCGATGTGCTCATTGCGCCAGTGCGCGATTTGCTTATCATTCATCTGCCGCAGGTTCGAGCCCAGCACTTCAATGTCCCCGTCCGTCGGTTTATCCATGGCCGCTATCAGATGAAGAAGCGTAGATTTACCCGATCCCGACGGCCCCATCAGCGCAATAAAATCGCCCCGGTGAATGTCAATATTCACTTCATCGAGCGCGATTACGTGAAACTCGTCGCGTACGTACTCTTTGCTCAATCTGCGCGTGCTGACTATCGTCTCGCCCATCCAGTTCGATTCTCCCTGTAAGTAGAAACCGCTTGCTCACGGTCGCGGCTCGGAAGCTATATCTATTTCACTTCGACCCGCTGTCCATCTTTCAAATTCGCGAGAGGGCTCACAATAAGATCCTCTCCGCCAATTAATCCGCTCTCGATCAGTACGCCCTTATCCGACGTGCCGCCGACAATGACGGGCCGCTTTCGCGCATGCCCGTTCACAACAACGAAAACGCTGCCATTCTGTACTGCGCCCCCGGGAATGACGACCACGCGCCTTGGCTGTGATGCCGATTCCCGTTTCGCGTCATTGTAGAAAGAAACTGTGGCGTTCATATCCGGCCGCAGATAATCGTCGGGATTCATGACCTTCACTTTTACTTGAACCGTCGCTTTGGCGCGATCCGCTTCGGGTGAGACCTGCTCGATGAACCCCTGGTACTTCCTGTCGGGATACGCATCGGTCGTAATGACGCCCTTCTGGCGCGGCCCCAGTTTGGGAAAATCGTTCTGGCTGACGTCTAACTCCACCTGCAGATCGTTCAGATCGGCCATGGTGACGAGATAGCCTTTCGCGCCTTTGTCGCCTACGAACCCGGTTGTCACGAACTCGCCCTTCTCGACGTTGCGGTCAAGAATCGTTCCCGTGACCGGTGCTTTGATGACCGTGTTGTCGAGCTGAGTTTGCGCATAATCCAGCGCTCCGCGTGCCTGTTCGATCTGCCCACGCACTTGCGCGATCTCTTCCTTCCTCGGCCCTAGAACCGATAGATCGAGCGTGCGCTGCAAGCTGGCGACCTTGGCCGCATCGCCGTCATATTTCGCCTGCGCATCGTCGAGAGACTGCTTCGCGAGCACACCTTGTGCAACAAGTTGCCTGGTACGGTCGAGCGAAACTTTGGCGTCCGCCAGATCCGCCCTGGCTTCATCAGTGTCCGCTCGCGCCTTCGCAATTTCTTCAGGTCTCGACCCGTTTACCAACTCTTCCAATTTCGCCTGCAAATTCGCAAGCTGACCCTGTTCCTGCAACAGCTGTGCTCGGTATTCGTTGTCTTCAAGGCGAACCAGCTCCTGCCCGGCTTTCACTTTGTCGCCCTTATCCACGCCGATCCAGGCAACTTTACCGTTTACCTTTGAAGCAACCTCAATCTTATGCGCCGCGATAATGTACCCCGTTGCGGTTAACACGGCCTGCTCGCCGGCGGCGGACGCACTCATCGGCGATTGCACCTGAACCACCTGCACAGGAGTTGCCGCGTTGATCTTCTCGTACGCGAAAAGAGCGCCGACGGCCGCCGCCGCCAGCACAACGGCGATGAGGACAAGTTTGAGGATCGGCTTGGGTTCGCGTGAGCGCCTGGCCGTTCTGTCTATTCGAAGACTTTTGAGTTCTGTTTCCATTACACTTCGCGCAGCGCTGTCAAAATTTCCTTCTTGGCGGCTTGACGGGCAGGCAACAGACCCCCGACCGCTCCCAAAATCAGCGAGAAAAGAATCCCAACGGCCATTACTTCGGGGCCAACATGAAAATGGAAAGCTGTCTCGCTGAAGGTGACAAAGCTACCTACGTGTGTAGTCACATTGTTTAGAGGCAGAACAATGATGCACGCGATAATTCCGCCGACGAGCGAAAGCAGCAGCGATTCCCAAAAGAAGCTGAGCAGGATGCTTCCTTTTGTAAAGCCGAGAATTCTCAGGGTACCGACCTCTTTGGCGCGGCGCGCAACCGCGGCATACATCGTGTTCATGGCCGTGAAGCAACTGCCGATCGCCATGATCGCGCAGACAAAAAATCCCAGATATTGAATAGGGGTCGCCCCGCTGGTCTGAGACGCATAATATTCTTTTTCGCTCATGACCGTCTCGTTCAACCGGCGGTCCGCTTCAATCGATTTCGCGAGCGCCGCGGCGGTCACTTCATCGGTAGCTTGTAATAGGGCCGAGCTATAGGTCTCAGGCCGATTAAAATCCGATGCGACCTGATTACCGTCGCCGAAGATCTCGCTGTTCACTGCGCTCTCGCCGCCGTCCATGATGCCAACCACGGTCCACATCCCTTTGCCGAACTTGAGCTGCTTCCCCAGTTGCGCTTGATCGGAGCGTTTCGCAAGAAATTTCCCGACCACGATTTCGCGATGCCCCGGCCGGAACCAGCGACCTGAAACGAGTTTGAGTTTTCGCATCTGAACGCCGCGCAGCGACAAGCCGCGCAAGCTGATGCTCGCGCCCTTCGGATTGTCGGATGTCGGCAGACCGATGATTGAAACTAGTTCAAGCGATGCCATCGGCTGCCCGTCAGGACCGGTCGCAATGCCAGGAAAGCTCTTGATGATCTGAAATTGTTCTTGCGTCACCAGACTGGTGAGCTCGGCATTGCCGCCCTTGCGCAATACCAGCACGTGCAACGGATCGCCGGTCGCGGCGAAAGCGGAATGCAGTCCTGAGACCAGCGCCAATACGGCGAGTAGGACCGCCACCGTCATGGCGATTCCCACCGCAGTCATCAGCGTGGTGGTTTTGCGAACTATTAAATTGCGAATGTTGTACGAAAGCGGAACCGCCATGATCTCAATCCTTCTAACCGCTGTATCGGAGCGAATCCACTATATTGGTGCGCGCGGCGTTCCACCCTGGAACAATCGATCCGATCAAACCGGTAAGAGCCGCTACGCCCAATGCGAACAAGACGGTGCCCGGTGTCATGGATAAGCCGTGCAGTTGCCCCATGAATGCCTCGCCCGCTTTTCCCACTACGATGGCTAAAAAGTTGGCGATCACTAGACCGATTACGCCCCCAATCAATGCAATGGTAATGGCTTCCCCTACAATGATGCCCAGAATCGCGCCATTCGTAAACCCGAGTGTCTTCAGGACGCCAACCTCTTTGATGCGTTCGCGCACGGACATCGCCATGGTATTGCCAGAAACCAGCAGGATGGTGAAAGTAACCGCTGCGCAAACGCTCAACAGAAATACCTTGATGTTCCCGATGAGGGAGACAAACGTGAGCGCGAATTGCTGCTCCGATTCGGTCTTAGTGGTAGGCGTGGAGTTCGCGAACATATCGTCGACCGCCTGAGCTATCCGCGGCACGTCGTCGGGACTGTCGGCGAGGATTGCCACCGTGCTGTTCCAATTGCGTCTGGCGGGCGGCAGCGCATCGCGCAGGTAATCGAGATTAAAGAAAAGGGACTGATGCGCGTCGGGATCGTCGAAGATGCCGCGCAACGTCAGCTCCAGATTGACTGGATAAATGTCGCCGACCAGCGTGATGCGGTCGCCCAATTTCCAATGAAGCCTGTCCACTAAATCGCGAGATACGACGCAAGCCGTGCGCTCCGTCAGAAAAGCGCGCCTCTGATCGTCCGGCATTTGCATCTCGGTGCGAATCGCGAGAAACGCCTTCGGCTCGACTCCAAAGCGCGCGAAGAAATTGTTGCGATCGCGATTGTCCTTGTAAGTGCCGCCAAACCAGTTCCAGGCGGATACCTCTTTGACGCCGGGAATGTTGCGAATCTTCTGTTCATAGGCGACCGGAATCGGCTGAGCTATCGAAACGCCGTGCCGGACGATCAGGCGCAGAGCTTGGCCGGGCGTGGCCTGGCTGAAAAAGATAGCGTGGTAAACGGCGATCAAAACGCCTAGCAGACACAGCGAGGCGGCCAGACTAGAGATGGTGAGCAGGCTTCGGCGCCGATTGCGCAAGCTATTCTTAAAAGCTAAAGAGAAGTAACGAAACATCTTGCTCCCTTGGAGTCAGGGTACCAATAAGGAGTACGAATCAGTGGCCTATCCGGTTCAATCGGCTTCTCATCGGCTCTGGACGGAATCGGACGAAAACTTCATGAACTTGGCGCTCAAACTGGCGCGCAAGGCCGAAGCCGCGGGTGAGATACCGGTCGGGGCCGTGCTTGCGTTTCAAGGAAAGACCATCGGCGAAGGCTGGAATCATCCGATCTCGAGCAGCGATCCGACTTCACACGCCGAGATGGAGGCTTTGCGCCACGCCGCCGCGCATACAGGAAATTACCGGCTGCCCGGAACCACTTTGTACGTGACGCTGGAACCTTGTGTGATGTGCGCCGGGGCAATTGTCATTGCTCGTGTGGAGCGCCTGGTGTTCGGGGCGCGCGATCTCCGTTTCGGCGCGGTGCGGAGCAAATTTCAGCTCGCCGATTCAGATTTGTTGAGTCACCGGGTTCGAGTGGAAGAAGGGCTGATGGCCGTTGCGGCCGCGGAAATGCTGTCCGCCTTCTTTAACAGGCGGCGCGCGGTTTCACGAGCAGAGAAATAAAAAAGGACCGGTGTTTGAGGCCGGTCCTCTCGAATGAATTACACTTGTCTTCCGGGGGATTATGCAGCCCGTTTCAGCGGGAATTTGGGGACCGGTACGGCCTTCGGAGCGCTCTCAGTTTCGACTGGGAAGAGCGATGACGTGATCACCCGCACTCTGCCGGTGCTGTTGAAATACTCGTCCAGCGGAAATAAAGCGTGAGGCTCAAGTTCACGGAAAGTGCGGCCCATTGTTTCCTCAATGCGGTAGATATCGTGAAAAAAGGTCCCTCGGTCTGTTCCTAATTTCCGGCAGCACGATTTCCAGTCGGCCCCCAGCAGGAAATGATACTTGAAGACCTCGTATTCCCGTTCATCCAGGGTCCGCCGGCTTACAAGGCAAAAATCGGCGATATACTCTTCATCTTTAAGACCCCATACGGACTTCCGGTGACGCCCCGGATTTGCTTCCAATGAGACGCGGCTGATGTGCTTTTCTTTAGAAGCACATTGCCGAAAACGCGCAAAACAAGCGCGGAAAATTGTGCGAAATACACAATTACACGGGGTCGACGCCCCTGCCCGCCCAGCTCGAAGGCCGAGGCCATAACAATAGGTGCACGACTGCTGAGCTAGGGCGAGAGTTTCTGAACGAGACCATTCCATCTTTTCCTCCACTTAAATCGTCTTTAAAGTTCCCTAATCTATTTCCCTGACCCATTAACAATTGCTTGATTTCCCCTCAACGCTGAATGCCTGGGGTTCGCCCGAGGATGAGAGCTTTGACAAATAATTAACACAACATGTATAAACACTAGTCTTATTACCGGGGATTATTTTAGCCCTAAGGGCACCTATTTACCGCATATCGGCAGGATAATAAAGAGCCTATTTCACCTTGGAATCACGTCTGATCGCCGAGCAAGCCACGTTCGATACTATGCGGGCGCGCTTAATTGACCTTGTAAATGCCAGAATTCATTGCGGTGAGTTCACTGAGAGAGGGCTCTCTCGAGTTTTGGGTCTGTCGCAGTCTCAAATGCATAACGTCCTGAAAGGCGCCAGAAAGCTTCAGCCGGAGTTGGCGGATCAGCTTATGGGCAAGTTCGGACTGACGATGTTCGACTTACTGGGGAACGGCATGTTCGATGTAGCCAGTGCTGCCGAAGTAAGAAAGCCACCCAGCCCAGCGCCTGGGCCAAATATATTCAAAAAAAAGCGGGCCTAATAGCGGGAATATTCCGGGCATATTTAGCCCGTCAGGATAATCCTATTTAGCGCCTTTTAATCGCAGATTAAAGTCATTCTTTCTTTCGTTTCAAAGTGGGGCATTCATGCCTGTTTGAAACCCATTTCGAACGCGACTTAGGCGCTTGCTGGGCTACGAGGCTAGGGTGTCCCGGGTTTCGGCACGCGAACGCCAAACGGTGTTCGGACCTTAAACCGACCTAGCACAGGCACTTAACTCGTTTTCGCCGAGAGGCGCGACTTCTCCTGCAGCACCGTTTTTCACCCGGCGCGATAGGTGCTTTCTCCAAGGCGCAAGTAGAGACACTCGAAACGCTTTCACCTGGAGATACCTAAAGTGCACGCAGCCGCAATGAAAACCGCTCTTTCGAAGAGCGAAAATCCCGAGCGGGATCAGCTGATTCTAGAACACCTGCCGCTGGTCACGGCCATCGCCGCCCATATTCAGAGATCGCTTCCCGTTCACGTTGAGCTCGACGATCTGGTTCACGCCGGTGTCATGGGCCTCTTCGACGCAGCCACCAAGTACCGGGACGACAAGGACGTTGCGTTCCCGAGTTATGCGAAACACCGCATCAGAGGCGCCATTCTGGACGACCTGCGGCAACTGGATTGGGCCTCGCGCGATCTGCGCAAGCGTTACAAGCAAATGGAGGCCGTCACGCGAGACCTGACGTTCAAGCTTGGGCGCACACCTACCTCCAGCGAGGTCGCCGGCGCTATGGGTCTCAGTTCCCGCCGCTGGCAGACACTGATGGTGGACTTTCGCTCGCTAGGTCTGGCGGCGACCCAGCTCCACGCCGTTGAGCGCGATGGCCAGCCGGTTCATGAAACACCGGACGCGACAGCCCGATGCCCCGACCAGGTCTTCGCGCGCTCGGAAATGCGGCAGAAGCTCGGTTCGGCAATGAAAACTCTGCCGGAACGCTACCGGCGGGTTGTCGAGCTGTATTACGAGCGCGACCTGACGATGAAACAGATTGGCGGTCTGCTGGGCGTAAATGAAAGCCGCGTGTCTCAAATACATAAATGCGCGCTGGAGCGGATGCAGGATGCTCTCGTCGGAAGCGGCATTCATTCGGCGTCCGCGTTCTGAGCTCAAATTCGTGATAATCACGCGCTTTCAGTCGTGGCTCCGCAGGCGCCGCGCGTCGAGGCGAAGAGCCGTCGCGCTATTGCACTGTCAGCCGATAGGGCAGGATTCGCAACATGCCGCCTTTCAGAAGAGCTTGGCTGGGCAGACCCGGCAAGGCCTTGCGGATCTTACTTCCGGCGATCGCTGTCTCGAGAGCATCGGGCGATGAGTTGGTAAGGATATCGATCAAACTTCGACGCGGCGGGAACGTGATCAGGTTCGTCTCGCCGCCGGCGCTCAACTTCGCTCGTTTCCGCACCAGTGCGATGGCTTGGTCCAATCCACCAAGCTGGTCGACAAGTCCGTTCTGACGAGCTTGCGCGCCCATCCAGACTCGTCCCTGGGCGATGGGATCAATCTGGTCGTAAGTCTTCCTTCGTGCGGACGCGACCTTACTCACAAAAGATTTATAGGTCGCTTCTATGGAATCGTGGAGCTTCTGGCGCGCCGCATCCGAGAGCGGCAGATAGTCCGAATCCATATCCGCCAGCTTGCCCCGCGTGATGGTGTCTTCTTGAATCCCCAGCTTGTCGTATAACCCATGCAGGTTGGCTTTAACGTACAGAACGCCAATCGAGCCCGTGATCGTATCGGGATAGGAAATGACCGGATCGCCAGTCATCGAGATGAAATAACCTCCCGAAGCTGCCATGTCGGACATGGAGATTACCAGCGGCTTCGCGCCGCTCAGCAGTTTCAACTCACGCAGGATCTCATCTGAGGCCACCGCATCTCCGCCCGGGGAGTCCACGCGCAAGATCGCCCCCTTTATGCTCCGATCGTTGCGGACTTGGCGAATTGTTTTCGCAAAGGCGCCGGAAGCAATCACGTCATCGCTGCCGAATGAGCTATTCGGATCGCCCCTGACGATGTCTCCCTCGCCAACCAGCACCGCAATGCGATCGCCCCGGCTCGGCACCCCACGGAAATAACTTCGGATGTTTACCTTGTTCAGTTCATCGGCTCCCACCTTCTTCTTGAGCTCCGAGAACACTTGATCCTCATACCCCAGTTCGTCAACCAAACCCACCGCCTTGGCCTGAGTCGCAATAAACGGCCCAAGATCGATCAGCGCCCGCACATCGTCGGAACTCTTATGGCGGGCTTGTCCGACTGTCGAGCAGAAATCGCCGTAGATCTGGTCCAATACCTGGCTCAAGACCTCACGCGTTTCCGGTGACATGTTGGTCCGCGTGAACAGGTCGCCCGCGTCCTTGTACTGGCCGATGTGATCCACCTGTACGCCAATTCCCAGCTTGTCGAGAGTGTTCTTGAAATACATTTCTCCCAGACGAAAGCCCTTCACGTCGAGCATGTCGTCGGGAGATATAAAGATTTTGTCCGCTATGGACGCAAGGTAGTATTCGCGCGAACCGGCCCCCTGCAACAGCGCATACACCGGCTTACCGGACTTCTTGAAATCGGCTAATTCCTGACGTACCTCTTGCAGTTTTCCCCAACCGGCCGAAAGGTCATGCGGCTGAAGCATGACGGCCTTGATACGATTGTCAGCTGCGGCCTGCCGAAGCGAGGCCCACAAATCGCGGACCGTTGGGGCGCTCTGGGCCTGAATAAAGGGAATGGGAACGTCGACCGGCGCGGCCTCGGGAAGATTGCCGTCCAGGGCAAGTACCAGCACTGAATTCGCGGCTACAACCGGCTGCTTCGTGGCAAAAAGCCGCCCCACCGCCAGGGCAATAATAAAGATGCCCCCGACAGCGACAATCAATCCAACCAGCACACCTAATAAAAATTTCCACATGTCTCGCCGACCATTTCTCCCAATGGAAGCGTAGCAAGTCTGCGGGAGGGCGTGTGGCTATTGATTCACCCGCACCGCGATCAGCCCTTTTTCAAGCGCATATTCAATCAGAGCGGCGCGATTGTGAATGTCGAGCTTGCGCATAAGGTTCAGCTTGTGCGCTTCCACCGTTTTGACGCTGAGTTGAAGGTCGAAAGCAACCTCTCGCACCGTGCGCCCCTCCGCTAAAAGCCTCATCACTTCCTGCTCCCGCGCGGTAAGAACCGCTCCTCGCGTATACCCTTCGTTTGAGACGGCAAGCGCGCGCAGATCGGGTACTATTCTCGATAGGCCTTGCGGATTCTGATCGTCGGCCGCTGCGATTTGCCGGATTCCAGCCGCCAGTTGCGCCGGTGCGCTGTCCTTCAGCATGTATCCACGCCCGCCGGCGGCAATCGCCAATTCGAGCTGCTCAGGACCATCGCGCTGCGTCAAAAACAGGATTGCTATCGAGGGCTGGGCCTGGCGAATCGAAAACGCGGCTTCTTGCCCGTCTGCCGCAACCAGCGCTAAGTCCATCACCAATACATCCGGGGCCGACAGCCGCACTTTGATTAACGCCTCGGCCGCATCCGCAGCCTCATCGATGACTTGCAGATCGCTCTCGCCCGACAGGAGCGCCCGCACCCCCCGTCGAAACAGCAGATGAGCGTCTGCTATTAATATTCGATTTATTCGCCTACTGCGCGCCAAGTCGTTTCTTGCGATCACCTACCCCTTATCGGCAGAAAAGTGCAGGAGTCTTTAGGAAAGTTAGAAACGGCGGCATTGCAGTTTCACCTCCGCAGCCCTTCCAGAATCGGAGGCTCCTGAAATCCCTTGCGTGGACGGCTCCGGTTGTGGGAGAATCTCGCAGGCTGGTCAACATGACAGAACAATGGGAATTGAGTCCTCAATTGCCGCCCAAACTCGACATTCTGATTGTCGAGAACGACCCTGCAACGGCACGCTTGACGAAAGAGGCGTTCTGTGAGGCGGGCCTCAGGGACGGTGTGCGTTCTGTTCCGGACGGCGATGAGGCGCTCGCATATCTCCGCCGCGAGGACAAATATTCAAAGCACCCGCACCCCGACATGATCTTCCTCGATCTTCATTTACCGAAGAAATCCGGGCTCGAAGTGTTGGCGGAGATCAAGGAGAATCCGCGGCTGCGAATAACTCCCGTAGTGGTGGTATCCGGGTCCGCCGATCCCAAGGAAGTGCGCGAGGCCTACGAGCTGCACGCGAGCTGTTACATTCGCAAACCAGACGACCTGCATCAGTTCCTGAAGTTTATTCAAATCTGTTTTGAGTTTTGGGGCACGGTTGCGACGCTTCCGGAAAAACCGGCTCTCGCTACCGAGGCGCTTTAGCCGACGTTTCTTACTTTGGCCTGAGTTCAAGCCCGTCAACCCGTCACGCGTGGCGAGCGGCTGAGTTCATCCTCAACCCTGAAGAACGCGCTCGCTTTCGCGAACGGGTTTCTGAACGAATGCCCGGCGCTAGTCCGAATAGAAAAGGTATTTGCGCCACTGGTCGTCGCTGCGGCCCAGCAGGCGCATCAGGTGACGGCTGGTGTGGAGACTGAAGGGACGAGGGGCGCGGAGCAGGCGCATCCCCGCCTCTTCGGGGGTTCGATTGCCTTTCCGGTTGTTGCAGGGATGGCAGCAGGCGACGAGATTTTCCCAAGTTGTCTCCCCGGCTCGGGAGCGCGGGACCACATGGTCCAGAGTCATTTCGCCGGAAGGCAAGGTGCGATGGCAGTACTGGCAGGTATAGCGATCGCGCATCAGAATGTTTTTGCGAGAAAGAGCGCGCGTCTGGTGCGGGATTCGGCGGTATTCGAGCAAGCGAATTACCGAGGGCACGTTCAAGGCGCGGCGGGCGGAATGGACTTGGCCGGGCGCCACTTCCTCGGCGGACGCGACACCTTTCAGCACCAGCACCAGCGCTCTGCGGGCGGCGCAGATGTTGATCGGCTCGTAACTGGCGTTCAGCACGAGAACAGGTCTATGAAGTCGATCCGTGGGCATCAAACATGCTCCGCATTCGTAAACTGTTTTCCGCTAATTCACTCCACTTCGGGCAGACAGCGCTTTACCGGCGCTCTGAGCGGAAGAGACCCGCGCTAAGGTGAGCGCTGCAACATAAGCAGCCCCAGCTCCTTTCAACACTCCCGCGGCGGCGCGCAGCGTTGCGCCGGTCGTGAAGACATCATCCACTAGCAGGATACGCTGCCCGGCGATGCGTTCGGGCCTCTTCACGGCGAAGGAATCTTTCAAGTTCTCCTGCCTTTGCCGCTCGCTCAATCCAGCTTGCGGGTTCGTGTAGCGTTTTCGGCGAAGATTGGTCGAGAGCTTCACGCCGTAGCGTTTGGCAATGGGCCGGGCAAGCAGCTCGGCTTGATTGAATCCGCGTTCCCATCGTTTGCGCCAGTGCATAGGCATGGCGATGATGAGATCAAAACGCTGCTCGAGCGGTATAGCACGCACCAGGAAACGGCTGAGCGGGAGCGCCAGGGTTTCCACTTTCGCGTACTTAAAAAGATGAATCAACTTCCTGAGGGGACCTTCATAACTGCCGAAAGAGTACCCGGTATCGAAGTTGACCAGGCTCTCGCGGCAGATGGTACAGAGGTGTTGCTCATCAAGCGAACAGGCATCGATGAATGGCGTTCGGCACGCCGCGCAGAAGAATTCAGCTTGGAGCGGCGCGGGTAGAGCAAGGCAGGAAGGGCAAACAGGGATGCGGGAAAGGGTCTTCAGCGGCTGCTCACAAAGCCTGCATTCGTCGGGGAACACGAGGTTAAAGGCCTGAGTCGAAAGAGTTTCGAAGCCGGACAACAGCGCTTTGGGCCAGCGGCCGTTCTGAAATAAGACGCAGCGACTCGTGAGACTAGGGAAGACACACCCCCACTAAATGAAGAGTATACAACTAAAAACGAAGTACAAATTCGGATTGTAAAGTTGCAAGACGATTCCTGGAGTAGCCTAATGAATACATTGCGAGTTCTTTTGATCGATGGGGACGCCGGGGAGGCTGAACGCATTTCATGCATTCTGAGGGAAGCGAATCACAGCGTAGTTCCTGCCGCGGGATGCGAAGAGGCATCGGAAGCCTTGTTTGTTGAGAAATTCGACGCCGTGTTGATAGGCTCGCCACTTCCATCGGATGGACTGGCTGAATTTACCGGGAGGCTGCGGGAAATCGAAGACCGGCAGCGAGTAGTTACCAGAATCCCGATTCTGTCTCTTTCGACGGATCTGGCGGATGGGTCGCGGTTGACTGAAGCAGTGACAAATCTTGCGCGGGCCGTTCGCGGTTCGAGTGCGACACCGGTGAGCGGCGGCTCGGAATTGCCGATCTTCGAGTCGGAAAAATTCCAGGCGCAGGTAGGCTACGACTGCGACTTGCTGGTTGAGATTATCGATCTGTTTCTGGTGGAATCTGCAGAGCAGATGCGCGAACTGCACGAGGCGTTGGCGGCTGGAGACTACGATCGGCTTGCCCGCGCCGCGCACACCATCAAGGGGTCGCTGGGCAGCCTTTATGCGGCGGCGGCGCGGCATCATGCACAGGAGCTTGAAACCGGCGCAAACACCACGGACAACGATCTCTGCCGGCAATCGCTTTCGGCGCTCGATGGCGATTTGGATGCCGTCCTGCCGCAACTGCTCTCGCTGCGGGACAGTTCCCGCCTCCATTAAGGAAACCAGTTGTTACACTGAGGGTACCCTTTCGCCGAAAGCCCTTCTATGAGCTCGTCAACGCCGCTGGAACTGGTCTGTGCTCACAGTCCGGATTCCGATGACGCGTTCATGTTTTATGGTTTGGCGACCAAGAAGGTTCGTTCGCGCACCATCAATTTCCGCCACGTCCTCGAAGATATTGAATCGCTGAATCGAAAAGCTACGGAAGGGCTGTACGAGCTTACCGCCATCTCCTATCACGCTTATCCTTACATTGCGGATAAGTATATTTTGATGGCGAGCGGATCGAGCGTTGGAGACGGCTATGGGCCGCTCGTGGTCAGCTCGCGCCAGATGGCGCCGGAAGATCTGAAAGGAAAGAAAATCGCAGTTCCGGGCACGATGACAACTGCCTTTCTTGCGTTGAAGCTGTTCCAGCCGGATTTTGAGCACGTGGTGATTCCGTTCGACAAGATCCTGGAAGCCGTGAAAGATCACGACGTGGATGCGGGTTTGGTCATCCATGAAGGGCAGCTGACTTACGGGCACGGAGGGTTGCATAACATTATCGATTTGGGCAAGTGGTTTAAAGCGGAATATCATTTGCCGCTTCCTCTTGGGGCGAACGCATTGCGGCGGGACCTGGCGCCTGAAATTCAGGCGGAGTGCTCGCGATTGATGCGCGAAAGCATTCAATATTCGCTCGACCATCGCGAGGAAGCGCTGAATTATGCGATGCAGTTCGCGCGCGATCTGGATCCTGCGTTGGCAGAGCAGTTCATCGGCATGTACGTGAACCAACACACGATCGATGGAGCCGACATCGTGCCGCGGGCGGCGCAAAAGCTTTTGGATTTGGGCTTCGAAGCCGGCTTGATTCCTCACAAAATAACGGTTGAGGTCGGCGCTTAAACCGGTTACGTTTCAAGTATGATCGTGCAATTTTTTCGAGTGGCGACGTGTAGCCTGGCGGCCTGTCTGGTCGCCTGGGGCCAGAATCAGCCGGCTTACACCGCGAATCAGCGCATCGCTACGATTCGCGATTTGGGCAAGAAAGACGCCCAAGCTATTCCGGCGCTGGCTCAGTACCTGAGCGATCCAGACCGCGAGATTCGCGTGGAAGCGGTGAAAGCCATTGTGAAGATCGATACCGAGAGCAGCCTGGGGCCGCTGGTTCAGGCTGCGCACGATAACGATTCGGAGATTCAAATCCGGGCTACGGACGGGATCATCAATTTCTATCTTCCGGGATACGTGGCAAAGAGCGGATTGAGCGGTACGGCTACGCGAGGGATGCGGGAAGTGAAGTCGTTCTTCTCGTCGCGCAACGATCAGGTTATCGACCCGGGAATAACGGTGCGGCCGGATGTTTCGCAGGCGCTTAGCGATGAAATTCACGGTGGGGCCAGCCTGGATGCGCGCGCAAACGCAGCCAGGGCAGCTGGAATTTTACGCGCGGAACCCGCCGTGCCGGCCTTGCTCGATGCGCTTCGCTCGAAGGATAGCCAGTTGATTTTCGAAAGCTTAGTTGCGTTGCAGAAGATACGCGATCCATCGGCAGGTCCAAGCGTTTCGTTCCTGGCGCGCGATTTGGACGACCGCGTTCAGGGGACTGCGCTTGAAACCATCGGCGTTTTGCATAGCGTAACCTCGGCGCCGGACGTGCGCGCGGCATTAACGAATGCGCGAAACATAAGGATTCGGCGCGCCGCACTCGACGCTCTGGCCATGCTCGCGATTCCGGCCGATCGTCCGATTTTTCAGCAATACGCCAATGACAAGGATGCAGATCTGCGGGCGGCGGCAATCGAGGGGCTCGGCCGAATTCGCGAGCCTGAGGATACGGCCTCACTTCAAGAAGCGTACGACCAAAAAGACGCGGACTGGAAAGTGCATGTTGCGGCCGCGTTCGCCTTGGTCAGCGAAGGCAAGGTGGACACATCGGAATACAGTCCGCTGCGCTACTTGTTCGACAATCTCGACGTGAAGAATCACGCGAATACCGCGACAGCGTATCTTGCGGAGCTGGCGCGGCGCGACGACGTGCGAAAGGCTTTGTTCCCGTTGCTTCCGGAGGCAACGAGGGATCAGAAGCTGGCGTTGTGTTCGATCTTCGCAGCGAGCCAGAGCGAGGATGTAATTCCGGTGTTGAACGGTTTGTCGAGAGACATCGATCCTCAAGTGGCGCTTGCCGCGACCAAAAGCCTGCGAATAGTACAAACCCGCAGGGTCTCGTAAAGGGGCCTCGCGGGTTTGCTTGAAAGACCAGGAGCTTACTTGGCTCGCTTCTGCTTTTGCTGGCCAACGCGCACTTTGAAGTGTGCCTGCTTCGCCTCCTGAAAAGCCTTGTGATCGTGGCGCGCGACAGCGTCTGTCAAATACGCGTTCACATCGGCGCCCTTTGGGAGGACGGTCATGAGCGTGAAACTCTCGTTGCAGGTCGGGCAGAATGGCCGAAAACGCTTTACATTAGGAATTGCCATACGAATCTCAGGATAACATTTGGGATCGCGTAATCAGCGCTGCCAAAAACCCGGTGAACACGTGGACTGTCCCCGAGTATGGAACGCTATTCTTTTGGGGCGATGCCCAGCGCTTTCATTTTTCGGTAGAGATTGCTTCGCTCGAGGCCTAGCAGCTCGGAAGCGCGTGTGACATTACCGCCCGTTTCTTCCAGCTTGCGCAAGATGTATTCGCGCTCCGCCGCTTCTCGCACGTCGTGAAGGCTTCCGAATCCATCCCACGGTTTACCGTTTTGCGCTTTGCGGCCTGCCTCCAGGGGGAGATGGCGCGCTTCGATCCGGCGTTGTGGATGCAAGATGACGATGCGCTCCATAAGATTGCGAAGCTCGCGGATGTTTCCGGGCCATTGATACTTCATCAGCGCGGCCAATGCGTCGTCGCTCAGCTCCTTCGGTTTGCGGCCATAATCCAGTGCGAAGCCGCGCAGGAAATGAGCGGCAAGCACCGGTATATCCTCCGCTCGTTCCCGCAGCGGGCGGAACGGTGAAGGGAATGACATTGAGGCGATAGAAGAGATCTTCGCGGAAATTGCCGCGCTCTATTTCCTTCTCCAGGTTCTTGTTCGTCGCTGCGATCACGCGAGCGTCCACTTGTATGGATTGCGGCGCGCCTACGGGTTCAAAGCGGTGCTCGTCCAGCGCGCGAAGCACTTTCGCCTGAGTCTTGAGGCTCATATCCCCGACCTCGTCCAGAAAAAATGTGCCGCCGTGCGCTTTTTGCAGTTTTCCGATCTTGTGATCGGCAGTGCCGTCCAAATTCGTTCGGCGATGGCCGAACAATTCGCTTTCGATCAAGTCTTCCGGCAGCGCGGCGCAATTCACCTCGACAAACGGACCACTGGCGCGCTGGCTGGATTTGTGAATTGCTCGCGCGACCAGTTCCTTCCCGGTGCCGCTCTCGCCGTAAATCAGCACGCGTCCGTTGGTGCCTGCCATCAATTTCAGCTGTTGCCGGAGCGCTTTCATCGCCACGCTTTCGCCGATGATTTCGGGCGACGCCGTGTTTTCGCGCAGCCGTTGCAGCTCGAGATCCGTGCGGCGTTGCTTCACCGCATTTTTCACCACGACACTGACTTTTTCGATGGTCAGCGGTTTTTCGACGAAATCGAATGCGCCGAGCTTGGTTGCTTTTACGGCGGTTTCGATG
Organism: uncultured Acidobacteriaceae bacterium; assembly: GCA_963808405.1. Classification (GTDB taxonomy): domain Bacteria; phylum Acidobacteriota; class Terriglobia; order Bryobacterales; family Bryobacteraceae; genus Bog-105. The sequence goes on along the minus strand of CAWEFG010000005.1, from coordinate 268,831 downwards.
TTTCCGTGCCCGGAGATCATAATCACGGCGGGGCGCGATCCGGCGGGAAGGTCTTGTATGCGCGCCAGGGTGCTGAGGCCGTCGATTCCCGGCATCCAGATGTCGAGCAGCACTGCTTCGTACGATTCACGGGCGAGTTCAGCCAAACAGGTTTCACCGCTCTCGACGGCAGTACACTGATAGTTTTCGTCGCTCAGCACGCCGCGAAGAGATTGGCGAATAGCGGCCTCGTCATCGACAATAAGAACCTTCGGTCCGCGAGCCGGCATTTCGGAAACGCTATACCTTCAGCGCTGCGGCCGGTTCGTCGGAGGCGATCGAATCGGAGGCGGGCAGCGCGTTAAGCTCCACGACAAATCGCGCGCCTCTGGGGTAGTTGTCTTCCACCCTCACGCGGCCGTGATGATCGGTGACGATGCGGCTGACGATGGCCAGGCCCAATCCGGTGCCCCGTTCTTTGGTGGAAAAATACGGGAGGAAAAGCTTCTCCTTGTCGCGGGAGGAGACGCCGCAACCGGTGTCGGTGATCGACAGTTCCACTATATCGAGCGATGGCTGTGACGTGGCGACGAGCAGCTTTCGAACGGGTGCGTCATTCATGGCCTCGGCCGCGTTATCGATGAGGTTGATGAGCACGCGTTTCATCTGCTCGCGATCCGCCATAACGGAGGGTATCTTGCGATCCAGATGCACGGAAACCGCAACACCTTCGAGCCGGCCCGCGAACACCGCCATAGCGCCTTCTACAATCTCGTTCAGATCGGTAGGAACCGGCTGCGCGCTTGGGAATCGCGAGAACTGGGAAAACTCATCAACCAGGGACTTGACGGTTTGCACTTCCTGCTGTATGGTCTGGGTGCATTCTTCAAGAATGGCGCGTACGTCCGGTTGAAGCGGGACGCGAAGCAGGCGCCGGGCAATGCGGTCGGCGCTTAATGAAATGGGGGTCAGAGGGTTTTTGATCTCGTGAGCGATGCGGCGCGCGACTTCCTGCCATGCGGCGGCCTTCTGCGCGCGTAACAAGTCGCTGGTGTCTTCCAACACCATCACAAATCCACGCTGCTCTTCGAGCGATGCGACTGTGACGGCCAGATGCAGCACGGAAGAGGAACGCTGCATTTCCAATTGGGACGCGGCCGCGCCGGTGCGGCGGGCGCGATTCATCAGATAACGAATTTCCGCCAGATCGCCGGGCGGAAATAAATCCTCCAATCGTTTCGCCGAAGAGACGACCTCGCGCGAAAAGATGCCGGCCAGAGCTCGATTGACGCGCTCGATGCGCTCGTCGGGCGAAACCGAGATGACTCCCGTCGGAATGCTCTCGAGAATGGCTTCCGTAAAGCGGCGGCGGGCCTCCAGCTCGCGGGCATTACCTTCGAGCGCGTTGGTCATGTCGTTGAATCCGCGGACGAGCGTCGCCAATTCGTCCATGGCACTTACGCGTACCCGAAAAGATAAATTTCCGCGCCGCACCTCCTCCGCCGCTCCTAACAATGCTGAAATGGGCACGCTGATTTGCCGTGACAAGATCTGCGCGGACCAGGCCGCAAAAAAGAGCACGAACAGCGTCAGCAGACAGATCAAAAGAAAATAAGTGTCTTTGTAAAACTTCTTGCGGCCGCCGAGCTGCTTCTGCTGATCCATGAAGCGCTCAATGGCATCTTCATTGGCTGACGGATTAGCCGTCAGGGCTGAAGCGAGGGTGATCCGCCCCAGGTTTCTGCCGCCATCGACGACGTCAGCAGCGCCATGCAGGAGGGACGGCTTTGGCTGACTGAAATCCTGGTACAGGAGCATAGACACGCCGTTTTGTGGGAGCAACATGAGCTGGCGAATGCCGCGCTGATTACATAGCGCGCGGAAAAACACCGCATCGATACGGCCGGTCTGAGCGGCTGCGCGAGTTTGTGGCAGCAGACTGATCCAATCGGTTTCAGCCTGCACACGCGCCAGCGCTTCCTTCTTATAGGACTTGTCTAGGTCCTGCAGACTCATCTCAATACCGCGCGAGGGCTGCGTGAACCATTTCTCGAGTGTTCGATTCAAAACGGCGTAATTGAACAGAGCTGAAAATAGAGCGGGCGCGAGGGTGAGGGCCAGCGCCCCAAACAGCAGCTTTGAGCGTATTCGCGAGCCTTCCTTGCGGGTCTGGCGATCGATGTAAATTTTCACACCCGCGCGGAAGAGCATGAACGTCAGGGTTACGGTGAGCAGAAAAATGACCGTCGAAACGGCCCAAAGCACCAGCGTCTCGCGCAGGTCGGAAGGCGCGAAGGAAAAGCTGAAGGACCCCTGCCACACCACCAGCGCGAGCAGAACTGCCAGGCTTAGCACTGCGGCAGCGAAGGTGAAACGGCGATGCACGTTAAGAACCGCCGCGGTTAAAGATACGCGCGAAGAACTGCTTCCAGTGCCACTGTTTTTCCTGGCACTCTGGCGCGGGCGCGAACCCTAAGGCTTGATTGTCACGCTCGATTGCGAGCGATTGGAGCTCTGCCCCCTCCGCCTGTACGTTCACGGTAACGAAAGTCTTGCATCCATCGACGGAATCGATCTTCCATGGGGAAGAGATCTTCTTCGACGGTCCCCAGTCTTGCATGAAGCGCTGGTAATCGTAATTCGGGCAAGGATGTTGCGCCGTACAGCCCCAATCGCGGTAGGCGTCCTGATACTGGTGAGCATTTACTTCGGCGAGGAAATGCTTCGCCACCTGTTTCTCGGGATAATTGTGAAAGAAAAAATAGGCAGCGATGGCCAGGACCACTACGGCGATGCAACTTAGAACGATTCGCTTGACGATGCGACTGCGCCGTTCGTCGCCCGCCCCATATTGCTGCAGATAGCTGCCCATGAGAAGGCCTGGTTATTTTGGCGGATAGGCCTTGTCGTACGCGGCAGTCGCGTCGGCAGTGATCTCCAGTGCGGGCCGGTAATAGATGGTATTGCTGATATCGATGACGATGTCGATACCCCGGTCCTGGGCGATTTTTTTGACGATGTCGCTCATTTGGCGTCCGGCGCGCCCAAGAATGTCCTGACGCTCGTTGTTCACGTCGCTTTGCAGATCCTCTCCCAGGCGCTGGAGTTCTTTTTGCTTCTGGGTGCCATCCGCGCGAAGCTGAGCTTCTTTGTCGGGCGCGATGTTGGGCGCGCTGAGCTGCGTCTGAATAGTTTGCAGCTCCTTCTGCAAATTCTCAATTGCCTGTTGCCGCGGCTTATATTTTGCTTCGAGAGCGACCTGAGCTTTCTTGAGTTCCTGAGTGTCTGCTACTGCTTTCTGAGCGTTGATGATGGCAACTTTTGCGGGGACCACGGCTTGGGCACGCGCGGCCGCCGCCGAGAACGCCGCGATAAGGGCGGACAGCAGGATGCTCCGAACTTTCAAATACATTACCTTCCTGGGCTCCTATTCGCGATCTGTCGGGGCCGACTGGAAGAAATCCGGGCAGGCCCATTTCAAGATGATGCGCCGCTATCAGGCTAACATGTACGAGCGAATGAATAGGGGAGTGAGTTGACGCCGGGTCCGGCAATTCTTACGCTGAAAGCGATGCAAGTCCATTTCACACCTGAGCAGGAAGCACAGCTTTCCCAAATTGCGAATCACACCGGCAACAATCCTGAGCAACTGGTGAAGGATGCTGCCTTGCGGCTGGTCGCAGAGGACGCGCAGTTTCGCGCGGCCGTGCGCAGCGGCATCGAGCAAGCCGACCGGGGCGAATTCATTCAGCATGAGGAACTGGCAGCGCGCATCGAGCGGCTGTTGCAGCCCTGATGCAGATCCGATGGACTCCGGAAGCTGCCGCCTCGAGCAGCTTGCGGCTTTTCCGCATATTGGCCGCATAGGACGCGAGGAAGGCACTCGCGAGCTAGTCTTTTCTCCTCTGCCATATATCGCGGTTTACCGCGTAATGAGTCAGCCGTCGAAATCCTGCACATCTGGCACGGAGCGCAGAACACGCCCTAGTTAAATCTGTCCCGGTAGATCGTCCAAAGTTGAGTTACCAGTCGAGCGCCTCGTCACGGCAACAGGGGGGCCAGCCACGCTATTGCTCCGAACTGTCTTCGCCACCGCTGCGTCGTTCCTCAGCCTCCCTCACGTCCGGGTGACCGGCTTCCGCGGCCGCCTTCTCAATTTCGGAGTTTGCTTCACCGCCAATGAAACCAACCGCGCCGGTAAGATAAAGCCACAGCAGAAGCGTAGCTACCGAATTCAGTTGTCCATAGATCCTGGAAGAGCCGAAATGGTCCTGGTATGCACGCAGCAGCAGTGTGCAGGGCACCCACAACGCGACCGCGATAACCGCGCCAGGGACACTCCATTGCCATCGCCGGTCCTTTAAGTTCGGGCCGAAACGATAGAGCACGGCGAATGACATGAGGAGCAACGCTACGATGACCCCCCACTGTGCGATGCGCCAGATAAACCCGAAGCGGGGAGGCAACCCCAAATGCCGACCGATGATGTCCCCGGCTCGATTACCGTACACGATGGCGGCGAGCGCCATCAAACCCAGAACACACAAAGAAATCGTCAGCCCAAACATGATAAGCAAAATCCGCCACCAGAGGCGCTTTTCTTTCACCTCGTATGCTTTGTTCAGGCCGGTCATCATGGCCCAGGTTCCGTTCAGCGCTCCCCAAGCTGAATACACCGCTGCCAGTATGGCTCCAGTGCCGAGGACGGCTCTCGTGTTTAGCTGCTGTATAGTCTGCGTGATGAGCGCCGATGCATCCGGAGGAAGCACCTGTTTAAATGAATCGACAAGCGCGTCGCCCCACTCAGATCTGCTGCCGGCGGACTTGCTAAGTAAAATGAGCAGCAAGAGCAGCACCGGGAAGAGCGCGAAGAAAAAATAGAGTGCCATCCGGGCGGCTTGCCCGAATATCTCATCGTCCCAGCTCTTGCGGCATGTGCGTTTGGCCAACTCACGCCAGGAAAGTCCTCGCAGACTCCACAACTCGGCCATCGGCTTCGTTTAAGGGCCCGAATGCCCGGCTCGACCCCACTCGGGACCGGTGATCTGAATGCTCCAGATCGGGCCGCCCGCGTACAATGCCTCGTCGGCTCTCACGAATGCCGGTGCTCCTTCGCCGACCACCCAAACTTTCGTCTCGGCCGGCTGTTTGCCTATCAGCGGCGCAATCAAACCAGAAATGCCGCCGATCTCAACATTCACCTTGTAAAGAGTGGCTTTGTGACGCGCGCCGGCAACTGAAAATGTCTCTTCGCCATTGGGCGTGATCGACAGATGCACAAGCCGTGGCTTGGGAGCGCCTCCTACGTACGACACCTTCGTCTCTTTTGTATCCGGCGAGATGTTCGTCAGGAGGTTGAGAAGAATGCCGTTTGACACATCGGGCGGAAGGTCCAAGCGGTCGGTCTCCTCTTTCTCGCGATCTTTGTCCCGATAGCGCACGGTGACCTGGCCCGTAGCAGCCTTGATCAGCATATTCGTCGGATGCGGGAAACTCGGTCCTTTCTGAATGTGGTGATCGCTGATCAGCCGGAAAACGCCATGTTGAGAAAAAACAGTTGTGTCGTCGTCCACTGAGCCGTCCTTGAAGCGAAAAACGAGATGAGCTATCACCTCGTTTCCACGAAGGACTTGGGTGAGATCGCCTGCCGCAAGCAGCTTCCCATCCATCGTGCGCAGCGCCAGAAAGCCGTGGGCCGTTCCTTCCGGATAGCGCACCTGTATGGGTTCGGATGATAGTGAGCCCGACTGGAGCAGAATGCTAATGAAAATCCAGGGGCAGACCCGGATGCGCAAGCGCGATTGGTGGCAGGTCTCCAAATCATGGCCTCGGTATTTTGATCGACTTCCGGAGTCTCTCGTTTCCTGGGATGTAGCCACCGCCGCCCATCTCACCGGGGCACGTTCAGAGCACGCCCAAGATGCTCATCGAAAATTTTCGAAGCGATATCGCGGCTCAAAAACGGTGAGATCAAGTCGCTCTCCTTTGGGTCAAAATAAGAAGGGACGGTCTAGCTAAGCTAGTGGAACGCAGTTACCGTACGATGCGGCCTTCGGGATCGATGGTGAGTTTGCGGTCGCGCCACTGGACTTGTCTTCCCGCATAGGAGGTGAGCCAGAGGGCGAAGGCGTACAAATCCCAGGCCGGAGCCAGCCAGAAGAACGCGCCGGCAGCCGGGCTGCGGAGCAGGAATCGGTCTGTGATCAGGGCCGATAGGATGCGGGTGCCGGCGAGAATTCCGGCCGGCAGCCACGCTCCGCAGGCGATGGCGATAAGAATCCATAATCCTGCATGAGTGATGGGCAGGCCGGCGTAGCCAAGGCCCTTCGATAAGCGGATGGTTCGGGACCAGCGCAGTTGATGCCTCCATATACCGGGCCAGGTGCTGTCGCCAAGCGAGGTCTCAACAACATAGGTGGAAAGCAGAGCGCGCTTACCCAGGCTGGTGATTCGTTTTGCGAGTTGATAATCGTCCGCGAGGTAATCGGCAAGCGATTGGAAGCCGCCGACGCGCTCCAGATCGTCGGCGCGGAATGCCAGCGTCGAGCCGAAGCCAAACTCTCTGACCCCGAGCAATTGCGCGACGAGCGTGCTGGGCATGAAGTCGGTCGCGATTCCGATCGATTCCCAGGCAGCAGGAAGATTGTGCGCGCGGGCGCGATAAGGACAGGTGACAACGCCGATTTCAGAATCCGCGAGCGGAGCTACGACTTCGCCCAGGTACTCGGCGCCGACTTTGATATCGCTGTCGTTTACAACCCAGACCGGATAGCGCGCGTGTCCTGCGAGCTCGATGAGGACCCCAACTTTGCCATTCGCGGCATCGGCGCAGCCGACGATCAGACGGATTGGCGCATCGGGAAATTCAGTTTGCAAACGGCGTACCTGCGCTGCGGCAGGATCGTTCTCATCGGATACGCCGAAGAGAATTTCAAACGTGGGATAGCGCTGACGAACCTGCGATACGAATGCATCGTAGGTGTTGGGATCGAGGCCGTGGAGCGGCTTCAGGACCGAAACGCCGGGACGGAAGCCCGAGTCAACTTGGCGCCGCGACAGGTGGCGCAGGGCCGCAAGAATGCCCAGGCATTGATAGAGGGCGGGGGGCAGGAAAAGGAGCCACAAGCTAGTGAGCGAGCAGGACTACGCCGCCCAATACCAGCAGCGCACCGGCAGCCCGGCGTTTGCCGACTCTTTCCTTCAAAACGATCTTGGCAAGCGCAATCTCAAACACGAAGGTTGCGGCGGAGGCGGGAACGGCAAAGCTCAGTGGCGCGATTTGCACGAGCGCCATAAACGCGAAGAAAGCGACTGCCATGCACACGATCGAAAAGAACAGAAATCTGCGGCTGACGATCATCCGCAGTAAGCGCCCGATGCCCCGCGCATTTATACTCTGCTCGCCGCTGCGCGTCATTTCATAACTCTGGAGCAGGTCGGTGAGAACGGTGGCGAGCACGATCATCGAGAGCAGCAGCCACTTCATTGGGAGACCTCGACCGCGCTCCGGTGGTTGGTTGTGCCAACCATCACCGTGCCCGCAAAGATGAGCAGCGTTCCGATCCAGCGGTTGGAGCTGACATGCTCGTCTAGAAATATCTTGCCGAATATCGCGGCTAAGACATAGCCAAATGCGGTGAGCGGCAGGACAAAACTTAAATCGGCCCAACTGAAGAGAGCCATTCGAGTAAGCACCCAAAGAATCAAAAGCGCGATTCCAAGAGCCACAAATGGGTTCAGCATCGCGCGGATGTATCCAAGCGGGTTCAGTGACACGGCTTCGGAAATGTGCCGCATGCCCCAAGCGATGGAAAGATTCCCGATCGCGTTGAAGAGCACCACCGCAAACCCCAGGAGAAAGATGTTTAGCTTGTTAGTCGCCCGCACTCAGAACCGCTGGCCGCTCTTTCTGTTGTCTGTGTTCCTTTACAAACTGTTTGCGCTTGGAACGAAGTGCCAGATATTCGCGCGCCTCTTTGTACAGCCTTCGGCGGTCGGCATTGTTGAAAAGCGCTTTGGCGACCAACCTCAGCGCCACTTTGGGCCTGAAGTAGAACTCACCGTAGAAGCGCTCCACCCACTCGACGAGCTCCCCTTTATCGAGTCCCGGATATTCATAATTCGGGAGTTGATGGCCGCCCTCGTCGGTCATCGTTTCGTCAATGCTGATGAGACCGTTTTTCTTGATGTGATCGTAAAACTCGGTACCCGGAAAAGGGTGTCCTACGGAAACCTGAATGGTTTGGACGTCGAGCTCTTTTGCGAAATCGATACTCTTGCGGATCGTGTCGCGCGTTTCCCCTGGCAGGCCGACGATGAAATCGCCGTGAATCACCAGGCCGAGTTTCTTGCAGTTGGCCGTGAAACGGCGTGCCATCTCAATCGTCGCGCCCTTCTTGATGTTTTTCAGGATCTGTTGATCGCCCGATTCGTAACCGACGATCAGCAAGCGGCAGCCCGCCTCTTTCATTGCCTTCAACGTGTCGTAATCGGTGGTGACACGAGACGTGCAGCTCCAGGTAAATTTAAGCGTTTTCAGCTTGCTGCACAGCTCGATGGTGCGGGCCTTCTGATAATTGAAGGTATCGTCATCGAAGAAAATTTCCTTTAAGCCGGTGAAATTCTCGAGAGCCCAGCGGCATTCGTTCACGATGTCGTCGGACGAACGCAGCCTCCAACGATGTCCCGAATGCGTTTGCGGCCAAAGGCAAAAGGTGCATTGCGCAGGGCAGCCGCGCGTCGTGTAGAACGAAATGTACGGATTCAGAAGGAATGGTACGTTGTAGCGGTGAAAATCGAGATCGCGTTTGTAAACCTTGGTCACCCACGGAAGCGCATCCAGGTCTTCAATGGCGCCCGCTTCGGGATTCTGTTGGAACCCGCCATTTTTTCGAAATACGACGCCTGGAATTTCTTCGAGCGGCTTGCCCATGGCGTAATCGCGGATCTGGTAATCGAACTCGCGCTTGACGATGAAGTCGATCGCCTTCGACGCGCGGAGGCTCTCTTCCGGCTTCACGGTGGAATGCGGCCCGACGAAAGCGACCTTCAACTTGGGGTTGAGATCTTTCATCATCTCCGCGATCCGAACGTCCGCCTGGAAGCCCGGCGTAGACGTAAACAGAACCAGAAGCTCATAATCGGACCCCATAGCGACGGTTTGGTCGATTGAAACTTTATGCGGCGGGGCGTCCAGCACCTTGCTGTCGGGAATCATGCCGGCCGGGTAGCAAAGCCACACGGGATACCAGTAGGACTCGACCTCTCGCGCAGCGGGCCAACGAGACCCGGCGCCACCATCAAAGCCCTCGAAAGACGGAGGGTTCAGAAAAAGCGTTCTCATTTACTCCTTAAGCTTTACTCTTAGGGTACTTGGTTTAACACTCTGGACTCAAGTGCGCGATCCCGCGGCTTCGCTTACCGGCGGAATCTGAGCCTGATGTTGTGACGCAAATTCTAGAAGGAAGATTCCCGATATTCGCCAAAAACCCTGCGAAGTGTATCCGAAATTTCGCCCACTGTAGCGAAACTGCGACAACAATCCAGAATAAACGGCAATAGGTTCTCAGTGCCGCGCGCGGCTTTCTCCAGGCGCGACAGCGCGGCGCAGGTCTTATCAGCGGAGCGCGACGCCCGGACGTGGCGCAGACGCTCAATCTGTCCTTGTTCCAGATCCGGGTCGACGCGAAAGGGCTTGGGCGCTTCGCTTTCATCGGTTTGGAATTTGTTGACCCCCACGACGATCTGACGCCCTTCTTCCACTGCCTTCTGATATTGGTAGGCCGAATTTTGTATTTCGCTCTGAATATAGCCCTTTTCGATGGCAGCCAGCGTGCCGCCAAAAGCGTCGATCCGCGCAATGTATTCGCGTGCGCGGGCTTCGATTTCATCGGTAAGCTTCTCGACATATTCGCTGCCGCCGAGCGGATCCGGGACCGAAGCTGCTCCGCTTTCGTATGCGATCACCTGCTGGGTGCGAAGCGCAATGCGCGCGGAACGTTCCGACGGCAGCGATAGAGCTTCATCCTGGCCGTTGGTATGCAGCGATTGCGTGCCGCCCAGCACCGCGGCCATTGCCTGAAGAGCCACCCGAACCACATTTACTTCGGGCTGCTGAGCCGTCAGCGTCGACCCGCCGGTTTGCGTGTGAAAGCGCAGCATACACGACCTGTCGGATTTCGCGCCAAAACGGTCCCGCATGAGATGCGCGTACAGGCGGCGCGCGGCGCGGTACTTCGCGACTTCTTCGAGGAAATTATTATGAGCGTTGAAGAAGAAGCTGAGCCGCGGGGCAAACGAATCGACCTCGAGACCGGCCGCGATCGCGGCTTCGATATAGGCGATCGCATTTGCCAGTGTAAAAGCCACTTCCTGAACTGCAGTCGAGCCCGCTTCGCGGATGTGATACCCACTGATCGAAATGGTGTTCCACTCCGGTAACTCGCGCCCGGCCCACGCGAAAAGGTCGGTGATGATGCGCATAGCGGGACGCGGCGGATAAATGTAAGTGCCGCGCGCGATGTACTCCTTTAAAATGTCGTTCTGAATGGTTCCGGAAAGCTTTTTGCGGTCCGCGCCTTGACTCTCCGCAACCAGGACATAGAGACACAGCAGAATGGCCGCGGTCGAATTGATGGTCATGGATGTGCTGACCTCTTGCGGCTGGATACCATTGAACAGGACCTGCATATCGGCAAGGGAATCGATGGCAACACCTACCCGCCCAACTTCGCCGGCCGCGAGTGGATGGTCGGAATCCATGCCCATCTGCGTGGGAAGATCGAAAGCGACAGACAAGCCCGTTATTCCCTGCGAGAGAAGAAATTTGTAGCGGCGATTGCTCTCTTCCGCGGTTCCGAAGCCTGCGTACTGGCGCATGGTCCAGAACCGGTGCCGGTACATGTCCGGATAAATGCCGCGCGTAAATGGAAACTCGCCGGGCTGTTCAGACGTGGGCAAACGGAACCCTACAACCGGGAGATCCGCCTGGCCTTCATAAAAGAGCCAATCCCGAAGAACGCCATAACCGTTCCGAGAAAAAGCGAGAACCCGAGAGCGACTGCATTCCGGGAATCGGCCGCCGCGGCATCGTAATATCTGACGGCGTTGCCGAAAAACATTACAGCGAAAAGCAGGAACACCGCGCCGATCGCCTGGTTCCAAATGATGCGGGCGGGCCGTACAACTTCGGGAACCACGTGCTGCGCAAATTTTCGCGCGTGGCTGATCTTTACGGTTCGTGCCGCTCTGACTGCATCCCGAAGCTTCACCACGTCCTCATGCTAGCACCGGAACGGACATGCGGCCCGCTCAAGCTGCTTGAGGATTTCGATTGCTCTAAGACGGAATTCAGGAACGATTCAAGGTGGGACGCAACGCGCGATAGGCCAGAGCGACGATACCTATAGCGAGCAACCCCAGCGCGCTCGGCTCCGGAACTGGCGCGAAGCCAAGACCGCCGATAAAATTCGATCCCGTGCTGCCGACGAGGGTCTCGGCGCCGGTATTTGGATTAATAGTGAATAGCTGAGCAGCGTCACCGTTGTCGCCAAAGATCACGTTATCCGTCGGGCGGACCGCGAGTGCGCCAAAAAAGTCCGTTGTAGCTATGCTGCTGATTCTTGCGCCAGTCGCCGGATTGATGGTGCCGATCATCGGGTTGCCTGGACCGCCCATTGCTGTCATTTGAGCGGAGGCAAGATAGAGGCTCCCATTCGGTGCAAACGCAATGCTGCCAAAGAACACTCCAGTGTTCCCGACGAGACTGGCCACTCCCGTCGATTTATTGATGGTCCAGAGGTCGCCTTGCTGGCCGAGTCCATCGTCCGGTCCTTCAATGCCGTACAGCGTATTCGTGCCGGGTTGCACCGCGAGATCCGCGATGCTGAGTAGCGGTCCGGCAGACGTGGTCGCTCGAATCGGACCGACGTTGTTGATCAACGCGCCGGTAGTCGGATTGATGAGAACGAGACTGCTGGTGAGCGTAGGCGGAGGGGGCGGGAAGCCGCCGCCTGTGATCGTCGAGCCGTATAAAACGCCATTTGAATCGAAGGCTATTCCGGTCAGTCGGGACACCCCCGATGGAGTTCCGATCACACTCACTGCGGCTGTATTCTGATTTACGGTAACCAGCGCGCCATTGTTGGTCGAAGGTGGATGGCCTCCATTACCGCCATACAAAATCGGCGTAGAAAAAGCGCTGATCGGGATCGCAGCGAGACAAACCACGGCACAGAGGAATCGGTTGGACATATTGCTGATACGATTCGTAAACCCGCGAAAACATGTCAGATTGAAACAGTTTGATAGTACTGGAACTCAGCTCTCTGCGCCGGTGTTAGCATTTCTTCGTGCCTTCCTCCAGCAGCGCAGTTGCAAGAGGCGCGGTCTCACGCCACCAAAAGAAGTTTTGGAAAGAGAACGGATATTTGATCCTCTCTTTTTTCTTTGAACCTGAGGAAATAGCGGCGGTGAATTCCGTCGTCGACCGCAGAATCGCAGACCCGGCGTCGTTTGGAAGAGCCACCATCGACGTGCTTCACGGCGAATTCGTAGGAAAACGCTTCCGGGCCCTTGAAGCGCCGAGCGAAGCTTTCAAAGGACCCATAAAATCAATGACCTATTTCTGGATGAACCGGAAGTCCGCAATCTTGCGTTGAGCGTGCGCTTGACACGAGTCCTGTCCACTCTTCTGGGCGGCCCTCCCATGGTTTGTAATTCTTTGAATTTCATTTGGGGTAGCCAGCAGCCCGATCATTTCGATACCTGGTATATGCCGCCACCCCCTGTGCCGGAGTGTCCGCCAGAAGGACCGCTGAAACACGCGATGCACCGCTTCCGGCCGCCGCCCCCGCCGCCGTTCGGTCTGGCCGTGAGTTCGATCTGCCTGGAGGACGTTCATCCCGATGCCGGGCCGCTCATGTATTATCCTGGCAGCCATGCGCTGGAAACCTAACGGTTTCCCACGGCGGCATCCATGCGATTGAGGCCGAGATGCCCGCCTGCCGCGCTTACCTCGAAGAGCAACTACGCCGCGCCAATATCCAGAAACGCGAATTTCTCGGTAAAACTGGCGACGTCTTTCTATGGCATGGACAACTCCTGCATGGCGGCACGCCGATAAAAACCCCGGATCGCACTCGAAAGACGCTTGTGACGCATTACTGGAGGGCGCAGGACGTGGAACCCTCGCGCGCAATCAAAGTCCACGAGACCGGCTATTACGAGCGCCGGGATCATCAACGAGTGGAGGCGGGTACGCCCGCATGAGAACCCTGACGTCGCAAGGGCTCGCGTCGGCGTCAGTGATCGGCTTACCAGCCCAAAGGGCCGCCTAGCGGATCTCCGAAAAGTCCGTCGGCTCCATGAACACCGAGTCTACTTTTTCGACTAGCTTGCCGTTTGCTTCCGAATCGGCGGCGACCTTCTTCCACTCAGGATCCGCCCTGAATTCCGCCCAATCTTTGGTAGCGGCTTCGCGGCTGGGAAACGCCAGCATATATACTAGGGTCCTTCCTTTGAGCGGCTCGTCCGTAGGGAGCCAGTAACCCACGCTGGTCATGCCGTGCTTTGTAAAGATTTGAATAGTGTGGTCGCGAAAACGGGCCAGCAGCGGGTCGAGTTTCCCCTCATTCGCGTGGTAAGTGCGCAGCTCGAATACGCGATGAGCGGTTTGCGCGTGGACCGAAGTATGGGCTGATCCCAACCAGAATCCGCCGAGAAATACAAGTAAACTGAACGCCATAGACTGGATTGTCCGATGAGCCATAAAGCGTACTCCTTTCTGCTTTCAGCTTATCTTTGTGGGCAGGTCGTCAATATTCCGAAGGCCTAATCCCAGCGTTTTTTCTGGTACTACATTAAGCTAAGTTTAATGTTATCTTCAGGACTCCTTCACTCATCTTTGAGACTATAACGACTGGGAGCACAAAGTGCTACCACAGCTGTTAAACAAGGAGATATCCCCAAATGAAAAAGATCATGATCGCCGCCCTCGGCCTTTCGCTGCTCTCTGGCACCGCAGTTTTCGCCCAGAATACCTCAACGCAGAGCACCGATACCAGCGCTACCAAGAGCACCCGGAAGACCCGCAAGAAGAGGAACACCAAGGGCTCTAGCGACACAATGAGCAGCACCACCAGCACCAACCCCACCAAGTAATCGATTGCCGATTTATCGGCGCAGGCTCAGCGCGGTTTTGGACGATATCGATCGTTCGAAGCCGCGTTTTCTGTTTTAGCTCCCCTCCGCAACCCCAGAATCAACTGCATCACCAGATTCTCGATCTGGTCGCGCACGCTCACATAAACGTCTTCACTGCGACCGATCGGATCTTCGACTTTCCACTCCTTCACCTCGATAGGCATCCGCGGAGGCAGTCTGTTTCCGCTCATGTTTACGATCAGATCGAGCGTAGGGACATCGATCATGTCCAGATCTTTTGGATACTGCTCGTCGATGTTAACGTTCTTTGCCTCCATCACCTTCTTGGTAAGCGGCTGAACGATAGGCGCGGGCGCAAATCCGGCACTGAACGGCTCCATAACATCGCGCCCGTATTTCCGCGCAAATCCCTCTGCCATCTGACTGCGACACGAGTTCCCAATGCATAGAAAAAGCACCCGCTTCACGTGGTTTCCAGTTTGGCCTCCTGCGCGGCTACCTTCTCCACAAACCGCCGGTGAACGCGGTCGCCCTGGCTGAGTTCCGGATGGAAAGTGGCGACCAGATGCCGTCCCTGCTCTACCAGGACAGGGTCGTTCAAATAGGTAGCGAGCACCCTTGCTTCAGCTCCCACGCGGCGAATGATCGGTGCCCTGATGAACACCGCCTCTGCCTGCTTACCGTCGAGATCGATGTTTGCAATGCGGCTATCGATTTGCCGCCCGTAGCCGTTCCGCTCCACCGTCAAATCGAGCAGGCCTAATGATTCCTGCGGTGGATTCACGACCTCCTTTGCCAGCAAAATTGCGCCCGCGCAAGTGCCGAAGATCGGCTTCTCTTTCCCGAACTCCCGAACCGCTTCCACCAGGTCCTCGATGTGCAACAGCTTGAGCATGGTCGTGCTCTCGCCCCCAGGAATGATCAGCCCATCGACCGAATCCAGATCCGCCGAAGTTCGCACCTCGACCGCTTCAGCGCCCGCACGCTCAATAGCCTTGCGATGCGCCTCGAAATCTCCCTGCAGAGCTAGTACGCCGATCTTCGCCTTCATGATGTAGAAATTCTGCCGCGGCGCTTTACCAGCCGCGTGTCTGCATCAGCTCGGCTTCCTGCATCTTCGAAATATCCAGACCCGGCATCGCCTCGCCCAATTCCTCGCTCGCTTCCAGCAGCTTTATTGGATCTTGGTAATAGGTCGCAGCCTTCACAATCGCTTTCGCGCGCGCTTCCGGATCGGAAGATTTGAAAATCCCCGAACCCACGAAAACGGCTTCGGCTCCAAGTTGCATCACGAGCGCCGCATCGGCGGGCGTCGCTATGCCTCCAGCCGAAAAATTCGGAACCGGCAGCTTACCATTTTGAGCTACATACTGAACCAGCTCGAGCGGAGCCTGCAGATTCTTGGCCTCGTGCACCAGTTCCTCTTTCCCCAGCACGGTGAGTTGCTTCATCTCTTTCACGATGGTTCGAATGTGCCGCACGGCTTCGACAATGTTTCCGGAGCCGGCCTCTCCCTTGGTGCGGATCATGGCCGCGCCCTCGGCGATGCGGCGAAGAGCTTCGCCCAAATTCCTGGCGCCGCAAACGAACGGAACTTTGAAGTCGTGTTTGTCCACATGGTGTTCTTCGTCCGCCGGCGTAAGCACCTCGCTCTCATCGATATAATCGACGCCGAGCGCTTCGAGTATCCGCGCTTCCATGAAATGGCCGATGCGGATTTTTGCCATCACGGGGATCGAGACAGCGGCCATGATCTCGCGGATAATCCGGATCTGCGACATCCGCGCAACTCCGCCCTCTCTGCGAATGTCGGCAGGGACGCGCTCGAGCGCCATCACCGCGCAGGCACCCGCCCGCTCCGCAATCCTCGCATGCTCCGCGTTCACCACGTCCATGATGACGCCGCCTTTCAGCATCTCGGCCAGGCCCGTCTTCAATCGAAACTGATCGCTCTCGAAATTCACTTTACGTTCTCCTTGTTCAATCTCCGTGCTCTTTAAACCAGCGCAGCAGCCGGCTCGTAGCTGAGGCGAGACGTCGCCGCGCCCAACTCCTCCGCCGCCGCTTCTCCCAAAATCTGAATGCCGCGCGCGATCTGCTCTGCAGACAAACCACCGAAGCTGATGCGTAAGCCCCGCGCGTGCGCCCGTCGAGCCGAGAAGAAACGGCCTGGCAGAAAATCCACGCCCTTTCCTTGAACGC
Organism: uncultured Acidobacteriaceae bacterium; assembly: GCA_963808405.1. Classification (GTDB taxonomy): domain Bacteria; phylum Acidobacteriota; class Terriglobia; order Bryobacterales; family Bryobacteraceae; genus Bog-105. The sequence continues at coordinate 252,487 of CAWEFG010000005.1, read as the reverse complement.
GATTCAGCAGATTTTCCGCCTGGATATGCGCGGGCAATTCGACCCAAAGGTTCATCCCGCCTTCCGGCCTGGTAAACGTCGCGCCCGCCGGCAGATAGCGCGCGCACGCTCGCAATACGGCATCCAGCCGCTCGGCGCCCGCTATGCGCGTCCGTTCCAGGTGACGCGCCAGCTCTCCCGATTCGGCAAAACGCAACAACACCGCCTGCGAAAGTTGATCCGAGTGCAGATCGCTGAGTTGTTTGGCTTCGGCCAAGCGCGCCACTACCGCGCGCGGTGCGATCACCCAGCCCACCCGCAATCCTGGAAACGAGACTTTCGAATAGCTGCGCAGCAGAATCGTGTTTCCCGTCTCGTCCAGCTCCTTCAAGGTCGGCAATCGCTTGCCGTGGTATCGCAGCTCGCTGTAAATATCGTTCTCGACCAGCACCAGCCCGAAGCGCTGAACCAGGTCCACAATTCTTTTGCGCCGCTCGAGCGAGAGGGTCGCACCCGTGGGATTTTGAAAACTCGGCGTTACGATCAGTAGCCGCGGCCGCTGTTGTTGAACCGCCTGCTCGAGGGCATCGACGTCGATTCCTCGATCGTCGACTGCAACCGAAACGATGTTCGCCCGCGCCCGCGAAAACACGCGTACTAATCCGTGATACACCGGATCTTCGAGCACAACGCTATTTCCCTCAGAAGGGAACAGCCGCGTCAGCAAATCCAGCGCTTGCTGGCAGCCATTGGTGATGATGAGGTCGTCTTCAAACCGCGCAATTCCGGCAGCGGCAGCTTGCTCCAACAAGTAGCGCCGCAACGGCGGATATCCGTGCGGCGATCCCAGCTGCAGGATCTCGATCGCGCCCGATCCATCGATAACTTGTTTGGACAACCGTCGAAACTGCGCCACCGGAAATTCGTCGCCGGCCGGCCGCGAGTTTGCAAAGCTGATTTCGATTTTGTGCGGCGATGGCATCCCGCCAGGTTCGAGCGAGGGAAGAATTGCGTCCCAATCTCTCGGCGCGACCGTGGACGGCTTTGCGCGCGCCGCGACGAAGCTGCCCCGTCCCACATGCCCCTCAATCAGGCCCGATTCCTCGAGCACCCTGTAAGCAGCTGAAACGGTGGTTCTATTCAGTCCAAGTTGGCCAGCCAATTCCCTTGTGGCCGGAAGCCTTGCCCCCGAGGGAATCTCGCCCCGCACGATCCGTTCTGCAATACATTCGGCTAGCTGCTTATAAAGCGGCACCTCCGACGCGGGATTTAGCTTCAGCTCAGAGATCGCCGTCACTCTCTAAGGAGCATACCAAATTGGACTGGTTGAGGCCAGCCATCTGATTCCGATTCAGCGGCCTTCCTCAGCGGCCTTCCTCAGCGGCCTTCCTCAGCGGCCAATCTCTTTTGACTGCGGCTCATCCCACGGCACGCTAGGCTATAAGCTAGAAACCCGGATGTGGCGCCCCATCCCGATGCTCTGCGTAGCTATCGCGCTTTGTACGGCGCCTGGCGCTTTTCACCTCTTCGCCCAAAAGAAGAAAAATCAGGAACCGAAAGAGCAGGTTCTGCCTCTTCCCCCCGAACTTCCCATGGCTCTGGCAGCGGATACCGAAGCGCTCGATTTTCACATCTCTCCTCTGCTGAGGACGGGCGGTCTCTCTGCCCAGATTCGCCAAAGCCTGAACGATTTAATTCGCGATACCCGCGGCGAAACGATCGTCAAATTGCGCGCCTTCGTAGCGGGCGCGGGCGACGCTCGCCGAGTAGAAGCCGAGGTATCTCAGATTTTTACCGAGCGCAGGCTGCCGCTTCCTGTGCTGAGCATCATTCAGATCGGGGCCCTCGGCCAGGAATCCGCGCAGATCGTCATTGAGGCGGTCGTTTCCACGCACAGAACGGTCAACCCTAATGGCCTCGCCTTCTTGTCCGGTCAAACCGGGCCGTCTTTCCGCGAAGCACTCGAGCGCCTGAAGGAGAGCGTGGCCGCAGCCTCCGTTCCCGCCGACCGTGTCTTGACCTGTACGTGTTTTACATCGCGCATCGATAACTACGACTCGACTCGCGCCGCCATTCAGTCGCTGTTTCCAAATACCGCTGTCAATGTCGTCCAGGCGCTCCGCGATCCCGCGAATGACGCGAGTATGTGCGAGGCTGTTGGACAGTTGTCCCACCCGCCCACGGAAGGTCCTCTCGTGTGGCTGAAAGATGCGCGCGCGACTCTCGTCGATTCTCACCAACTCGTCTTTACCGGCCTTCAGCTAACATTCGGCAGTTATCTCGATGATGCGCACGAAGCGTTCGCGCGTCTCCAAAGAGCCGCCTCCGCATTACAGGCCGTCGAAGCTCCCGTCGAGGTGAATGCATTTTCGCTCAACGCTTATGCGGGCTCCGCGTTACGAAAGACCACCTCCGTCCCGGCGAGCACATTCACGGTGCAAACGGTGGAAGGTCTTCCCGCCGTAGATGCTTCCGCCGGTATTGAAGCAGTCTTGGCGCCGAACGTGCGCTCGCCTGTCACTTTGGCCCGTTAAATGCCGCCGCTCATCGCAGCATTCGGCGAAGTTCTTCTGCGTCTCGCACCTCCGGGTTTTGAACGCTTACTCCAATCCCCGCATCTCGTGGCCACCTTCGGCGGCAGTGAGGCAAACGTCGCCATTTCGCTCGCGCAGTTCGGTGCAGCCAGCCGCTTCATCACTGTGCTGCCGCAATCGAATCCCATCGCCGAGACGTTCCTGGGAGAGCTTCGCCGCTTCGGCGTGGATCCTGCTCACATTGCCCGCGCGCCCGGCAGAATGGGCCTTTATTTTGTGGAAGCGGGTGCCAATCAGCGTCATTCGAAGGTCCTCTATGATCGTGACTACAGCGCAATCGCGCTCGCGAGACCCGGCCTCATCGATTGGAATTCTGCTTTAAAAGATTCAACCTGGTTTCACATCAGCGGCATCACCCCCGCCCTCAGCGCTTCGGCCGCGGAACTTGTTCTCGAGGCCCTGGCCGCCGCCCGTATGCTCGGAATTCAGACCTCTTGCGATCTCAATTTCAGAAAGAATTTGTGGAAGTGGGGCAAGACCGCGCGCGAGGTGATGCCCGAAATCGTCAAAATCGTCGATCTCTGCATTGCGAACGAGGAGGATTGCCAAAACGCCATCAACATTCACATCGACATCGACGTCGAATCCGGCAGCCTCGAGCGCGAGAAGTATTCGGAATTGAGCGAGCGCGTCTTGGCCACCTATCCGAATCTCAAGATGCTCGCGATCACCTTGCGCGAGTCCAAAAACGCGCCCTATAATGTTTGGTCCGCCTGTCTGCATACGCGAACTGAATTCTTTCTCAGCCGCGAGTATGAGATCACTCATATCGTGGACCGCGTCGGCGCAGGCGACACCTTCGCAGGCGGACTCATCTATGGGCTGACTCATCTCCCCTCGCCCGCCGAAGCGCTGGAATTTGGAGTCGCCGCTTCTTGCCTGAAACATTCCCTGCCCGGCGACTTCAACCGCTTTAACGCCGAAGAAGTCCACGCCTTAATGAAAGGAACCGGCGCTGGTCGCGTCGAGCGCTAGATGGTCCTCAAGCTCAAGCGCACTCCAGGACTTTACCTCGTCGGCTTTATGGCGTGCGGCAAAACCACCGTGGGACTCTCTCTCGCCGATCAGCTCGGGTGGTCGTTTGCCGATATCGATACCGAAATCGAAGCCCGCGAAGGCAAAACCATCGCGCAGATCTTTCGTGAGTACGGCGAGGCCGCTTTTCGGGATCTCGAAACGGAGTTGCTCCGCAGACGCGTGTCCCGTATCGAATCCGGCAATCCGTGCGTCGTCGCCCCTGGCGGAGGCGCCTTCGCCCAATCCAGAAATTGGGAATTGATCGAAAACAATGGCGTGACGGTCTGGCTCGATTGTCCGTTCGAAACTCTTTGCAAACGCCTCGACAACGATACTGTTCGCCAGCGCCCCCTCGCTCTGAACCGGAGCTATCTCGAGCGGTTATTCGATGATCGACGTCCACTCTACAGCCGCGCTGATTTTTCTATTCCCGTCGATACCGACAATACTTCGGAAATTGTGCGCAAGATTCTCGCGCTTCCGATTTTCTAACTTCATAGCTGCTCCGCCGTCCCACCCCACTCGTCCGGATGCACATCCGCCACTGACTGCGAAAAAGTCCACGAGTGTCCCGCAAAATCATCCGCGTTGTATTGCCTCTCGCCATACGGGTGAGTCACCGGCTCTTGTGTGATCCGCGCCCCGTGATCCTTGGCCCGCTTGCAGTGGGCATCCGCGTCCTCCACACGAACGGTGATCGAGTGTCCAATGCCCAGCGGCGCATTTACCTCGTTCGGGCGCATTTCCCTCACGCTATTTGATCTTACAGCGATTAGAACGCGTTCATCGGGGAGGGCTGGCTCCGATATGGACCGGACCCGTGATAGGGATGCTCGTGTAGCCGGTCGCATCCACCCACGATCCGCAAGAATCCAGCTTGATTTCCAAGACAGGCTTGCGGAAGGATTTGTTTGAGAAGTTGATCAGCACTCGAGAAGCGCAATGTATTGATGGCGGATAGCCCATTTTGCTCACCAGGAGAACCTTAAAATAGGCGTTTGTATGAGGGTTTATTGTGAGGCTTCGCGTTGCGATTTCTACGGCGGCCACGGGTACAGGCCAGTGAACAGTGGTGTGTAGCAGGTTTCCATCCGCATCTATTCGCCGCACTCTTGGCGGACCCTCTAAAACGCAGGCTGACGATGAAACATTTGTGACCGTCACGCTCACGTAAAGCCCCCCCATCGCCCCATCCGCAGTGTATGTGGCCTGCAGTTGTGAATCGCGGCACTTCGAGGGCTGTTCGCCTGCGTGGGCGCGGTAAAGACAGAGCGACCAAAGGAGCAGTGTGAGCGCCATGAACCGCATTGCCCACAGGCGGTGATGGTTTGCATGGGAGCGGGACGGGGCGCTCACGGGATGCGTGCAGCCCCTTTGCTGCCGTTATTCGCGGTTGAATGCTGGCCAGGCACTTGCTCGGCAGCCGCCCGATCGATCACTTCGGTCAGTTCTCCCGCGCTCCTGACACCTCGAATCTGTTTGCCGTTAATGAAGATGGTTGGCGTTCCGTGCACGCCTAATTTGCTGGCTAGCAGCTTGTCCCTTGCCAGCACTGGCTCGGCAGCATTGCGTTCCGTGCATGCGCTGACTTCCTGCTCGTCGATATCTTCTGTCCCCCCGGCAAAATTCATAAATTGTTGCTGAATATTGCCCTGCGTAAACGCTTTTTGATTTTGAAAAAAGAAGTCATGTGCTTCCCAAAATGCCGGGTCTCCTCGCTGACCGGCGCAGACGGCTAGCTCCGCTGCCTTTGCCGCCCATGCGTGCATCGGGAGGGGGGTTTCCTTGAAGACGAGACGCACCTTGCTTTTCTCGGAATCTGCCAGAGAGTCGAAAAGAGATTTGAATCTGCCGCAAAACGGGCAGGCGAAATCCGAGAACTCAACGATAGTCACTGGCGCCTTGCTGTCGCCGCGCGTAGGAGACGCATCGGACAGCAACGCACGCTCGACGGCAGCGTCCTTCCTGTGCTCTTCCTCTTGGGGATCCTTCGTGAGATCCATCACCTGTGTCATCACGTAGCGTTGATCGGGTGAAAGGTACAAGATGAAACTCTTCTTGAGTTTTTCGGACTGCATGCTGAACTGGCGGTAGCAGGTGCCGTCTACGACGGAGACTGAGGTGACCATAATATGATCGTCGAGCGGGAACTCGTAGCGCCTCTGTACGTATTGTTGCACTGCGTCCTGTTTGCCGTCCTCGAGCCTAGGGCACTGAGCCGCTTTCACGATATATGGGCTGGCGGCGATGCACAATGTAGTGGCGATTTTCCTAGTTATTTTCATGGAACTTCCTTTCTTCTTTTGGTTGCTCACGGCTGGTCGCCTTCGCCGCGACCTCTGGCCCGCCGGAGAACAGTGATGCTTCGTCGTCCCATTCAGGGCAAACCCCACAGGCTCCGCAACAGCAGTCGAAGCCGTCCGCCGAGTCACATTCGCAGGTAACGCCGTAAATCGGATCCCACGTGCACTCCTCCGTCTGGCCTTGTTGGCAGGAGGGGTCGTCGGGGTTGTAATTCGGGCATGTATTGTCGCAGACGTCGCATGAGGGACAATAAGGAAAGTCAAAGTCTGTAACGGCGCCATCGATGAAATCCGTATCCACCAACGACGGGTTAAGATATCCGGTCGGTATATATTGCGCCACTTGATGGATCCGCTGGTCGTAAATCCAGTAGTTGTAGCCGTTGGCGTCTATCCCGTATAGGGGTTCTATGGCGAGGCCTGGCCCGGGATACTGGGGGATCCATACATAGTCCGGCCAGTTAGCGATGGCACCAGGCGTCATGTCGTCCGCGAGATTTTGGCCGTTCGCATAAACGCCGGCGTAATAGCCGAGTCTATGCAGCTCCGCAACCCAGGCATTTACATAGAGCTCCACGGACTCAGAGCAGGAGACGCTGCCTCCCGGATCCGTCGCCCTCGGGTATTGCTCTATATCGAGATAAGGAACCCCCGTGACCCCTAACCCGTCGTTTTCGAGAGCCGAGATCGCCGCGTCCGCCGCTATGGTTCCGTCGACAGTAGGGAAGTTGGATATTCGCTGGCTCATCCGCGCCGCGCATGGAGCCTGAAGGTCGTCCCATATAGGCAAAAAGAACCAACCCTGACATTTCAGCGTATTCAGTTGATCAAAATAGGGTGAGCTGCAACCAGTCGCGCTCGCTGTGGCGCCGCCGATGTAAAGGCCAAAAACGCTGTTGTCGGTAGTTTCCCATAGAGCCTCGGTGGATTGAGGATCGAGACTCTGGCATGTGTCTATTCCGTTTACATTGACGTCAACGAGCGGAGCTTGCATAAACAGCTCACTACTGCTGAGACTTCCGTAAGCGTCACTCGGGCCTCCGTAACCATCGCTTTCGGCGCCATCGACATTACCCGGGGCTCTGTCGACGGCGCCATTATTCAGTTGAGACCTCGGTCCTTTGATGAGGCTTGCGGGCGGATAGGAGCCGTGAGATGCCTCGGAGTGCTCAAGAAGCGGCGTGAGGGTCTGGCCGCCATCCTCGGTTTTGAGAAGAGAGGTATGGGTCACGCAATCGAGCTTGGTGGGCCCGCATTCGCCGCCAGATACCAGCAGCCAACCGTAAGAGTTATCGAGAAACTGAACGTCCCGAGTTGAGGCGGATAGGGGAAGGTTCGGCAGCGACGCCGCGGAATGTGTCGCAAGGTCGCCGAAAAGAGTAATGGAATTTTTCTTATGTAAGACAGCGATGGCTTTGCCGTGAGAGGATGCCAGCGAAAAACGCGGCGCGTTGTAAACACGTGGCGCAGATTCCACGTGTTCCCCCCATCCTGGGTAGAGTATGTTGCAATAACGCTGTGCCTCTCCGCGTTTTCAAAGGTGACCGGCATTGTTCCCGTCAGTGAATTTTCAAACGAGGGTAAATCGTACGAGACGTTCGTCCTCGCACCTACTAAGTTTTGTGGCGGATCGACCGTTTGCAATCTCCAGTGCTCCCCTCCATCGCGTGTCACGTATAATTCTTGATCGCGAACGCCGCCTGCCAGCCACCCGTCCAGAGCCGACGTGAACCGGACTTTTCCTGCGACAGGAGGGGCGGGCAGAGGGGTCCAGCTCTTTCCTCCGTCATTGCTTGCGTAGAGGCCGCCGATACTATGGGCCGCGCCGGAGGCGCGCCTGATCAATGCCCAGCCATGCTGCGTGTCCGGAAAGGAAAGGCTCGCGGCTCCGCCATAGCCCTGGCGCACATGTCGTCTTCGGCGGCAATCGTGGTACTGGACCAGGTCCTACCGCGATCTGTTGTTGTCGCGACGGACAACTTCGTCCCAAGCGGGCCGGTTCCATCGCTCAGGAACACCCATCCATCGTTTCGTCAAGGAAAACCACATTGTCGATGGCGTCGCTCGCGGAAATGGGCGGCGTTATATCTTCCCAGAGGTTTCCACCGTTTGCTGTCCATAAGATCTGGCGGCCCGCCAGGATCCATGCCGCGCCAGGGGAGAGTAACTGGAAACTCCGGACCGCTCCGATCTGCTCAGGCGCAACTTGCGGTTTGTTCGCGGGGTTAGTCGATGCCTGGTTGCTGTAATTTGCAGTAACAGTTAAGCTGACCAGAAATAAACACGTGGGCAATAGAGAGGAGTTATGTGGCATTCTCATCGTTTGGCCTGCCTTTCGATTGATTTCATGATTGCCGAGTAATCGCTGCGGCTTAGCTCTTACTCTAAAATCGCTCCACTTACACTACAATCAAAATCGATATGAAAAAAGGGACTTTCGATTAAGAAAGCGGACATTCGCGAGTTAGCGAAATCCAGCGAGCTTTTCTTGGGCCTGCGATTAAGTATTCTCGGCTCTGAACTTTGCTGGCGTGCGTCCCATTGAGAGGCGGAAATCCTGACCAAAGTGACTCGGGTCGTTGTAGCCGACCACGAGCGCGATCATCTTTACGTCATCCATCGATGCTGTCAGAAGTCTTGCTCCTTCGCTTATTCGCAGACTTCGTAGGTATTGGCGGAAGCTTTGTCCCGCGGATTTTCTGAAGAGCCGTCCTAAATGCCTTTCGGACATGTTCATGTTCACGCTCAATGCTTTCAGAGAGAGACTTGGATCCGTATACCGTTCTTCGACGATGCAGAGCATCCTGGTGATACAGAGCACCTGATGCATGTTGGCCATCGATGAAACTTCCCGTTGGTCTTCCGGAATCCGTGCGGCTCGTGCCATGAGCACCTGAGGGCGTCGAAACTCACCTTTGTTTGGCCTAGAATATGCCGGGGGGGGGGGCAGCGGGTCAATAGTACGGTATGCATAGGCCGTACTAACCCTGTGGGGATAGACGTCTTCAAGCGAGGTCGGTCAGGCCTGTTTGCGGAAAAGATCTGCCCGCTAATGATACGCGTGGCGCGCGGAACCCGTTGCTACCAGGGTTCCTGCGCGATTGGCATCATTGAAAATAACGTGTCCCGTATTGAGTCGGGCAATCCGTGCGTCGTCGGCCCTGGCGGAGGCGCCTTCGCCCAATCCAGAAATTGGGAATTGATCGAAAACAATGGCGTGACGGTCTGGCTCGATTGTCCGTTCGAAACTCTTTGCAAACGCCTCGACAACGATACTGTTCGCCAGCGCCCCCTCGCTCTGAACCGGAGCTATCTCGAGCGGTTATTCGATGATCGACGTCCACTCTACAGCCGCGCTGATTTTTCTATTCCCGTCGATACCGACAATACTTCGGAAATTGTGCGCAAGATTCTCGCGCTTCCGATTTTCTAACTTCATAGCTGCTCCGCCGTCCCACCCCACTCGTCCGGATGCACATCCGCCACGGACTGCGAAAAAGTCCACGAGTGTCCCGCGAAGTCATCCGCGTTGTATTGCCTCTCGCCATACGGGTGAGTCACCGGCTCTTGTGTGATTCGCGCCCCGTGATCCTTGGCGGCTTCAGTGAGCATCGGCGTCCTCCACACGAACGGTGATCGAGTGTCCAATGCCCAGCGGCGCATTTACCTCGTTCGGACGCATTTCCCTCACTGTCACCGCTCCATCGCCAACATTCAACTGCACGCGATGGTTACCGATGCGGAGACGCACGCTGAATCCGAATGCATCGCACAGCCAGGCGGCAGCCTGGTTCACATCTGGATACGCAATCACTGGAATCACAGTGGCGCGCTGTATCGATCGGTTCGAGAGCATCCGCTTCCTCCTTAATCATTATGTAAATCAAATTGGACCGATTTAGCTAACATCGGCCTGGGTCGGCGAGAGCAGGCTAGATTTGAAACAAGTGAAAATATCTGAGCGCAAGCTGCGGCGGGACGCGATCGCGATCTTTCGCGCTGCGGTCGCTGCCGCCGACTCCGGAAACGCGGTGCGCAAGCACTTATCGATTAGCGCCCGCTATCTCACGGCGGGAACGATACGCCTGCCTCTCAAAAACTTCGATAGCATCCTTGCGATAGCGATAGGCAAGGCTGCTGTCGCGATGGCGGCTGCGATCGAAGAAATCATCGGCGCGCGGCTGAGTGGCGGGATTGCCGTTACCAAGCACGGTCACGCTGCGCGACATCTTAGCCGCGTTCAGATATTCGAAACCGGGCATCCCATCCCCGATATCGCAGGACTTCGAGCGTCTCGAGTAGTGGAAGAGCTGCTCAGAGATTTGACTGCTCGCGACCTTCTTTTGGTCGCAATTTCCGGAGGAGCGTCGGCGCTTCTCCCCGCTCCAGCCACGCCTATCACGCTCGCGGCGAAACAGAAAACTACAGATCTTCTCTTGAGAGGCGGCGCAACCATCGCGGAATTGAATGCTGTTCGCAAGCATCTGTCAATGTTCAAGGGCGGCCGCCTCGCGGCCCTCGCTTATCCGGCGACTGTGCTGAGTCTTTTGCTCTCCGATGTCATTGGAGATCCGTTGGATGTGATCGGCTCTGGCCCCACTGCTCCCGATTCATCCACTTTTGCCGACGCGCTGAACGTATTAAATAAATTCGATCTGCTCGAGAAAGTGCCGGCCGCCGTCCTTCGGCATCTCGAAGCCGGCGCGCACGGGCAGATTCCAGAGACTCCTAAGCCCGGCGATTCTCTCTTCGATCACGTCCATCACGTAGTCGTCGGCAGTAACCGGCTGGCATTGCAAGCCGCCGCGCGCCACGCAAAAGCACTCGGCTATCGTCCGCTCGTTCTTTCGACTACCATGCAAGGCGAAACCCGCCAAGTGGCGCTTGTACACGCGCAAATCCTCAGAGAAGTTCTGGCGTCAGGCAATCCCATTCCGCCGCCTGCCTGCGTTCTCTCCGGAGGCGAGACCACCGTCACAGTGCAAGGCACAGGCCAAGGCGGGCGCAATCAGGAGTTCGCGCTGGCAGCCGCGCTGGCGATTGCCGGATTGCCCCACGCGCTTATTCTGAGCGCGGGAACTGACGGCACCGACGGGCCAACCGATGCTGCCGGCGCAATCGCCACGGGCCATACCACACACCGCGCACTTCGGCTCGGCTTCGGTCCAGCTATCCATCTTGCTGCCAACGACTCGTATCCGTTCTTCAACGCTCTCGGCGATCTGATCCGAACCGGCCCGACCGGCACAAACGTCATGGATGTGCATCTATTGCTTGCCGGCTGAAGAAGCTCAACGAATTGTCTCCCTGTTTCAGCACGCGCGTCTTCTTCAAGACTCCGTATTCCTCCTCGAGTACCACTCGCGATGCGTGTTGCGCAACAGCCAGCGGAGTTTCGCCCGCCGAAACCGCGAGCAAACAATCGCTGTATTCTCTTAATTGCTCATAGGGGGGGTCGAGAAACACGATGTCCGCCTTGTAGTGTGCGATCAGCGTCGCGGCGCGCCCGCGTACAACCGTTGCCTCGTCCTTGATCGCAAGAGATCTCAGATTCTCGCGTATGATCGCGAGCGCCCGCGGATTCCGTTCCATCAAAATCACGCGTCGCGCTCCGCGGCTAAGCGCCTCAATCCCCACTGCTCCGCTGCCTGCGTACGCATCGACGAAAACGCCGCCTTCTAATCGCGGAGCCAGTATGCTGAACAGCGCTTCCCGCAATCGGTCTGGCGTGGGGCGAACGGCAAGACCGGGAACACTCTTCAATCTCCGGCTGCGAAACCGTCCGGCAATCACTCTCACCCCGTTACCCTACTTGCACCAGTCCATACTTGCGCTGCCAGTGCTCTTGTATGTACCGGATCGCGCTATGCAGTTCTTCGCTGTCTCTACCCTCCACCAGCGCTTGCGCCTCCTTACGCGCGCTTTCCAGCACGTCGGCGTCGCGCACCAGATCGGCCAATCGCAGACCCGGTATTCCCGACTGCTTCGTCCCGAAAAACTCCCCCGGCCCCCGCAGCTTCATGTCCATCTCGGCGATGTAGAATCCATCGTTCGAATCCACCAATGTCCGGATTCGCTCCCTCGCTGCCTCGCTCACCGTGCCCGTCACCAGAATGCAGTAGCTCTGATGAGGACCGCGCCCCACGCGCCCCCGCAATTGATGTATTTGCGCCAAGCCGAACCGCTCCGCTTGCTCGACCACCATCACGGATGCGTTCTGGACATCCACGCCCACCTCGATCACCGTGGTCGAAACCAGAATCTTCGTTTCACCCGATTGGAAGCTCCGCATCGCATTCTCTTTTTCATCCGCGCTCATTCTGCCGTGAAGCAACCCCACCCGAAGATCGGGAAACACTTTCTGCGACAGGTGCTCAAACATTTTCTCCGCCGCCTTCACCGCGGCTGTTTCGCTTTCTTCCACAACCGGATAAACTACATACGCCTGCCTGCCCGCCTTGATCTGTTGCGCCACAAAACTGTAAACTCCCTCGACCATCGCCTCCGGCACGTGTTTCGTGACAATCGGTTTCCGCCCGGGCGGCAGCTCGTCGATGGTCGAAACATCCAGATCTCCGTACAGAGTCAATGCCAGGGTGCGCGGGATCGGTGTAGCGGTCATTACCAAAACATCCGGCTGCTCGCCCTTCTTGAAAAGCTCCAACCTCTGCCTTACACCAAACCGATGTTGCTCATCGACAATCGCCAATCCGAGTTTTGAAAACCGCACGTCCTCCTGCAAAAGCGCGTGTGTCCCGACAACCACCTTCAGCAACCCTTCTTCGATCAGCTTTTTGATTTGCTGCTTTTCGCGCGGACTCGCAGATCCCGTCAACGAAGCGACTACATAGCCCAGCGGCTCGAGCAGCCGTTTGAAATACCAATAATGCTGCGTCGCCAGGATCTCCGTCGGCGCAAGCACAGCCACCTGATAGCCATTTTCGATTGCAATAATAGCGGCCTGCGCTGCAATGATCGTTTTCCCGCTGCCCACGTCCCCTTGCAGCAGCCGGTTCATTGGGTGTGGCCGCTTCATGTCGTCGGCGATCTCTTGCATTACCTTCCGCTGCGACGCGGTCGGCTTGAATGGCAGCATTTTCCTGATCTGCTCGCGCGCGCGGTCCGTCACCGCGAAGGCAATGCCCGCTGCGATTCGCGCTTTCGTTTTCTTCAATGCCAGCCCGCACTCCAGCCAAAAGAATTCATCGAAAATTAAACGCACTTGCGCCGGAGTGCGGAAACTATTCAAAAGCCGCACATCCGCATCGGCGGCTGGACCATGCAGCTCGTGAATCGCCGTGGCAAGATTCGGCAGTTCGATACGCGCCCGTACACTTTCCGGCAGCGCGTCGTCCGGCATCGGAGCCTCTTTCAAAACACGGTCGATCAGACTGCGGAATACGCGCGTCGATACTTTTCCCGCAGCCTCATAAACAGCGACAATGCGGCCGGTGTGCAGGCTCTCTTCATCCTGGTCGTCTCCGGATAAAATCTCGACTTCCGGCTGGATCATAAGCCGCGCGCCATGCGGCCGATCAAGCTCGACTTTCCCGAAGAGAGCCACGCGCGCGCCCGGAACCAGGCTGTCGGCGTAACGTTCTCCATGAAACCAGCGCGCAAGCAGATTCGCGCCGCTTCCATCGCGCAGCGTCGCCTCAAACAAGCCGACGGATCTGTGCCGAAACCCCGAGAGCCTTGCCGCACTCACCTCTGCCAGCACCGCCGCTTTCTCGCCCGGCGCAAGCTCGCATATGGACTTCACGTTCCGGCGATCTTCGTATCGAAACGGCGCATAATACAGCAGATCGGCGACCGTCCCCAGACCTTTGGCCGCTAGCATCTCACTCCGCGCCGGCCCAATCCCTTTTACAAATTGAAGTGCAGTGGAGAGCTCCAACTCCCTAGGCTACCCGCCGGCATTTTCTGACGATTGCGAACGAGATACTCCGCAAGCGCTTCCCGGTTTCGCCATAAGACACTTCCGCCTGCCGAACCCGATCCTCAGCGCATCGAATGCCGATGGCGTCCGCCTGCGTCTCCAATAACACAGACTGCCAACGGTCGCTGCGCCCCCGGACGTTTACTTGTAAGGGATTTCCACTTCGGCATAACTACCCGGCGTGCCCGTGCGCGGAGAGGAATCGCCCGATCGCGACATCAGCCCGCAGGAACTGACGCTCTGGTACGACAAGCCGGCTGCGCAATGGATTGACGCTCTGCCTATGGGCAATGGGCGTCTGAGAGCCATGGTTTTCGGTGGTGGCGAGGATGGTTCTCCGGCAATAAGAAATCCTGCAGTTCAACGAGGACACGCTGTGGTCCGGCAAACCACGGGACGGCAATAATCGCGATGCAAAGAAATACCTTGGCGACATTCGCCGGGCGGTACTCGAAGAGCGGGATTATCACAAGGCGGATCGACTCTGCCGCAAGATGCAGGGCTTGTTCGCGGAAGCGTATCAGCCGCTCGGCAACTTACGCCTTACCTTCACTCACGCAGGCGCTACCACGAAATATCGTCGTGAGCTGAATCTGGATACCGCCTGCGCTCGTGTCTCTTACACGGTCGACAATGTCCATTTCGAGCGCGAAGCGTTTGCCTCGTTTCCGGATCAGGTTCTTGTCGTGCACGCAAAGGCGAACGTGCCCGGCCGTTTGCATTGCTCCATTTTCATCGACGGGCCCCTGCAGAAGGCGGTGGTCGACTCCGGCGTCTGGTCGCTTGCTCCTGACCGGGAAGGCAGCCGCGCATGTCGCGGGCGCTGGTCACCCCGGAAGCGAGGACCCGGTTATCTTCTCCGGCCAGCCAGGCGAAGGCATGTTTTTCGCTTCCATTCTAGAAGCGCAGGCGGCCGACGGGAAGGTCAATAGCGCGCCGGACCACCTGGAAGTTATAGGCGCTACGGAGGTCACAATTGTTATTGCTGCGTTCACCGGATATCGCGACTTTCAATGGTCGCTCGATACACCGCTCGAAGATGTGATTGCCGGCGCGCAGGCTCCGTTCGACTCCGCCGCGCGGAAAAGCTTCGAGGAGTTGCAGGCGCGTCAGCAGAGCGATCATCAGCGTCTATTCCGCCGTGTATCTCTGCGCTTGCGGTCGGCCCCGGGTGTCGCGAATAAACCGACCAGCGCCTGAAAGATTTCGCAACATCACTCGACCCATCGCTTCTCGCCCTTTACTTCCAGTACGGCCGGTACCTCTTGATCGGCAGTTCGCGTCCCGGTTCGCAACCAGCAAACCTGCAGGGTATTTGGAACTATCAAGTAACTCCGCCGTGGAGTTCTAACTGGACTGCCAACATTAATGTCCAGATGAACTACTGGCCGGCAGAGACATGCAATCTGCGTGAGTGTGCGGAGCCGCTTTTCGACCTCATCAACGACCTGAGCAAAACGGGCAGGCAGACAGCGAAAGAAACCTACGGCCTTCCGGGTTGGGTTTCGCATCACAACATCGATATCTGGCGCGTCGCCAATCCCGTCGGCGAAGGCGTCGGGCAGTCGACTTGGGCGAATTGGAACATGAGCGGGCCGTGCCTCTGCCGGCACCTGTTCGAGCATTATCTGTTCACCAGAGATGTTGGTTTTCTGCGTACTCGCGCCTATCCGCTGATGAAGGGCTCAGCCGAATTCTGCCTCGCTTGGCTGATTGAGGATGGCAAAGGGCATCTGACCACATGTCCGTCGGAGTCAACAGAAAACAACTTTATGGCGCCCGATGGCAAGCCCGCCATGACGAGCGCTGGTTGCACAATGGACATGGCGCTCGTTCGCGAGCTGTTTACGAATTGTGTAACGACTTCGAAAGAGCTGGGCCTCGATGCGGACTTCGCCTCGAAGCTTGCTGCCGCCTCGAAGCGGCTGATCCCGTATCAGATCGGAAAATACGGGCAGCTCCAGGAGTGGTCGATCGATTTTGAAGAAAGCACACCCGGACAGCGCCACATGTCGCACATGTACCCCCTCTACCCGAGATTGCAGGCGGGACGGACATATCGATTGAGTTTCGCCTAAGATGTGGGGATCGCCGGAAACAGGAATTTCAGAGCGCTGCGCATGCGATACCCCCAGGCTTTCTCGTTGTGCCCCGCGCCTTCGTCCTCGACGAACATCAGATCGTGCCCGGGCTGCCAACCCTTTGCGACGAGCGCGTCTCGAAGATCCTGGGCATTCTTGATGCAAGCTTGCGGGTTCTGCCCTTCGCACGTGCCGATATCGAGCCAGATCTTCTGATTGAGCTTGTGACGCAGCTTTCGAAGCTCGCGGAGGATGGCGCGATTCGCCCACCATACCGAGGGTGACATGATAATCAGCTTTCCAAAAGTTTGCGGATGGTGCAGGCCCAGATATAACGTGACTAGGCCGCCGAGCGATGAGCCGCCCAGGCCAGTGTTCTCCAAATCAGCGAGGGTGCGATATTCGGCATCGATAAAGGGCTTCAGATCGTCCACGATCAATTTGCCGTAAGCGCGCGCGCGACCGCCGCGGCCCCAGCGATCGCGAATATGCGTGTACTCAAACATTCGCCTCGGCCCGGTGTTGTAAATGCCGACGATGATGAGAGGTTGAATCTGCCCGCTCTCGATTAACTCTTCGGCGACTTCATCGAGGCCCCATTCATTACCCGCATAGGCCGTCGCAGAATCGAAGAGATTCTGCCCGTCGTGCAGATAAAGAGCTGGATAGCGGCGATCCGGAGCGGAATTGTATTCCGGCGGTAGGTATACGATGACGTCGCGCGGCTCCTTCAGAAACCGCGATCTCAGCGCCTTGTGAAGCCTGAGATTGCCGGTAAGAGTGTGATCCAAAGTCGCCTGGGCTTCGGTATTCTTGCTAGCTCTTCACAAACTCGAGGGCAGCGGAGTTCATGCAGTAGCGCAATCCGGTCGGCTTCGGACCGTCTTCAAAGACATGGCCGAGATGCCCATCGCACTTGGCGCAACGCACTTCGGTCCGATCCATTCCCAGGGTTGAATCCACGCGATCTACGACGTTTTCTTTGGCGATAGGCTGCCAGAAACTCGGCCAGCCTGTCCGCGAGTCGAACTTTGTATCCGACGAGAATAGCGCGTTTCCGCAGCAGATGCAGCGGTAGATACCATGCTCGTGGTTGTTCCAGTATTTGCCCGTGAACGCGCGCTCAGTGCCGGCTTGACGCGTGACCTCATATTGCTCAGGTGTCAGCTGCTTGCGCCATTCCGCGTCGGTCTTCGCAACTTTTTCCACTTCGATGACTCCCTTCCGTTCTCCTGTATCCGTGAAATCGACGAGCTTCACCATTTTGGGAGATTTGAAGAAACCGGCAAAACTCAATCCGGCGCCCGCGGTGACCGAAAGACTGCCGGCTAGAAACGTCCTGCGTCGCATATCTATATGGTAAATCGTGTGCTGATAATTTAGAAGCATGCCGATCTTCGAATACTCTTGTGACGATTGCGGGAACAAGTTTGAGAAGTTGGTCCGGCGAAGCGCGGAAGCGGATGCAGTGCGGTGTCCGTCTTGCGGCAAGGACCATTTAACGACACAGTACTCAAGATTCGCCGCGCGGTCGGGCGCAGCGAAGAGCTCTGCGGAGCCGCTGGGCGAATGCGGCGCAGATATGTGCGGCGGCGGCATGTGCCAGGGTGGCATGTGCGGCATGAACGTGAATTAAGCTAAGTCGCGCGTCGAACAAGATCTAAGAAGCTCGGCGCAGGCGGTCCGTTAGAAGGGGCGATACGGAGCGCGCAACCCCTCTCCTGGGTTATTCTGTTACTTCTACGGCGCTCTCCTTCCCCCGGTCGGCTTGGCCCAACACCGCAAGCATGCATGCATTTGAATTAACCCGTCGTCTCATTGACATCGAATCCGTAACCGGGAATGAGCGCGATGTCGGGAACTTCCTTTGGGAACATCTGGACCACCTAGTTCGCCGTTTCGAGGGTCATGCGGAACGAATGCCGGTTGAGAAGGATCGCGACAACGTGTTCGTCCGCTTCGGTGACCCGGTGATCGTTCTTTCCACCCACATGGACACCGTGCCGCCGTTCATCCCATCGAGTGAGGACGACGACCACATCTGGGGCCGCGGCTCCTGCGACACGAAAGGGATCATCGCCGCGATGTGCACCGCCGCCGAGCAACTCCTAGAAGCCGGCAAGCGTAATTTCGGCCTTCTGTTTGTCGTCGGCGAGGAGCGCAACAGCGCCGGAGCCCGCGTCGCAGCCCGCAACGCACGGGGCAGCAAATTTCTGATCAATGGCGAGCCCACGGACAATAAGCTCGCGCTCGGTTCAAAAGGTACGCTTCGATATGAGATCCAGGCCCGCGGCCGCATGGCTCATTCCGCATATCCCGAGCTTGGGGAATCGGCCATCGAAAAGCTTCTCGAGGCGCTTGCGCGCGTTCGGGCGATCCCGCTACCCACCGAAGCTGTTCTTGGCCCGAGCACGTTGAACATCGGCACCATCTGCGGCGGCCGCGCGCCAAACATTATTCCCGACGATGCTCGAGCTGAAATCCTGATTCGAGTGGTCGGCGATGTAACTGCCCTTCGCAACCAAGTCCAGGCCGCTGCACAACCTTGGGCGGACGCGAAAGAGGTGTTGTTCATCCCCGCCGTGCACCTGAGCGCCTTGGATGGATTCGAAACTACAGTTGTGGCGTTCACCACGGACATTCCAGCGTTCGGCGGCGCCTGGGGGCAGCCCTTTCTGATCGGACCCGGAACCATTCACGTCGCCCATACCAGCGAAGAGCACATTCCGAAACGGCAATTGCTGGAGGCAATCGATCTTTATAAGAGATTGATTGAAAGACTCTCCGCATGAGATCCATCGAGGTTGGCATACTGGGCGCGACCGGCATCGTCGGCCAGCATTTCATCCGCTTTTTGCAAGCGCATCCATGGTTTAAGCTGACCTGGCTTGGCGCGAGCGACCGCTCCGCTGGAAAAAAGTTGAGGGACGCAACGGCGTGGCGCTTGGATGGTGCAATGCCCGCTTCCGTTTCGGACATCATTGTGGCCGATTCGAAGCCC
Source organism: uncultured Acidobacteriaceae bacterium (assembly GCA_963808405.1). Lineage (GTDB taxonomy): Bacteria > Acidobacteriota > Terriglobia > Bryobacterales > Bryobacteraceae > Bog-105. The sequence goes on along the minus strand of CAWEFG010000005.1, from coordinate 233,573 downwards.
GGCCAGGCTCCGCGCCTCGTATTCTCGGCTATGGATGCTTCCGTCGCAAGCGAGATCGAACGCGAGTTCGCGCATGCGGGGCACATCGTCGTGTCCAATTCGCGCAACCACCGCATGGATGCCGACGTGCCCTTGCTGGTGCCGGAAATCAACCCGGGACATCTTGCCCTGATACATTCGCAACAGAAAAATCGCGCCTGGCCCGGTATTATCGTCACCAATCCGAATTGCTCGACGGTCGCGCTCACCATGGCGCTCGCTCCGCTGCTTCCCTTCGGAATAGAACGCGTGATTGCCATGACATTGCAAGCGGTGTCGGGCGCGGGTTACCCTGGTGTCCCGTCCATGGATATCCTGGCGAACGTCATTCCATTTATCGGCGGCGAAGAAGAGAAAATGGAGCAGGAAACCCAGAAGATTCTGGGCGGCGTTTCCGAAGGCCAAGCCGTCCCGCTCAACGCCCGAGTGAGTGCGCATTGCCATCGTGTGGCTGTGACCGATGGTCACACAGTCGCGGTATCCGTCGGACTATCTTCGAGGCCGGCTGTCGCGGAGATCCTCAACGCGATCGAAAATTTCCGCGGCGTCCCGCAGGAGCGAAACCTTCCCAGCGCTCCCCTCAAACCCCTGATCTATATGCCGCAGCAGGATCGCCCCCAACCTCGCCGTGACGCTGCGCGGGAAAATGGCATGAGTGTCTTCGTCGGCCGTGTTCGGGAGTGCCCCGTTCTCGACTGGAAATTTGTCGCATGCGGCCACAACACAATCCGTGGCGCCGCTGGAGCCGCGGTCCTTAACGCGGAACTCATGCTGTCAGAAGGCTTGCTTGACTAAGCCTTCGCGCTTATGATCGTTATGAAGTTCGGCGGAACGTCCGTCGAATCCCAGGAAGCCGTCGCGCGCGTCACCAGCATCGTCCAATGTCACGAGCACCGCCGCCCCGTCGTCGTTGTCTCCGCGATGGGCAAGACTACCAACAAGCTGCTCGAAGCAGCCAGAGAAGCGGCTGCGGGACGGCGCGACCAAGCTCTTGGAATAATAGACGAGCTGCGCGGACATCATCTCATTCATGGCTTGGCTCTCGCGGGCGCGGCCGCCGCCGATCTCGATCGCTACATACGAGCGCATTTCGAATGGCTCGATGAATTAATAAAAGGCCTTTCCGTTGTCGGCGAGCTATCGCCCCGCTCCATGGACGCCATCGCGAGCGTGGGCGAGCGCCTCTCGAGTCTGGTAGTCGCGTTCGCCTTTCGATCCGCGGGAATCCGCGTCGAGCACGTGGATTCTCGCCGGGTCATCTTGACCGACGATCGCTTCACGCAGGCCCAGCCTCTGCTCGATGAAACCTACGCCTTGCTTCAGGAGGATGTTCGCCCCCTTGCGGAATCATCGGTGGTTGTCATGGGCGGCTACATTGGATCGACGAGAGACGGTCAGACCACAACCTTGGGCCGCGGCGGATCCGACTATTCCGCTTCCATTGTGGGCGCGGGTTTAAACGTGGAAGAGATCCAGATCTGGACCGACGTGGATGGCATGCTCACCGCCGATCCGCGGCTTATTCCCGGCGGGCATCTCGTCAAGAGGATCTCTTTCGCCGAAGCTGCGGAGATGGCTTACTTTGGCGCGAAGGTGCTCCATCCAGCCACCGTCCTTCCGGCAGTCGATAAAAATATTCCTGTGGTGATCCTCAACTCGAGAAAGCCCGACCTGGAAGGGACCAGAATCACCTCGGAAACTGCCTCCTGCACAAATGCCGTGAAGTCCATCTCCTGCAAGCGCGACATCACGATTCTCAATATTCGTTCCACGCGGATGCTGATGGCCCACGGCTTTCTTCATCGCATCTTTGAAATATTCGATCGCTACGGGACCAGCGTCGATATGGTTTCAACCTCGGAGGTCAGCGTCTCGCTCACGATCGATAACCGCGAGAATCTGAACCTCATCTGCAGCGAGCTGCGCGAGTTCGCCGAAGCCAGTGTCGAAGATGGGCTCGCCATCGTTTGTCTCATCGGCGAAGATATCCGCCGCACGCCCGGCATTGCGGGCCGCGCTTTTCAGGTGCTTCACGACAAGAACATTCGTATGATCTCGGAAGGCGCATCCTTGCTGAACCTCGGCTTCGTGGTAGCGGACAATGACCTTAAAGATACGGTCGGCCGCTTGCACGACGAATTTTTCTCAGAGCTCGATGCGGCAGTTTTTGCCCAAGGACGATGACGACCACCACCAAACTTGCGCTGGTGGGTTACGGCAAGATGGGACACCTCATCGAGCAGCTTGCGGATCGCCACGGCTTTGAAGTGATTCGCACCCTCACAGGAGAAGATAACCCGAATGGCAGCGCGATCACTCCTGAAGCTTTCGCGAACGTAAACGTAGCAATTGAATTCTCGACACCCGAAGCAGCGCCGCAGAATTTGATGAAGCTCGCGGCAGCGCAGGTGCCTGCCGTGACCGGTACCACAGGCTGGTTCGCGCGTATGGCGGAAGTCACCAGGTCCGTCCAAGAAGCCGGCACCGGCTTGGTCTGGACTCCGAATTTTTCGGTCGGCGTCGCCGTGTTTCGCCGCCTTGCGGGTTTGGCCGCCGAACTTCTGCGCGATCAGGATGCCTATGGCGCGTGGGCTTGGGAAGTGCACCACGATGCGAAGAAAGATGCTCCTTCGGGAACATTGCTGCACTTGCTCCGCACCATGCAGCAGAGCGGCTACACGCGGCACATCGACGTCAGCTCGAATCGCGCCGGCAAGCATCCCGGGACGCACGAAATCGGATTCGATTCCGCCGCTGATACGATTACTTTGCGGCACGTCGCCCGCAGCCGCGAGGGATTTGCGGAAGGCGCATTGAAAGCCGCAAGATGGATTCTGGACCGCAAAGGAGTCTACACTTTCGAAGACGTCTTGTTCGGCCCCGCTAAGGAATCTTAGTCGCAAGGAGGGGATATGTTTACCGGTTGTGGCACCGCTTTGGTAACCCCGTTTCGATCGGATGGATCGCTGGATGAAGCCGCTTTACGCTCTCTGGTAAACCGGCAGATCGATGGCGGCATCGATTTCCTATGCCCGTGCGGCACCACTGGCGAGAGTCCTACGCTTTCGCATGAGGAGCACCTGCGCGTCATCGAAATCACCGTTGAAGAATCCCGCGGGCGCGTTCCCGTGTTAGCCGGAGCCGGTGGCTACGATACTCAGAAAGTAATCGGACTGATCGCCGAGCTGAAAGATCTGGGCGTTTCCGGTATCCTGTCCGTCACCCCGTACTACAACAAGCCCACGCAGGAGGGTTTGTATCAGCACTATCGGGCTATCGCCGAATCAACTTCGCTCCCCATCGTCGTGTACAGCGTGCAGCCGCGCACGTCCGTGAACGTCGAGCCTGCCACGCTCGTCCGCCTTTCGGAATTCAAGAACATTGTCGGCGTGAAGGAAGCCTCAGGCAGCATTTCTCAAATGGCCAGCATTCTTGCGCGTGTTCCGGAGTCGTTCATCGTGCTCTCGGGCGACGACGCGATCACCCTGCCGCTGATCGCCTTGGGAGGGCGGGGCGTCATCTCTGTCATTGCGAACGAAATCCCCGCGGAGTTCGGCGAGCTTGCCCGATCCGCTGTAAACGGCGACTTCGTGCGATCTCGAGAGCTGCAGCGCAAGTATCAAGCGCTGATGGAAATCAACTTCATCGAAACCAGCCCCGGACCCGTGAAGTTCGCCATGGCGCGAATGGGCCTTCTGGAACCCGTTTGGCGGTTGCCGATGGTGCCGCCGCAACAGGCTTCGCAGCAAAAGATCGAGGCCGTTCTGGAGTCGCTCGGCCTACTCTCCGGAGTCCGTGTTTGAGTCTTAAGCAGCAGATCGAAACCTTATTCGATCAGAAGCCCGCGACCTATTCTGAAGAGCACCAGCAACTGTTCGATCACTTCCGTGACCTACTCAATCGCGGCGTCATTCGTTCCGCCGAGCGCGACCCTTCTCAGCCAACCGGATGGCGCGTGAACAGCTGGGTGAAGAAAGGCATTCTGCTCGGTTTCCGCATGGGCAGCATCATTGCCATGCCAGGCGGCGCGATGGGCGCTTCTCAATTCTTCGACAAGTCCACCTATCCGCTGAAGACGTTCAACGCCGCTGACGCCGTCCGCATCGTCCCCGGAGGTTCGAGCATCCGCGATGGCTGTTACGTCGGTCATGGCGTCATTTGCATGCCTCCGATGTACATCAATGCCGGCGCGTATGTCGACGACGGCACGATGATCGATTCTCACGCCCTCGTCGGAAGCTGTGCGCAGATCGGACGCAACTGCCACATATCCGCTGCCTCGCAGATCGGCGGCGTTCTGGAGCCCGTGGGCGCATTGCCGGTCATCATTGAAGACGACGTGCTGGTTGGCGGCAACTGCGGCGTCTATGAAGGCACGCTGATCAAGCAGCGCGCTGTCCTCGGCAGCGGAACCATCCTGAATCGCTCCACGCCGGTATACGATCTGGTTCACGAAATCGTACATCGCGCAACCGACGATGCGCCGCTCGTAATTCCCGAGGAAGCTGTCGTGGTGGCTGGCTCCCGCCAAGTAAAGTCCGGCCCCGGCCAAGCTTGGGGCATCTCGCTCTACACGCCCGTCATCGTTAAATACCGCGATGCCGGTACAGAAACGAAGATCCAGCTCGAAGACTTACTTCGATGACTGTTTGACCAGTCCCGCCGCGCCCCAATCGGCCGGTTTCGTCACCCGCGATGCGCCGAATGGCGGACCCGCTTCCTTAATCTGAAATTCCGCCGAGCCGTCCTCGACCGTCACCAGCGTGTGCTCGAAAAACCAGCCGTCCTTATACTCTTTCGTGCCGCGCAGATGGCCTCCGGAACTCGCCATCGAGAGATAAGTAACGCCCTCGATCTCGAAGTGGAGCATCTGGTGAATGTGCCCGGCGATGACATACTTCACGCCGTAGCGTTTCGCGAGTTGATGTAACGGAAAATCCGGATTCCCGAGCACTGCCTGCAGAATCCAGGACGGCCGATGAGAAAAGATGAACTTCACCGGCTGCTTCGCGTGTATCTGCAGGTCGTTCCGCAAATACGCCAGCTCCTCGGCCGGTAAGTTGTCGCTGCGGCTGTTATCGAGCACAGTGAAATGCGCCTGCTTGTAGTCGAAGCTGTAATGCAGCGGATGCTTGGTGTATCTTTCGAATGCCTGTGCGGACGCGATGGACCAGACATCATGATTACCAGGCGTGAAAAATATCCGGAAGCGGCGATAGGGCTCGAGCATCCCGACGATCTTTTGCCATTCGGCATCCATGGTCAGATCGTCGCCGCCTTCTATCGTGTCTCCAACCGAGATGACGAAATCGGGATGGTCCGCGGCGGTCTCGCGCCAAGCCTCTTCATACACGCCGGGAACCGCTCCTCCCGTGCGATCGCCCAGAATCGCAAACTGGAAGCCGTTGCCGTTGCCCTTGTAAGCGGCTAGAGTGCCCGCTGTGAGCAGGACCAGAAGGCAGGCGATCTGCCGCAACCCCGAGCCTCTTTGCGACATCATAAATACTAGAATGCCCGCTCGTCTAAGGGCTTTTTCCCCGTTTGTTCTGGTTATGGTCACTGCCTTTAGTGCGGCTGCCGCGGAAGTTCCTCGCGCCGAGCTGATAAAAGACATTGAATATGCTCATGTAGACGGCATCAGCTTGCAAATGGATGCTTCGATTCCTCTTGCCCCAAAGAAGGTACCCGCAGTAATCATTGTCCACGGCGGAGGATGGGTAACGGGCGACAAAACGTTCAACGTGGAACCTTTGTTCCAGCCTCTCAGTGATGCTGGGTTTGCCTGGTTCTCGATCAGCTATCGTCTCGCCTCGGATGTAACTCAATTCGGTCTCGCCATCACCGACGTGCAGGAAGCTATCCGCTTCATCAAGTCTCACGCGGACAAGTACAACATCGATCCGGAAAGAATCGCTTTGGTCGGCGAATCGGCCGGCGGACAGTTAGCTTCGATGGCCACCCTTCGCGGAGGCGCTGCCACTTCGGTGAAAGCGGTAGTGGCTCTGTACTCGCCAAGCGACCTGGTGAGTTTGGTCAAGACCTCAAATTACATCCCTTCGCAGATTCGCAACTCCGTTCGCGGCACGCCTTGGGAGGGTCTGATTCTGGCGGGGCTTGCCCAGCTTTCCCCCATCGATAATGTTCGCCGCGACATGCCGCCATTCCTTTTCATCCACGGAACCGCGGATTCGCTGGTGCCTTTCCAGCAATCGCGCGACATGTGCGACCGCATGAAGAAAGCCGGCGCCAGCTGCGAGATCTACCCTGTCGAAGGCGGCGGGCACGGCATTCGCTGGTGGGAATCCACTCCGCGGCTTGCATCCGGCTATAAACAGAAAATGATTCAGTGGCTGCGCGACGAGCTCGGCAGCCCCGACGTGAACTCCTAAGTCGCCGCCCCGAGCCTTGCAGGTAAGGAATATTGCTCCTTGCCGCTGCTGTTCCAGGCGATCTCCATGTTAACCGCCCCGGCTCCCTCGGATATCGCCGACATGACAGCCAATCCCCAGCCGTCCGCAAATGCCGCGCGCGCATGCTGCGCCACGTCCAGCAACTTGTCCTCCAGTGCCTTGCGCTTTTTCTTGAAATTCGGATCGGTCGGGTCTGGCGCCGTTGAAGGGTCAATGGTTGCCAACAGATCGCGAAGCTTCGCAGCCACCTGAACCATCGAATCCGCCCACCAGGTGATGTCTGCCCAATCTCCGCTGACTGCTTGGAAATCGGCGATGTTCAGCCGGCCCAAAGCAGGAATCATCTTTTGAAAAGCCCCGATGTTCCCGTTCTTGTCCATTTCGCTCCAGAGCGCATCGTTCCGCAGCGTGTCGATGCGAATTTTACCTTGCGGACGCGTAGAGTCGATCAGCGAGATCATGGCCTCCCTGCCGATCCTCTCGAGTTCCGGGTGCGTACGCGGCGTGCGTCCGCTTGCATCGGAGAAAAACAACCGCAACGCACCAGCGGCGTCATAGGTCGCTCCGGCGGTGACCTTCACATGCCTCAAAGAGGGAGTGGCCGCGAGGATGTCGTCCCAATGGTTGTCGCGGATTAATTTGAGCGCCCTGCCCAAGCGAATCTGTTCTTGCATGTCAGCTTGGGGCATGTTGTCCGCATACCGGAAGTAGGTTTGTGAAGCCGTGAGGCCGGCCTGCGACGCTACGGCGGTATAAGTCATCGTCGTCACAAAGCCTTCGGCGAGAGCCTTACGCAACTTGTCGGGGTCGGCAGCGTATGGCTTATCGGCAGCGGCGATGTGACTCGCCCTCGCCTTGTCTGTAATTGTGAAACCGTTGTCGTCGCGCAGGATAGTGCACGATTTTACGTAGTCGTCGACCGATCCGGCGTTGTAGAAGCCGAGCAAGTTGATGCCGATCTTGTACTTCGACTCGTGTGTCTCTTTCGCGATGTTTCGAAGCGGCTTCGCGTTCGGTAAGGCATCGACCAGCGTCCAATCTCCCCGTAACGCGGAGGAAATCGCAGCATTCGTCGCGACACTGCTTCCCGCATTGAGGTCGATGGAATACACGACCGCGGCTTCATCGGTGAATGCAGCCGAGCACGAAACGTTCATCCCGATCGAAAGACTGCGGTCGAGGCAATCCTTTAAAATACCGCGGATCGCTTCCGCACCGTCACCCGTCAAGCCGCTCTTTGCCGGATCGACGCCCGGCAAAACTGCTCCGAAAACTGCGGAAACCACATCCGTAGTCCCAATGTCCGCCTCCACTCCCGCTTTCGCCGTAAGGGTCGCGGTGAACGTAGTGCCACGCTTCTTGTAAACCCCCAAATGCAGTTGGCTGTCCGTGATTTTGTACGAGCGCACAATGAAGTCGCCAGTAAGGGCAATCTCACCGGTGATCTTCAACGGCTGAGCGGGATTCAGCTTAATCGTGTTATTGAATGGCAACGTGGCGGATGCCAAGGCATTGACCGTAATGGGTGGCGAATAAGAGCCGCTGAACTTCACCGTGCCACTCATCTCGACAATGTTCACGGTACCCGGCCGCAGCCGCCGGATCTGGTCGACGGTGTACGCGACGGAATAGCTCTCGAGAACACTCTTGAGGCCTTCCGTCAGCGTGGGAAATTGTCCTGCCGAACGCTGGAGCAGAATGTACCTGCCGAATGAAACGCTCTGCGCAGCCTCCACGGCTATGCCGAAGCCATCTACCGTTGCCGATAATTTGCCATCGAGCAATGTATCGAGCGTGAGTCCGATCCAGCATTCATCGGGGCCGATCGGGATAGCCAGCGAGAAATCCTCATCCTCAAAAAGCTTCTTGTCGGCCGGCTTTCGGATGACCAAGTTGCCCGTTTCGCCGCCTTTGATCGTGAGTGCGGCGGGGCTCGCAATCAAAATGGAAGGCGACTTTAGCGTCACTCCCAACTTGGCCGTTTGCAAAGTTGTTGTGTTGATCGGCTTGGCGAGATCGCTCACCACCGGGAAGTCGGTGAACGTTAAATGCGACAACCCTGAAAGCGCGAATTGCGAGTCGTCGCCGGTCTTAATGTCCTCGGTTGCTCCAACGTTATCCGTAATCGCTATGTCGGCCATGTTTTATAAATTGCCGCGCTTGGCCTGTTCGCGCTCTATCGCTTCAAATAATGCCTTGAAGTTGCCCTTTCCGAAGCTGCGGCTGCCCTTTCTCTGAATGATTTCGTAAAAAAGTGTCGGGCGGTCTTCCACAGGCTTCGTGAAAATCTGAAGCATGTATCCTTCGTCGTCGCGATCCACCAGAATTCCGAGTTGCGCCAGCTCGTCGATAGGCTCGTCGATCTTGCCGACCCGCGCGGTCAACTCGTCGTAATAGGTGGTCGGGATGGAAAGAAACTCGACCCCCTGATCCTGAAGCTTAGTGACCGTTCCAATGATGTCCTTTGTCGCCATGGCGATGTGCTGAACGCCAGGTCCGCCGTAGAAATCCAGGTATTCCTCAATCTGCGACTTGCGGCGCCCTTCCGCGGGCTCGTTGATGGGGAAACGGATTTTCTCATTTCCGTTCGCCATAACCTTTGACATCAACGCGGAGTATTCCGTCGAGATGTCTTCGTCGTCGAAGTGCTTAAACATGCGAAAGCCCATGGCTCGCTCGTAGAATTCCACCCACGTGTTCATCTGTCCCCAGCCGACATTCCCCACCACATGGTCGATATGCAAGAGGCCAACGGGGCGGGCAACGCGGTCTGGCCCGGGTACTTCGATAAACCCCGGCAAAAAAGCGCCGCGATAATCGCGCCGTTCCACAAAGGTGTGAATCGTGTCCCCGTAAATGGCGATGGACGAAAGCCGCGCCTTCCCTTTATCATCCTGAATCGTAAACGGAAGCTGCACGGCGCGAGCTCCTCGCCGGGTGGTCTCTTCAAACGCCGCTTCAGCGTCGTCCACCCACAGCGCGGTCGATTTCACTCCATCTCCGTGCCGCAGAATGTGCTCTGCGATTTCGCCCGACGGCTGCAGGGGCGTGGTCAGCACGAAGCGGATCTTGCCCTGTTGAAGAACATAGGAAGCCCGATCGCGCGTGCCAGTCTCGGGACCACGATAGGCCACCAGAGTGAAACCCATCGAAGCCCGATAAAAGTATGCGGCCTGCTTGGCATTGCCCACATAGAATTCGATGTGATCCGTCCCATGAATGGGAAGGAAATCCTCTTGGGTTTTCAGCGTTTCTTCGGTTTGTTCAGTAAGTTGTGGCATAGGGGTTCATCTCCAGTTTCGCGCGCGCAGCCTTAAATGCGGCTATGCAAATCTCGTTCTGTTCTGTTGTACCAATCGATACGCGAAGACAGCAGGGCAGCTGCATGGCTTCCAGCGGCCGCACGATCACGCCTTGTTCGAGCAGGTGTTCGAAAACCTGTTTAGCTTCCTCTTCACTATCTAAAACCACGGTTACGAAGTTCGCCGCCGAATCCAATACATGGAAGCCCAGTTCTCGGAGCGCTTCCGTAACAAACAAGAGTCCCGTAGCGTTGTTTTCAGTCGATTTCTCTAGGAACTCACGATCTTCGAGAGCTCCCATCGCCGCCGCCGACCCGACACCGCTCGGCTCAAACGGCAGTTTGACCTTGAGTAACACGGAAATGAGATCTTCATGAGCAAACCCGTACCCCACGCGCGCGCCCGCCAGTCCATAAGCCTTCGAGAATGTTCGCAGGGTGATGATGTTGTCGAAGCGATAGCGCATCGAATCCGGATAGGACGGCCGGTTCATCGCGAACTCGAAATATGCCTTGTCCAGAATGATGAGCACCCGTTCCGGCACGCGGCGATGAAATTCTTCAAAAGCTTCTCGAGTAAAGAAAGTGCCGGTCGGATTGTTGGGATTGGCTAGATAGATGAGCTTGGTTCGCTCGGTGGTAGCGTCCGCGAGCTTTTGCAGGTCATAACTCCAGTCGCGATAGGGCACCGTGCGATAAGCTACGCCACGGCCGCGGGCCAACACCTGGAATCCGGAAAAGGCCGATTCCGTGGTCAAGACCTCATCGTCATCGCAGAGAAATGTCCGCACTACGTTCGCCATGATGCCTTCGCTGCCTGAACCGACGATTACGTTCTCCACCTTCAGGTGAAAACGTTCCGCCAGTTTATGGCGAAGCGCAAGCCCTCCGTCCGGATACAGAGACATGCCGGCGAGAGATCGCTCGGCATATTGAATAGCTAGCGGCGACGATCCGAGTGGATTCTCGTTCGAAGCCAGCCTGACCACGCGAGTGAGACCGAACCGCCCCTTCACCTTGTCAGCGCTGAGGCCCGGCTCATAGGGCCGTAAGGATAGGATGTGCGGAGGAACTAAGATATCGGGAGTGACCAAGATTCATAGGCTCCGTCGATAGCAATATACTACGGGCTCCAAGCGAATCTGCAAACCTGATACTAGGAGAGGACATGCCGGTTTATTGCCACCTCGGAGACATACCAACGAAAAGGCACAAGGTCTATCGACAGCCATCGGGCGAATTGTATTCCGAAGAACTGGTCGGAAACATGGGCTTTGTCGGTCCGTCGTCGCTGCTCTATCACGTCCGGCGGCCCACTGCGGTTCGCGCTCTTCATACCCTAAAAGAGATCAAATGGGAGCCCGCTCCCATGGAGCCGCTCCGCCATCGCCATTTTCGAACTAAACAGCTAACCGAATCCGGAGACGCGATTCTCGACCGCCACCCGCTGCTTTTCAACAGCGATGTATCCATGTCGATCGTTCGTCCCGCCGATGACGTTTCCGATTTCTACCGGAATGCGCAGGGTGACGAGATCGTGTTTGTGAGCGAAGGGCAGGGTGTTCTGGAATCGCCCTTCGGCAGCTTAGCTTTCGAGAACGGCGATTATTTGGTGATTCCTCGCGGCATCCTGCACCGCTATCGATTCACGTCGCCTAAACGCGTGTTGCTGGCGATCGAGAGCGCCGGATATGTGCGGCCGCCGAAACGCTACCGCAATGAGTTTGGGCAGTTGATGGAATCGAGCCCCTATTCGGAGCGCGATATTCGCTGCCCACAGAATCTTGAAACACGCGATGAAAAAGGCGAGTTCAAATTGATCGTCAAGAAGGCGAATTGCCTCACGGAAATGGTGCTCGCCCATCATCCTTTCGACGTGATCGGATGGGACGGCTATTATTACCCCTGGGCGCTCAACATCCATAACTTCGAGCCGCGCGTGGGGCGCTTTCATCTGCCTCCGCCAACCCACCAGACCTTCGATAGCGATGGTTTCGTGGTCTGCTCCTTTTGTCCACGCCCATACGACTTCGATCCGGAAGCAGTTCCGGCTCCATACAGCCATTCGAATGTCATGTCGGATGAGGTGCTGTATTACGCCAACTCGGAATTCATGAGCAGAAAGGGAATCGAGTACGGTTCCATTACACTGCATCCCGATGGCTTAGCGCACGGTCCTCAGCCGGGACGAACGGAGGCGTCGATCGGTCAAAAGCACACCGACGAGTTAGCGGTGATGATGGATACCTTCCGCGGTCTACACGTGAGCCGCGAGGCCGTGGAAGTGGAAGACAAAGACTATTACTTATCGTGGCTCGATTCGTAGCTCGAACGCCGGCAGTCGGGGAGGAACAGGATGTCGCAAGAGAATGTTCAGGTCATTCGCGGTATGTACGAGGCCTTCGCGAAAGGCGATGTCTCAGCAGTGTTGGGGCAGATGGATCAGGCTATCGAATGGAGGGAAGCGGAAAATTTCATCTATGCCGAGGGTAATCCGTACCTGGGGCCGCAGGCGGTGCTCGAAGGAGTGTTCATGCGGCTCGGTACGGAGTGGGACGCTTTTACCGTCACGCCGGAAGAGTGGCTCGATGCTGGGAATCACGTAGTGGTGCTTGGTACCTATACGGGTACGCACAAGGCCGGCGGCAAGAAAGTGCGGGCGCAGTTCGCGCACGTCTGGGGCGTGAGGGCAGGCAGGGTAGTGCGCTTTCAGCAGTACACCGATACCAAGCAGTTTGCCGATGCAGTTGCCGCATCCGCCTAGCGCGACCCTGAGGGAATCTAGTGAATTGGTTGATTTGCTTTCTCCTCGCTCCTATTGCGATTGCGCAACAACCCGCGAGTGAAGACAACCAGCTTGCACTACTGGAAGGAACTGTCGTAAACGCCGCTACTAAGGAACCGGTGCGGAAAGCTCACGTAAATTTGGAGTTATCCGACCAAGCGCATGATTCTGTACTAATTGCCACTACAGACGAGGCGGGTCGATTCCGTTTCGCCGATATTAAGCCAGGCCGGTACAAGCTAACGGCGCAGAAGAGCGGATTCCTTGACGGCGTCTACGGTGGGCTTGAACCCGATGATGACGGATCTCTGCTGAAGGTCGGCAGCGGCGACCGGCTACCAGATTTGACTTTACGGCTCTTTCCGGGAGGAACAATTGCCGGCCGAGTGCTGGACGCGGACGGCGATCCCGTGTCTAACAATGAGGTAATCCTGTGGACGCCGGCAAGCACGCACGGTAACAGACGCGCTTCGCATAGGGCCGACACCACGACCGATCAAAGTGGCGAATATCGCTTTGTGGGGTTGTCTTCAGGAACCTACTACGTTAGCGCCAGCGCGGGAGCTTGGGGATATTCAGCCCGGCAGGTACCGGTGGACGCTTCCGGCAAAGTGACTAAGGTACATGACTTAACAACCTTTTATCCAGCAGCTCTTTCGCTTACGGATGCGCAGGCGGTCATCATCGAGAGCGGTCAGGAGCAGCCGGGCATCGATATTCGCATCCAGCGCGGTGCTACGTTGAGCGTGAAAGGCAGAGTCGCCGGGATCAGTGGATCGCCATCGAAATACAGCCTGCGCGCGAGCGTCGACGATGGGAGGGGGTGGACTTCCGAAGCCGGCAAATTTCTGCCGAATGGTGATTTTGAATTCGCAGAATTGCCGCCTGGAAAGCACACGCTGATGCTCCTGGATCGTGGGCCAAACGGCTCTGAAGTGATTGGAAAAACGGAAGTGAACCTGGCCGAACAGGACCTGACAGGCGTGGTGATCACCGCATTTAGGCCCGGGCAGGTTCGTGTGCGCGTGGCGATCGAAGGGGAAGAAGATAAGCCGCTTACAGCAGGATCGGTGTTCCTGAATCCGGCAGCTGATGGAACCTCTGCCATGAACAGCCTATCCCAATATCGGCCGCAGAATGGGACATACGTCATCGATGGCGTGCCTCCAGGCAAATATCGGGTTTGGTTTAACAACGCTACAGACTGCTATCTCAAGTCGGTCCAATCGGGAGAGCGGGTCGTCAATCCGGAATCGATCGACGTGGGAGACGGCGCGGTTGTTAGTTTGCTGATGATATTCAGCAAAAACGGGGCGAGCCTCAGCGGAGATATAGAAGTGCTGCAGGACCAGCCCAAGACTTCCATCTCCGTTCTGCTGATTTCAGAAGACGCATCGCCAAAACTGCCGGCAGAATTGGGCGGCATTGTTTCCCCATCGCTCGATCAGACTCTTCATTTCTCAAGCGCTCACCTCAGGCCCGGGAAGTATCTCGCGTTCGCCGCACAAGAATCTGATTGGAATCTATGGAAGAACCCGGATTTCGTCAAACCTCTGCAGGCTGAGGGCGTCGAAGTGGAGCTTCACGAAAAGGAGGGTGCCACCCTCCATCTCAAGCTGATTACTAAAGACGAAACGGATCGCGTTCGGAAGCGGCTTGGAATCTAATGACCGTCGCTCGACGCGGCGCGCGGATCCGGCTTTATGGTGACGGGCCGCGTATAAGTTTTGCCATCGACAGTCAGGCGCACGGTGTAACTGCCCGGCTGCAAACGTTCGGCGCCACGGCCGCGGGCAGGACGTCCAGCAGCGGGCGCGGCGGTGGCGGGGGTAGATGAAGCGCAGGCGCCAGTTGCCGCTTCCGTGGCTGCACCTCTTCCGAAGCCAAAGCCGCGTCCCGAAGGACCGCCGATAGCAAAGCGATGCATGCCGGCAGCGGCTGAAGGCGGCTGCGCCGGCTGTTCCCAAATCGCCTGAACGTTCAAGCTCTCGATATCCACCGGGCGCACCGGCGTGTCACTTGCCGCGCATGCGCGCATCGCTCCGGCGCCATCCAGCAGCTCGAGCTTCAGCGGACCGGCGGCGGCAGACTTGAGCCAGTAATAAACCAGAACGCCGGAAGGTGGATTCAGCTCCTGCGGTTCCTCATGCGGCATGGGCGTGCCGTTCATGCCGCCCAATATCGTGGCAAACGTCTCGCCAGGCTTAAACAAGTAAGCGTCGGAAGAAACAATCTCAGCCCCCTGAGCGGCGATTTGCCGAAGAGCGGACATTTGGTCCATCACCCAGAAGCCGCGCCCGTATGTCGCAATATCGAGATCGTCGCCATGCACCACGATGTCGCGAACCGAAGTGACCGGCATATTGTTCTGCAATGGCTGCCACTTGTCGCCGTCATTGAAGGAAACATAAACGCGCAGCTCGGTCGCGGCATAGAGCAGTCCCTTGGTTTGCGGATCTTCTTTCACCGAGTTGACATACGCGCCGTCCGGGATACCGGCAACGACGTTTTGCCAAGTCTTGCCGCCATCGTGCGTGCGATAGATGTACGGCTTGTTGTCGGTAATGCGATGGCGATCGACGGACGCATAGGCAGTATCGGCATCGAAATGGCCAGCCTCGATTTGAGAGACCTTGCTCCACGGCGTCATCGCCGGCGGAGTTACATCGCTCCAGCTCTTGCCGTCGTCGCGAGTCACATGGATCAGCCCATCGTCCGTGCCCACCCAAACCGTATTGGCCTGGAGCGGCGAAGGCCCGATGGTATAGACCACGCCAAAGCGCTCCGTCATCGGCTGATCGATGTCCTTGGCCGTGAGTGGATCGAGGGCGGGGGGCACGGCCGGATTCAACCGCGAGAGGTCGGGGCTGATTTTTTCCCAAGTACGGCCGCGATCGCGCGATCGCATCACAAATTGATTCGCATAATACAGCGCTTCATCGGCTTGCGAGAAAACCTGTGGAAGCGTCCACGTCTTGCGATTGGGGTCCTTTGGATCGGCTGCGGGTAACTGGCCACCCAGCGGTGCGGCAGTGTTTAAGGACTGATTGCAACGCCCCGCGCCGCCGCCGTAGAGAATGTTGCCATCCTTCGGGTCCGGGACAACCGTGTTGCTCTCGCCCGCTAAGCAAGTCGGCTCCCAGTTGCGGAATGTGAGCACGCCTTCCGTCGACCAGGTGCTGACGCCGACGCCGCCGCTATCCTGCTGCGCGCCATAAAGCCAGTAAGGAAAACGGTTATCGGCGGCAACGTGATAGATCTGAGCGGTCGGCTGGTTGTACCACGTGCTCCAGGTCTTCGAGCCATCCACGCTGACCACCGCGCCTTGGTCGCTGCTCAGCACGATGCGGTTGGCGTCCTTTGGATTGATCCATAGCTGGTGATAGTCGTCGCCGCCCGGCGCTCCCTTTACCGGAACAAAAGTTTTTCCACCGTCCATGGTCATGTAAGTGGCCGTGTTGATGACGTACGCGCGGTCGGGATTGACAGGGTCCGCGGTCACTGCTCCGAAGTACCAGCCCCGGCCCCACAAGCGGGTTTCGCGATTGACGAGTTTCCACGTTGCGCCGGCGTCGTCCGAGACGTAGAGTCCGCCTTTGACGTTATTGGGGGTCGTTTCGCGGGCTGCCGCAGCGGCGAGTGCCGGTGCTCCTGCCGGACGCGCTCCTCCGCCAATCGGACGCGCAATAGCCGCGCCTAGATCGTCGACTACCGCCCAGACGCGTTTTGGGTTGCTGCGCGAAATCGAGATGCCGATGCGCCCCACAAACTCGTCAGTGGGCAGTCCGCCCGTCAGTTGTTTCCAGGTATCGCCGCCATCAATGGATTTGTACAGGCCGCTGCCGGGCATGTTGCTGGGCGCATACACCGACCAGGGCGGACGGCGCGTGGCCCAAAGCGACGCGTAGAGCACACGCGGATTCTTCGGATCGATGGCCAGATCGATTGCGCCCACATCGTTCGGTCTCTTCTTATCGAATAGAATCTTTTTCCAAGTCGCGCCGCCGTCCATCGAGCGATAGACGCCACGATCCGGGTTGGCATCGTAGACATGGCCGAGCGCCGCTACGTAAACTCGATTCGGGTTAGCGGGATCGACAGCCACACGCCCGATTTGACGCGTGCCTTCGAGCCCGACATGCGTCCAGGTCTTACCCGCGTCGGTCGATTTATACATGCCGATGCCATAAGAATGTTGACTGCGGATATCGGCCTCGCCCGTGCCGACATAGATGATGTCAGGATTCGATGGCGCTACCGCGATTGCCCCTATCGAGCCGATGGGAATGCCCTGGTCGGAGATCGGGAACCAGGTACGGCCAGCGTTCTCCGTCTTCCAAACGCCGCCGCCCACCGAGCCGATATAAAACGTATCGGGCTGGTTGGCGTTTCCCGCGACAGCGACCGTGCGCCCGCCCCGCATGGGTCCCACGTCGCGCCATTGCAAACCGGAAAGAAAGGCGCTTGGGTATTGGCCCGTCGACGACGCTTCTTGTGCCAAGGTTCCGGGCCGCAGCAAAGCCAAAAGAAAGAATGCGCTCAAAAAAATAATCCAACTGCTTCGACGGATCATGGGTGGTTGCTCCAATGCGGCTCGGCCCTGATACGGCCGAAGCAATAATGTATCACCTGCCAGTGCTGCGGGGTTGTTCAGTTTGTAGCGTGCTACAAATGGCGTGGCGGAAGGTGCGCCTTCCCAGAGACGAAGATTTGCGGGTACTCCAGTTCTTATGATTGATGAAACGCACGATCCGCGATTGAAGAGCTGGGTGGAATCGGCGAATCGGCCGGGGTGTGATTTTCCGATTCAGAACCTTCCATTGGGCGTCTTCCGCGCCGGCAACAGTTCGCGGGCACCGATTAGGAGTTGCGATCGGTAATTCGATACTCGACTTGCATCCCTGGATTGAGGGCGAGACTCTGAACGCCTACATGAGTTTGCCCGCGCAACAGCGCCGCGATCTTCGCCGTGAGGTGAGTAAGGCGCTGCGAGAAGGCTCGCCTACCGGAGATCTGATCGACCAATCGGAATGCGAGATGCTAGTCCCCGCGCGCATTGGGGACTACACCGACTTCTATGCATCCATCCACCACGCAACGAACGTAGGCAGCATGTTCCGCCCGGAGAATCCGCTTCTGCCGAACTATAAGCACGTGCCCATTGCTTATCACGGCCGCTCCTCTTCCATCGTCGTCAGCGGAACAGCTGTGCGCCGTCCGGCCGGGCAATTAGGACAAGGGCGCTTTGGCCCATCGAGAGAGCTGGATTACGAGCTCGAGGTTGGGGCATTTTTAGGTCCCGGCAATTGCATGGGGGAACCGGTCCCGATCACAGAAGCCGAGGACCAGGTTGTCGGCGTTTGCCTGCTGAACGACTGGTCCGCACGCGACATTCAGCGCTGGGAATATCAGCCGCTGGGCCCGTTTCTCGCGAAGAACTTTGCCACTTCCATTTCACCCTGGCTGATCACACTGGAGGCGGTGGAGCCGTTCCGCGTGCCTGCGATGGAGCACGATGCAGCAGTGCTGCCGTACTTGCACCAGCCGGACGCGGGATCGTTCGACATTACTCTTGAAGTCTGGTTAAGATCCGAATCGATGGCGCAGGCGACGCAGATCAGCCGCGGCTCTTTTAAAGATATGTATTGGACGCTGGCGCAAATGGTGGCGCATCATGCCTCGAACGGGTGTCCGCTGCGCCCTGGGGATTTGATCGCGAGCGGGACTGTTTCTGGTCCGGAAAAAGAAAATCGTGGGTGTCTGCTCGAGCGCACCTGGAAAGGCACTGAACCATTAATTCTTCCGACGGGCGAGAAGCGGCTGTTCCTCGAGGACGGCGATGAAGTAATTCTGAAAGGTTACTGCAACAGGGAAGGTTTTGCGCGCATCGGTTTCGGAAGCTGCCGTGGAGTGGTGCTCCCCGCGCTCGAGACTGCGTTGATTACAATCGGATAGGCGATTCGATTCCAGACATGAAAATCGGCGTGCTTGGCGGAGACGGATACTGTGGTTGGGCGACCGCGCTGTATTTATCGGCGAAGGGCCATTCCGTAGCGATCGTCGACAACTTCTGCGCGGCGTCAGTGGGATCACGAGCTGGGCGTACAGACTCTGACGCCGATCCGGCCCCTTGCGGAACGATTGAGGGTGTGGCAAGAGCTCACCGGAAAGACCATCGAGCTTTTCGTCGGCGACGTTACCGATTACGATTTTCTGTCTTCGACGATTAAAGCCTTCGAGCCCGAGGCGGTGGTTCATTTTGCCGAGCAGCGCGCGGCGCCGTACTCGATGATCGACCGCAAACACGCTGTGTTCACGCAGGTGAATAACGTTGTCGGAACGCTGAATCTGCTATTCGCGCTGCAGCGAATTTCAGCCGGATTGCCATCTGGTGAAGCTCGGGACGATGGGCGAGTACGGCACGCCGAACATCGATATCGAAGAAGGCTACATCACCATCGAGCACAACGGGCGCAAGGATGTGCTGCCGTTTCCGAAAGCAGCCCGGTTCCTTCTATCACCTGTCGAAGGTGCACGACAGCCACAACATCATGTTCGCGTGCAAGATCTGGGGCCTTCGCGCGACCGATCTGAATCAGGGCGTGGTGTACGGAACGACGACGGACGAAGTTGCCTACGACGAGGCTCTGATCAATCGCTTCGATTACGACGAAGTCTTCGGCACGGTTCTGAACCGGTTCTGCGTGCAGGCCGCGGTTGGCCATCCGCTCACGGTGTACGGAAAGGGCGGACAGACGCGCGGGTTCCTGGATATTCGCGACACTGTGCGCTGCATCGAGTTGGCGTGCCTGAATCCCGCGGCCCGCGGGGAATGCCGCGTGTTCAATCAGTTCACGGAGCAGTTCTCGGTTCTGGACCTCGCGCAGCTGGTGCAGGCGGCGGGGACGAAGCTGGGCCTGAGTGTGAGATCGAGCACCTGCCCGATCCTCGCGTCGAATCCGAAGAGCATTACTACAATGCCAAACACTCCAAGCTGATCGATCTCGGTTTGAAGCCGCACTATCTTTCGGATTCGCTGCTCGATTCATTGATGAACATCGCGATGCGGTACCGCGACCGGATCGACAGTATCGATGTTTCTTCCGCAAGTGAACTGGCGGAAGGCCTCGAACGAACGGCGGCAATTGAGCGCAGCATGCTATGCCAGCGTTTACCGCGGGTCAGGCCTTAAGCGCTCCGCGCGCCGGCTCAGTTTGCCGCAGGTTGCGAACTTGCGCCGGAACCAGCATTCCGTCGCGGATGTAGTAGTCGCCGCCGCGCCACCGGACGGTGTTCGGGCAAAGCTCGCGAGCCACATACGAATGCCAGAAGCATCCCAGACGGTAACCAGCAAACAGCTTCTTCCAGAGCTGCCGGCTGCTTCAGGCCCCAGATGCCGATGGTCCAGGTCATTGCGATTCGAAGCGCAAGGTATGTTCCGAGATAACCCGAGCGCGATCGGCCGTGGAGGGGTGAACGGCAATCGCCGCAAGGCACCAGAGCAAGCCTTGCGTGAACAACAGACCCAGGTGTCCCCAGGGACGCATGTGCCGCATCACCACGAGCCAGCGCAGCCGTTTGTGGACAAGATCGCGCATGGACTGGTAATCGGCGACGGTTTCGACCGTGTAGGGCGAAAGCTCGATCTCGTAGCCTTGTTCGGCGATCAAACGGCCGACCAGCAGATCGTCCGCCGGGCGGTTCTCGATCGTCTCGATAACCGCCGAATCCGGCCAGGCGCGTGCGCGTCGTCGCGATGGTCGGGCCCAGCGCGAATTTCACGCCGTCCAGTTCTTCGCGACCAGAAGCCCGGCATAGAAATCGGAAATCATCCCGATCGTTTGAAGGTTTTCGGTAAATGTTTTCTCGCCCGTCGACACATACAAGCAAGTCACCGCCCCCACCTTCGGATTCGCGAGCGGGGCGATCGACGCTGCGCAGGTAATCGGGCCGCACGCGGACATCGCTGTCGCTGATGACCAGATACTCGTGCTTCGGCTTCGCTCGCCAGGCGCGCCAGCTTCGCCACTTTATCGTTCGCTGCGATGCGGCCGGAGCCGAACAGCACGCGAATGCGGCGTTCGGGAAAATCGTGCTTCAGCTTCTCGATGACCGGAAGCACCGGATCGTCGGTGGTTCCGACGCAGAAAACGAGTTCGTATTCCGGATAGTCCTGCCGGCAGAAGCTCGCGAAATTCTCGTACGCGTCGGGATCAAGTCCGCGGACCGGCTTCAGATTGCTGATCGGTGGAGTGAAATTCGTGCTGCGCTGGTTCGAGCTGGTGCGGCGAGTCGGAAAAATCTCCACGAGCTATAGAGAGCCAGTAAATAATAGATAAACGGAAAGGTCGCTATGGCAAGCAGAACATAGGCGGCTGATCGTAAAGACATCAAACCTCGTTCGATGCAAGATCATCACCCCGCCCTCGATGCACTAAAGTACATCCCCAGTCAAATATAACAAAATAATCGTTCGCGACTTCAGTTGTAGCGAATTCGCTCGTCCATGCGACCCAGATACTGCGCTGAGCTTGCGTAAGGTCGGAAGTTTGAGTGCCATTTCCGCGTAATATTGCCACCGAACACTTCAGGTAGGTCAGGCGCCCGCGAATCGCGGGAAACGTTCGCCTGTATCTGGTTGTCATGCTGTTTGCGGCGGCCATTTATCTTGGCTGCATCATTTCTCCGCCTTCCTTGATGGACGACGTGGATGCCGTTCAGGCGCAGATCGCGCGCAACATGCTCACCTCCGGCGACTGGGTGACGGCGCGGCTGGATGGCGTTCTGTATCTCGAGAAATCGCCGCTCATTTACTGGCTGATCGCGATCTCCTACAAAGTTTTCGGCGCCCACGATTGGGCGGCGCGCATCCCCGTTGCGCTCTCCGCCATTGCACTGTGCTGGTTGACCGCGGCGTTCGGCGTCTGGGCGTTCGGAAGGCGCGCCGGCTTCTATGCCGGTCTTTGCATGGCCACCTGCGTGGGCCTGTTTCTCTTCACGCGCATTCTGATTCCGGACGTGATGCTGACGTTCACCATCGCGCTCGCCATGTGGGCTTTCTGCGCGCGCTCGATGAAGAGGAACGGCATCCGCGCGTATGGGCGTTTCTTTTGGCCGCGAGTCTCGGAGTCGGCCTGTTGCTGAAGAGCCTGATCGCAGTCGTTTTCCCAGTAGCGGCGCGTATCGTTTATCTGGCTGTTCACGCGCCAACTGTTCTCGCGCCAGAACCTGGAAGCGGCTGCACCCTTCTAGCGGGCTTACTCATCGTGCTCGCGATTGCCGCGCCCTGGCACATTCTCGCGACCCTGCGCAATCCGCCTTATTTCGCCTTCACGATGCGCAGCGCCCCGGGCGAATATCACGGCTTCTTTTGGTTTTACTTCATCAATGAGCAACTGCTTCGCTTTCTGAACATGCGCTATCCGCGCGATTACAATACCGTTCCGCGCCTCTGGTTCTGGCTGTTTCATCTGGTCTGGCTGTTTCCCTGGAGCGTTTATTTTCCCGCAGTCGCGAAGCTTTCGTTTCAAGCCGATGGATCGCGCCGGGCGCACGCGCTTGCTTGCGCTTGCTGGACGGGCGTCGTGCTGGTGTTCTTCACGTTCTCGACCACGCAGGAATATTATTCGATGCCCTGCTATCCGGCGCTGGCGCTGCTGCTGGGCTCGGCGATGGCGCTGGACGGCGCCAATGGATCCGCCGCGGAACTCGCGTGCTGTCCGTCGTGTTACGGCTGCGCTGCGGTTGCCGCAATCGTCGATCCTCGTTCTGGTGCGAAATCTTCCGACGCCCGGCGATATTTCCGGCGCGCTTTCCGAGCATCCGAGCGCCTACACGCTCTCGCTCGGACACATGGAGGATCTGACGCTCGCGTCGTTCGCCTATCTTCGGCTGCCGCTGGCGGTCGCGGCCATCGCGTTTCTGGTCGGAGCCATCGGAACCTTGCGAGCGATGGCAGGCGCGCGTTCCTTGCGCGCTGGCCGTCATGATGGTGCTGTTCTTCCATGCCGCGCGCGTGGCGCTGGTCGTCTTCGATCCTTACATGTCGTCGCGCCCGCTGGCGGATAGCGCTTTTGAGATCGCCGCCAGGCAATTGATCGTCGATCATCACTACTACAAGTTCTCGTCGGTCTTCTTCTACACCAATCGTAACGCGTTGTTTTTGAACGGCCGGTTCAACAACTTCGTGTACGGGTCCTATGCGCCGGAGCGCTCCAGTGTTTATCGATGATTCGCAGTTTAAAACCCTTTGGGCTGAACAGGACGCTATTATTCGTTGCCGAACAACCGGGCGTGCAGCGCATCGAAAGGCTGCTCAAGCCGGGAGAACTCAACGTGGTGGCAACGAGCGGCGGTAAATTTTTGCTCACAAATCACCCGCTGGCACGTGCCGGTCTGTAACACTCCCTAGCGGTCGTGGTTCAGAAGTGGTGCTGAACCGTCCGTGTGAGCGAGCATGTTGAGTGCGCGCGGGTTAGCGGGTTGAGATTAAAATTACGCCGGCGAATACGAAGGCGATACCGAGCCACCGCTTGTTGTTGACATGTTCTTTCAGCAGATACTTGGCCGAGACTCCATCCAACACATACGTGATCGCAGTAACCGGCGCGATAAAGCTGATGGGAGCGAGGCGCAAAACGCGCAGAAAGGCAAAAAAAGCTATTGCGAGGAGCGCGATCGACAGCATGAACAGCGGCCTGGTCAAGGCGCGAAGAGATCTCGAAACGTCGCCCGCGGAGCCGGACCTCTTCATCTCAAAACTCTGGAGAACGTCGCTCGCTACGGTGCAACAGACGATGACGGCGATCAGAAACCACGTCATCCGTCGATATCACCTGGAGATTTAGATGCGCTGGAGCCGATGAGGAGCACGCCGATAAAGATGAGCGATAATCCCCACCCATGGT
Source organism: uncultured Acidobacteriaceae bacterium (assembly GCA_963808405.1). GTDB lineage: Bacteria > Acidobacteriota > Terriglobia > Bryobacterales > Bryobacteraceae > Bog-105. Next base: position 210,131 of record CAWEFG010000005.1, on the reverse strand, counting down.
TTTGTCCAACTTTTTCATGGAGGATCACTTGGCCCGCCAAACTGGTCAACAGATAGGCAACACCGGCAGTCAAGGGAAGAATGACACTCATCGGGGTGATACTGAGCAGGGTCATGCGGAAGAGCATCCAGCCGATCAACAGCATGATGCCGAGAATCACCGCGGGGTTCAATAAAATCAGAGGGAACGCGCGTTGATTCACCTGCGAGTTGACGCCATAGCTCAAAAGACAATTCCCCGTTACGCTGCAAAGAACGACGCAGGCGCTCAGCACGAACACTCGCAGCCACGTCATGGCTTGCATTACCGGCGTCCTTCCTGTTTTTGGGCGATGACGAGACCCCGCGGACTGGAGAGCAGAACAATTGAGATAAGTCCTTCGCTTTGCAGTTTGAAAGCAGCCTCTCTCACAATTTTAAAATGCGAACCTGCATCGTGCATGAGGATGAGGCCAAATGGGCTCACGTTCGCGAGGAACCGGCGCACTTCCTGCTCCCTAATTTTTAAATCGCTGTCGCAGTAGAGCAGGTCGATGCGATCGTTTATCTCGAGCTCGAGGCTGGAGCCGAGGCGGCAATCGATGGTCGAACTCAGGCCTTCGGCGTGGAATCTGTTGCAGGCGTTCTGATGCACGACGGGGTCGTTCTCACAGGTAACCAGCAGCCCACGCCCGTTTTCCTTCAGGGCACGAGCGATGTAAGTGGAACTGATGCCGGAGAAAGTGCCGGTTTCCACAACCAGCTCCGGTTTTAGGGCGTGCACGATGGCATACAGCAGATCGAGAATTTCCTTCTCAGCGGTCATAGGGTCGTACATGGACCACAAACGCGGCTCGGGACACTCGGTAGAAGGTTCCGTGTACTCCGGCTGCAGGGCTTCGGCGCCAACGGCAGGCATCCTCGCGATAATGCGGCGTTCCTCCGTATTTCGAAAAAACGAATGCAAACGCAAGATCAGGATAACCGCTCCTGCGATCATGCAGAAAACCGCGAGAAAATCAATTCTGTGAAGGCCGAAGCACAAAGGGATTATGCCGGCAATGAATAACGTCTGACCACCGGCCAGCCCTGCCGGGCGTTGCAACACGTTAGCGCGGTCGAGTTCGTGAAGAATGTGGACGCAGGCTGCCAATGTCAAGCAGGAGGCGAGCAAGGTTAATATTGGCTTTTCGGGGTTGAGACCTACGACGATTTGCGCGATTGAGTAGACTGCGGCAGCAATGAAGCTTGCGACGCTGAGCACATCGAGGATTTTCCACCAATAGCGAGCAGCGGGCGGCACCCGCCAGGCGAGCGCGACCGACAGGTATATGGCGATAGTTAAACCTAACCAGGAAACTGTAATTCGAGGCGTGTATGGCCGCCAGTTCGGCATAGCAAGCGTGCCTGTAATCGCGACAATTACGGCGAGGACCGCACGTGCGTTTCTTGCCGGCAGAATTGCTGTTTTGAAGTAGAGAAACAGGGCGGCGGTCGACGCTGAACAGAGTGGGACGAGATAGTGCTCCGGCATTTAGCGGCGGTAAATTGTCCCGCCCTTCATTACGAAGGTGACTTTCTGTACCACGCTGATGTCCTGCAGCGGATCTCCCGGAACCGCGACGATATCCGCGAGATAGCCGGGTTTCAGCGCGCCAATCTGTTCCTGCCAGCCCAGCAGTTTTGCACCATTGAGCAAGTCAGCTTGCAACGCTGCGAGTGGCGTCATGCCGTACTTCACCATCAGGACAAATTCGCGGGCCTGCGTGCCGTGCGGAAACGGACCGACATCGGAACCCATCGCCATCGGAACGCCCGCCGCAAGCTGCTTGCGAAATTCCTGAGCGTGCAGTTCCAGCATTGACGCAAACCGCGCGGCCGCGGCGGCGATGCGGCGTGATCCGCAAAATACTCGGAGATCGTGAAGGTCGGAACGGCGAAAATCTGTTTCTCGCGCATCAGCCGCATGGTCTCGTCGCTGAGTTGTTCGGCATGGTCGATCGACTCGACGCCCGCTCGCGCGGCATAGAAGCGTTCCCGGCTCACCTGTGGCGTGGACGGCAACGCGCTTGCCGACGCGCGCGGCCTCCTGCACCGCCGCCTCGAGTTCCGCTTCCGTGTATTGATACGGCGTGGAAAACTTGCCGTCCCGAATCGTGTCGGCGCCCGTCTCGTACATCTTGATGAAATCTGCGCCTTCCTTGACCTGCTGGCGTATCACCGCCACGATTTCTTCGACGTTGTTGGCGTATGTCGCGTTCGGCAGCACGTGCTGCGCGGGGTTGTAGTGGATGGCATCTTCGTGGCCGCCGAGAATGTCGATAGCGTTGCCGCTGATGCGCAGCCGCGGCCCGGGAACCAATCCTTGGTTGATCGCGTTCCGCACGGCCGTATCCGCGGAACCCGCGCCTTCGGTACCCATGTCGCGCTCGGCCGTGAAGCCCGCCATCAGATCGTCGCGCGCGGCCAAGCACGGCGATAATCGTGCGCTGCGGCACAGATTCTTCAACGGTCTGCAGATCCTCCGCGCCGGGATGCAGGAACAGATGCACATGGGCATCGATCAAGCCGGGCAATAGAGTGTCGTCGCCGAGATCGATGATCTGCGCGCCAGGCGGATGCGTAACATTGGCGCCTACCTCCGCGATTCGCTCCCCTTCGACCAGCACCTCTCCGGGCGTCACCATGCGGCCGGCTTCAATATCCAGCAAACGCGCCGCATGCAGCACAATCGCGCGGCCTGAGGTCTGCGCCCCCTGACCTGAGGCGGGTAACGCAACTAAACAGATGAGCGAAAGTACCATCAGCGAAGCGAAACAGGATCGGTTGATCATAGGCTCGGACGAGATATTAACATCCGCGATTTCAGTGCCTGTCGAAATTACATAAGTCTTACAAACAAGCATTGGAATTCCTGTTACGGTCGAAATGTAGTATACATGTCAGAGCACTTAAGCGCAGAGGTATGCGATATCCGCGAGCGCGAGCGGATGAACTGGCCAACCATTATTGCGTTGGTCTTGATCCATGTGGGGGCCTTGCCGCGCTGTTTATGTTCAGTTGGCATGCGGTATGCAGCCGCGGTTTTTCTACTTTGGATGGCCACCGGTCTCGGCATCAGCCTCGGCTACCATCGCCTGCATACGCATCGCTCGTATAAGTGCCGCTGTGGATGGAATATTTTTTCGCCATCTGCGGCGCGATGACGCTCGAGGGCGGACCGATTTTCTGGGTCGCGTACGCACCGGATCCATCATCAGAATTCCGATCAGGAGGGCGACCCGCACTCCCCGCGCGATGGCGGCTGGTGGGCGCACGTGGGCTGGATTCATTTTCGGCGAAACCAAGCACGACAACACGCGAGCTGATGGCGAAGTATGCGCCGGATCTGGCGAAGCACCGGTTCTACGTCTGGCTGAATAACTATGCACTGGGTTCCCACGGTGGTGCTGGCGCGGCGTGCTCTATGCGTTCGGCGGCTTGCCGATGGTTCTGTGGGGCGTTTGCCTGCGCATTGTGGTCGGCCTGCACTGCGACCTGGCTGGTTAATTCGCCACTCATATGTGGGGCAGCCGCCGGTTCGAGACGCGCGACGATTCACGGAATAACTGGTGGGTCGCGCTGATCACGTTCGGCGAAGGCTGGCACAACAATCACCACGCGCATCCGACTTCGGCACGGCACGGGCTTGCCTGGTACGAGTTCGATCCTTCCTGGCTTCGATGAAGATTCTGAAGATTCCTCGGCATCGCTAAATCCGTCCGGGTTGCCAAGCTCGACAGCGGCTTTGCAAACCGCAAAGCCGCTTAACGATCGTCGCAGGCCGCGCCCGCACTTCCATCGCGGAATAAGCTGAAGTGATGGTCGTCGCAGGCCGGCAGAAATCCATCGCGTTCTTCATCGCGCTGGGCGCGGCGCTGATCTCCGTCATCATCCTGCTGTACGTCGGTTGGGTTCTGCTCAACTGGCGCACGGGCATCCTGCTGTTTTTTGGTTCCTGCTGCTGGCCATGATCATTAGCGGCGTTGTGTCTGAATACGATTTTCCTGGTGCGCGAAATCCGGCGTAATGAACAGCACGATGCCTTCATCAACGCTGTCACGCATGAGTTGAAGACGCCGGTCGCTTCCATCCGGCTTTACCTGGAAACGCTGCAGACGCGCAGCGTGGATGAAGAGAAGCGAAAAGAGTTTTACCGGATCATGCTGGAAGACAGCGACCGCCTGCTCGTCCACCATCGAGCAGGTTTTGCGGACGGGGCGCTTGGGTCCTGCGAACGTCGTCACTCAATGCTTCGCCGATCGATCTGAACGGTTTGGTGGAGGAGTGCCTGGGACGCGCGCGGGCGCTTTATAGCCTTGGGCCCGAGGCGCTGCAGTATCACGAAGGACCGCCGGTGACGATCCTGGGGGATCTGGATGAAGTGCGGGCGGCTGTCTCGAACCTGATCGACAACGCTATCAAGTATTCGGGCAGCGATGTGAACGTGGTGGTCGAGACTGCGAAGCTGGACGGTAACAACGTGGCGGTGCGCGTGAAAGACCAGGGGCGCAGGCATTCCGAAGCCGGAGCTGAAGCGCATTTTCAAGCGGTTCTACCGCATTCCGGGCCCGCTGGCGACGCGTCTCAAAGGGACCGGGCTGGGACTTATACATCGTTCGTTCCGTCGCGAAGACGGCATGGCGGTCGGGCGTGGGCCGAAAGCGAAGGCCCGGGACACGGCAGCACGTTCGTGCTGCAACTTCCGATCTCGAGATGAACCGGGTTCTGGTAGTGGAAGATGAGCAGCACCTGGCGGATGGGCTGCGGTTCAATCTGGAAGCCGAAGGTTACCGAGTTGAAGTGGTGGAGACCGGCGAAGAGGCGCTGGAGCAGTTGCTTGCGCAGCCCGCCCCGTTCGATGTCCTGGTGCTGGATGTGATGCTTCCCGGCAAGGACGGTTTCACGGTGATGTCGGAGATGCGCCAAGCGGGCCAATTCATTCCGACGCTGATGCTGACGGCGCGCGGCCATCCGGACGACGTGCTGCGCGGATTCGCCGCCGGCGCCGACGACTACCTTACGAAGCCGTTCGAGTCTGTCTATTCTGATTGCGCGTATTCGCGGGTCTGCTGCGGCGGCGCGATTGGCTGCAGGGTTCTCCGAATCATGCCGGTTTCGCGCGCTGAAATAAAGGACGTATTTACGTTTGGCGAGAAGAACGATAAAACGGTGAATTTCGATCTGCTGGAAATCTGCGTTCGCGATCAGGTATTTCCGCTTACCTTGATGGAAGCGAATCTTCTGCGCTACCTGATTCAGCATGAAGGCAAATGGTTTCGCGCAAGACCATGCTCGAAGAAGTCTGGGGCGTTGCACGAGAACACCGACACGCGCGCCAATCGATAACTTCATCGTGCGGCTGCGGAGATATATCGAGGACGAGCCGACGCGTCCCCGACATCTGCTGACGGTTCGGGAGTGGGCTATCGGTTCGTGGCGATACCTGCCAAGACCGGCTGATGGTGCGTAAAACGGTAATGAAGTGAAGACTTCCGGTTGAGGCATCTAGCTCCAACCGCGCTGAAAGCTGGGCTGGACGTCACTTCACGAAGCGCAGCTTCTTCAAGTCGGGTTCGGGTAAAGGCGGGTAGAATTGCGCTTGAGGGAAGGTTTCCTTTACGCGGCCGTCCTGGAGGGCTACGCCGTAAGGTGGATCGACAAACGGAAAGGCCTTCTTTAGCTTGTCGAGCTCTAAGCTGGTTGAGGCCTTCAATCCAGTGTCATGCAGAAACGAGCCTGCCCATTGCGGGTTGACCGTGGGGATTGCGATGATTTTGGTATCGCCCCAGTTGAGTTTCGACATGAATCTCGATGCGGCATCGCAGTGCATGCAGGATGGGTCGTAGAAAAAGAGGAACACTTTGCCTTCGGCTAAGCTCTGCGGCTTGCCATCGACGATAACGGGAATAGGGACCTGGGCATTGTGCCGCTCGGCTGCGTTGACCCCAAAGCTGAGACCGGCGAGAACCACGAGAGCGAGGAAGGCCACGACAGGCACGCGGAAGGCGGTCACTTTGGGCGACCACTTGAAAGCGGCAAGCGCCAGCAGCAGCATGACGCCGTCACCGATGAAAAATCCCGGGCCGACGGTCCGCTTGATGAGCGGAAAACAACTACACTCGTGGCCGACCAGGACGCGGTAATAATAGGCGATCCAGCCAATAAAGAAAATCAGCAGCGCGCTTGCGAGCAATCCCCCCACCGCCGGAAACGCGGCATAAAGAGCAGGAACGCGGTCAATAGTTCGACCGTGCCGAGCGAAACGGCCGCCAATACGCCCAATCCGGCGGGTACTCGCGCCTGCTCCAACAATTCACCTGTCTGGAATGGGCTGAGCACCTTCCATCCGCCCGACACGAGAAAGATCAACCCCAGCAAAACCGCTGCGACGGTTGCTGCAGTCCATTTGGATCGCGCCGTGTCTTCTTTCATCCGCTCCTAAATTGTATTCTGATCTGTTACATGCATGAGATTCGCGTGACGGTTCCGGAAGGGCGGGGAAAAGATGTCGCGGAACTCGCGCTGCGGGCCGGCATCGGGCAAGCGGTCGCTTATCCGGTGTTCGCGCACGGGCCGAACCGCACGAAAGAGGTGGTGAGCGCCGAGACATCGACGCCGCTCGCCAAGAAATTCGCGGACAGTGTTCTGAGTTCGTCCTGGTTCGATTCCGCCGAATGCTCGGTCAGCTCGCGCGAGCTGCGGGCCGTCGTGACCGATGCTCATCCGCACGACATAACGCAACCCATGATCGAGCCGCCCATCAACGTGTTCGAGGATCTATGGCAATTAAGCCATGTAACCATCAGTTACACGGCGCGCGCGTTGGCCGGAGCGATTCTGCTGGCATATGGCATGCTGCAGAACGATCCTATTGTCATCGTGGTGGCGGCTTTGTTTCTTCCGTTTCTCTCGCAAGTTCTCGCGGTCAGCTTCGGTGCGTGGGCGGGCGATCTCGGACTTGCAAGACAAGGCGGCAAAGCGCTTCTGGTGAGCACGGTCGCCTCGATTTTAGGCGGCGTGATTGTTACGGTTCTGCACGGGCCTCCGATGCTGTTTCACAGTTTTGGTTCACCGCTCGCGAGTTTCGCTCTTTCCGTGGTCATCGGAATTACGGCAGGTTTTATCACCGCCGACGATGCGGGGCGCCGCTACCTGATCGGAGTGGCAGCGGCGGTCAGCTATGGAATATTTCCGGTTTGGTTCGGGTTTTGTCTCGTGCAGGGATTTCCCGGAGCGGAATGTCGTCGGCAGACGTATCGCCACGTTCGCGATTAACGTGGGTACAATCGCTGTGTTCGCGCTGATCGGTTATCTGCTGCTCGACATCAAACGTAAGGACGTGAGAGGATTCATTCGTCAACGATCCGGAATATCGGATAAGAACAGGCGCTAAATTACGATGTAAACCATTTCGCTGTCCGCCCCATTGGGGATGGATCTTCTTCTCCGTCTATGCGGACGCCAAGTACGATTATCTGCGCGCCGGTAGGGCTCGACGATCTGTCAAAATTTCCCAATTTGACTCGGGCACGCTAACGGTAAGTCTTGCCGGACCGTCGAAGTATCCGCACAACGTGTACTACTTTCTTTTCCCGATCTAGAGTAAAGAGGAGCCGGTAATCACCGATACGCCTTCTGAACACGCCTTTCCATGCCTCGCCCTGGAGCGGTTTCACATTGCCCCGGAACGGGTCGGATTCCATCTGAGTAAGAACGCGCGCCATGCGCTTCTGCATAGGCTTCGGCAAATCGCGCGAAGATCTTTCTCAGCATCCTTTGAGAACTCATAGGCCCAGCTCATGTTTGATCTTGGTCCATGGCTTCGTCTTCCCTTCATTGATTTGCTTGAGCGCGTGCCGCACTTTCTTCGCTTCCAAAGTCGTGAGCACGTCGTCCGGGTCGGCTGTCCGCTTAGGTTTGATGAGCACACCGTCGGCTTGCTTGCTAAACGCCACAAAATCGCCTTCTCGGAGTTTGAAGGTTTCGAGCATCTCCCGCGGGATGATTACCTGTCGCCGATGTCCGACGCGCCCGATCCGTTCTCGCATTGATTTTGCTTTTGCCGCCATGTGTTCAGAATATCCGACGGACGCCATTGGAAACGCGCTCGCGGGTTCGAGGATCGAACCAAGGGAGGGTGTATGAGACGAAGCTTGCCGTGGGGTTGCTGCGTAGCTCTTTTGATAATTTGCTTCGGCTGCAGCAAGGCGGATCAGGAGCGGGAACATGAAAAGACTGCAGAAGCGAGGGCAAAGGTCCGGAAGCTGGGAGATGAGGCCAAGCAGGAAGCCAGGAGCTTGAAGCAGAACATCAACCGAGCCGTAAGCGGCGGGCCGGGGCCTGGAACTCAGAGTGAAGCTGGAGCAAAACTGGACCGGGCGGCGATGATCGCGAAGGTGAAGGCGAAGCTTGCCACCGATGTGGGGTTGTCGACGGTGACGGGCGTGGAGGTGGATGCCTCGGGCCAAGTGGTCACGCTGAGAGGAACCGTGTCTTCAGAACAACAAAGGCAGCAGGCCGAGCAAGCCGTCAGGCAGGTCAGCGGCGTGACCCGGGTGATCAACGATCTGCGAGTGAAGTAGCGACGCGTCTATTGCCGGACGAGCTCGACGCGGCGATTTTCGGCGCGGCCCTTATCGGAGGAATTGCTCGCAATGGGGTGCGCTTCGCCAAAGCCTTTGGCGCTTAAGCGGCTGCGGTCGACGCCGTGTTGGGCGAGCCAGTTCGCTACCGCGTTGGCGCGTTCCTCGGATAAGGTTTGATTGGCGGCTTTATCGCCGACATTGTCGGTATAGCCGTCCACTTCGACGGCCCAGGATGGATTCGCCTTCAGTTGCCTGGCGATGTCGCCGAGGACGCGGTCGGCGGAGGCGGGAACGTCATACTTGCCGGTTGCGAAATGAAGCAAATTCTCTCCTAGAGAAACGCAGCCGCCCGCCAGCGTTCCGCCTCGATACTTATCCAGGACAGCCACCAGAGGGTGCCCGGCGCGAGGCGCGCCCACTTCGCCCTCCAATATTTCTTTATTCGTTACGTCGCGTCCGTATATCTTTCGGTTCTCGCCATTATCGGGCCGCAGGGTGGCGCCTTCGAGCGATAAACCTGCGAACAAACCGCGAGAGCGCGACCAGGAGAGAATCTCCGCGCGCATGAGAACGTCGGTGTTAGCGCTGGCCTGACGACCTACGGGACCGGCGGCAGCGGCGGCTTCGCCTCCCAAAGTGAACTTGTCTCCGAGCAGGCGGTTCATGCCGCTACGCTTCATGACCAGCATGAAGACGTCGGTGGATGATCCGCCGAGTTGGAACCCAAAGCTGCCGCCTTCGATGGCTACCGCGGCGGGACCGCTCCAGCCGCGTCCGCATTTGCGGCAGGAGGCGAACCCACGGCCGTACTTCCCGCCCACTCCGAAGGCTCCCTTCAGCAAGCCGGGTACGATGACGACGCACTCCGCTCGATCCAGCAGATCCTGCGGAATTCCTTTGTCGGGGCTGGCCATGACCTCGCGGAAAGCGTCAGCGGCATTTCGCAAGCGCTTGTCGGGCGTGGTTTCCTGCGCCACAAGGGCGGTTGCGACCAGAAACGTAAGGATGCGTACTAGTGTCATAGCCCTAATCATCGCACAGGAATAGTCCGGTCAGCGTAGGAGATTAATAGTTCCGCGGCACTGAGACGCGCCGCAATGGCAGAGGACTTTTTCCACCTTTTTTTCAAACCGGTAGTCCACCGTCAACTCCTCGCCCCGGTGAATATCACGCAGGCTTATGTATAGAATGTGACCCTTCACAATGCGCGTAATCAGGTTGGGCTCGCAGGAATGATTGATGTACTCGGCGCCCGATCCGCCGATCGAGCCATCTATCGTCCAGTAGGCGTCGAGAGTGAACAGATAAGTGAACTCACTCAAATTGCCGCGCCTCTTGGTTTCGCGGCGGCTGATCTTTTCGCCGACGTACTCGATGACCTTCCGCCGGGCGGGAATAAATTCGGTGGCGTACACGCCCCAACGGTGGATCTTCGAGCGCGCTAGTTTCAGCTTGAAACACGCGTATTCGGGGTTGATGCGAGGAGAACGCGCCATTTTCAGCCCGCTTATTGAATCTTTTGTTGAATGACGCCGATTAACTCCTGAACCGCATCGGCGCTCTTCTTCAGCGCCGCCTTTTCGCCGGAATCCAATTTGATTTCGTAGATTTTCTCGATGCCGTCTTTGCCCAACTTAACCGGGACGCCGACAAACAGGTTGCTGATTCCATACTCGCCTTGCAAATACGTCGCGCAAGGAAGAACTTTCTTCTTATCCTTCAAGATCGACTCGACCATCTCGACAGTTGAAGCGGCGGGGGCGTAATAAGCGCTTCCTGTTTTGAGGTATTTTACGATCTCCGCGCCGCCATCGCGGGTGCGCTGGACCAGACGGTCGATGGTCGCTTGATCGGTCAATTCGGTCAAAGGGATACCGCTGACGTTTGTGAAGCGTACTAATGGCACCATGGTGTCGCCATGCCCACCCAGTACCATTGCGGTCACATTCTCAAACGAGACATTCAATTCTTCCGCGATGAAGGTGCGAAAGCGCGCACTATCGAGGACGCCGGCCATTCCCATGACCCGCTCGCGAGCGAATCCCGATACTTTGAGCGCGGTCCAGCACATTGCGTCCAGAGGGTTTGTCACCAGGATAAGGATGGCGTTCGGGGAATGTTTGGCGGCCTGTTCGGTGGCGCTTTTTACAACTTCGTAGTTGGCGAATAAGAGATCGTCCCGGCTCATACCGGGTTTCCGAGGGAAACCGGCGGTAATCACAACGATGTCGGAGCCCGAGGTCTCGTCGTAAGCATTGGTGCCGACGACGCGAACGTCGTAGCCTTCGACGGGCGCGGATTCGAGCATGTCCAGCCCTTTGCCTTGCGGGACGCCCTCGACAATGTCCACAAGGACTACGTCGGCTAACTCTTTAGCGGCTATTTTTTGCGCTGTATTCGCTCCGACGTTGCCGGCGCCAACGACGGTCACTTTCCTTCGCATCGATTACCCCTCAAGACGATATAGAAACCGCAGTATAGCAATCGAATTCACAGTCACCACCGCCAAGTGAGTACTAGCACGAAAAGACTGGAACACGGGCCGGATTATCTGTTAACATTGACCAAACTGAAATCTTGAGCGGCGACTCTAGAGTCAGGGTTTTGCTTTTCCAGGGAGGTCTTTCGAAATGCGTCTTTTCCGTGCGGCTTCACTACTGCTGTGTTTTTCCGCTTTCGGGTTCGCCCAGTCGGCGGGCGGCGTAGCGGGAATCTCGGGCGTCGTTCGGGATCCGTCGGGCGCTCTCGTGCCCAACGCCAAAGTTGTCGTTTCGAACGACACGCAGGGGCTGGTGCGAAATCTGACTACGAACGACGACGGTGTGTTTACCGCGCCATCGCTGATCCCCGGGGCCGGTTACAAGGTCGCGGTGACCGCGCCAGGCTTTGCTCCCTATGAAGCGAAAGACCTGACTTTGCAGGTGGGGCAAAATGTGAATCTCGCTGTCGCGCTGCAGGTGGGACAGACGAGAACCACGGTGGTCGTCGAGATCAACTCCGCCGCACAATTAGTGGACGATACCAAGACCGATGTCTCCCAGGTGATCAACACGAACGAGATCATGAATCTGCCGATCAACGGGCGGCGGGTGGATTCGTTTGTGCTTCTAGCCCCGGGTGTGACAAACGATGCGACCTTCGGCCTTCTCACGTTTCGCGGTGTGGCAGGAAACAATTCGTTCCTGCTGGACGGGAACGATAACACCGAACAGTTCTATGACGAGAACGCCGGGCGCACGCGCATTCAGTCGCAAATTTCGGCCGACGCGGTGCAGGAATTTCAGGTTGTCTCGGCGAATTTCTCGGCAGAATATGGCCAAGCCATGGGCGGAGTGGTAAATACGGTCACCAAGAGCGGCACGAATCAGGTTCACGGCGGAGCGTTCTATTTCTTGCGCAGCACAGGCTTCGATGCGAAGGACCCTTTTTCCGCGATTAACCCGACCGAGCATCGGATTCAGACGGGCGCGACGATCGGAGGGCCGATTAAAAAGGACAAGCTGTTTTACTTTTTGAGCACGGATATTACGCGCCGGAACTTTCCCATGACGGACAGCCAGGTGAAGGCGGGGGTGGTCGACCCCGTGAACCAGGTATTTACGGGCTGCGGGGCACCGGCGACTGCGGCACAATGCTCCGCCATCAACGGATTGCTGCCGCGCTTCTATGGACAGATTCCGCGCACGGCCGACAACGATCTCTATTTCGGACGCATCGATTACAACCTTTCTGAGAAGAACACGTTCAGCACGAGTTTCAATTTCTTGCGGTGGAAATCGCCCAATGGAATACAGACCAGCATCTCTTCGACGACCGGCTCCGCTATTACGGGCAACGGTGACGATTCGGTTTTTGTGCGCAATGGCAAAGTCACCTGGACGTACGTGCCGACGAGCAATTTCGTGAGCGCGTTCCGCTACGGCCTGGACACAGACCGGCAGGCAGACACCTTTGACCAATCGGAACTCGGGGGCGGCCTTGGATATCTGGATGTGTCAGTGGGTGGTGTACAGCTTGGGCCGGCAACGTATTTGCCGCGCGTGGAGCCGATGGAGACGCGCAATGAGTTCGCGGATGACTTTAGCTGGACGCTGGGCAAGCACGCGATTCGATTCGGCGTGGATTACGAGAACGTAAACGACAACGTCAACTACCTCAGCAACCGTTATGGTTCCTACACGTATCAGACGCCGACACAGTTCGCCGAGGATTACAGCGGCAACACCACGGGCGCTAAGAACTGGTCCGCTTATTCACAGACCTTCGGCAATCCCCTGGTGAAGTACTGGATTCGGGATCTGGGCTTTTATCTCGAAGATCAGTGGCGCACGAGCGACAAGCTTACGGTGACGGTGGGGGCGCGCTACGAGCGTTCCTTCGTGCAGCAGCCATCGATTGTCAACCCAGCGTATCCGCAGACAGGACAGATTCACACGGGGCCGCTGGACTTAATGCCGCGCGTGGGTATCGCTTACCAGCTCAATCACAAGACCGTAATACGAGCCGGGTTCGGGACGTTCTACGCACGTTTTCTCGGTGGATTAGTAGACGACATCTACACCGGCCAAGGCCTTTATCAGACTGCAATTTCACTGAGCAGTACGAACAAAACGCAGCTTGCGGCGGGTCCGGTGTTCCCGAATGCGCTCGCCGCGCCTCCCACGGGCGCCAGCGTAGCCGCTTCGACGCTTCAGTTCACGGCGCCGAATCTGAAGACGCCTTATACAGAACAAGGGTCTTTGGCGGTAGAGCGGCAGATCGGCGGGAGCATGGTCCTCACCGTCTCCGGCATTTGGAGCCACGGCGTCAATCTCTATGGCGTAACGGATCTCAATGCTCCTACTCTTGGGCCTACTACATACACTTACAAAATCGACGATGCCACCGGAAACCAGGTAGGATCATATACAACTCCGATTTACGTAAACCCCCGTCCCAACACGAGTTTCGGCGGCGTGCTCGAAGTCACCAACGGAGTGAGCAGCTACTATGACGGGCTGGCGGTCACTTTTGAGAAGCGCTTTTCGCACGGTTTCCAGTCACTCGCGTCTTATACCTGGTCGCATGAGATCGACGACGGCCAAGGCTCGGCTACGAACGCAATCTTCTTCAGCACCGCGAGTCCGTGGACTTACAACGGCAATTACGCTTTTGACAAAGGCAGCGGCGCACTCGATCAGCGGCACCGGTTCACTTACTCCTTCGTGTGGACGCCAACTTTCAGTCATAGCGACGGCTTTTTCGCCAAATACTTTGTGAACAACTGGGAGCTTTCGAGCATCACAACGCTGATGAGCGGCCGCCCCAATGGCAGCTTGACCATCCGCACGACGGATACGCCGGTCACCGGGATGTTAAGCAACAGCACGCTGAACGGGTTCGGCGGTAACAGCCGCGTGCCATTCCTGCCGGTCGACAGCTTGTATACGCCTCCGGTGTATCGGGACGATGTGCGCCTCACCAAGAACATCCCGCTAGGTGAGCGGTTCAAGCTTTCGCTCAACTTCGAGGCTTTCAATGTCAGCAACACCTGGTCACCCACCAGCTTGACGTCGCAAGCCTATTGTGAGGGGAGCGGGTGCATATTGCCTAGCGGAGCGAAAGGCGTGACCGGGAACCTGTATTTGACTCCGACGGCGTATGGCATCGGCTCGGGCGATGGCGGTTTCCCGGATGGCACGCAGGCTCGGCGTTTGCAGGCCAGTGCGCGCCTGACGTTCTAAACGGTCTGGATCTACCAGAGCTCGGAGACTTTGACGCGGATGCCGGCGGCTTCGAGGAAGGCGTCTGGCGAAATTTCGTGCGGTATTTCGTTTTGACCTATCTGCCAAGCTAAGCGTTTTACCGGATCGATGATCCAGCCCTAAGCAACGCCCCAGCGGAGGTATTGGAGGCATTTGTTGTACAACTCGCTGAATGACTGGGAGGGAGAGATGATTTCGATGCAGAGTTGTGGGGGCGTGTTGAAGACGCGGTACTCGTCAGGCTGCTGATCAGGTTGGCTGACGACGAAATCCGGGATGAGAATCGTGTCGCCCCATCCGAAGGCTCATCTCTGGCAATGGCTTCTCCCTTCCCCGCATCTTCGTAGGGTCGGAGCAAATCGCGCAAGCGGGCTTGGAGGCGCGAATGATCAAGAGTTCCCATGGGCTTCGGTCGCAGTTCTCCATTCACCAACTCGCATTCACCTTCGAAGTGAGTACGGAAATACTCCTCTAGCGAGACTCTTGCGGTGGTCGCCACATTCATAGATTACTCTCCTCACTCGATCGCGCGGGCGCTCGCATCCCGGCGGGGTGTTCCCGTTCCGCTAGGCCAATCCAAGCTGGAGCCGGATAACACGCTCAACCGCGGCCATGTCGTCTGGCGAAAGGGCGCCCATTTTATGGCGGAGCCTTTGCTTCGAGACAGTGGCTATCTGATCGGCCATTGCCTTTGAAGTTTGGCTCCCCACAGTGACATAAGCCTCGCAGGGTAGAGCCTCTCCGTCTTTCTGGTCGAAGGAATAACCTGAACTCTGTTCAAGTTGCGGTTCGCGGCCTCATTGCTGACGATGACGGCTGGCCGAGTCTCGCGGATTTTGCCAGCCGAGAGATGGATCAAAGCTGATCCACCAGACTTCACCGCGTTTCATCGGAGCTATCGCCGACGAGGTTTTCATTCCACTCAAGCGCCGCGCGTTCGCGCTGCCGATCGGCGGCCATGGACTTGTAAGCCGTGTCGAGATCGTTGTCGAGGACATGGGGGCGCGCAAGCGAATCGAGAAACCGGCTGATGCGGCGGGGACCGATCTTGGAATGCAGCCGTTGATACACCTCGTCTGAGACAGTGATCGTCAATTTCCTCAATACGTATTCTATACGTATTGAGAGGCTGAGTCGCGTATCGAAACCGCGGCTCATATTCGCGCGTCGATTCCGTCAATCGCGACATTTTGGGGGTTTGGAAAGCCGGCGTTCCGATCGACCGCGAGGCAGTAGCCAAAATGGCGGCGGCGAGCCGGAAGGCAGAGTCGAAACAGTAAGGGTCAGTTCTGTTCGAGTAACAAGACCGGGGCGATGGCGAGAGGTGTTGCGCCGGCTGCGGAAGAGACGTGGAGAGCGGCGGATGCGCCCTGCATTCTTCCGTTAAATACGTGGGGTTGCACGGAGACCTCCGCCTGCTTCATTTGCAGCTCGCCGTATTGATAGATAGGAAAAATTTGGGGGGCGGACGAGAAGCGCTCCTGAACGACGTAGGGAATGCGGAGCGCGATGCGGAGGGCGCGCTCCCAAGCCGATTCATTCATGTCGGCGCCGACGAACGCTGTTTGATCGCTGGTATCCTCATTGGGACGCAATACCAGTTGAGCGCGCTTACGGCGGATGAACTCCGGCAGGTCGACGTCCTTTTCCTTATATTTTGTTTTCTTTTGCGCGACGACGCGCGTCCAAGGGACAAAATCGCGAATGAGTCTACGGTCGGCGACGGGGAGGCTGGCGGTGATACTCTCGTCGGTGACGAGATCGAAGAGCGCGCGGCGCTGCGCAATCTCGGATCTGAAATCGTTAATGACGCACACCGCCCGGTCACGGTAGGCAAGCAGAAGCGGGTGAGAAAGATCGAAATGGACGAGCAACTCACGGGTGAGCAGGCGCCGGAATACTAGGTCGATGGGAAAGTCTCCGGCGCGCAGTTTACCATTCGTATACTCGAGCTCATCGGCGGATACAATGCGCGATGCAGCACCGCCCTGGTTGAATAATTCAACCAAAAGACCGCCTTCCGCTGAATCGGAATCTAACTGCTGTCCGGGTTGGAGCACGGCTATATTGGGCGCGCGGCGGCCGCCAAATTCCTTCCAGGCCTGGAGGACGGCGGCGGGCAAATATTTCGCCGCGCCAACTTTGGATAATTTGTATCGCCCGCGCTTCAAAGCTTTGACGATGGGGAGATCAAGAAAAAGATCGGCGAGGGGTTCCGAGTAGGCGAGTCCAGCGGGTCTGCAGGCTTCCAATCCCCGCAAGCTAAGCGAGCCGTTTTGGACCTGGGCGTCCATTTGGGACGTAACGCTGAAACGCGAGTAAGCGGAAGGAACCGCGGCGAGCATTTTCTCGGCCGGCAGCATTTGTAGACGGTTCAATAAGGCCGGCGATTGGAGCGCGAGAGCTTCCACCTGATCGAGTATGGCGGCGAAGCGCTCGGATACGCGTGCCAGCGTCTCGACTTGGCGGCGCGAGACAAAGTGGGGACGTAAGACGGGCGTGACGAGGCGGCCGGATTCCCACAAGCCCCGCTCGCGCATGCGCTCCTGCAACTCCTGCGCCCAACTCAGATCGCGGTAGGCAGGCTGTTCCAAGAGCTTGTGGTAGCGGGCAATTGCCTCGCCAAGCTGGGCCATTCAGTCGGGTTCCTGAGCCAGTATTACACGGAGAGCCCGTTTTCAGAAGGAATGGAACTCGAAAGGTTGCTAGTACGAACGACCGCTCCTGTTCGTTGGGCCTGAGTCAGGCAGGGTGGACCCGTGGGTCGGCCCGGAGGCGGATTAGGAAAACTTCATTTTCTTTTTCAGCTTAAGGTTCAGGTGTACGGTCCGTTTGCTGTCGAAGACGCTGACCATTTTGCTGGCGCTGGTCATACCGTTAGCCTCGGCCCGAAGTTCATAATTTATGTCGGTACTTAGGCCATAGAAGTGGTATTTGCCATCCGGCTGCGCGATGAAGGAGCGCACCTGGAGCGTTTTTGTATCTTTCAGCAATACGACAGCCTTGGGAACAGGAGATCCGCCGCTGTCCAGCACCAGGCCCTCGATGGATCGCGTCGTAGGGGTACCGGGAGGACCGGTGACGATAGGCTGGCTTTGTGCGGAGCAGGAGACCGCCAGAAGCAGCGTGATGAAACACCAGACAAGATATTTCACAACAACACGATAAAGCTTAGTGCCACTCCTCTTCCGGTTCCTCTTCGTCTTCTGTTTCGTCGTCGTCTTCCTCTTCGTCCTCATCGAAATCAAAGTCGTCGTCTTCTTCGTCTTTTTCGTCGTCGGATTTAATTTCAACCGGGTTGACGCCCGCTACCGTCAACGAAGCTCCACACTCGTCGCAGGAGAGGACATCGCCTTCGTCGAGTTCTTCTTCTTCCACGTCAATGGGAGCGTCGCATTTGGGACAACTGACCATAAATGTTCCTTTTCTAGTTAAACGCTACGCCCGATGGATCACGAGCGATGGAGAACTGTTACATCGTTCAATTGCCGGGCAGAGGCGGCGAGTTCTTCGGGCGTCATGGTGACTAGGGTTTTATCCATATCTTGCGAGGTTTCGACCATGTGCCTGAGGTGCGCGGCGGCAATCCGCATACATAGCGGATCGGTGAGCTTGCGTCGGTGGTCCTCAGAAAGCTTCAGGAGCGCAGGATGAGGTAAGG
Source organism: uncultured Acidobacteriaceae bacterium (assembly GCA_963808405.1). GTDB lineage: Bacteria > Acidobacteriota > Terriglobia > Bryobacterales > Bryobacteraceae > Bog-105. Next base: position 192,121 of record CAWEFG010000005.1, on the reverse strand, counting down.
CGATGACCTTTTCTTCAGGAGCGCCGGCATCGGGAGTGATGAGGAATTTAACGTCGACGGTATCGGCGTGACGTATGGAAATACCCGTCTGCAACCATCGAAATTGCACTTTCCACATGCGGCCAAATGGATCCGGGCCAGCCTCGAAAAGACGGCTCTGGTCGCTCATCACCCGATGCTAGCATGCGGTTGCGGGCGCAGCTAAATGGCTGTCGAGCGCTGGCCCACGAGCGAAAGTAGCTCGTTGCGAGTTTCCTTGTTGTCCCGGAATGCGCCGAGCATAGCGCTGGTAATGGCGCCGGAATGCTGCTTCTCGACGCCGCGCATCATCATGCAGAAATGCCGCGCTTCGCAGATCACGCCGACACCTTTGGGGCTGATCAGCTCCTGAATCGTTTCGGCAATCTGCTGGGTGAGGCGCTCTTGAATCTGCAAGCGCCGGGCGAACACATCGACAATGCGCGGGATTTTGCTGAGGCCGATGACCTTTTCGCCGGGAAGATAAGCCACGTGCATTTTGCCGAAGAAGGGCAGAAGATGGTGCTCGCACAAACTAAAGAACTCAATGTCGCGAACAATCACAACCTCGTCGTAGACAACGTCGAATAGAGCACCATCGACGATCTGCCGGGCGTCGGCGGAGTAGCCGCTGGTCAAATAACGGAGAGCTTTTTCAGAGCGCTCCGGCGTGCGGAGTAAACCGTCACGAGTTGGATCCTCGCCGATGGCGCGAAGGATTTCTCTCATGTGAGAGGCGATCGGAATTCCGGAAGGCTTCGACTGAAATTCGAGAACCGGCCGGCTTTTTTTAGTTGGTTTATGCATGGATAGGCACACTTTCCGGATGAAGATCGGTTATAGCTCGCGGCGGTGCGGGCAGACATATCTCAAAGCCGTTCCGCGCGGTTTCCTGGATTTGTATACGCGACAGGCGCGCGTGTGTATCGCCGAGGTAGGCGTCCCAATTCCGCTGGAGTATTCCCGCGATAACCTGCGCGATGTTTTCGGTGGTGGGTACCAGGGCGGCGAATTCGGGAATGTCGAGATTCATGTTTCGAAATGCAAAGCGTTGCACAATCTTCTGTTCGACGAGTCGATTGAGCTGAGGTAAGGGAACAAGGAGTCCGGTTGCGGAATCGATATCGCCCGAGACAGTTACTTCGAGACTATAGTCATGTCCATGGCCAAATGGATTGTTGCACTTTCCAAAGAGACGCGCGTTCTCAGCGGCGCTTAATTCCCGCGAGTGTAAACGGTGGGAAGCGGGAAATCGATAACGGCGTGTAACAGCGATCATGCGGCAAGATCCGGGCGAACGACATCGACGTAGAGATCGGCGGTCTCAAACAGCCGCACCTTGGCCAAACTGGTATGCGGCCCTGAAATTCTGGGCGCGACGCGGCGCCAGATCTCGTGAGCCACATTTTCGGCGGTCGGGATTATTTTGTCGAACGGCGCAACTTCATAATTCAGGAAGCGGTGATCCATGGGAGTAACGACCTCTTCTTCGAGAATTCGCTTCAATTTCTTGAGGTCGACTACCATGCCGGTGATCGGGTCGGGATCGCCTTCGACCGTTACCTCAACGACGTAATTATGGCCGTGGCCGCTGGGATTGGCTCCCTCCCCGAAGATTTCGCGATTCTGGGTGTCGCTCAGCGATTCGATACGGCAGACGTGAGATGCTGAGAACTCGGCCTTGCGCGTAACAAACATTTCCTGTAATTGGATGCGGGGGGCAAGTCATTGGATACTGGAATTGTCCGGCAGTTTGCCATTGTGACCAGCACCAACAAGGCGCTTCAAGCGCTTCTCGTAAGTCTTACTTTAGCCTTTATCGGCGTAATCGGTCTGAGCCTGCGAGACACCTCTGCGAAAGAAGGCGGGCCCGCGCCTCAGTTTTCGATCACGACCGATCAAGGGGCGCGAGTGACGCCGACCGCATTTGGAGGCAAGGTGCTGGTGCTGAATTTTTGGGCGACGTGGTGCGCGCCGTGCATCGAGGAGATCCCATCGCTTGATCAGTTTCAGCGCCGCTTCGCGAAAGCGGGAGTGGTGGTGGTGGCGATCAGCGTGGACCGGAGCGATCAAAAGTACAGAAACTTTCTGGACCGCATACCGGTGTCCTTTAAGACGGCGCGCGATCCCAACGCGGATATCAGCGCGGAATATGGCACGTTTCAATACCCGGAAACATACGTCATCAAAGATGGCCGAATCGCGCGAAAGTTCGGCAATGCGGAAAATTGGATTAGCGACGACATAACTCACTACGTGCAGAGCCTGCTGTAGTCGCCCAAGCCGTCATGTCCATGAGTCCAGAACTTCTCGCCGCTATTGAATCGCAGGTGGGCAAGAATGCAGTGCTCTCGCAGGCCCACGATCTAAAACTGTACGAGTATGACGGCGGCGTGGATAAATCGCTGCCGGAAGTGGTGGTGTTTCCGCGCTCGACCGAAGAAGTGGTGGCGCTGGTGAAGCTGGCGGCGGAGCACAACCTGGCCATTGTCGGACGCGGAGCGGGCACAGGGCTGAGCGGGGGCGCTATTGCGCGAGCGGGAGGCATGATCGTTTCATTTGCGCGCATGAACCGCATTCTGGAGATGGACATTGACAACGAGCGCGCGATTGTCGAGCCCGGTGTGGTGAACCTGGACATTTCGGCGGCCGCTCAACCTTTCGGCTATTTCTATGCACCGGACCCTTCGAGCCAGCGAGCCTGCACCATCGGCGGAAACGTAGCGGAAAACGCAGGCGGGCCGCACACGCTGGCTTATGGCGTGACCACGAACCATGTGGTAAGCGTCGAGGCGGTGCTGGCGGATGGGACCGTGATTGAAGCTGGAGGCAAATCGCCGGACTTGCCTGGATACGATCTGGTGGGGCTGCTTACGGGATCCGAAGGAACCATGGCGCTGGTGACGAAGATCGGCGTGCGGCTGATGCGCCGGCCCGAAGCGGTGAAGACGATGCTCGCCATCTACAACTCGACCGACGAGGCGGGGAACACCGTTGGCGAGCTGACGGCGCGCGGTATTACTCCGGTAGCGCTGGAGATGCTGGATGGTCCCATGTTGCGGATGGTGGAAGCGGCGACGGGCGCCGGTTATCCGCTGGACGCGGCGGCCGTGCTGTTGATTGAATTGGAGGGGCTGACCGAATCGATCGAGGAACAAGCCGTGGAGATCGATGAAGTTTGCCGGATATCGGGCGCGCGCGAGGTACGGGTGGCCAAATCGGCTGCCGAGCGAGACTTGCTGTGGCAGGGACGCAAGAACGCATTTGGCGCGATCGGGCGCGTGAGCCCGACTTATTACGTTCAGGACGGCGTGGTTCCGCGCACGCAGATTGCACGTACGCTGCGCGCCATCGGCGAAATTGGAAAGAAGTACGGGATCGAGATCAGCAACGTGTTCCATGCGGGGGATGGAAACATGCATCCGATTCTGCCGTTCGATCCGCGAAAGGAAGGCGATCTGAAGCGAGCTCGGATGGCGGGCGAAGAAATATTGGATTTTTGTATTTCGGTGGGCGGATCGATCACCGGCGAGCATGGCGTGGGAATGGAAAAGATGGAGTTGATGCCGCACCTTTTTTCGGAAGACACGCTGAATTTGATCAAGCGATTCAAGTCGCTGTTCGATCCATCGTGCCGGTTGAATCCGGGCAAAGTGCTGCCAACAGGAAAAGGATGCCTGGAGATCCGGCAGACGCCGAGTATGGTGCTGTAGGTTATTGCGAGACGAGCACGATAGCCCGTCGAAGCGGTCCCAGCGCTGCAACCCGCGTCCCTGTTACCGCATAGGTTTCGATCTCGCCCTTGCCGAAATAGGTCAGCAACTCTGCAGGAACGCCCGATGCAACGTTGTATCCGCCCGCGAAAGGGGAAAAGGCAGGCAGAATAATGCAACCCGCAGTCACGAGAAAAATGGGGAGCTTACGCGACGCGCCGGCCGCATCTTTGACAGGCAGCGAGGGATGCAAATGACCGACGATCAGCGTTCGGTTCACTGGTGCAGTTGCCGGCAACCAGTCGCCGTGAACGGCAACGAGCGATTCATTCGACCAGGACTCAACCGTGCCAATATTCAAGCCGGCAAACTCCCGCGCGAAAGCTCGATCGTGATTTCCACGCACTGCGATCAAGGCGGCGCGCTCGCTGAGTCGATTTAATGTGTCTTCAATCCATTCGCGCTCGGGCGCGCACGGGCGGGGAGCATGCACCAGATCGCCGAGAAAGACGATCTCACGCGGCTGAACATCGTCGCAGAGATGAAACAGCTTGTCGCGGGCACGGGAATCGGCGAGAGGACCCAGCTCGCCGCGGCGACGTTGCGCATAACTGAATCCCAGGTGCGCGTCGGCAACAATTGCGGTCTTCGACTCCGGAATCCACAACGCTCCAGAGCAGTGCGCGAAAAGGCCGGGCAAAACGGAAATAACGGCATCAGCCATCGAGATCACGATTCAAACGCGCAGGTCAAACCCGCGTTCGCGCATGCCTTCTATGATGCGATTGCGAATCTCAGTGACCTTGTCCGCGCTCATAGTGTGATCGAGCGCGCCGACCTCAAGGTGATAGGAAACACTTTTCCGGCCGGGCGATAAGGGAGGTCCGGCATATTGACGGACGAAATCGATGGATGCCAAATCGGAGGCCGCAAGTGCGGATAGATCTTCCTGAATCTGTTCGACGGGTAAGTGGGTATCGGCAACGACGGACAGGTCGAAACCGCTGGTGGGATATTTTCGAAGCGGCATGTACTTGACCACCTGGCGGGCAGCAAGTTCCTTCGCCAATTCCAGATCTACATCGAAGAGGACCGCGCGGCCCTCGATTCCTTCTTCCTGCAAAAGCGACGGGTGAAGCTCGAACAAGCGTCCGACAACGGAGTTGCGCCAATGAATCTCAGCCGTTCGGGCGGGATGCTCATAGGGACGGGCGGCAACGGCAGCCAAACGAGCGTAAGGGAATAAGCATTCGACGACTCGCTTCAGCTCGAAGAAATCCTGCTCGTCTCCCCGCGAATTGTAGATCGCGGCTGCCGCGTGCGCGATCTCATCGGGCAAAGCAGATCCGGGCTTTGGATGAATCTCATTGCCGATTTCGAAAAGGCGAAACTCCGGGCAGTGGCGAACGTTTGCGGCGATGTTCTTGAATAATCCGGGAAAAAGGCTGCGGCGAAGATGCGTGAGCTCAGACGCGATCGGATTTCGAATGGCCGCGTGACCCGCGATATCCGATGAAAAGCGCTTAGCATCGGCCTCGTTGATGAAGGAATAATTGTAGACCTCCGTGAAGCCTTGGGCCGCGAGTTGCGCGCGAATGTGGCGGAGAAATGCGCCCATAGGATTCGACGGCGGGACAACGGCGGCGACGAGCGGAGCGGCAGGAGTGATTTCTTCATAGCCGACCATGCGCCCGATCTCTTCCACCAGATCGTCCTTCAGAGAAATATCTTTCGTGGCGCGCCAAGTGGGTACGGTAACGGTGAGAAGACCTGGCGCGGTTTCACTCGCGCCGAAGCCCAACGCATTCAAGATGCGGGACACGGTTTCAACAGCGATCTCTTTTCCGAGTTTGCGATTCACAAATTGGATCGGCAAGAGAATGGGTTCAACGTAAGGGAGCGGCCCACGATTGTCGGCAATACCTCCGGCCGTGCGGGCGCCGGGGCAAACTTCGCGGAATAGCTCGACGGCTCGCGCCAGACCGCGTATAGTGTTCTCCGGATCGAGCGACTTCTCGAACCGCATGGATGCGTCGGTGCGCAACTTGTGGCGGGAAGAGGTCATGCGGACGCTGGTGGCCTGAAAATTGGCGCTTTCGAGCACGACTCGGGTGGTTGTTTCGGAAATCGCGCTGTCCGCGCCACCGATAACACCGGCGAGCGCCACGGGCCCGGAGGCGTCTGCAATCACCAGATCCGATTCGGCGAGCGAATAGGTTTCACCATCGAGCGCACGAAGCTGTTCGCCTTGCAGCGCAGTGCGGACAAAGATGGTTTCGCCTGAAAGCTTGCCGGCATCGAAGGCGTGCATGGGCTGCGGCAGCTCGGCGAGTATGTAATTCGTTACGTCGACGACGTTGTTGATGGGATTCAGGCCGATGCTTTCGAGGCGGGCTTGCAGCCAAAGAGGAGAGGGCCCCACCTCGACGCGATCGAAAACCAGAGCGCTGTAACGCGGGCAAAGCGCGTGATTCGCGATCTCGACCTGAATAGGCGGCGCGCCTTGGGGTAAGAGCGTTGCGTCAACGGGATCCCGGAGCGATGCGCCTGTAATCGCCGCAACTTCACGCGCCATGCCATGATGCCCCCATAGATCCGGCCGGTGCGTCAGGCTCTTGTTGTCGATTTCGATAATCCAATCGGGAGCGAGGCGCTTCAGCCGTTCGCCGGGCTGAATATCGTGGAGCTCGAGAAGGCCGCTGTGATCGCGATTGATGCCGAGTTCTGCTGCGCTGACCAGCATGCCCTCGCTTTCGACGTCTTCGATCACCACGCGGCCGATCACGGTGTCGCCAAGCGTAGTGCCTGGTGGCGCCCAGGGCGCGAGTAAGCCGGGACGCACGTTCGGAGCTCCGCAGACGACAACGGCTTGCTTCGAATCTCCGATCTCGATGGTGACGTATTTGTTCTTCCCTTTCGGGAGGGGCTGTACATCCACCACGCGCGCGGCGATCACCTGATTGAAATACGCGCCGAAAGGCTCAATGCCCTCGCACTCGGCGGTTTTCATGGTGATGAGGCGCTGCAACGCGGCGGGCTCGATATCCGACACGTTGTTCAACCCAGGGACGAGGTCACAGATCCATTGATAGGAAAACTTCAATGCCGGTTCCTTTTAGAGAGCTCAAAACTGACTTAGAAAGCGCAGATCTCCACCCTGGAGTTGACGAATATCGTCGATGCCGTAGCGCATCATCGCAAGACGCGTCAGGCCCAGGCCGAAGGCAAATCCGCCCCATTCTTCCGGATCGATGTTGCTCATGCGCAGCACATTGGGATGCACTAATCCGCAGGGGAGAAGCTCTACCCACCCGCTGTACTTACAAACTGCGCATCCTTTCCCATCGCAGATCAGACAGTGAATGTCCAGCTCGAAACCGGGCTCGACAAACGGGAAATAGCCGGGCCGGAGGCGAACTGTCACATCGCGCTTGAAGATGGAGCTGAGCAGCGTTTTCATGAAATAAATCAAGTTCGCGACCGATACTTCGCGGTCGATCATCATTCCTTCCACTTGATAGAAGGTGTGTTCGTGAGAAGCGTCCACTTCTTCATTGCGGAAAGCGCGGCCCGGAGCGATCATGCGCAGCGGCGGACCTAGTTGTCGCATTCCGCGCACCTGAACCGGCGATGTATGAGTGCGCAACAGGTGTCCGTTGGTCAGCCAGAAGGTATCCTGCATGTCGCGCGCGGGGTGAGCAGGCGGAATATTCAGCGCATCGAAATTGTGTTCTTCGGTTTCCACCTCCGGCCCATAGAGGACGGCGAATCCCAAGGAAGTGAAGAGGTCTTCGATTTCCTGTTGAAGCTGGGTGACGGGATGCAAGCTGCCCGGGCGAACACCGGACGCGGGGAGAGTTACGTCGATCCACTCTTTTGCGAGCTGGTCGGCTAAAGCGGATCGTTCGAATCGCCGTTTCTTGTCTTCGTATTCGCTCTCCAGGTCCTGCTTTACGGAATTCAGCAGTTTTCCAAGGCGAGCGCGGTCGGCGCTGGGAAGCTTTCCGAACTCTTTAGTAATTTGCGCAAGGGTGCCTTTTCGGCCAAGCGCCTCCACTCGCGCATCTTCCAATTCTTCGAGCGAAACGGCTGATGCGAAAGCGGCCAGTGTAGCGTGCCGCAACTGTTCTAATTGATTTCCGAGCATCGATTACTGCAGCTTTGCGCCCAATTCCTCGAGCAATGCAACCACATCCCGATGGCCTTTGACCAATGCTAAATCCAGGGGCGCTTGGTTGTTTACGGCGCGCGCGCTTAGGTCTGCGCCGTTGGCGATCAGCATCTCGACCATCTCACGATTACCCGCCTGGGCGGCGGAGTGAAGAGCAGTCCACCCGCCTTCCTGTCGCGCGTTCGGATCGGCTCCTCTTTCGAGCAGCAACTTCACAAGCGGCGTGTTAGCACCTGCCGCGGCGGCATGGAGCGGGGTGTTCTTCATGGCGTTGGTGGAAGGCGCATTGATATCGGCGCCGCGATCGATCAAGGCATTTGCCAAGTCGGAATGTCCGAAGAAAGCGGCGAGGTGAAGAGGCGTCCATCCATCCGTGCTGTGGGCGTTCAGCAGGGATGGATCGCGGTGTATTTCCGCGAGTACGGCGGCGGTCCGCCCGGCAGCGCAGGCGTTAAAGATGTCGAGCTTGGGATCCAGGCTGAGCAGATAGTCCGCGGCTTCGGGCTGCCGGTAATATTTGGCCAGCAGAAATGCGCTTTGGCCCGATTCATTGGTGGCGTCGAGCAGCGAGCGATCTTCAGCAATTGCCGCACGCATGGCCGGCAGATCGCCGCGCTTGACTTGCTCGTGAAAGGATTTCAGGTCGTTCATAGAGTGGCGCCGCGCACGTTTATATTCAGCCAGCCGAAACCTACATGATAGAAGACGGCGGAAGAGTGATTCTTGGGACTATGCAGCCTCCGCTTTGGCGAGTGGCGCCTTGTCTTGGTCGGCGCATCTTGCATTTTGCCGAACGAACTGGGGGGTCGAACGCGTGTCGATGCGATTTTGCGGAACGAACCCAGGATCTTTTTGGGTAGTGGGTAGCTGTTTTTGCGAGTTGGCGCGGGCCTGCGAAACGAAGCCACGGGCCTGCTTGGAGTGCACCCCAAAACTGATACAAGGAAACGAACGGCATTTTTCAGCGAAAGGAGAATGTCGCCATGAGAAAGAGTCCGGGGCGGTACGGACCGGAGTTCAAGCTGGGGGTGGTCCAGAGGCTGCTAGCGGGAGAGCGGCCTAGGGCGCTGGCACGGGAGCTGGAGATTCCACAGCGGCTGTTGTATGACTGGCGAGCTGCCTATCGGAAGGAGGGGGTCGGAGGGTTACGGATGCTGGGCCGGCCGAAGAGATCGCCGGCGGGGCGGCCGCGCTCGGCGACGAACTTCCGGGATGAGCAGGTCGCCGAGCTGGAGCGCAAGATCGGTCGACAGCAGTTGGTGATCGATTTTTTGCAAGCAGCCTTGCGCAGAGTCGAGGGCGAGAGCGCGCCGACGAGCAGCGTTGGCGTGAGCGAGTGTATCCCCTCGTGCGGGAACGTGCCTCGGTGCAAGGCGGAATGAGCGTGACTGAGATGTGTCATCATCTGGCGATTAGTCGGCTCAGCTTTTATCGGTATTGGCAGCAGAGCGCTCCAGCGGAAGCCGATACTGCGATACGCGAACGGCTGCAGCGGCTGGCGCTTCAATACCCACACTGCGGGTATCGGAGATTGACCGCCTATCTGCGCCGGGAAGGCGAGGTGGTCAATGGCAAGCGAGTGCTGCGGTTAATGCGGGAAGACAATCTGCTCTGTCTACGCCGCAAGAAGTACATTTTCACCACGCATTCCGCGCATGACCGCCCGGTGTACCCGAACCTGGCCCGGCACCTGCCCTTGAGCGACCTGAACCAGCTCTGGGTAGCGGACATCACCTACATCCGGCTGCGCGAGGAGTTCGCGTATTTGGCGGTGGTGCTGGACGCCTATTCGCGGCGGGTGATCGGCTGGGCCTTGCAGCCGGATTTACGCACCGATTTGGTGCTGAGCGCTTTGCAGCAAGCGCTGCGGGACCGGCCGATGCGATCAGACCTGGTGCATCATTCCGATCGCGGCATTCAGTACTGTTCCGGTGCGTACGTGAACTTGCTTCACGACTACGGCATCGGCATCAGCATGAGCCGGCCAGGCTGCCCCTATGACAATGCGAAGGCCGAAAGCTTTATCAAGACGCTGAAAACCGAGCAGATCGACGGACGCGTGTATGCCACCATCGCGGAAGCTCGGATCCATATCGCCAGCTTTCTGGACTGCACTTACAATCGGCACCGGTTGCATTCCGCTCTGCAATACCGATCACCAGTGGAGTTTGAGTGCAGCCATACTACGCTGAATCCTGTTTCGCAGAGCGGGGCATGAGTTTTCCAGGCATGCGGAAATCTATCCCGATCTCCCTTCTGTCTTTCCGGCTGGAGCCGAACCCGGCCCCAGCCGCTCATCGGAATGAGTTTCCGGCCGGCTATTCCTTGACGAGTTGCTCTCCAGCAGAGCTCGCCTCCGCTTCGTCGGCCAAGCTCATTCTGCAACCTCTCACCTCCGTCTGCCAACCAACTTTCAGCAAACGGAGTTTTTCGTTCGTTTTGTTGTATCACCAAAGGGGTGCAGTCCAGCTCCTTCTTTATCTTCATAAGCGCAGCGAGCGCTTTGTGGAAGGCGCGGTGATGAGTCGTTTGATAACGCAAGAACAGCGACAGACGTTTTTCGTCGATACCATCGGCAGTAAAGCATTCATTCTGAAGACGGAGAGCACGCTGCATAAGCCAATAGGATTGCGCCATTTCCTGGATCAGCAGTTCTTCGGTTGGGCGGGCGGGCTGGTGCTCTTCGAGGAGTTCCCTGAGCAGCGATTGGAACGCGATGGGATCTTCGCCCGAAATTACGACTTGGCCCGAGGCGAGACCGTGTTTCAGCGAATTACGAGACGAAGCCACCTTCCCGGACGGAGTGCGCGGGCCGGTGGAGTGTTGCGCGTTGGCGCGATTGATTTCGGCGCGCGAAGTGCAGGCAGGTTGCGGCGGCGGAGCGGCCGGCGCCGGAGGTTGCGAAACGAACTCGGCGGCTTTTCCGGCTTTGTAGGCGAGTTTCGCTGCTTTGCGTTCTGCGGCGCGGCGCTCGGTTCGAGCTTGTCGGGATGTCATAAATGGAGGGCCTCCTGGAATCGACATGAGCGTACCAGCACGGTCAAATCTGGGGTGCGCCCATTCAAGAGAAGTGGTTCAAAGGAGTAGGCCGGAAATATTTTCAAAGCGCGTGACCGGCGAGAGTGGATGATAACAGGGGTGTTTCGTTATCCGGCCGCGAATCGCCTCGCTTGAGTTGCTCGTGAAACGACTTCGGGTCGTTCCTGTCAGGCGGCCGGAAGGAAGACCTGGTCTGTTTTGTTGAGTTCCCAATCCAAGTGATTAATGTAAAAGAGAAGAATTTCGCGCGAATACTTGTCCGAAAACTGGTCAAAGACGCGCTTCTGCCAACCTTCGGTAAGGTACTGTTCCGGTTTCAAATCTTTGTCGAAAAAACCATCTTCATTCGGGATACCAAGGAAATTCAAGACATCGATAATCATGTTCAGGTGAGAGAGAAGGAACACCTGCGACAGGTCAGTGGCGAAGTCTTCCTCGCCGGCTTCGATGCGCGCCCAGAATTTCGGCTCGGCCTTGCGCAGGGCTTCGGAATTCAGCTTCACGAGCCGCGCGCGCAGCTTGAATCGCTCGTAGACCTGGTAGGTTTTCAGCTTGCCGATGGAGATGCCCCGCACCAGTTCCCGGAACACGTCCGGACCGAGGGCGAGATAGACACCGCACATTTGCATTGTGCCAAGCGTAGCACAGCCCAAATTGCTACAAGCTGCTGATTCTTAAGCGATTTTTGAGGTAGAGCGACGGTGCGATAGAATCGGGAGTCTTGAGTAATCTGATTGTTCTCGGCGCGCAGTGGGGAGACGAAGGGAAGGGCAAAATCGTGGACCTGCTCTCCGATAGATTCGACGCGGTCGCGCGTTATCAAGGCGGGCACAATGCGGGGCATACGGTCTTCATCGGAGAACAAAAGTTTGTATTGAAACTGATACCGAGCGGCGTTTTGCGGCCGGGCGTTTTGGCAGTCATCGGCAACGGCGTGGTGATCGATCCGGCTGCTCTGATGGAAGAGATCTCGGCGTTGGAAGCGGTGGGCGTGAACGTCAGATCGCAGCTCAAGATCAGCAATCGGGCGCACGTAATCTTCCCGTTTCACCGCACGCTGGAAAAAATCTCGGAGGGCCGGGAGAACCGTATTGCGATCGGGACGACCTCGCGAGGCATTGGCCCGTGCTACGAAGATAAGATTGCGCGGCGCGGCATTCGCATTGCGGACCTGGTAGATGCGGATTTCGCGGAGCTGTATTGTTCGCTCGCGGAAGACAAGCAGCTTATCGCAAACGCGTTTCATATCGCGGATCGCGTGGATTTTCAGGAGATTTTGGATTGCTATCGCCAGTACGCGGACGAAATCCGCCCTATGGCTTGCGATACGGCGCACTTGCTGAACGCTATGATTCACGACGGCAAGAGCATCCTGTTCGAAGGCGCGCAAGGAACCATGCTGGATATCGATTTCGGAACTTATCCGTTTGTGACCAGCTCGAGCGCGGCGGCGGGCGGAGCATGCACGGGAACAGGCGTTGCTCCCACGAAAATCGATGGAATTGTCGGGGTGTCGAAAGCCTACATTACGCGTGTAGGCGCCGGTCCATTTCCATCGGAAGATCTCAGCGAAGCGGGCGAGAAGATTCGCAGAGCGGGAAACGAGTTTGGCTCGGTGACCGGCAGGCCGCGGCGATGTGGGTGGTTCGATGTGCCTCTTCTGCGCTATACGGCGGAGGTGAACGGCTTCGACAGCCTGATCATTACCAAGCTGGATGTGCTGGACGAACTGGAGGAAATTCCGGTATGCGTCGCGTATGAAGTGGGAGGCCAAGTGATGACGCAGATGCCCGCCAGCACGCGACGGATGGAGGGAGTCAAGCCGGTGTTCGAGCGGCTTCGTGGATGGAAGCGTTCGACGCGCGGTATCGGAGCGTGGAACGATTTGCCGCACGAAGCCAAGCAGTACTTGCAGTTCCTCGAAGAAAAGACGGGAGTGGAGGTTGGTTCGGTATCGAATGGCCCGGAGCGGAACGAGACGATGATCGTCAGGGGATCGAAGCTGGAGAAACTGCTGGCGTAGGAGACGGACGGTAAGGCATGGGGGATACAGGCAAATGGATAGATGCGTCCGTCCCGCTGCGGACAGGGATGGTGCACTGGCCCGGCGACCCGGAGCCGACGTTTGAACGAATTTCGGAGATAGAGCAAGGCGCGGAAGTAGATGTGACGTTATGCCGGATGACCGCCCACACCGGGACTCATATGGACGCGCCGTGCCACTTTCTGCAGGGCGGATACGGCATCGATCGGTTTCCTTTGGAGGTTGGGATTGGTCCGGCCCGAGTGATCAGCGTGGCCACACAATCGCCAGCCATCGGGCGTGCCGAACTGGAGGGCAAAGGCATTCTGCGGGGCGAACGAATCCTGCTGAAGACCCGGAATTCCAGCAGGCGCTGGGACAATTTGGATTTTCAGCGAGATTTTGCGGCGATCGACAGATCGGGCGCAGAGTTCCTTGCGGAAAGCGGCGTTGTTCTGATCGGAGTGGATTATTTGTCTGTCGGCCTCTTCGCCGGCGATGGCGCAGAGACGCACAAAGTGTTGCTGAGGGCGGGCATGTGGATCGTGGAGGGCCTGAATCTTACGGCCGTATCGGACGGCGAGTATGAACTGATATGTTTGCCGCTTCGGATTCAAGGAGCGGATGGGTCTCCGGCCAGAGTGGTCCTTCGCCCAATGTCGATAGGTTAGAATAAAGCGCTTCACAAACGCTTTAGTTTAGGTAAAGGAACTGTATATGGCACTCACTGTAAAGACTCGGCGGGTAGGAAATGTGGCAATTGTGGATCTCAACGGCAAAGTGACGCTGGGCGAGAACACGGGGATCTTACGAGACGAATTGAAGTCTGTGCTCGCTCAGGGGAACAAGAACATTATTTTGAACATGGCAGGGGTGAGCTATGTGGACAGCGCGGGATTGGGCGAGCTGGTGGGCGTGTATACAACCGCGGCGAACCAGGGCGGCGCTGTGAAATTGCTGCATTTGCAAGGCAAAATGAAGGATTTGATGCAGGTCACCAAGCTGCACACCATCTTTCCATCATTCGAAGATGAGCAGCAGGCGATTTCGAGTTTTGCATCTAAGGCTTCGGCATAGCTGCCCGCTAACTGCGCGCGGGCCTCAGGCGATGATCGTGCACGTTGGGCATGGGTACAACGCGGCACATCTCGAATAGACGCGATCGGGCTCGCTCGCCGACCCGCTCCTCCAGAGTCGTTCGATATTGGTGCGCGCCGGGGATGACGGATTTCTCGAGCAACGAGCCTGCGATCTCCGGATCGGGAAGATTCGTGGTAGCGATGAGCGGCTTGCGGTGATTGTATCTGTAAGTCACGATGGCCGTGACAGTATCTTCGACCCAGTCGGTGACGCGGTGCGCACCTAGATCGTCGAGCAGAAGGATTTCTGTCTCGAGCGCTACCTTGTATGCTTCCCGATTGCTGGTGCCGAGCGTTTCACTATATCCGGAACGGATCCGCTCTAAAAGGTTTTGGTAATCGAAGAAAATACCCTCGTGCCCGCGGGAAATCAGCAGGCGGAGAGCGGCTACTGCCAGATGAGTTTTTCCCGTGCCCGGAGGGCCTACCAGGAGCAGTCCGGGCTTGGCGTTTTTGGGATATCCGCGCGTATAGCTCATCACCGCGAGCATCACTTCCGAAAGCGCCTTTTGCGCAATGGGGTTGTCGTGCGGCAAGATGAAATTTTCAAAAGAGGCGCTGCTATAGTTTTTCGGTATCTGGGCATGCCCCTCCAACTCTTCGGCGCGGGACTCAGCGACACACGTGCAACGATCCGCGGCTGGAATTCCCTCCTGCTCGGTGACAATCCAGCCTGTACCGCCACACAACTTACAATCGCGCTTTGCCATCGAATCGTCCGCTTTCACTCCACTACGATCAAAGTCTCGCCCGCAGCGACGGTGGCGCCCTCTGAGGCGTGGATCTTCGAAATTACGCCGTCTTTGGGGGATTTCATTTCGTTCTGCATCTTCATAGCCTCGATGACGATCAAGCCCTGTCCTGTTTCCACCTTCGCACCCATTTGCACCAATAGCTCGATTACTTTTCCGGGCATCTGAGCGCGCAATTCGATGGGACCAGCCGCAGCGGTCTTCTTGATCGCGCCGGAGCGATCTCTCGCGTCGGCAATAGAAATGATATGGCGGCGATTGCCAACCCAGACTTCAAGGTTTTCGCCAATCGAGGCGAGGTGGACATTGAAGCTCCGCGACCCGAGCAGGACGGAGAAAACGCCAGGCATTAGTTCGGCTACGGATGCGCTGCCTGAAGATGTCGTCGCACCTTGAATTGTGTATTCCGAAGTTGTGCCGTTGCGCCGGATATCGAGCAAATAGCTTTCGCCGTCCACTTCTACACGCAGCTTCAACGCAGAAGTCCCCGCCTTTGCTCCGCACGCCAGGCGCTCGCCATCGAAGCGTTTTCGGGCTCTGCCTGCAGGCGTTCGGCTTTAACATGAGCGGCAGCAATCATGGATGCCACAAGCGCTGAAGAATCTTCCTGAGGCGCATGCGAACGCTTCATGAATTCGTCGAGAAAGCCGGTGTGCAGATCACCCGCGCAGAACCGCTCATCGGACATGACCTGCTCAAACAGCCGCAGGTTTGTAGTGATCCCTAGCACACGGTATTCGGCGATCGCGCGCCGCATGCGATGAATGGCGGCTGGCCGGCCATCCGCCCAAACGGAAAGTTTCGCAAGCAGCGGATCGTATTCGATAGGAACCGTCCAGCCCGAATAAACGCCTCCATCGACCCGCACGCCGGGACCGGAAGGCTCCGCATATCCAACAATTGTGCCGGGGCTTGGGAAGTAGTTGTTTTCGGGGTCTTCCGCATAGACGCGGCACTCGATGGAAGAACCGTTCCATTCGATCTCCGATTGTTGTAACGTGAGGCGCTCGCCCGCGGCAATGCGAATTTGCCAGCGGACCAGATCGATGCCGGTGGTCCACTCTGTTACAGGATGCTCCACCTGGAGCCGAGTATTCATTTCGAGAAAGTAGAAATTGCCCTGCTGATCGGCCAGGAATTCCAGCGTACCCGCGTTCGAGTAATCGGCGGCACGCGCGATACGAAGCGCGGCTTCGCCGATCTGTTCGCGGAGCCCCGGATTCTGCAGAACCAATGGGGATGGGCACTCTTCGACCACCTTTTGATGGCGGCGCTGAATAGAACATTCGCGTTCCCCTAGATGAATCAGGTTCCCATGCTCATCGCCCAACACTTGGATTTCGATATGGCGAGGGCGCTCGATCAGCTTTTCAAGGTAAATCTCACCGGACCCGAATGCTCGTTCCGCCTCGCTCGATGCCGCGCGCATGGCATCCCGCAATCCAGCGTCCTCGTCTACGCGGCGCATGCCTTTACCGCCGCCGCCGGCCGACGCTTTCAGTAACACTGGATAGCCAATTTTTGCGGCCGTCTTACGGGCTTGCGCGTAATCGCGAATGCCTTGCTCTGAGCCGGGGACAACGGGAGCGCCTGCCGCAATGGCAATGCGACGCGCCGAAGTCTTAGAGCCCATTTTTTCGATAGCTTCCCATGACGGCCCGATGAACTTGACGCCCGCGTCGCTGCAGAGTTTGGCAAAACCCGCATTCTCGCTCAGAAATCCGTAGCCGGGGTGAATGGCTTCCGCGCCGGTCGTTCGCGCCGCGTCTAAGATCCGTTCCGGGACCAGATAGCTTTCCGAGGAAGCGGGGGGACCGACGCAGACAGCTTCATCCGCCATCAGAACATGCGGCGCACGCCGATCGGCCTCTGAAAAAATGGCGACACTGCGAATTCCCATTTCGCGGAGAGCGCGAATCACACGCACGGCGATTTCGCCTCGATTGGCGATGAGTACTTTTGTAAACAAAAGTCGAGCCCCGAACACGTTTGTACCAAACACGCGTGAAGCCTTCCGCGTGTACATGAGAAGCTCGTTGTGATGGGCGCGGCTCTGGATGTGATACATCCTTCGGGAGGACGCACGCGCATCCTTATCGAGCCGCTGCCCTTCCGCATTGGGCGCGGACCGGATAACGACCTGATTCTGAGAGACAATCGAGCTTCGCGCGCGCACGCCTGGATTTTTCGAGACGGCGCGGGATTGTTTATCGAAGATCTGGAGAGCCTACACGGGACGTGGGTGAACGGAAAGCGCATCGAAAAAGTTACGCCGCTGCGAAGCGGAGATTCGGTGCACTTCGGTTTCGAAGATTCCTATCATCTGGTGGTTGCGGATTCCGATGGACGGATCAACCGGATGTTGGATCGACTGTCGGCATCTTCGCAGGCAAGCGGCGCGGCGGGAAGCTTCGCGCGGCTGCGGTCGCTGGTCGAAGTCGCCAGAGCTCTGCAAACTTCGCTCTCCGGGGACGAGGTACTTAGCGCTGTAGTCGATGCAGCGCTGGCGCTGACCGGCGCCGAACGCGGGTTCCTGCTGCTGCGTTCGGAAGAGGCGCTCGAAGTGAAAGTGGGACGCGACCGGGGTGGTTCGCCGCTGGCGCATTCCGACGTGGACATTCCCAATTCGCTTATCGAAGCCGCATTACGGGAACGGCGCGATCTGCTGTCGATGAGCTTTGCTTCCGATGCCGCGAATGGGGCGGAGTTCCGGAACATCATCTGCGTTCCGCTGGTGCAATTCCGAAGCATCAATACAGAAGAAACACTCTCGTTGTCTTCGCAAACCGATACGATCGGGCTGCTGTACCTGGATTCACGCGAGAAACAAACCACGCTTTCGGAATTGAACCGCGAATTGCTGCACACGCTTGCGTTAGAAGCGTCGACGGTGCTCGAGAATGCAAAGCTGCTGGAGGAAGAACGGCAGAAGCGCTTGCTGGAACAAGAACTGGGTTTCGCGCGCAGGATTCAACAAAGTCTTCTGCCGCAGAAATTCCCGAACTGCGGCTGGTTCTGCGCCGCGGGATCGAGCCTGCCATCGGCGGAAGTAGCGGGAGATTACTTCGACATTCGTCCCATCGGCCCGGATGTCTGGACCGCGGTAGTGGCGGATGTGTCGGGAAAAGGCGTCAGCTCGGCAATTCTCGCTTCACTCCTGCAAGGCGCATTCCTGCTGGGTTCGGGGCTGGAACTGCCACTCCATGAACTAATGACGAAGATCAATAATTTCCTGATCGATCGCGCGCAGGGCGAGAAATACGCCACACTGTTCTACGCCACTATTCATTCATCGGGCGCGCTCGAGTGGGCCAATGCCGGCCACTGCGAGCCATTCCTGGTGCGGACCGACGGCGAGGTTCGCAAACTGCATACGACCGGGCCGCCGCTGGGACTTCAAGCGAAAGCGGAGTTTCAAGTAGCGGGGCTTCAACTTGGGCGGGGCGACAAGATCATTGCGTACAGCGACGGATTGACGGAAGCGGAGAACAGCGGAGGGGAAGCGTTCGATTCAAAATTGAAAAGCGGCCTGCCCCTGTTTGCGGGACTCGCTGCCGAGGAAATCCATCAAAAACTCCTTGACCAGGTCCTGGAGTTTCACCACGGTGAACCGCTTCGGGACGACGTCACAGTGCTGATACTCGAATATCGCGGGGTCAGCGATATTCCACCGAAACCAGGAACAGACCGCTAGCGGGAACAGTGGGTCCAGGATTGATTTTAGGGCCCGGCTCGAGCCGCGCCAGGACGTCCTCCGCGGTTAGATTTCCTTTCCCCACTTCCAGCAGAACGCCGACAATATTTCTGACCATGTGTTTCAGAAATCCGGATCCAGTGACGCGGTATACCAGCATTTTTTCTTTTCTTGCCAGAGCCGATTGAAAGATTGTGCGCATTTTGGAGGCAGTAGGCGCATCTTTCTCATCGGAGGCGGCAAACGCGGTAAAGTCATGCTCGCCTTCGAGTAAAGGCGCGGCGTCAATCATTGCGCGCTCATCGAGCGGATATGGATGATGGTAGACAAAACGCCGCTCAAAGGGCGGACACACCTCTTCCCGAAAAATGCGGTATTCGTAGGTCTTCCTGCGGGCATCGAAGCGGGGGTGAAAATCGGGCTCGGTTTCGACAACGTGGCTGATTCGTATGGAGTGCGGCAAGAGCCGGTTCACGGCTCTTCGAAAGTTATCCGCCGGTATGGGATTTTCAATCGATACCGCGGCGATTTGGGCGAAGGCATGCGCGCCGGCATCGGTGCGGCCCGAGGCGACCACTTGCACGGGTTGACCTTCGATGGTTCCGATCACCTCTTCAAGAACACCTTGGATGGTGGGCAAGCCCGGCTGCACTTGCCAGCCGTTGAAATCGGTGCCATCGTAAGCAATCTCAAAGCGCAGGCGGTGCATCTCAGTTCCGCCGCGATCCAGGCTTCACCAGCGGCTTGCCTTCTCTGCACAAGGGACAATCATGAGCATCGTAGGCAGTGGCGTGCATCGTTTCCAGCGCAACTCGCGACACGCCGAGATCGGCTTGTCCTCCGCTGCGGTCGATGATCGAGCCTGCGGCGAGTACCGTCGCGCCGCTGTCCTCGAGCAGGCGAATGACCTCTCTGGTGCTCCCGCCGGTGGTGACGACGTCTTCAACAACGATGGCGTGCTCGCCGGGTGTTACTTCGAAGCCTCTACGCAGAATCATTTCGTTCGAAGCGGCGTCGCGCTCGGTAAAAAGCGAACGCACCTTCAGAGCACGCGCAACCTCATGGCCGATGATAATTCCGCCTATCGCTGGCGCTACGACGACATCGATGCAAGCGCCTCCGGTCAAAGGTTGAATTTTGTTCGCCAGCTCGCGGCCAAGGCGCTCGGCATGCTCCGGGAAGGCGAGAACCTTGGCGCATTGCAGATACTCGGCGCTATGCAAGCCGCTGGTGAGGCGGAAATGACCTCGCAGATATGCGCCGGTTTCCTCGAACAAACTCAAGATGGAATTGGCCGCCACAGTTGGAAAGCATAGCAAGGGGTGGGACGCCGTTTCTGAAAGTGATGCGAGCCATCCCAATAACGGACAGGCACGGTGGATCGACGGAGACCACCAATGGTAATCGCAGTTAAGAATGAGCAGATTAGGGGTGGCGGCAGATTGGAAAGTGCCGTGCTGGAATCCCTTTTCAGTCCAGAGCTAAGGCGCCGCATGCTGCGCTACCATGAGAAATCACGAGCGAAATCAGGGAACCTGGCCGGTGCGCATCTCGTTTTCCGCTTATACATGAGGGTTCTAGATTATTTTGATGAGACGATTCCAAGCACTTCTGTCTTTGCTGTGCAGCTTCATACTACTGGCTGGTTCCGCATCCGCGCAAAACGCGATTAGGGTCGATCCTCCCAAGGGAAAGCTCGGTTGGCTGACGCGGCCTTATCAACAGCCGACAATTCCGCCCATCAACATGGCGAATTCCGATCGCATCGAAGCGCTGGTACGCGGCGGGAATTTATATTTGTCCTCTCAAGACGTCATTGCTTTGGCGCTTGAGAACAACCTGGATATTGAGATACAACGCTACGGCCCCCTGCTCGCGCGGGAAGTGACCAAGCGGGCGCAGGCGGGAGGGTTGTTGCGCAGCGTCGGAGTGCCTGTTGCGGCAGGTCCGCAAAGCGTAAGCACGGCGGGCGTGAGCCTCACTTCCACGTCGGCAACCACAGCGGGCGCGGGCGTAAGCTCCAGCGGCACTGTTCTTACGCAGCTTGGTCCGGCGATTCCCAATCTGGATCCGCAAATGTTCTTGTACGCTAATTTCGCGCACAACACCAGCCCGGAAAGCAACACGATTGTCACTGGGACAACTGCGCTGGTGCTGCAGTCGCGTACCTACGAAGCTCAATTCGCCCAGAACACGGATTTCGGAACGACGGCGCAGCTCACGTTTTCGAGCGAAAGATTCAACTACAACAGCCTTTCCTACAATTTGAATCCCTTCACGACGGGCAGCCTGGATTTGCAGGTCTCGCAGAATCTTCTGCAGGGCTTTGGGCGTGCGGTACTGGGCCGCAACATCAAGGTATCGAAGAACAACGAGAAGGTTTCGGATCTCCAGTTCAAGCAGCAGTTGATCACTACGGTATCGGCCGTTCTAAACCTTTACTGGGATCTGGTGAGCTTCAATGAAGACTTGAAGGCGAGAAAAGATGAGCTGGCGACGGCGCAGGCGCTTTACGAAGACAACAAGAAGCAGGTACAAATCGGCACGCTGGCGCCCATCGAAGTGACGCGCGCCGAAGCGCAGGTTTATTCGAGCCAGCAAGATCTTCTGATATCGCAGACCAACCTGCTGCAACAGGAAACGGTCTTGAAGAATGCGTTGAGCCGTAACGGCGTGGCAAGTCCTACTATGGCCGAGGTTCACGTCGTTCCGCTCGACACTATTCAGGTGCCGGAGACCGATGAGCTGAAACCGATTAGCGACTTGGTTCAGCAGGCGCTCGGAAACCGGACGGAAATAGCCGAGGACCGGCTCACGATTGACAGCAACAAGATAAACCTGGTGGCAATCCGGAATGAGCTGAGGCCGACGCTGCAAGTTTTTGCCGAGGTCACGAACAACGGATTGACCGGAACTCCGAATTATCTTGCCCCTGGGGCTGTGCCGCAGATTCCCTATTTGACCGGTGGCTATGGAAACCTGCTGGGGGAGATCTTCCGCCGCAACTTCCCGAATTACTCGGCCGGTTTATCGCTGAACATTCCTCTGCGCAATCGCGCCGCGCAATCCGATTACGCAACGAGCGCGCTCGAGCTCCGGCAAAACGAGCTGACGCTGCAAAAGGCCGTGAATGGAGTCCGCGTCGACGTGCAAAACGCCGTGATCGGGTTACGGCAGGCGCGCGTTCGCTACGATTCGGCAGTGAAAGCGCGGATATTGCAGCAACAGACTTTGGATGCGGATAAGAAGAAGTACACGCTGGGCGCGTCCACCGTTTTCCAGGTGGTGACCGATCAACAAACATTGGCCGCGGCCGAAAGCGCTGAGACGCAGGCCCTCGCCAATTACAGCCACGCCCGCATCCAATTCGATCAGTCGATGGGAACGACCCTGGACGTAAACCACATCTCGATTGCCGAGGCTCTCGCCGGCCGGGTGGCGCGTAAGTCTGTGTTGCCCGAAAAGCTTCCGAATCCGGAGCAGACGCAATGATCAGAAGAGCGATTGCCCTCGCACTTTCTTTTGCGTGCGCGGCTCCCATCACAATCGCGCAGCAGGCTATCGCGCCGGAAAAGCCGACTGGAACTATTTTTCTGCGGCCATACAAGGCAACGACGATTCCCCCTGCCCGGCTATCCAATTCCTTGCGTTTGCAAGATCTGGTGCGAGCGGGCAAGCTGTACCTGACCGCGCAGGACGCTATCGCGTTGGCGCTCGAGAACGATATCGATGTCGAACTTGCCCGTTACACGCCGGTGATCGACGTTTGGAATCTGGAGCGGGCCGAGGCCGGTGGCGCTTTGCCGGGCGTTCCCAGTGCTTCCTCGCAGGCGGGATCGGTTGCCAGCGGCCAAGGTGTAAATGGAAGCCAGGCGTCTGCAGGCGTGAGCACCGGAGGAAATAATGCCAACACCGGGAACGCGGTCGGCGCAACCATTACTCAGATAGGACCTGTAACCCCCAACCTCGATCCCGTCTTTCAGAGCACAAACACGTGGTCGCATAGAACGACACCGCTTCCGAACGAAGTCGTCAGCGGAACCGCCAGCCTGGTTGACAATACGCGAAATTACTCAGCTTCCATCACCGAAGGTTTTCTTAGCGGCGGGCAGGCGCAGATTACGTACCGTGATTCTTACCTGAATGAGAACGCTCCGACCGATCTCTTAAATCCGACCAATGCTCCACTCTTGCAGTTACAGGTTCAGCACAACTTCCTGCAAGGTTTCGGCGTGGCTGTCAACAGCCGGAATATCACGATCGCTAAGGCCAACCTGAAGCTGGACGATTTGAATTTCCAAGGCGAGGTGATCGGCATTGTGGCGAATGTGCTGAATCTCTACTACGGATTGGCCGCCGATTATCAGGATCTGAAGGCAAAGCAGAGTGCCGTAACGGTCGCTCAGCAGTTCTACGAAAACAACAAGAAACAGGTTGAGCTTGGCACGATGGCGCCATTGGACGTCACAACGGCGGAGGCGCAGGTTGCATCGAGTCAACAGGATCTGGTGGTTTCGCAGACCAGTTTGCAGCAGCAGGAAGTGCAGCTGAAGAATGTCTTGAGCCGGACAGGACTAGCCGATCCTTTGATTGCAGAGGTTCAGATCATTCCGCTGGACGTTATCGTTGTGCCGGAGCAAGACAATACGCCGCCTTTGAAGGATTTGATTCGAACGGCGCTCACCAACCGTACCGATATTGCGGCGCAGAAGATTACGTTGAGCAATAGCCAAATTTCCGCGCTTGGAACAACCAATAGCCTTCTGCCGCAATTAGCAGGCGTCGTTAACGCTTCGTCTCAGGGCCTTAACGGAACAGCTAGGACGGTCCTGGTACGGAGCGGGACCGCTCAGACGAAAGCCGGGAATTCGCCGGTTCCTCCGGGTTTTGGGCCGTGTCCGTCCTCCCTTGGACCCCCCGGCAGCCTTTGTGAGACGCCGGACTCCTATTTCGTAGGCGGTCTGGGCACCGGCCTAGGGCAAGCGATACGCCGCGACTTCCCCAGCGAAAGGGCTTATACTTATCTCGCTCCGACGCTGCGCAACCGTCAGGCGCAAGCCGACTTCGCTATCGATCAATTAGGCCTGCGGCAGACGGAGTTGGAGAACCAGCGAAGCCTGAATCAGATTGCCGTCGACGTATCGAATCAAGTGACCGGCCTGCAGCAGGCGCGTATCCGCTACCTGGCTTCTGTGAAGAATCGGGTTCTCGAGGAGCAACTATTGGACGCCGAACAAAAGAAATTCGCGCTGGGCGCATCTACGACGTTTCTGGTGGTGCAGCAGCAACGCGATCTGGCTACGGCGCAAGCCACCGAAGTAGCTTCGTTGGCGGCCTACAGTAACGCCCGCGTATCTCTGAATCAAACCCTCGGCACGACGCTGGAGGAAAACCACGTTACCGTTCAGGAAGCCTTGAATGGGCGGATCGCGCGCCCGTCTTCATTGCCCGCTACGCTGCCGACCGAGCCGCCGGCATCGGCGATTCACTGATAGCGTTAACCATCCCGATAAGGGCGCGTAAAAAATGCGCTTCGTGTAGATGTGGCCGCCCCTGTAAGTGTATGGAAAATCTCAGCGGGGGTTTTGGCATCTCAGGTGCTAACAAAATGTCCGTACACGAAAAGATTGGCTCAGGGAATAATGGTCGCTCCGCAACTAATATCCGCAGCATCACACCCCATCCTGTAAACTTCTTCAACGAACCCAACCAATAGCCCACCCGACCGAGTTCCCTGAGCGACCCTTTCTTCCGCTCCCCTGAAGAAACCGCTCCTTTCAGTCACGGCTCGGATTGGAACCACTGTAGACTGAGCCAATAAACCACAGACCGCCGGTATAGTGGGTTGTGCGCGAAGTTCGGTTGCTCCCGCTTATCTCTAGCGCTACTGAAATCGTGCATGCGCTCGGCCTGGGACCGTTTCAAGTGGGCAGGTCGCACGAATGCGATTATCCGCCCAGTGTCAGCTCCTTGCCGGTCTGTACTCGGCCATCGATTCCAGTGTCGGGATCGAGCGCCGAAATAGACCGGCTGGTGAAAGAGCGTGTCGCTTCCGCCATAAGCGTTTACGAGGTGGATTCCGCTCTCATCAGAAGTCTTCAACCGACCCACATCATCACCCAAACGCAATGCAAGGTCTGCGCGGTCAGTTTGGATGATGTGGAGCGTGCGTTGCGCGAGGAGATGGCGACCGATGCGCGGATTATCGTGCTCGAGCCCTACGCGCTTGCCGATCTGTGGCGGGATATCGCCCGGGTGGCATCGGCCTGCGGTTTTGATGCGCGAGGAGAAGCGCTCATCGGATCCCTTAAGCGGCGAATCGATGGTATTGCGGCGCGGGCTGCCACAGTGGGGGCGAAGCCGCGGGTCGCGGCCATTGAATGGCTGGAACCGCTGATGGCGGGCGGGAATTGGGTGCCGGAGCTGGTCGAGATGGCGCACGGCGAAAATCTCTTCGGCCTGCCGGGTCAACATTCGCCCTGGATGACCTGGGAGCAAATCATAGCGGCCGACCCGGATGTTATCGTCGCTTTGCCTTGCGGCTTGGACCTCGCGCGCACGCGCAGCGAAATACACTGGCTCACAAATCGTCCGGGATGGGGTCAACTTACGGCCGTACGCGCAGGCAGAGTTTTCCTGTGCGACGGCAATCAATTTATGAACCGGCCTGGACCGCGGCTCGTCGAATCGCTTCAAATTTTTGCGGAGATACTGCATCCGGCGTTATTCGAGCCGCGGCTTGAGCACATTGGCTGGGAACGGCTGTAAGTCGCCCTGAACAATATGGCAAAACTGCCGTGAGCTCTCGGTGCCGATGTCACGCGCCTGACGCGGCGGTTCACCTGCGGAACGACATCGTGCGGCCGACAAATGGCTTCCGGCGAGAATGCACAGCCTCAAGCGCATGCATCTTATTGGTTGGCGGCCCGCTGCATTAAAGCCGGCCAGTTGACGATCACGTTGAGAGTTTGTGAGCTGCCTTTGGCGACACCGGCCAAAAACCGGCGGCCATCCGGAGCCGCTTCGTAAGGATTTCCGTTGCCGACCGGTGGAACCGAAAACAGCTCGTGGGAAGGTGAGGCTTCGAGGGAACTCCCTCGTGTATTTCAACTCCACTGCCATCAGCTTTCCACTCGTCGATACATAGTACAGTTCGCGGCCTCCCTTTCCCCACTCCGGGAACGTGCCTCCACCGGCTGAGATGGGGAACCTCCGGCCCGGTTCGGGAAAGGCTTGAACGTAAATCTCGGCTCGGCCCGAATCGTCGGACTCGTAGGCCAGCCAGTGATCGTCGGGAGAGAACCGGGCCGACCTTTGTTGGAACTCTCCGCGGTTGTACGGGCGCGGGCTGGCCCCCGGAACGAGCTTTCCCTCGGGTGTCACTTCCATGGTCCATAGATCGTACCCGTTCTCGGCCGATGCCTGATGGTAAACGATGAATCGGCCGTCGTGCGACCAGTCATCGATGGTCTGGGTGTTCGGCGACTGCGTCACACGTTCTTCGGCGCCGCCGCCGTCCACGCGGATTCGAAATATATTGAAAGGAGCGCCGAAACTGAACAGGATCGTCCGGCCATCCGGGGACCATACCGGAGAGATGTGGACGCCGTGACCGGCGGTGAGGCGGTTCGCCGCATCACGTCCGGTTTCCAGTAACCAGATGTCGGCATTCGGGCCCGAGCGAATCGTGGCGACGCGGCGCCCATCGGGCGAGAGGCGGCTGAAAAGGAAAGTGTTTGGCGGACCCACCGTGCCGGCCTCCTTCCCGGTCCGGTCGAACCATTCGAACTGACGGACGGGCCCAAGCCGGACGCGACCTCCGACCTGGGCCGAAGAGCCGAAAAGCAGAGTCCCGGCGCCGGAAGCAGCCACGTTCGTATGATCCGCCAGCACTCGGGGCCCGGCGGCGAGTTCGAGCTTCTTGAGATTAAGTGGCTGCGCCAGCAGCGTTCCCCCGCTGAGCCACAGAAGGTAATCCGTTCCCTTGCGGCCGCGTGCAACCCATCCGTTCATTCCATTCCTGACCAGCCGCGTTCTCTCGGCCGGTTTACTCAAAGAAGCTGCGTAGATGTCCACCGATTCCAGACTCTGCACTGTATAGAGGAAGCGACCTTCGGGGAGCGGCTGCGGAGTCGCGTAGGTGACGTCGCCGTGCGACCGATCCAGGAGTGCAACCGGCGACGGCAGGCCGCCCGTGGGCGGCACCTGGAAAATGCCCCTGTCCCGGATCGCAAACAGAATGCGCCCGTCATCCAGCCAGGTTCCGCCGTTGAACCAGCCATTCACATCACAAACCTTCGATAGCTTCTGGCGCGACAGATCGATCTGCTGCAATGCCGAGCCAGCGAACGTCGAGTCGCCGGAGAACGCAATGGACGTGCCGTCCGGAGACCAAAATGGAAGCGTCGCGCCTTCGGTTCCGGGGAGAAGCCGCGCGGATTCGCTATCGAGCGCGCGAATCCACAGTCCGTTCTGACCGTTGGAATCGGCGGCGAACGCTACTGACTGGCCGTCCGGTGAGACCGCGACTCCTCGAAAACCCAGTTGAATGCTCCCGCCTGCCGGGAGCGAAACCTGGAAGCGGATGATACGATCTTCGGCCACGGTCTTAGCGAAGTGCGAGACCGCCCAGACTCCTCCGAACGCAGCAACCACCATGAGCGCCGCCAATGCCGCCATCCAGCGCCGTCGGCCGGGCCTTTCTGCGGGAACCGAGGGCTCCTCCATGGCCCAGTTCAGCGCGAGCTTCACATCAAGCGCGTTCTGAAAGCGCTGATCCGGGTCCTTGGCCAGGCAGGTCTGGATCACGCGTTCCACAGGCGAGGCAGGACTCAACACAGGCGGCTCACGTTCCAGGATTGCTGCAATCACGCCGGCCGCGCTCTCTCCGTCGAACGCCTGCACGCCCGAGACCATCTCGTAAAGCACGCATCCAAAGCTGAACAGGTCGCTGCGGGCATCGGTGTCCTTGCCTTGCAGTTGCTCCGGAGACATGTAATTCAGCGTTCCGAGGATCTCCCCTTTGGCGGTCAATCCGGCTGTCAACGTAGCTTCGCTTTGCTGAACCGGGCCGCTCTGCCTGGCCAGCCCAAAATCCAGCAACTTGATTCCCCGTTTCGTGACCAGGATATTAGCTGGCTTGAGATCACGGTGCACGATGCCCTTGCGGTGTGCGGCGCTCAGGGCGTCCAGTATTTGCGCAGCGTATTCGACAGCTTTGGTTAGGGGAAGCGGTCCGCTGAGCGGCGAGCCTTCAACAAACTCCATGACGAGATAGTTCGGGCCGACGTCGTAGAGTTGGCAGATGTGGGGATGATTGAGCGAAGCGACGACCCTCGCTTCCCGTTCGAAACGCTCACTGAACTTCGCGGCCGAGACTTTGATCGCCACGTGGCGCTGAAGCCGCATATCGGTTGCGCGATAGACCTGCCCCATGCCGCCGGCAGCAAGAAACGAGTCGATCCGGTACGGACCCAGGCATTGTCCGGGTTGCAGCGAGACCGGCTGATCAATGAGTTGAGCTGCTGCCCGCGCGGCCCACGGCTCGGAGCTGGCATTGTCCTCGTAATTCGAGAGCAGAGATAAGACCTGGCGGCGTAAGTCGCTGTCGCCTTGGCAGGCGTTGCGGACGTAGCTTTCACGCTGCACAGGCTCACGCCGCAACGCTTGATGAAAGATTTCCTCAATCTGCTGCAGGCGTTCCATGGTTCGCTGTCCTGTCGCCGCGCAGTTCCCGGCGCTGCCCCGTTCGAGCAAAGCTCCAGTCCCGGATCACCGTGTTCGGCGCCACTCTCAACACTTCGGCGGTTTCCTCCACGCTAATTCCGCTACCCCGCCTCGCGGCTGGGGGAAGCATAACAGAAAAACTTCCCGAGTGTGGTGTCTCGACCCAAAATGGCGCGTTTATGAGGTGAACACGTAATTGGAACGGCTTCAACGGGCACGAAGGAGGGAATTATGCCAGATTGTACACAGCGCGAAAATACCCTCACTGACTGTTCGGAACCATCGGCGCGCTTCCGCTGCCTGTGAAAATGGCTTTCGGGCACATGGCGTGAACGCCTTTCTTGCCGTCCACCAACTGCGTAATATCCAGATCGACCGCGACGCTCATCAGCATGTACGCGTCGTCACGGCTCAAATGTTTTTCGGTGGTCAGAAAGTCGATCATCTCTCGAATGGCCAACTCGGTGGCTTTGTTCAGCTCCTCATTGAAGCCCATGGTGATGTAATACTGCGGCGTTTCCGCTCGCGGCCAGCGAAGGGAGACGCCTTTGTGAACGATGAACTGGAACGTTCCGGTGAGCGAAGTTTCCATCGCGGTGACATCCACCTCGCCATTTCCCATGCCCGCATGCCCGTCGCCCACTTCGAACAATGCGCCCTTCTGGTGGATCGGAATGTAAAGCGTGGTTCCCGCCACCAGTTCTTTGTTATCCATGTTGCCCGCGTGAATCCAGGGCGGCGCGCTATTCAGCTTGCCTCCTCCTGGCGGCGCCACGCCCATGCTGCCGAAAAACGGATGGAGCGGAATGGCGATGCCTGGACCGAAGTTCGCGATGCCCCGCTCGCGATCGAGTGGAATCAGCTTGAATCGCGGATAGGGATAATCGTCCTGCAAAGCGCCGGTCGTGGGGCCGAATCCGTTGTAAGCGTAGGGTACGTCCATGGTGATCTTTTGGATACGGATTTCCAGTACATCGCCCGGCTCGGCCTCTTCGATATAGACTGCGCCAGTCAACAGGTGACCGCCGGGTCCTCTTTCCGAAGCCGGCACTTGAGCATAGATATCTTTGAGAGCGGGCTGAATGTCCTCGGGCTTCACGCCTGCTTCCATAAGCCGAGTGGGATTGCCGGAGACGGTCTGAATCTGAACCTCATCGCCGGAATGAATCTTTATAGCGGGTTTCGCCCGCGCCCAATAGTAACCCCAGCAGATGGTCTGAGGAGTGGCGAGCAGAGTGTGAGTTTCAGCCGCTTCGAGCGCAATGGAAGGAATAAGGAACAGCAGAGATGCCCAACGCATGATCCATCATAGATTCGGCGAGAGACTCTTGGCGATGGCTTCGGCGATTACTTTTCCGTGAAAGCGTCCGTTCTCGATAAAGATTTCATTGGTGTGCGTACCTGCGACAATCACGCCCGCCAGGTACACGCCTGCGCGTTCGCTCTCGAGGGTATGGGGGTCTGTAATCGGCTTCGAAGTAGCCTCGTCGAGATGAATTCCATGCTCGGACATAAAGGTGAAGTCGGGCCGGTATCCGGTCATGGCAAACACGAAATCGTTCTTGATGGTTACCTCGCCGTCTGGGGTTTCTAGAACAACATCGTGGACGTGGATTTCTTTGACTGTGCTGTGAAAATAACCTTTGATCTCGCCATTCTTGATGCGGTTCTCGATGTTCGGCTTAATCCAATACTTCACGTTGTTTGAAATGCCCGTCCCTCGATGGACCATAGTGACGCGCGCGCCGGTCCAGAAGAGTTCGAGCGCCGCAATCGAGGCGGAGTTCTTCGCGCCTACAATCAGCACATCGTGGTTGTAGTAAGGATGCGGCTCGCGGTAGTAGTGGATGACTTTGTCCAGGTTTTCACCGGGCACATTCAGGGTGTTCGGAATGTCGTAATAGCCGCTTGCGAGAATGATTTTCTTCGCCGAATAACAGGAATGTTCACCCCACATCTTTTTCGTGCGGACGCTGAAGTGTCCGTCCGAGCCGTCGAATGCAAGCACGCGCTCATATTGATGGATATTCAGGCCATAGTGATCGGCCACGCGCCGGTAATACTTCAGAGCTTCCGTACGTCCAGGCTTCTCATTCAGCGACGTCATCGGAATATCGCCGATCTCCAGCAGCTCAGGCGTTGTGAAGAAAACCAGGTTTATAGGGTAGTGATAGATGGAGTTGACAATGCAGCCTTTGTCGAACAAGACGGGCAAGAGGCCGCGCCGTTTTAACTCGATGCCGCAGGCCAGACCCGTAGGTCCCGCGCCCACGATTGCGACGTCAAACTGCTCCATTGAGCAGCGCTCCCACAGTTTCGTAAACGTTTTCGAGCGCGGAAGGTAATGCTTTCGGATCTTTGCCGGCGCCCTCGGCCATATCGGGCTTCCCGCCGCCTTTACCGCCGATCGCTTTCGCTACCTCGCCCACAAGTTTCCCGGCCTGAACTTTGCCGGTGAGGTCCTTACTCACTGCGGACACGATCGAGACATTTGAATCCTGGATCGAGGCGATGACGATTACCGCGCTGCCCCACTTGTTGCGAAGCGAATCGGCGAGCGTTCGAAGCTGATTTCGGTCCAGTCCCTCTACTTGTTCGGCGAGTACCGTTGCGCCGTTCAACACGCGGCCCTTGAGCGTTTCGATCTGTTGGCGAGCCATTTGCGTTTTGAACTGCTCTATCTGGCGCTCGAGAATTCTTTGGTGCTCGACAAGCTTTTCGATTTGATCGACAATGGCGTTTTCCGTACCGTGCAGCAGTTCGCTCACCTTCGAGAGCTGGGCAGCGGCTTGTTGGAATTTTTCGAGAGCGCCTTCGCCGGTGATTGCCTCGATTCGCCGAACGCCCGCGGAGCTGCTGCCTTCGTAAACGATCTTGAACAGCCCGATGTCGCCGGTTCGATGAACATGCGTGCCGCCACATAGCTCGCGGCTGAAGCCGGGGATACTGACCACTCGCACATTCTCGCCGTATTTTTCGCCGAACAAAGCCATCGCGCCTGTAGCAAGCGCCTGGTCGAGATCCATAACGTCGGTCACGACTTCCGTATTGGCAAGGATCTGTTGATTCACCAGCCGCTCTACTTCGCGCAGCTCGTCGTCTGAGATCCGCGAATAGTGCTCGAAATCGAAGCGCAACCGGCCGGGTTCGACAACGCTTCCCTTCTGTTTGACGTGCGTGCCCAGCACCTGTCGCAATGCGGCATGAAGCAGATGCGTGGCGGTGTGATTCCGCATGGTTGCTCGACGCGACGGCCGGTCCACAACTGCAATCAACCGGTTGCCGGTTCGAATCGGGGTCAGTACGTGGATGCGGTGGACCATCGCCGACGCGGTCGGTTTGTATGTTCCTTCGACGATCGCCACCTTTTCCCGCGTCTCGGGGTCGAGCAGCAGGCCAGTATCGCCTACCTGTCCGCCCGATTCGGCATAAAACGGAGTCTTGCCGAAGACCGCCTCAGCCGCGCCTTGCTCAACCAAATCGATCGGGTTTTTATTGACGATCAACCGCACGACCTCGACCGGCGCTTCGAGATTGTCGCGTCCGATGAATTCCGTCGAGGATAAATCCTTGTAGACTTCCGGAACCTGCGCCTTATCCGCCCCTCTCCAGCTTGAGCGCGCCCGGATGCGCTGTTTCTCCATCTCCGCGGCGAAATTTTCATGATCGATTGTCAATCCGAATTCACGCGCCATCTCTTCCTGTTCATCGAGCGCCAAGCCATAGGTGTCGTACAACTTGAATGCCGCCGCGCCGGGGAGCACGCCGCTGACGGCTGACTTGGCTTCATCGTGGAAAACTCGCTCCGCCACTTGAAACGTAGTTGCGTAGCGGTGCTCTTCTTCGAGTACGATTCGCGCCACGCGTTCGATGCTCTCGAGCAGTTCCGGATAGCCAGGCTTCATCAAATCGGCCACAAATCCTGTCAGCTTGTGCAAATATGGCTCCGTCGCGCCCACCAGACGCGCATTGCGCATGGCACGCCGCATGATCTTCCGCAGCACGTACCCGCGGCCATCGTTCGCGGGCACAACGCCGTCATGAATCAGGAAAGTTGTCGCGCGCGCGTGATCGGCATTAATGCGAAGCGCGATATCAGTTCTTTCCTCCGCGCCGGGCTGAACGTGCAACAGCTCGGCGGCGCGCTCGATAACCGGCTGCAACAAGTCGGTCTCGTAATTTGAGAGATGGCCTTCGAGAACGGTAGTCACCCGCTCCAGACCCATGCCGGTGTCGATGGATGGTTTCGGAAGGGGTGTCAGGGATCCATCCAGTGCGCGATCGAACTGCATGAAGACCAAGTTCCAGATCTCAACGTAGCGGCCGCCTCCCTCGAGCGGAAAGCGCTCATGCTCGCGGCCCTTTTCGGCGGCTTCCGGGCCGAGATCGTAGAAGATCTCCGAGCAGGGGCCGCAAGGTCCCGTCTCGCCCATCTGCCAGAAATTGTCTTTTTCATCCAGTCTGAAAATGCGATCTTTCGGAACTCCGGCGACACTCTGCCACAACTGTTCCGCATCGTCGTCCTCTCGAAAGACAGTGACGTACAGCTTGTCCTTTGCCATCGCGAACCAATTAGGACTTGTGACCAGCTCCCAAGCGAACGCGATGGCGTCTTTTTTAAAGTAATCGCCAAAGGAGAAGTTGCCGAGCATCTCGAAGAACGTTTGATGCTTCCGCGTATAGCCGACATTCTCAAGATCGTTATGCTTGCCGCCGGCTCGAACAACCTTTTGAGAGGATGTGGCGCGCGAGTAGTCCCGCTTTTCCAAGCCTAGGAAGACGTCCTTGAACTGGTTCATTCCGGCGTTTGCGAACAGCAGCGTCGGATCGTCGGCAGGCACCAGCGATGAGCTGCGGACGATTTTGTGGCGTTGTCCGGCGAAATAGTCCAGGAACTTCGCCCTAATCTCGTTTCCAGTCATCTCCTTTCAGTCTCGCATCCGGCGGATAGTTACTATGATTGGGTCGATGGGGTTTCGCGGATGGATGTTGCTTG
The DNA here is from genome assembly GCA_963808405.1 of uncultured Acidobacteriaceae bacterium. GTDB lineage: Bacteria > Acidobacteriota > Terriglobia > Bryobacterales > Bryobacteraceae > Bog-105. The sequence continues at coordinate 158,850 of CAWEFG010000005.1, read as the reverse complement.
CGATCTGCGCTGTTCTGACCGCCCAGGAGCCGAAGCCGCCGTTTCCCTATAGCGAAGAAGAAGTTATCTATGCCAACGCCGCGGCTCCCGGTGTCACTCTCTCCGGCACGTTCACGAAACCGAGCAAGGGCGGCCCGTTTCCCGCGGTGTTGTTGATCCCGGGCGCGGGTCCGCAGGATCGCGATGAGAGCACGGCGGGTCACAAGCCATTTCTCGTGCTGTCGGATTATCTGACGCGGCACGGAATCGCGGTACTTCGAGTAGACGATCGCGGCACAGGCAAGTCGGCGGGCAACTTCGAACAATCGACGACGCAGGATTTCGCCTCCGACGCGGAAGCTAGCGTCCACTACTTGATGACGAGAACCGACGTCGACCAAAAGCGCGTGGGTCTGATCGGGCATGGAGAAGGCGGAATCATCGCGCCCATGGTGGCCGTCAGGGTGCCGCAGGTTTCGTTTCTTGTATTGCTTGCCGCGACCGCAATACCGGGAGAGCAGGTGTTGTTAGGGCAGAGAGAACGAGCCGAGAAAGCGGCGCAGATTCCCGACGACCAGATTGCCGCCGACAAGAAGATCGGAAGCATCCTTTATCGCCTGATCCGCGAAGGCAAAAACGAGGGCGAATTGCGGCAGGCTCTGTTTTACCTGCCGGCCGAGTACAGGCCCTTTGTTCCGCCGTGGCAGAAGCAGCTTCATCGCCTGGAAGCGCCCTGGTTGCGTTTTTTCCTGTCTTATGATCCTGCGCCCACCTTGATGAAGGTGAAATGTCCGGTGCTCGCTCTGGACGGCGACAAAGACCTTCAGGTTGTGCCGGAGCAGAACATTCGCGCGATCAAGGCTGCCTTGAAAATTGGCGGAAATCGCGACGTGACCGCGGAAATTCTTCCAGGGTTGAATTATCTGTTGCAGCCTGCAAAGACCGGCTTGGGGTGGGAGTACGCAACTATTCCGCAGACCATATCGCCGGTCGCGTTAGACACCATCGGCGCGTGGATTGCTAAACACACTTCGGGCTAAGGCGCGATTCGCGCGGTTTTGATGTAGTCGAGCTTGGGGAAACGCTCTTCGAGATATGCGTTGCCGCTCTGCGCAATGGCACCCTGGTCCGGGCTCTCGCCATATCCCGCGTACACGCTCGCGATATTTTCCAGGCCCTGAATAACTTCGCCGAAGGGCGTAAAGCCTTGGGGATCGAGGCTAGCGCTGTTGTCCCCTAAATTCACGAACAGCTGCGTGGAACGGGAATCGGGCGCACTTGGTTTTGCGAACACAACGGTTCCAACTTTATTGCTGACCTTCGGAGGATCGTCTTTGATTGTCGCGTCGCTCCACTGTTTGTTCAATGTGGGATCGCCGTTCATGCCCCACTGCACGATGAATCCAGGGAGCACGCGGAAAAATCGATTGCCGTCATAAAAGCCGGTCTTCACGAGTTGATAAAAGTGATCGGCGCCCAGCGGCGACCAATCGCGATGAACCAAAATCAGCACGTCTCCTTTCGTGGTCGTCAGCTTCACCTTGTATTGAGCCGGTGCGGGGGTCAATTCGGCTGTTTTCTTGCCGCAGGCGGCTGAAAGCACCAAAACCGCAAGGGCGCCAAATGTGCGTAATGTCATTTTGCATCTCTCCAATTCGGGCCGGAGCCGACATCGACCAACAGCGGAACCGACAATTCGTATACGTTCTGCATCTCGGCTCTGACCAGCTCTTTCAAGTGATCGCTTTCGGATGGCGGCGCTTCAAACACCAGCTCATCATGGACCTGCAACAGCATACGGGATTGCATCTTTTCTTTATCGAGCAGCGCCGCGATACGAATCATTGCCAGCTTAATGAGATCGGCCGCCGTACCTTGCAGAGGGGTGTTCACGGCTATGCGCTCGGCAAATGAGCGGGCCGCGGGATTACGGCTCTGCATGTCCGGTATGGGACGGCGCCGGCCTAAGAGTGTCTTGGCAACTCCACTCTGGCGCACTTCAGCGATGGTGCGGTCGATGAACTCGCGCACTCCGGCATAGCGTTCGAAGTAGCGGCGGATGTAAAGCTCGGCTTCTTTGCGATCGATGCAAAGCTGTTGCGCCAATCCGAAAGGGGTTTGGCCGTACACGATACCGAAATTCACCGCTTTCGCCGAGCGGCGCATCTCAGCCGAAACCATCAACGGATTCACCTTGAAGACTTCAGCCGCGGTGCGCGTGTGAATGTCTTCGTTATTGGTAAAGGACTCGACCAGCACGGGATCGCGGGACATGTGCGCCAGTAGCCTCAGCTCGATTTGCGAGTAGTCTGCGACGATCAGATTCCATCCGGGCTCCGGTACAAACGCCGCGCGAATCTCGCGACCCTCTTCGGTACGAATCGGGATGTTCTGCAAATTCGGATTCGAGGAAGATAGCCGTCCCGTGGCTGCTCCAGTCTGATTGAACGTCGTATGAAGGCGGCCGGTTTGCGGGCGAATCAATTGGGGCAGCGCGTCGATGTAGGTTCCCTTCAGCTTCATGAGCTGCCGGTAATCGAGGACAAGCTGCGCAACCGGATATGCGGGCGCAAGCGCCTCCAAGATGTCGGCCGCGGTGGAAACCACTTTGCCCTTGCCATATTTCACGGGCGAAGGGAGCGCCATCTCCTCGAACAAAATCTTGCCCAGCTGCTGGGGCGAGTTGATGTTGAATGGATGCCCGGCCAACTCGTACACTTTTTCCGCAATGCTTTCGATGCGAGCGCTGAGACGGCCCGACAACTCGGCGAGAACCGCGGTATCGATGCGAATGCCGGTTGTTTCCATTTGCGCCAGGACAGGCGTTAGGGGAAGATCGATTTCGCGGTAGACGCTCAGAAGCTCTTGCCGTTCCAACTGCGGCCGAAGCATCTCCGTCACTGCGAGGGTCGCTTCCGCCTGCTGTTCCGCGGCCGCGTTCAGCTTGCGATCCAGAAAACGCTCCGCCAAATTTTCGGGCGAACAGCCGCCGGGATCGGCGCATAACAGAAACGCGTAAAGCATGACGTCCTCAATCACGTTTTGAGGCTTTATGCCCATGCTGGCGAGACCGATGAGAAAAGCTTTCGCGTCGTGAGCAATTTTCGGAACGGTCTCCGATTGGATCGTGGGTCGAACAGCATCGAGCATTGAGAACGTTATGGCGCGACCTTCGCCCGCGCGATACGACAGGCCGAAAAACGAATTTGTCAGGTCGATGGCAATCGCCAGCGGCGCATCCGGCGGCCGCTTACTCATCCATTCGGAGATTGCGTCCGCATCTGAAAGCGTTTTGTAATCGCGCGTGGCGCTGTCGTCCTCGGGAGCGATATCTTTCAAAAGACTGAAAAATTCAAGCTCTTTGTAAAGGGCTTTCAAAGCAGAGTTATTAGGCGGCTGCGCCCGTAGCGATTCCAGCTCCCATTCGATGGGAACTTGCGTTTGGATGGTGGCAAGCTGTTTGCTGAGCATCACCTGATCGCGATGTTGGAGCAGGCTTTCGCGATACATTTTGCGCTCGACTTCCTGCGCCCGTTCGAGGGCCGCTTCTACGGACCCGAAACGCGCAATCAAATCCCGCGCGCCTTTATCCCCAATACCTGGAGCGCCCGGGATGTTGTCGATCGAGTCTCCCTTCAACGCAAAAAGATCGGCTACTTGCGACGGCTTCACGCCCAGGAACTGTTCCACCTTCGCCGCGTCGTACCACTCGTCGTCTTTCATGGGATTCAGCATGAAGACGCGGTCGTTCACAAGCTGAAGCATGTCTTTGTCGCTGGAAACGATGACGACTTCCAAGGGATGCGGGTGCTCACGGCAGGCGATGGCGCCGATCACGTCGTCCGCTTCAAAGGCGGCGAATTCAAGGATGGGAATGTGCAGCGCCTGAAGCATTCGGCGGACATACGGTATCTGCTCGCCCAGATCGTGCGGCATTTCCGTGCGATTGGCTTTATAGGCAGCGAAACTTTCGGATCGAAAGGTAGGCTCAGTGCTCTCAAATATGGACGCGATATAGTCCGGCTTGTAGCTGGTCATCAGCTTGCGGATCATGTTATGAAAGATGAAAACGGCTTCGGTCGATAAGCCGGCGCTGGTACGCATGGGCGGAGCGCCGCTGCGCGCCCGGGCGTGGTACGCGCGGAAGATGAATCCAAAAGTGTCGATCAGGAACAGGCGCGGGACTGGCAATATCTTCAGGATAGAAGGGCGGGCGCGCGCCTAAGCTCTTCCCGTGAGATTCTTGAGCAGCGAAACGGCCTTGCGGATGTCCGCGGCGCGCGTTTGCCGATCGGATGTTTCACGCTCGATGCTGAGAATCCCGCGATAACCGATTTCCTTCAGCTTCGAGATAAACGCCGGAATATCAACGTTTCCTTCTCCCAACGGGCGCTCAGTGCCCAGCGCTTCCGGCTGATCTATCGGTGGCCAGTCCCCGTCTTTGCAATGAACCGAGACTACATATTTGCCGAGCACATCCAGCGCTTCGATCGGATCGCCCGTGCCATACAGAATCATGTTTGCGGGATCAAAGTTGATCTTCAAATTCGAGCGCTCGACATCTTCGATGAAGCGCAAGAGAACCTTGGCAGGCTCTTGTCCGGTTTCGAGCGTAAAGGATTGTCCATTCGCCTTGCAGTGATCGCAGATCTCGCGCGCGACATCGCGAATTTCCGTGTAAAGAGGATCATCGGGATCGTCGGGCACGAATCCGATGTGACAGGCAACACTATCCATGCCGAGTTTGGAAGCGACATCGGAGATCGCCTTCGTTCGCGCAATGCGGTCGCTTCGTGTCGCCCGCGGAACAAGCCCGACGGTCCGTTGCACTGTCGGGATGTCTGAATAGTCTTCCCCGATATAGCTGCACACCGCCGTGGGCGCGATGAAATGCTCGGCAGTCAGCGCTTCGTCCCAACGCTCGGCAGCGCCGTCTAACGGCAACTCTCCTCGGAATCCCAACTGCCCTGCTCGAATCCCGAACTGCTTCACTTCCTGCAAGGTCTTGCGAGCGTCTTCACCCGCCCAGAACACAAGCCCTATTTCGAGGTCTTCTAGACCGAGCATTTGACTTGCTCTCCTCCCGCGGCTCTCGATTGTTTCAGCAGCAGCGCGATCTTTACGGCTCGCGCCGAATCCTGCGGCAGACAGCGCTCCGGCTTCTTGCCATTGCGGCAGCAATCGACAAAGTAAGCGATCTCCGAATCGAACGCGTCACCGCTGCCGGGATCGATTTGGTTCGATTTGCCCGATTGATCGTTCAGTTTCAAGCCCTGCGATGTCAGTTGCAATTCGGCGCGCTCCGCTCGCACCTGAAAGCTCATCGAGAATGGAGCGCCCGGTAAGAACCAGCCGCCTTGAATACGCACTTCAGGTCCCGCCGGGTAAATGAGCGTAGCCGTCAAAGCATCGACGTCGCCAAGCTTCTTGGCCGCCACGCGATCCGGCACTCCGAAAAGCAAAAGCGCCTGGTCTATGTCGTGGATCAGCAGATCAATGACCGCTCCGCCGCTGCGGGCCTCGCTCGGCAGCCAGCTGCTCCAATCCGGCAGCCCGCACTGCCGGACAAAGGTTGCCGATTGGATGGCGCCGTGCTCGCCCGATTTCACAAAGTTTTCGAGATAAACGAACTCGGGCCAGAATCGAACCACTTGGCCAACCATGAGTATGCGATTGTGCTCTTCGGATGCGCCGATCATGCGATCGCAATCTGCCGCTGAAAGAGCCATGGGCTTTTCACAGAACACGTGTTTACCCGCGGCGAGCGCGGCGATGGCTGCCGACGCGTGCAAGTCAGTGGGAAGGCAGATATCGACCACGTCTAATTCCGGGTCGACCACGAGCTCACGCCACTGCGTGTATTTGCGAAACCGGGAAAAGTCGTGCTGGCCGATTTCACGGTTCAGATTACCGCCGGTTTGGCTCAAATCTCCGGATAATGCCCGGGCGTCGTCCGAGCACACAGCCGCGACTTCGACATCCGCAATCTTCGAGTATGCATTCAGGTGGGTGACCCCCATAAACCCGAGTCCGACGATTCCGACTTTCACGAGAGTATTGTACGAGGGGGGCCGATGAAGATAACAAGGCGGCGGTTTGGCGCCACCGGTGCAGGTTTGGGATTGCTGGCGAGCGCGGCTGGCGCGCAAACGTCCGGCCAGTCTCCGATGCTGCCCGGAATCTGGCGCGTTAGTTTCGGCACGCCGGAGAAACTGACACCTGTTCAGGTTCGGCATTATCAGCCCGCGCGGCAGGGCCTAGCTAAGCTGCCTTCCGTAGCGAATTGTCCGGTGAGCGCGACTTCGATTTCAGGGCAGGCCTCGCAACGCGGCTATCGGATCAGTCTTCCGCTCGAACCCGGCGAGCTGGTGTATGGACTCGGTCTTCAGTTTCAATCCTTTCTCCAGCGCGGTCTGAAGAAGAAGCTGCGAGTAAACGCCGACCCGGCGGCTGACCTGGGCGATTCGCACGCTCCTGTGCCGTTTTATGTCACCACGCGCGGCTACGGAATCTTCATAGACACCGCGCGGTACGCAACCTTTTATTGCGGCAACAAAGTGAGAAAGAACTCGTCGCACGCCTCCGGTATCGCGAATGTGCAGCTGCCTCCTGAATATCAGCGCTTCCACATGAACGAAGCGAGCCGCGTGCTGATCGAGATTCCCGAAGCGCAGGGCGCGGATGTCTACATCTTCGCCGGTCCGACGATGCGCGCGGCGGTTCAGCGGTACAACCTGTTTGCGGGAGCCGGCCCCATTCCTCCACGCTGGGGCCTGGGATTCTGGTATCGCTGCTTCGGTTCGTTCGACCAAGCCGAAGTTGTTGCGTTAGCTAAGGAATTGAGAAACAGCAGCATTCCGTGCGACGTGATAGGCCTCGAACCGGGCTGGCAGTCCCACTCGTACTCCTGTTCTTACGTGTGGAGCGACAAATTTCCGGATCCTCGCGGGATGCTCTCAACGCTCAAGGATTCGAACTATCGCGTGAATCTGTGGGAGCACGCATTCACGCATCCGACGTCGCCTATACACAAACCGCTGCTGCCATTTTCGGGCGATTACGAAGTGTGGGACGGGCTCGTCCCGGATTTTCTGACGGCTCAGGCGCGTGCTATCTTCGCCGATTTCCATGAGCGCGAGCACGTCGCACTTGGAGTTTCGGGCTACAAGCTGGACGAATGCGATAACTCCGACTACACCCGCAACTGGTCGTTCCCTGAATTGAGCCATTTCCCTTCGGGCTCAGATGGCGAGCAGATGCACTGCTTCTTCGGCTTGCGCTATCAGGACACGATTCAAGCTATCTTCGAACGGCGGAAGATCCGAACATTCGGGCTGGTTCGTTCTTCGCATGCATTAGCCACGCCTTATCCGTATGTGCTCTACAGCGATCTTTACGATCACCAGCAGTTTATTCGGGGCGTGGTGAACGCCGGGTTTTCCGGTCTCCTGTGGTGTCCGGAGGTTCGCGATGCGCGCGACACGGAGGATCTCATCCGACGCCTTCAGACCGTGATCTTTTCGCCGCTGGCGATGGTGAACGCGTGGTACATCAAGAATCCGCCGTGGAAGCAGGTGGATCGCACTGCGAACAATGCCGGGAACTTCGCAGAAGGCTGGAACGAGCTGGAAGCGGTTTGCAGACGGTTGATCGAACTTCGCATGCAGCTGGTTCCCTACGTTTATGCGGCGTTCGTGCGTTACCACCAGGAAGGCGTTCCGCCCTTTCGCGCATTGGTCTTGGATTATCCGGACGATCCGCAGACCTGGACCATTGACGATCAGTATCTCGTGGGCGACAATTTGCTGATTGCGCCTGTTGTCGCGGGTGAGCGGGAGCGAGAGGTTTACTTGCCTCGCGGTGAGTGGTTCGACTTCTGGACCGGCGAGAGGATGAGCGGGGGGCAGCGGCTGAAAATTACAGTTCCAATCGATCGCATCCCTGTATTCGTGAGATCGGGCGCATTGCTGCCTTTGGCACATCCGACGCTTCACACCGAAGATCCGAAAGCGTTCGATCTGACGGTTCGCGTATACGGGAAAGGCGAACACCGGGTCCTGCTTTACGAGGATGATGGGTCGCCGAACCCAACGTTCACGAGTGTGACGCTGGCATGGGACGCGGACCGGCGGACAGGATCGATGGAGCGCTCGGGTCCAACGCGCGAGCGGTCCTATCGCGTGACGAACTGGGAACCTGTTTAGCATGGTTGTAGGTGCTGCCGTGGGAAACGTAATTCAATTGGTCGGTCCGCATCACGTCGTTCAGTTATTTGGCGTCAAGCTGGTCGGCGTTAACGCGGAGAACGGGAAAAAGCTCCTTTTCTCGGTAATTTTTGTTCTCTTCGTGATGCTGCTAGGGCGCTTGCTTCGCTCGCTCGCGCAACGAAGAACCTGGGATAAAGCGAGCAAGCGTATCGCGTTCTGGACGCATCAGGGAATTTCCATCACCGTGGCGCTCATCACCGTGGTCGGATTGATTTCGCTCTGGTTCAACAACCCGGCGACCCTGACAACGGCGGCGGGAATGGTGACCGCAGGGCTGGCTTTCGCTCTGCAGAGGGTAGTCACGGCGTTCGCCGGTTACTTTGTCATTCTTAGCGGCGAGACATTCAGCGTTGGCGACCGCATCACTATGGGCGGCATACGCGGCGACGTGATTGCCCTCACCTTTCTTCAGACCGTGATCATGGAAATGGGGCAACCCGCTGAAGGCGATACAGGCGATCCCATGTGGGTGCAGGCGCGGCAATATACCGGGTCGCATCGTGCGAGTGACCAATGCGGTCATCTTTGACGAACCGGTCTACAATTACACGCGCGACTTTCCCTTCATTTGGGAGGAGATGCGTCTGCCTGTGCCGTACAATGCGGATCGCGAGGAAGGCCGAGCAGATTCTGCTGGAAGCCGCACGCAAACATACCATCAAGATTACGGAAATGAGCGAGGCCGCGCTCGCAGGAGTTTGAGAGGCGCTATGTTGTCAAGCGCTCCGAACTCGAACCGATATCTATTGGCGACTGACGGACAACTGGGTGGAAATGACCGTTCGGTTCATCGTGCCCGATTCCGGCATTCGAGACATAAAAAGCAAGATGAGCCGTCGATTCCTTTCAAGAACTGGATCGCGCCGGTATCGGGATCGCTTCCGGCACCTATGAAGTTGTGGGAATGCCGCCGATCAAAGTACAGATGCTTGCTCCGCCGAACGGCGGGTCCGCATCCGATGGCGCCAAAGGCCCTGCCAGGTATCAGTGAGTTGAAGATGGACCGGCGTTTTGGCCGGAACGTCGCGATTCGCTGGTAATCAAAATAGGTCTCGTCCTCCTGCGAATTGTGGGTGAACATATAGAGCATCTTGGCATTGGATCTCATCGCAAAATGCGTGGCTTGCCAGATACCGTTTCCCACGGGCGAATTCTCCAACTCGAAACTGGTTCCCGGCTCGACTTGCGCGAGGAATCCTTCGATCGATACGGGATGGAGTACCTCGGCCGTAACTCTCACCCAGTTGTAGCTCTCTTGATCAATCCACAGCTGCCCTGCATGCCGGGTAGAACCTGGCTCTCCATATTCGGCGGTTGATAGCCTGGCGCGGGGAGTCGCCTTCAGCGCCCAGACATTGAATCCGCGCACCTTGTGCTGACCCAACAGAGTGAAGTTAAAGGCTTCGGTCAATTGCTGCATCATCTGGTTATCGCGCTTGCGGTCCTTCTCATATTTGGCGATTCGCTTCTGCCTGTCCGCGGCTGATTCGGCGCGCCGTTTTGCTGCAACCTGCTCCTGCTTTTTTTGCTCGGCCGCACTCTGCTCGGGCGACAAGCGGCTTGCCGTTTACGGCGATGAGCCGGCTATACGGGGTGCCGTCAATCATCATTACCTGATAAGTTTTCGAGCCTTTGGGCGTTCGGTCGCGCTCGTTGTAATTGAAATCAGGCGCGGCCTCGTAATTTCGATGGTTCGCAACTCAACTGACTTCTCGATGATTGCCCTGAACATCAGGCTGTTGGCCCCACAATGACACGGGGGCAAGCAAGGCAGAAAATGATCAATTTGCGGCTGGACGACTTGGGGACTCACTTCTATTAGAGCATTACAGATTGTTCTTACTTTCTTAGCCAACAAAAGTGCACCACGGGAGTAACAATCAACGATAGCGCCATTGAGGCCAGTATCCCTCCGATTACCGCAATCGCCAGCGGCTGAAGCATCTGGGATCCTGCGCCCAAAGCGAGCGCCAGAGGAATCATGCCTGCCATCGTAGCCATCGCCGTCATCATGATTGGCCGTAAGCGCCTCTCGCCGGCCTCGATCATCGCATCTCGCGGAGATGATCCTTCGCGCCGATACTTCTGATCCGCGTCCAAGCAGCAAAATTCCGTTCTTGGCAACGATTCCCACGACCATAATCAGCCCCATGAACGAGGAGAGGTTGAAGGTCGTTCTCGTGATCCAACAGCGCGAAGAAAACGCCAGAGGTGGACAGCAGCGCGGAAGAAACAATAGCGATAGGCGCGGCGAAACTTCCGAACTCGACCAGCAGCACGTGAACACCAGAACCACTGCCGCGGCGAGAACAAATAAGAAGATCATGGAAGGACTGCTGCTGTTGAGCATACAGTCCGCCGTACACAACACGGATGGATGAGGGGACATGCAGGGCCGCCACCTTCTTTTGCACCAGAGCGACGCCGGTCCCGAGGCTTATGCCCTCAAGCCGCCCGTGACGGCCATGTCGCGCTGAAGATTCTCGCGCGGATCTCCGTCTGCCCGGGTTGATACTCGACGTCCGCCAGAGTGCCCAGCGTCGCCACCCGTCCGGTGGAGCTGATCAAGAGTGTGTTGCGGATGGAATCGAGCGAGGCGCGCGTCGCATGCGGAAAGCGAACGCGCAGACCATAGGCGCGACTATTGGCCACGATGGGAACGGGGGCCGGTTCTCCCTGAATAATCGCGCTGGCGTCGAGCTCCGCTTCCTGGGGAGTAAACCCGGCTCTGGCAGCAACGGTCTGATCAACTCTGAAAGTGAGCGCCGGGCCGCTGATGGTGTTCTCAATTCCGTTCTTGACGTCCTTCACCGATGGGATGGTCTTTATTGCATCGGCGATTTTGGGAGCCCATTGCTGGAGGAGGTCGATATTTTCAGAGAAGAGCTTGATCTGAATAGGATCCGGGGAACCGGTGAGATCTCCGATCATGTCTTCGAGAACCTGGTGAAAGTCGGTGTCGAGCTGAGGGAACTGTTTGTTTACTTTTTCGCGCACGTCCGCGATGACATCATCCACGCTGCGGCTCCGCTGCGACAACGGTTTTAGCTTTACCGAGATGTCGCCGTTATTAGCTTCAGTGACGGTGGCGAGCCCGAGCTGCAGACCGGTTCGGCGGGATGTGCTTGCAACCTCCGGGATCGAGTGGATTATCTTATCGACGGAGACCAAGACGTTGTTGGTATCGGTGAGTGAAGAGCCGGCGGGCATGAGGTAGTCGAAAACGAATCCGCCTTCATCCATTGCGGGGAGCAAGTCGGTGCCGAGCGAGCGATAGCAGAAGAAGGAGACTGCGATCAATACAGCAGCTGAGAGGGTCAAAACAATCGGATGAGCCAAGGCGGCCTTGATGGCGCGCTCGTAGAGACGCGTGAGGCGGCCCATGAAGCCGGTAGTGGCAACCGCGTGGTCGGGCCGCGGGGAAGACGCGGATGCGGGACGCGATCGCAGCAGTAAGTGGCTGAGCGCCGGCGTCCAGGTGAGGGCTAATACTAATGACGTGACCAGTGCGACGGCAACCGTGACCGCGAGCGCTCTAAAAAAGGTGCCGGTTACGCCGGTGATGCTGACCAGCGGGAGAAACACCACGATCGGCGTGATGGTGGAGCCGACCAGCGGCACGCGAATCTCATGCAATGCGCGGCGGATGGCTTCGCCGCGGCTTTGCCCCGCGTCGCGGTGCATCACGATGTTCTCGACGACCACAATTGCGTCATCAATGACCAGGCCCACGGCTGCCGCGAGTCCACCGAGAGTCATCAAATCGAAGCTCTCGCCCATGGCGCGCAGGACAATGAAAGTGATAGCAATGGTGGCCGGAATCACGAGGCCCGCAATAACCGAAGTTCCCCAATCGCGGAGGAAGAGAACCAGAATGATCGCAGCCAATATCAAGCCGATGAGAATTGCGTCGCGCACGCTTCTGATGGAGTCGCTTACCAGCTCCGACTGATCGTAGAAGCTCTGAAGAGAGATGCCTTGTGGCGCAAGCGAGTGCTGCAATTGCTGGATTTGCTGGTGCACTTCATCAGCGACCGTCACGGTATTGCTGTCCGGCTGCCGGTACAGATTGAGCAGCACGGCAGGCGTTCCGTTTGCCATCACCACCGTGTATACGGGTTTTACGGATCGACTGACAGTAGCGACATCGCTGATTTTGACCGGCACGCCCGCCGCGGTAGTTTTCACCATAATGCCGCCGATTTGATCGGGAGTGGTGGCCTGGCCGCTGACCAGCGCCAAGACGAGTTGATGATTGCGCTCGATCAGGCCGGGGGAATCTATGAGATTGCTCTTTGAAACGGCGTCTAACAAATTGGGAACCGTGATTTGCGATTCGACTAACTTGCCTGGATCGGGTACGATCTGAAATTCGGGCTCCTGGCCGCCTTGGATGACAATCGTCGACACGCCGGGAAGGCGGTTCAGCTGGGGCTTGATGTTGTAAGTCGCCATCTCCCACAACTTGGTCTGCGGCACTGTCGCGGAAGTCATGCTGTAACCCATGATGGGAAAGGCCGCGAACGTCAGACGGTTGGTAGTTACGGTTGCAGTGGCGGGAAGCGTGGCTTGTATGCGCGCGAGGGCGGCGTTTACATATTGAAGGGTCTGGAACATATCGACGTTCCAGGTGAAAAAGAGGTCGATTTCGGCGGAGCCGCGGCTGGTGACCGAGAGCACCTGGTCAAGACCAGGAACGGAGTTTACGGCCTCCTCGATAGGGCGAGTGACCGTGACCTGCATCTGATCGATAGGCATAACGCCGTTGTCGACGCCGACGATGATACGCGGGAAATTGGTCGAGGGAAAGACTGCGATCGGAATGGTGAAGGCCAGGTAGACGCCGAATAGGGCCAGCGCGACGATGATGAAGAGGATGGATTTTAGAAACCGCGCGGTCCAATGCTCGGATCCCTCGGCGGCATCGACCTGCGGCTGATGAATGGTGGTCAGTTCACTCATTCTTTTTCATCGCCGGTTTCTTTAGCGCCGGGCTTCGCGATTTGAATTTTCGCTTTGTCGTCTAAGCCAAGAGCTCCGGAGGTGATGACCTGCTCGCCGTCCTTAAGGCCACTGGTGATCTGCACCTGGTCTGCCTCGCGCACGCCCACCCCTACTTTGCGTTCGTGAGCAAGCGAATCGGATCCCGCCACCATCACTTTTTCCCCGCCTTCATCGCTCGAGAGAAGCGCGGCGGACGGAACCACCAGGGCGTTCTGAATTTCTCCGGCATCTACCGAAATTTGGACGGTAATGCCGGGCTTCAGATGCTCACCGGGATTGGCGGCTTCGACCCAAACTTCAACGGTGGTGGTGTTGGGATCGACAGCGGGACTGACAACGGTCACTTTGCCGGTCAGATCTCCGCCGGGGCCCGAAATGGTTGCAGGCCTGCCGACGGCGATCATGGCGGCTTCATGGACCGGGACGTTGGCTCGAGCGATCACCTTAGAAATGTCGACGATCGACATCACAGCCGAACTGCTGCTGGCCATTTCTCCGAGGTTCAGCGGCCGGTCGGAGACAACGCCATTGATCGGACTGCGGACCTGCGCGTAAGACACCTGAGCTTGCGTGCTCTCGTAATGAGCCTTTGCAGCATCTCTCTGCGCCTGCGCGCCTCTTAATTGTTCCGTACGGCCCACCGTCTCGAGCGATTTGAGGTGCTGTTGCGCTGTTTCGAATTGGCTCTGAGCTTGCACCATCGCTACTTTGGCGTCGTCGGCCAGCTTCTGCGCCAACGCTCCTTCGCGGACCAGAGCTTGCCGGTTTTCGTAAAGTTTCGTTGCCGCATCGAGGGCTTGACGAGCGGACTGCACGTCAGTCTGCGCCTTGATAAGATCTTCCGGCATAGTGCCTCCTCGGGTGTTCTGATACGCGGCTTGGGCCTGCTGGTATAACTCGTTACTCTCTTGAGCGGCGGCGACAAGATCGCGATCTTCCAAAACCGCTACAAGCTGACCTTCTCGAACATGATCGCCGCGCTGGACCAAAAATCGTTGCACGGGAGCGCTGATTTTCGGCACGATATTGGCCTGCTTCAGCGGATAAAGGATGGCTTCGGCAGTAATGAAGTGATGGATGGTGGCGATTTTCGCCGTCGCGACTTCGACAGGAGTGGCGGGCTCTGCGTCAGCGCCCGCGTCGGTTGATCTGCCGGAGCAGCCGATGAGCAGAATCAGCGACGCGAAGGTCAAACCTAAGTGAGTCTTCATGGCTGGAAGGTTCCTGTCAATGTTTGCAGATTTGCGAGGGCGACGCGATACCGCAACAAACCGTCATCGTAAGCCGCGCGCGCCTGTGTAACGGTAGTCTGGGCATCGACTACCTCAAGCGCAGTTGCCTCGCCGGCCTCGTATCGAAGCAGCGTCAGACGAAGACTCTCGGCGGAAAGATCGGAAGAAGAGCGTAGCGATTCAACCTGCCCCAAGGCGGTTTGAGCCTCCTGATAATAGGAAGCGAGCTCCGCCTGTAGTTGTTTCTGAGCGGAGGTGAGATCGAGCTCCGCCTGTCGTTCCCGCAGCGCCGCTTGTTTCACTTTGCTATGGATCGAACCCCACGTCCATATGGGGATAGTTAATGTTGCTTGTGCGACGTAGCCGAGGTTCTGGCGATAGGGCACTTCGTAATGCGGCAAAGTGCTGCGACCGGTCGCCTGCGTGACGTAATCGGTGCGAGCGGCAAATTGATTGGCGTCGATACCGTAGAACAGATCGAGGCCGAAGGACGGCAAATAGGCGTAGCGGGCGACGCTGACTCCCAAGCGCGCCTGAGACACGCCTGCCTGCGCTGCGCGGACATCTGGACTGCCGGCCGTCGCCTGCGTGGTGACCTCCGGTAACGGAGGAAGGACTGCAACCTGCGAGAGGTCGTCGACAATCGCGTAATCCAAGCGCAAACTCGGAAACATCAGGACGGCTAGCGCAATCTTTGCTTTCGCGACGGCAAGCTGCGCATCCTGAACGTCGCGTTGGCGCTGCTGAACCTGTAGCTGAGCTTTGATGACGTCAGCATGCGCCGCCTCACCGCCACGCTCCTGCTTTTGCGTGATATCGAGAAAGCGCCGCGCTTCGGCAAGGCTGGTTTGCGCGTTGTTGAGTTTACGTTGGGCCGATGCGATCGCGTAATAATCCTGCACGACGGTTGCATTCAGGCCGCGAGCTGCCACGTCTGCTTTCGCTTTTGCCACGGCTTCGGCTGCCGCCGCCATGCGAATTTCACCGCGCCGCACCAGGGACAGCAACTCCTCGTGCACGACCGCCTGTTCGTTATAGACGTGAACGCCGTCGTTGGCCACAAAGACCCCGGAGGGAGTGCCATTCCCTTCGGTATAAATGAATTGGTTCAGCGCGTTAATGGACGGGAGAGTTGCCGCTTTGGCTTGCGCGCGATCCTCCTTGGCCAACTCCGCCGCAATGTTGGCGGATTGGATCTGCGCTCCATATTGCCGCGCGCGCGAGAAGGCGTCCTGCAGTGTGACGGTCAGGGTTGGGGGCGGCGGCTGTTGAGCAGGGAGCAAAGCGGCCGCAGCAATGAAACCGGTCAAAAAGAGAGTCTTGCACTTCCTCTGCAATCGTATAAGCCTCCGATGAACCAGCCTAGCGTGCTCTGTGCGTAAGATGCAGCACTGGCGGAGGCTAAAGAATCGCCATCTGTCGATTCTCGAGGCGCAAGCCCAACCGATTTTAGGAAGCTGCGCTTAATGAGAAGCGGAAACGGGCGGTATAGGAGTGGTATGCAATGCGTTCACAATGGGAATAATCGCTATGAGGCCGATGGCCGCAAACACCCCGATAAGAATCACTGCCTTGTCGCTGACAACATGCTTAGCCACCTGGGTAGGAGCTTGGTTGTTGGGATCTTGATTGGGTGAAGGCTCTGTATCGGTCAGCGATAGCGCAGATCCCGCAGCGAGTCTGTACTCGAGATTACCCGCCGTCAACACCACCGTGGGCTTGGCATTCGTGCCGATGACTTTCACGCGCGATTGCGGCGCGAGAGTGAGGCGGCTGCCGTCTCCAAAAGACAGGATGGCCGGACCCGTTGTCGTCGCGATTTGATCGCCAATGACGACTGGAAACGATGGCACGCCCGGCGCGAAAACAGAATGCCCGTCGAGAGTCAATGGCTCAGCGCTCGAAACATTTGCGACAGGCGCGGACGCAAAGCTGACACACTGGAAAGCTGCGAGCACGAATAAAACCCTTACGCGTTTCAGATAGCACCTCCAAAGTTTAGACACCACACAGTATTATACAGTTACAGCAAGATGGCGGACCACAGAAGGCGATGGCCTGCCCACTTGTCAGTGCATGTGGTTGAACAGGAACCACAGTAAGATCAGTCCGCCAGGTACTCCCAGAATCCAAGCAAATAGATATTTCATGACTTCTTCTCCCAGCGGTTTGCTGAGCAATAGATTCGCCATTCATGCGCGCCGTTATAAGACGTTGGTAATCAAGTGCTTGCACGTACATGCCGAATGCTTACCGGGAAAATTGTTCCGGTAACGTACGATAGATTGATCTCACCCGCTCATGCGCTTATTGCTTCTCTTCGTGCTCGCCGGCGCCTCGGTTGCCGTCTACGGTCAGGGCAATTATGAAATTCAGGTTTATGGCTCCGATACCGTGCTGCCCGGCCGCACGATGGTCGAACTGCACAGTAACTTCACATTGCAAGGCAGCAAGTTCACAACCGACGGCACTTATCCGACGAACCACCAGGAGCACGAAACGGTAGAGATCACGCAAGGCTGGACGAACTGGTTCGAAACCGGGTTTTACATATTCACAAGCATTGGTCCGGGGAATCAAGGGTACCAATGGGTCGGCGATCACATCCGTCCTCGTGTGCGCGTGCCCGAAAGCTGGAAATGGCCGGTGGGCGTCAGCCTCTCGATGGAAATCGGATATCAGCGGCCTATCTTTTCTCGAGACACTTGGACGTGGGAGATACGGCCGATCGTGGATAAGCAGTTAGGGCGGTGGTATCTCGCCTTCAACCCCGCGCTCGAAAGATCCTGGCATGGCCCCAGCGTCTCGCAAGGCGTCGAATTTTCTCCAGCAGTGAAAGTGAGTTATCAATTCACAAAGAAAGTGGCGGGCGGATTCGAGTATTACGGCTCAACCGGCCCGGTGACGGCGTTCGCTCCTCTGTATGAGCAGCAGCAGCAATTCTTTCCCGCGCTGGATTTCGATTTAGGGCCCGAGTGGGAGCTCAATTTTGGAGTTGGCGTCGGAGTTACTCAGAGTACGGATCATTTGATAATCAAGATGATCCTCGGGCGCCGCTTCCACTTCCTGCCGTCTCGCCTGCCGCACCTGCTGAACTCGGAAATTGCCGAACCGGCGTCATAGCGGTCTGTAGAAAAACGGGCTTGCTTACGCGCGCGGTTCAGTTGGGCATGAACGCTACAATGACACTTTAAATGCCACAGTTATTGGCGGGCAAGACTGCCGTCGTGCTCGGCGTCGCGAATAAGTGGAGCATTGCTTACGCGATCTCGTCCGCTTTTGTTCGCGAAGGCGCATCGCTGGTCCTTACCTACCAGGGCGAACGGCAGCGCCAGACGGTGGAGGAGTTAGGGGCCGAACTTCACGCAGGCAAGGTCCTGAGCTGCGATGTTACGAAGGCGGAGGAGCTCGAGCACCTTGCCGCGGAGCTGAAACAAATCGCGCCGGCTGTAGATGCATTGGTCCACAGCATCGCCTTTGCAAACAAAGAAGACCTGAGCCGGCCATTTCTCGAAACCAGTCGGGACGGCTATCTGCTGGCACAAGAAGTAAGCGCCTACTCGTTGCTGGCAGTCTCGCGCGCGATCGCGCCGCTCATGACGCATGGGGGATCTATCACCACGTTGACTTATCTAGGTTCCATGCGGGTTGTGCAAAACTACAATGTTATGGGAGTCGCGAAAGCTGCTCTCGAGGCCACGGTTCGGTATCTGGCGAACGATCTGGGGCCATCGAACATACGTGTTAACGCCATCTCCGCTGGTCCTATAAAAACGGCTTCAGCGCGCGGTATCAGAGATTTTTCAAAAGTGTTGGAGGGCGTGGCGGCGAATTCTCCGCTGCGAAGAAACACGGATCCGGCGGAAGTGGGCGATGCCGCGGTTTTCCTGGCGAGCGATCTGAGCCGCGGAGTTACCGGGAACGTATTATTCGTCGACGCTGGATTTCAAATAATGGGCTTATGATTCAGGTTGAAGGTCTTTCAAAGAAATACGCGCGCAATGTTGCCGTCGATAACATTTCTTTCGCGGTGAACAAAGGCGACATAGTTGGTTTTCTGGGTCCGAACGGCGCGGGGAAAACCACGACCATGCGTATTCTCACGTGCTTTATGCCGCCCAGCGCCGGAAAAGCGACGGTCGCCGGTTTCGACGTTTTCGATCAGCCGTTCGAGGTAAAGAAGCGGATCGGGTACTTGCCCGAAGCGCCGCCTTTGTATCCGGAAATGAACGTAACCGATTACCTCACCTTCGTCGCCCGCTTGAAAAACGTTCCGGGCGCAGAAGTGAAGTCCCGCACGGACCAGGTGATGGAGCGTTGCGCGATCGCGGACGTAAAGACGAAACTCATTTCGAAGCTTTCAAAAGGCTACCGGCAGCGGGTCGGCCTTGCGCAGGCCATCATTCACAATCCGGACGTGCTGATTCTGGACGAGCCGACTTCCGGTCTCGATCCGAAACAAATCACCGAGACGCGCGAGCTCATCCAAAACCTCTCGGGTGAGCACACCATCATTCTCAGTACGCATATTCTGCCTGAAGTGGAGGCGGTCTGCCGCAAGGTGATCATCATAAATAAGGGGCGGCTGGTCGCGACCGATTCAGTTGAAAATCTCAAGACGCGAGCCGGTGTCGGCAACGCGATTCAAGTGCAGGTCGAGACCGGAGGCAACGCGAACCCGGTCGCCGTCCGCCAACGGCTGGAGCAAGTGGTGGGTGTCGGCAAGGTGATCGATAAAGTTGTGTCGGGAGACAAATTTATCTTCGAGATCGAGAGCCTGCCGGAGCGCAATGCGCGGGCGGACGTAGCGCGCGCGATTGTGCACGCAGGCTGGAATTTGCTCGAGCTGAAATCGACAACCTACACGCTCGAAGAGGTCTATCTGATGCTGACCGGCGACGCCGCGCCCGCGGCCGCAACTCCGGCCGGAGGTGTTCAATGAGGAACATTTGGACAGTTTGCCGGCGGGAGCTCTACTCTTACTTTGTCTCGCCCATCGCCTGGGTGTTACTCACCATTTTTGCTTTCCTCAGCGGCGCGTTTACTTACATCGTCAGCGCGAGCTTCGTCCGCGCATCGCTCGAAGGCCAGATGAGCGGCCAATCGTTTCCGATGAATGTCAACGAGCAGGTGATCGCGCCGTTGTTCTCGAATATCGCCGTGGTCGGGCTGTTCTTGATTCCGCTGATCAGCATGCGCCTCTTTGCCGAAGAAAAGCGCCAAGGCACGATCGAGCTGCTGATCACTTCCCCGGTTCACGATCTGGAGATCGTCATGGGTAAGTGGCTTTCCGCCGTGCTGATGTATGGGGCGCTGCTGGTGGTGTTGCTGCTCGATTACTCTTTCTTGTTCGCCTATGGCAACCCGGACTGGAAGCCAGTGGCCACAGGCTTTCTGGGCATTTTGTTGCAAGGCGCATGCCTGCTGGCTTTCGGCACGTTTATTTCCACTCTCACCAGAAATCAAATTGTTGCGGGCGCTATCGGCTTTGCGTTGGCTTTGATCTTATGGATCCTCAACTGGACCACGTCATTCGGCAATTCCGACACTGTCCAGGTCTTGAATTATTTGTCGATTGTCAGTCACATGGATAGCTTTTCGCGCGGCGTCATAGACACCAAAGACCTGATCTATTACCTTTCCATGATTTTCCTCGGTTTATTTTTGACGGCTCGCTCACTTGAGTCCTTACGGTGGAGGGCATAAATGGCGGACACGAAATCCAACGGCGGAACGCCGAACGACGGCACACCGACCCCCGCGCCGCCCAAGGCTACGAAACCAAAAGATACGGTCGCCGCTCGCCAGGCTCGTTACGGCGCAACGGCCACGCTTTACAGCATTGTGGTCATTGCTGTTTTGGTGTTAGCCAACTGGTTAGGCAATCGCTACAACAAGAGCTTCGACACCACGAGCAATAAACGGTTCACGTTATCGCAGGAAACTCAGCGGATCGTCAAGAATTTGAAGAGCGACGCAACCATCACTTACATCGATAAAGCGAGTAACTTCGATCAGGCCAAGGGCATGCTGGATCGGTATAAGAATCTGTCGCCGAAGATTCATCTCCAGTACATCGATTATCAGAAGCAGCCCACGGTGGCTCGCGCGTACGGCTTGCGCTTCGCGGGAACGGCGTACGTCGAGATCGGTCCGAGACGCGAGGAGGCAAAAGCTCTAACTGAGGAAGGCATCACCGGAGCATTTCTCAAAGATCTTAAAGGAGTTCGCAAAGTTTGCTTTGTCACCGGCAGTCATGAGCACCAGATCGACGACACCGACAGCAACGGCCTTTCGCAATTCAAGACTTTGCTCGAGCGCGACAACTATCAGGCGCAAGCTGTCACTTTGGTGGACAAGACCGCGGTTCCCGGCGATTGCAATGTCGTGGTAGTTGCTGGACCGAGCTCCGACTACACGCCCAACGAAGTGACCGCGCTAAAGAATTATGTGGAGGGCGGCGGCAGAGCCATGTTCCTCCTCGATCCTCCTTTGGATTTTGGAAAGGAGCACATCGCCCAAAACACCGGGCTTACGGATCTGCTTCAGAGTTGGGGCGTTACCGACGACAAGGATCTGGTGCTGGAAGAAAATCCCATGGGCCAGCTTTTCGGCTTCGGTCCGGAGATCCCTCTGGTACGCACCTACGAATCGCAGCCCATCGTGAACGATCTGAAGGGCAGTTACACGGGATTTCCTGTGGCGCGCTCGATGCAAGTAAAGAACACCGATAAGACCACTGTAGAGAAGCTATTTTCAACTACCGAAAATGCGCTTGCCACCACCAATCTGACGACTAATGAGGTCAATCCGGCGGACCCGAATAATAAAAAAGGGCCGTTCGTTCTGGGCGCTGCCGGTACGTATAACACCGGGAAGCCAAATAACGCCGGCCGGTTTGTGGTCGTCGGCAGTTCGGGGTTTCTGGACAACGGCATGATCGGATTTCAAGCCAATCGCGATCTCGCGCTGAATGCCATCAACTGGCTGTCGTCGGATGAAGACCTGATCTCCATTCGTCCGAAAGAGCCGGAAGACCGCCGTTTGAATGTGACGCAACGCCAGATGACCACGTTCGCGTATAGCGATCTTATCGTAATTCCTCTGCTGATCATCGTGGCCGGCGTGTTGATCTTCTTAAAGCGGAGAGCGGCTTAAGGGAGAGAGCATGAAGCCGCGGAATTTATTAATAGCAGCTATTCTTCTCGCTGCTCTGAGCGGAGTTGTGTGGTGGGCCAAGCGCCATCCGCAATCGACTACTTCGGCGACTACGCCGGCTGCTTCACCCAAACTGGCGGATATCGCGGACGGTCAAATCCAGCAAATCAATCTCGCGAAGAAAAACGGGTCGACCGTTACTCTTCAGCGGCAGAACGGGAAGTGGAGCATCACCGCTCCGGAAGCTCTGCCGGCCGATCAAGATGCAGTTACTACGCTGACCTCTGCGCTGAGCCCACTCACCGCGGACAGCATTGTCGACGACAAACCCGCCGATGTCGCTAAGTACGGCCTGAAAGATCCGACTCTGACGGTTACGGTTAACGAAAAGAACGGTAAATCCGATCGAATCTTTTTGGGTGACGATGTTCCGGCAGGATCGCTGGTTTACGCGCGCGTTGGATCGGATCCGAAGGTCTACGCCCTCGCATCATCGGTGAAGACTTCGCTCGACAAGAGCGCGAACGACTTGCGCGATAAGCGCCTGCTTACCTTCGACCAGAACCAGCTCACGAGCATTGAACTCGCCTCGGCCAAATCGGATATCGAATTCGCTAAGAATAACCAGAACGAATGGCAAATCGTGAAGCCGCAGCCTTATCGCGCGGACAGTTTCCAGGTGGAAGAATTACTGCGCAAATTGACCGACGCGAAGATGGACCTCTCGGCCAGCGCCGAGGAGTCGAAAAAAACAGACGCAGCTTACGCCTCCGGCAAATCGGTTTCGACGGCGAAAGTAACGGATGCATCCGGCACTCAAACGCTCGATATCCGCAAGAACAAGGACGACTACTATGCCAAGAGCAGCGCGGTCAAGGGCATTTACAAGATCTCGGCCGATCTCGGGAAAGAGTTGGAGAAACCGCTCGACGACTTCCGCAATAAGAAGATCTTCGATTTCGGATTCAGCGATCCCACCAAGATCGAAGTTCAGCAGGGTGGGAGTTCCAAAGTGTACGTCAAGAGCGGCTCTGACTGGAAGCTGAATGGGCAGACGATGGAGCCTGGTTCAGTGCAAGCCTTCATCGATAAGCTGCGCGACGTCTCGGCGACCAAGTTCGTCGACAGCGGATTTACGACACCATCGGTTGCCATCACCGTCACGTCCAACGAGGGCAAACGCACAGAGAAGGCCGAATTTGCTAAGAGCGCCAACGGGTATATTGCCCGCCGTGAGAATCAGCCTGCGCTCTATCAACTCGACGCCAAGCCGGTAAACGATATTCTGGAAGCGAGCAACGCGATAAAGCCGGCGGCTTCCAGCGCGCCGAAGAAGTAAGGGTGTCTGCGCTAAATACAGACCTGTACCAGTTAACGATGGCGGCGGGATATTTTGCCGCCGGGAAAACTCGCGAGCGCGGCACCTTCGAGCTGTCGGTGCGGCGGCTTCCACGCACGAGAAATTTCCTACTCGCGGCGGGGCTGCAGCAGGCCATCGAATTTCTGCTGGCGATCAAGTTCAGCCCGGAAGAAATCGACTATCTTCGTTCTCTTCCACAGTTCAAGAACACTCCGCCTGAATTTTTCGATTTCCTCGCGGCGCTTCGTTTCACTGGCGACCTCTTCGCGGTGCCCGAAGGGACGCCTGTGTTCGCGAACGAGCCCATCGCGATTATCCGCGCGCCGCTTCTGGAAGCGCAGCTTGTCGAGACATACTTGCTGTCGACGTTCGCTTTTCAGACCGCGATTGCTGCGAAAGCCGCCCGATGCGTGATCGCCGCCGAGGGACGCGAGGTGGTCGAATTTGGCAGCCGCCGCGCGCATTCTCCGGAAGCCGGCATTCTAGCGGGCCGCGCGGCCTACATTGCCGGATGCGCTGGCACAAGCAATACGCAAGCCGGTATGCGGTTCGATATTCCCGTCTTCGGCACCGCCGCGCATTCGTGGACCATGGCGTTCCGCGACGAGGAAGAATCGTTCCGCGCCCTGCAGCGATTGCTCGGCGATTCTACCGTGTTTCTCCTCGATACCTACGACACCATCGAAGCCGCTCACCTCGCGGCCCGGCTCGGCCGCCCGATTTGGGGAGTTCGTCTCGATAGCGGCGATCTGGTTGCGCTCTCACGCGAAGTTCGCGGCATCTTGGACCGCGCCGGTTTACAGGATGCCAAAATCTTCGCGACCAACGACCTGAACGAACATCGTCTTGCCGAATTGGTGCGTGCCCGGGCGCCGATCAATGCTTTCGGCGTCGGGACCCAGCTCGCCACCTCCGCCGACGCTCCGTTTCTATCGGCCGTCTACAAGCTGGTCGAATTGGAAAATGGCAGGACCATGCAGTACACGGCGAAGTTCAGCGACGAAAAGAGTACGCTGCCAGGCGCTAAGCAGATTTACCGCCACAGCGACGGCGATGTAGTAGCACTCTATAGCGAATGCAATAGCGAGTTTGATGGCGAGCCTCTACTTCGGCCCGTTATTGTGGCTGGTGAGTTGGTCGAGTCCCTTCAATCAACAGCTCAAATCCGATCGCATGCGGTGTCTGCTGTAAACGCGTTACCGGCCCGATTGCGTTCGCTCGAAGAGACCGCGTGTTACCAAGTTGAAATCAGTCCACGGCTGGTGGCATTGGCTGAGGGCATACGGACTGAACATCAGTTGGTGCGCTCATGAAGACGGTCTTTTTCGATGTCGACACGCAGCTGGATTTTCTGTACCCGGCCGGTGCGCTCGCCGTCCCTGGCGCCGGAGAGATCGTCAACGCGCTCAGCGAACTGACCAGCTTTGCAGCGGCGAAACGCATTCAGATTATTTCGACCGCCGACGCGCACTCGGAGAACGATCCGGAATTCAATATCTGGAAGCCGCACTGCGTCATAGGAACCACGGGCCAGCAAAAAGCCACGGGAACTCTGCTGGCCGAGCGTATCATTCTGAGCAGCGCACCCGCTTCGCCTCTACGCGAAGCCGCTCAGATCATAGTCGAGAAGCAAAGCATCGACTGCTTTACGAACCCGAACCTGCGCCCTTTACTCGAATTTCTGAAAGCCGACCATTATGTCGTGTATGGCGTGGTTACGGAGCACTGCATCCGCTGCGCGGCTTTCGGATTGTTAGAAACCGGAGCGCGAGTGGATTTGGTTACGGACGCTATTAAGAGCCTCAACGCGGTGGACGAGCAGGAGATGGTTGCGCGCTTTGAAAAGCAAGGTGGGCAGTTGGTACGTACTGAAGCCGTTGTTCGTCATCTCCGAGGCGAGGACTTGGAAGCCGTGGCGGCGACTGGCTCGAAACGAATTCTGAAACCTAATGCTTGAACCACGCTGTGCCAGCCTTTGATCGTAGGGTTCCCCTGCTCCGAAAGCATGCGGTATAGATTTTCTCGATTCACAGCGGCGGCATCTGCTAGAGACTTCATTCCACTCGTAGCCTCAGCAACATCGCGCAAAGCCACCAGAAACGTATCGACAGACTCGTCTAGCGCGGCCTCAAGGTACATTGCTGCGTATTCCGGGTCTTTGAGATCGCTAATCAATTCGGATTTGTAGTTTCTCATATCCGTTCTCGATTCTTGTGCTCATGCCAATAGGTCTTGGCGATCGCGATATCGCCTTTCTGGCTGCTCTTATCGCCTCCCGAGAGCAAGAGAATTGCGTTCCTCTTCGTGATGGCATAGCAGATCCTCAGCCCGTTTCCGATCGCTATTTTCGATTCCCATACGCCATCTCCGATGTGTCTACAGTTCCCAAAATTTCCGGTTCCGCTCTTGAATGTCCACGGGTACAAGGCTTTCATCGATTGTAGCATATAAGCTACAGATGAATCGCGTGCCTAACGGTTGAAAGTCACTGAGTGTTGCCCGGCGGGGAGAACAATGGAGCCTGTGGTCTCTCCTGCGAGCGGTGTCCAGAACGGCTTGCCATCCACATCCACCGAAGAGGCGCGGGACCCGAGCATCGCGACGGCGCGGCTGCGGCTGGTGTAGGAAAGATCGCTTCGATCCGCGGAGCTGCCCGCCGATAGAACTTCGCCGTTGAAATCTGAAATTAACACGGCCGGATGCGCAACTCCGGGAGTGAACACGTGTTTTCCCGCCGGCGCCAGAACAGAGTGGCTGTTCTGCATGGGCCAGGGCTTTCCATCCATCTCGACCGGTCCTTGCCAGGCCAAGCGAGTTGGCTCCGATGCATTCACCTCGATGCCGTCTACGCCCTTCTCGACCGCTTGAGCGTCCGTCGCCGCTGCAGGCAAAAGCGCGAGATCTTGCCGCTCGATTGAATTCTCAAAATACAACGCCACTCGCGAAAAGGAGGCGGCCGCCTGATGCACCAGCTCCATCAACTCGACGCCTGTCTGTTTCTTGGTCGGATAAACATCTTGATAGCGCTCGACAACATTGATATCAACGGCAATCTGGCTGCGATCGGGCGTCAACTCGCGATACTTCTGTGCCAGCTTGGAATACCGCTCTGGTCCGAGGTCCCATAGAGTCGCCGGATCTTCAACGAGCAAAGTGCTGTGCCGCGCTTGAATCAGCGGCAGGCTGCGCGCCACGTCGGCGCCTAAAGCGTCGCGAATGCCCGGCTTGAAACGGTCGTCGATGTGGGTCAGCACGACGTCCAGGTAGGATTTCGAAGCTCTGGTTTTGTCAATGACATCCAGCCAATCGGCTTGCATCCGCGACGCCAGCTCAGCGCGAAAATCCAAAAACTTGCGCAGCCCCCCGGGATTACGCGCCATCGAGTAAGGCGAAGCAGGATCGAACAGGAGTTTGGGATCGAATCCGCCCGCTCGCTTGAATGCCTGGCGCACGTCATCGTTCATGGGCGTAAATCGCGCCGGGTTCGACGCTCCTTCGAGCGATTCGAAATACAATTCCGCGACGTTCACGCCATCCCAATCGAATCTTCGAAGCAGCGCGCCAGTCTCCAGCGCGACCTCGCGGTGACAATCCGGATTCTGCAAGTTCATCAATTTGCGCCAGTCC
Source organism: uncultured Acidobacteriaceae bacterium (assembly GCA_963808405.1). Lineage (GTDB taxonomy): Bacteria > Acidobacteriota > Terriglobia > Bryobacterales > Bryobacteraceae > Bog-105. Next base: position 132,223 of record CAWEFG010000005.1, on the reverse strand, counting down.
AGCTGCGCATCTTGACCCACGGCCGTCTTCTCGCGCCATTCGGGGTGATCCGCCCAAAACTTCTCACTGACATGGGGCAGCTCAATCCAGGCATACACGAGAATCGCGTTTCGATGGCAAGCCTCGATCAGCTTCTTTAAGAATGCATCTTGAGTTGCGTCCGGCTCGACGTTATGCCAGGCGGCGACATGAAGAACCCCGACACCAGACGCCCTCCAGCGGCGCGCCAGGTAATCGACGTCGGCCCGAATGCGATACGACGAATCGAAGAAGGCCCACAAATTAGCAGTCTGCAGGGGCAGCGATAAACCGAGGTCGACCAGCGCCTGCAAAAGGTATGGATACCGTTCGATACCTGTAGCGCCTGGCGGCGTGGCCATCCATAAAATCGCGCCGTGCGCGGTCCGCTTGCCCGCCAGCACTGGCGCGCCTTTCCATTTCTCGGTCGCAAATACTTGGAACCCGCCGGGCAAATCGATCGCGGCGATGTTCACGGGCTGCTCCCAAAAAATGTGCATTTTCGGGCCATGTACGTCGCAGATCTGCCGAACGGCGATGATGTCGGATCTGGGCACAATACCCAAGCTCTGCGCCGCGAGACCCGTGCCTTCGACAATCAGGATGCGGTTTTCCGCCAGTGCCGCGGCATCGATCTGCTGGTTCGATCCTGCAACCACGATCCCGGGCTCGGTATTACCGGCCTCCAGTATTCCGACCGAGCCAAAGATCTTCGCCCAAGCCGTTGAATCGGTTCCGCTGACGTGAAAGGTTGTTGCGGCACAAAGAGCCGGAAAAAACGCGGCCATAGCGATAAGATGCAAATTCTTCATTTTGTAATCGCGTACCAAAAGCTGACACGAATATCGTCGTAGTTGGAATGACGGATAAATTGGCGATCGACATACGGGCCGTCTGTATATATGCCGCGCAAGAAGTCGGCGGAGAAGTAGACATTCCGCGGCATCCAGGGGAGGTGTAACTTTATTCCCGGGCCCGTCTCGATGGTATTTGCCCAGTATTGATGTTTTATGTCGCGCACGGAATTGAAGTTCCAAAGCAGCTGGGCCGATGTATTACTCCAGGCATGGAAGGTTCGACCCGCGCGATTTTGCGAATAAAAAAGCCAGTCCTTGTCGAATTCGTTCACATAGATAGCGTCCGCGGTGGTTTCGTAGAACAGGCCGGGCGCCTGACTGCCTAATAAATTCCCAAATCCTTTCGCGAAATTGAGGCCGCCCCGGTAATCCGGTGTCGCCTCGTCGCGGCGATTGGGCAGGTACTTTAGCGCCTCGCCGGCTTCGCCCCAAACGGTTATGTGGTGCCAGATTTTCGACGAGATGCCCGCGCCCAAGATGAAGGCACTTTCAGAAAGGTAACCTGGCCCAAACGCCGTCCGCACAGAGCCTTTCACGTCTCCATCGAATCGGCTGGAAAGGTAAAGCGAGAAAAATCTGTTCGCATTTTTCCATGGCAAGGGGAGGGTCCGCTTTACTTGCCCATACGTGAAAAGATCTTTCCAGCGCGAGGAAAATATAGGCAGGCTCCAAATCGTGGTTTGGGGCAAAGTGTCGCCGCTCAGGACGTGAAAGGCCTTCGACGCTTCGGCAGCAACCTGCGCGTCATCCGAGCGTCGCGCCAGATCGAACCAATGAATCGCATCGGCATCGTCTTTCGCCAGATTGTCGGCCCACCCCAGGCGTAACATTACTTCGGCGTCATTCGGATTCTGTTCGAGAGCTTGCCGGAAATACTTTATGGCATCCGGCAGATATCCGAGCGCGAAGCTCTTCTTGCCCATGGACTTCGGATCGCTTGCCGAAGGTTTTGGTTCGGAGGTGGTGCTCGGTTGAGGGCGTTTTTTGAAGCCTCTCAGCGCATCCAGCTGCTCGCGGCAGAGTTGATCGCTCGGATCGATTTCGACAATTTGCTGAAACTGCTGGATGGCGGCTGTTTCGTTGTGCATGGCCAAGTAAAGATAGGCCAGCTCTTTTCTCAGCGCCACGTTCCGCGGGTCGATATTCAAAGCATTTACGAACTCATATGGATAGGGATAGCGCCGATCCATCTGCTCCAGCGCCAGCTCCGCCGTCCTGGAATCTTTGGAGCGGGATGCCGCAAGTAGGGCAGCGTTCGCCTCGTCGATCCGGTTCAGCTGCTGCCAAACGCGCGCCAGGATCAGCAGCAGCTCACTCAGTTGCGGCTTCAACGTCCGGCAGATCTCATATTGCTCCGCTGCCAACGGCAATTCATCTCGGAGCTCGGCCAATTGGCCCAGCTCCCAATGGGCGCTGAACATCGGAAGATCGTTCGGATTCGCGGATCGCTTCAACGCCTCCTGCCAACGCGCTATGCCGTCCGCCAGCGGCCCGTCGATATTCTGGAATGCCTGCTCCGCGGTAGCGCGAGTCGCGGGGTTGCCGGAGTGCCGCAACCGGTCGAATGTCCTTCGCGCTTCAATTGGCTTCTTGGTCTCGAAGGCCAAGAATGCATATTCGAGCGCGGCCGTTTCGTCGTCTTTGTTCAGGCGCAGCGCCGTTTCGAATTCATCGCGAGCGTCCTCGTTTTCTCCAGCCTTTAATAGGGTGTAGGCAAGGTCCTTGTGGGCGCCCGCATTTTCGGGCTGAGCGGCAAGCGCTTTGCGGAATAACGCAATGGCGGAATCATAATCCTTCTGCGCCAGTACCTTATACGCTTGATTTAGCTCAGCATCCCCAGGCGCTTGCGCGTACGCCCGGTTCGCCGCGAGCAACAGAATTCCGCCTGCAATGAATCTGGTCAACACGTGCTGTCAAACTAGTCGGCGCGTGGCGGCGGGATTCTCACAGATACAATGGAGCCGGTATGCCGCGTTTCCCCGGAGTCGACTATCTCCACTTCGACTCGCTGCTGAGCGAACAGGAGTTGATGGTGCGCCAGACGGCAAGGCAGTTCGTCGACGAGCGCGTGATGCCGGTCATTCGAGAGGCCTTCAACAGCGCGGTCTTTCCCAAGCAGCTTATCCCGGAAATGGCCGGTCTTGGTTTCTTCGGAGCCAATCTCGAGGGTTACGGCTGCGCGGGAATGAACAATATCGAGTACGGGCTGATGATGCAGGAGCTCGAGCGCGGCGATTCCGGCCTTCGAAGCTTTGTCAGCGTGCAAGGCGCGCTAGTGATGTACCCCATCCTCACTTACGGGTCGGAGGAGCAGAAGCGGCAGTGGCTGCCGAGATTGCAATCCGGCGCGGCGATTGGCTGCTTCGGTCTCACCGAGCCCGATTTCGGATCGAACCCTGGCGCGATGCGAACCTCAGCCCAGAAGCGGGGTGACGCATGGGTTTTAAACGGCGAAAAAACGTGGATCACCAACGGTTCCGTTGCCGATATCGCCGTCGTATGGGCACGCACGCCGGAAGGCATCCGCGGCTTTCTGATCGAAAAAGGAACGCCCGGCTATTCGACGAGCGACATCCACGGCAAGCTGTCCATGCGCGCCTCCGTCACCTCCAGCCTGCACTTCGCTGATTGCGCCACTCCGCAAGCGAATCAATTGCCGTGCGCCAAAGGGCTAAAGGCGCCTCTTGCCTGCCTCTCGCAAGCCCGTTTCGGGATCGGCTGGGGTGTTCTCGGCGCGGCCATGGATTGTTATGAGACGGCGCGCAGCTACACTCTTTCCCGCAAACAGTTTGACGACCGCCCGCTCGCCAGCCACCAACTGGTGCAGGAGAAGCTGGCCTGGATGATCACCGAAATTACCAAGGCGCAATTACTGGCGCTGCAGGTCGCGAAATTAAAGGACGCGGGTAAGGTCGAAGCCGCGCACATCTCCATGCTGAAGCGCAACAACGTCGCGATTGCGCTCGATTGCGCCCGTCTCAGCCGCGACCTGTTGGGCGCAAACGGCATCATGGACGAGTACCCGATCATGCGGCACATGTGCAACCTCGAAACTGTGAAGACTTACGAGGGCACCGAGCACATCCATACGCTGGTTATCGGCGAAAAAGTTACGGGGATTGCAGCTTATCGGTGATTTCACCTCACTGCCGGGGGTCGACTAGCGAACACCCCCAGCTTGAATCGCGTCGGGCAGCGGCAGCGTGTTTTGCGAGTTTACCGGCTCGCCCACAACGTCCGTAAAGTCTCTGCCGTTATCCACAACCTTGCGGCTCAGCCAGACCGACACACTGACCTCCGGAATCGCGGCCTGTGGGTCCGCACCGCTTGCCTTCGGCATCCACGTGCCGGCCGGCAACCAGAAAAGCACTGTATCGCCCGGCTGTAAGAGAACACTGGATTCGGGATGATCGCTGTTTGCCGCTGAAACGGCCGCCCCAATGTGCCGAGGATTCTTTTCGTCGGCTATTGTCACATGAAAGACAAAGGACCACCGGCCCCTCTCCGTAGAACCCAACAGTGGTACCGGGTCGTCACCGATTGGAACGGAGATTGGAGACTTGGCGGTATTGGTGATCACAGCTTCAACCGTGTCCCTAAGAAAAGGGCCGTCCTTGGTCGTAATGATTTGGGTGAGCTTCACGCTAATCGGCGGCGTTCCCGCCGCCGGATGCGCCGTAGCCCCGCCATCGTAGATCCCGCCTCCTCTTATCGAGGTGATCTGCCCTTCGGGCTCCGGGGTTTTCGGCGGGAGGCACAGATCGACAAAGGCGACTTGTTTGCCGCCCCAGAAAAAGAGCAAAGCTAGTAACAGAAATTTTCCGGCCATGTTTGACTCCAGTTTACGGACAAGAACGATATGGGGGATAGTTGATATTCGCGGGAAGATTTGTGGGCGGCTCTACGGCTCCTGCGCTCGCAATGGCGTTGTATAGCGCCGTGAAGTCCGACGAAATGCTGGATGTGCTGCCAACATCGCTGTTCGCCGGGGACGCGGGATTATTGCTCGCCAACGCCGATTGTACTTCGGAATGGTGGCTCGGGCCGGGGACACCGATCTCGTGAGCCTGGACAGCGCTTGCGATTTGCGGTACGGTTGGGAAACAGTTTCCTTGATTCTGATAAAACGGGTCGTTTGGATTCGTTACGCCCGGATTGAGTTCCCAGGCCATTGCGTCACTTGACCCGCCGACGCACCACTCACAGTACAAGTAACTGTGCAACCCACGCCGCCGCGGACGGGCTGCACTGGACGGAGACGGTGCTCAGCGTGTTCCGCGGGTAAAGTCGAAGCGGCGCACATCTCCATGCTGAAGCGCAACAACGTCGCGATTGCGCTCGATTGCGCCCGTCTCAGCCGCGACCTGTTGGGCGCAAACGGCATCATGGACGAGTACCCGATCATGCGGCATATGTGCAACCTCGAAACTGTGAAGACTTACGAGGGCACCGAGCACATCCATACGCTGGTTATCGGCGAAAAGGTTACGGGGATTGCGGCTTATCGGTGACTCATCCCAACTGCTTTTCCATTTCCTGGTGTAAAACGGCAACTCCGGGGTCACGCTGAATCGCGCCGGAATAGCGCTTCCAGAAGCCGTTCGCCTCGCGTGATGGAGAGAGCAGAGCGCGGGTATCGTTAATCAGTCTCTCAAAATCTCGAGAGGTCGCGGGCGGTTTTTTCGCAGCCAACGTTTCATCGATCTGCACCAGCAAGGAGGTAACGGGTTTCAGCCATGCAAACCAATTGTCATTGATCAGCAGCTGCAAAAACGCTGCCGCGGACGGAATCGACCCGTGCACTATCTCGTACGATGTCCGTTCAGAGTCGAGTAGCGCCTTGTGCAGCATCAACAGCTTCTGCCGGAGCTCCGTTAATCTCTGTCGCGCGGGGTCAGGAGCGGCTTCAGGTAACTCCATCCAGTCCCAGAGTAGCGCGGGACCGCAACGCTTGTGTTTGGGGATTACTTCGGATTTCCCTCGGACCCGGCTTTCGGAGGTTTCGGACCGGGCACCCATTGGTCCAAGGGAATCCATTGGCCGGCCGTACCGGCGCAGTCTCCTTTGCAAACTTCAAATTTGTAGATCGGGTGAATTTCCCACAGCGAGGACCGCGATGGATTGTCGCCGGTCGGCTGGCCATTTTCGCAGGGGAAATGACTCGAATCGAAGAACAGCTGACCGGTTACCCGCACCATTGCCTTTGTCTTGAAAACATTGTCGACGTTTTCCGCGGTCCAGGCAGCGGGCCGATGATGGGGAATCATTTCGGCTACAATTCCGGAGCACTCGGCCGCAGTCGGCGAATCGGCCAACTCTATATGGATGTCATGGAAAGCCGGTTGGTCCGGAACCTGGGTTCCGCAATTGACGCTTTCCGCTCCTTCCGGCTTGGCAAGAATGACAAACGCCAGCAAAGTGACAAGCTTGCCCTCGCCCAATTTCTGCAAGGGAGCGCGATCCACCGCCGGTCCCTTGTGCCTCGGCGGCTTATCTTCATTCCCAAAATTGATGGAAGGGTCCTCCGCAACCTGCGCTTGCAATTGCTGCAGGTCGGCGATGGTGATCGGCGTCGGTGTGCCGGAAGCGCAGAAATTATTTTTCGCCGCGTTTTGGGCCGCTTCGTCGCTATCCGCCCCTTCGATTCCGCACTGCGAGTCGACAGCCAACGCCGGCGGTGCCGGGTTTGGATACGCCGGGATACTGCAAGCGGGCGCGAATTGGGTAGGCGCTACGCGTTGAGCGGGCGAGAGATCCTGAGCGCCGGCCTGCGTGAGTAACACTATCGCCTGTAAAGAAGTACAAAAGATGCAAAAGCGCAATTTCATGGGATGGCTGTCAGTTTACAACGCTTCGCGGAAGCAGTCCACCTGTTCACCTGTTTCCGACAATTCTTGAAGTGGAGTCCGTCAGCGCTTCCCCGGAGGCGCTCCGAAGCGAATCTCCATCGCCGCGTTCTTCTGAAACGTTACTTCCCTTCCGCGCGCGATGATGTTCGAATAGACAGACCAAGCTAAGCCATAGAATCCCAACGCGGAGCCTATCTGCCGCGGCCCTTGAGCCGCCGCGATGCCTAGCAGTCCAAAACCGGAGAACCCGCCCAACGACTGCCCCGACGCGTTCCCCCCGCCCGTCCCCGAAGCGCTTTGTCTGCCTTCGTCGTTGTCCATAGACTTCGCCGCCACGAGCGCCGCGATGGCCGGCCGCAGCAAGCGCGTCTTCGATTCGGTAGCCTTTGCCGTCCCTTCCTGATCCACCTTTACAGCCTTCGGATCCGCTTCGACTGTAGCCAATTGCGCCTGTGCAGCTTGCGGCTGCCCGAGCTCGGCCGCCGATGAACCGTTGGCCTGCGACGCGACCGTGGGAACTTCGAGCGTCTCGATGGCGAAACGCAACTTGCCTCCGCGATGCAGCAGACGCGCCCGTTTCGCCAAGGTGATTTTCCCGTTCAGCCGCGTGCCTGCGGGTAAAACAACCTTCCTGTCCTGCGTGAATAATGGCTGTGACAAGACGCCCTGCATGGGATCGCCGGTGTGCGCATCCGCCGAGCTAACAGTGGTCAATATACGCATTTGTACCGTCGAATCGGGCGGCGGCGTGGATCCCATCGCTTGCAACGCGCCGCGTGAAACAGCGACGTTTCCGAAATCCAGCGGCTTTTCCAACACCGCGTCAAATCGCGTACCGCTCCGGTACCACTGAGGGTGATACGGCAGCTTCATTAAGAAGAAGTTTTCCAGCCACTCGCGTTTGTTCGGTCCCCGGATGAAGTCAAAGAAACCCCGCGTCCGCGCATTGATTTGGGCCGTAGCTTGTTGCTTAACCGCTTGCCGCAGTTCGTGTGCTTTACCCGCGGTGTCGACCTGCTTCTGCTTGGAATTGTTTCGCGGCTGAACATAGATAGTCGCCAAGCCCAATGAATCTCGAGTTGCAAGTTGCAGCGAACGCCCGTCCGGCAAAGTGACGGTTGTGAACGAAATCCGCGCTCGTTTCAGAGGAGTGAAGTCGCCGCCGACGATTGCCTTTGCCCGGATCATGGTGGGAACAGGATCCAGCTCCGTCACCCGGCCTTCCACAGCAGCGCCCGCCGGTATCACCACCCTGTCAAACGCCCAGACCGGTTCCGCGAACTTCGCCTCGACCACTGCATTCATCCGGTACCAGGTGCGCTGCGTGATGTAGAGCCGTAACGGTGTCCCGGCGTCCACTTGCAAATGTACGGTGATGTCTTGCGGGCGCGTTGCCGCTTGCTGGGCAACGGCAAACTGGCACAGCAGCAGGAATGCAGCCCCAAAGACCGCCGGGTACGCGCGCTTATAAAACATCTCTAATCACAATTAGCACGGCTGGCCTCGCCCGGCGCGGCACTTCCAGGGGCGGCGAGGGACCTTAACTGCTAAGCTGCTTCTCTAATTCGCCGACGCGACGTTCGAGAGCGCGAACCGTGCGCAGCAGGTCCGGAAGACGGGAATAAGCGGCGGATGCGCGAAGCCAAACGCGCGAGTCGAAAGCCGGCGAACCGCTGACGATCGCGCCTTCAGGCACATCGTGACCGATCCCCGATTGCGCCCAGACGATTGCGTTCCTATGAACAGTGAGATGACCGGAGGATCCGGTTTGGCCGGCCATGACGACGTTCTCTTCGAGCACCGTGCTGCCCGCCAAGCCAGTCTGCCCGCAAATGATATTGTCTTCTCCCACGACGCAAGCGTGCCCGATCTGGCATAGGCTATCGATTTTTGCGCCGCGCTTCACACGCGTTTCGCCTAACGTGGCGCGATCGATAGAAGTCAGGGTCTGAATCTCCACGTCGTCTTCGATGACTGCAATGCCGGACTGGACAATCTTGTATTGCCTGCCGTTGTTGTCTTTCGCGAACCCGAAGCCGTCGCCGCCGATTACTACGCCATTGTGCAGAGTGACACGATGGCCGATGCGCGTGTACTCCCGGACAGAGACGTGCGCATGGGCGATGAAGTTGTCGCCGATGGTACAGCCCTCGTAAATGACTGCATGGGGATGAAGCACCGCGTCCGCGCCAAGCGTCGTATGCTCACCCACGACTGCGTAGGCGCCGATGGAGGGATTCGGTCCGATGGAGGCGGTGGGCGCGACGCATGCCGAAGGATGAATGCCAGGCGGCGGTTTGGGAGATTGATAGTACAAGGCAAGAACGCGCGCGAAATCGTGATACGGGTTTGAAGAAATCAGAGTTGCGGCGGACGTATCCTCAAGCGGCGCAGCGGCGATGACCGCAGCGGCGCGCGTCGATCTTATCTTCGGCGCGTACTTCAGATTGGCCAGAAAGGTGAGTTCGCCGGGGGCGGCTTTTTCTATGGTGGAAACGCCGGTGATGCTGATGGAGGGATCGCCCGCGAGCTCGCAACTAAGCAGCTCGGCGAGCTGGCCGAGAGTGAACGTGAACATATATAAGCTTACGTTTCCGCGATCACCGGGTTGCGTAATTCGCCTATGCCCGAGATTTTCACCACAGCTTCATCGCCCGCGTGGAGATAGAGCGGCGGCTTGCGCGCAAACCCCACTCCGGCGGGTGTACCGGTGGAGACAATGTCTCCTGGTTCCAGAGTGAAGACGCTGGAGAGAAAAGCGATAAGATCCGGGATCTTGAAGATCAACTCGCGTGTGTTGGAATCCTGTCTGACCTCCCCATTAATTTCCATTTGGATGTCGAGATCGTGCGGATCGGAAATTTCATCGGGCGTGACGATCGATGGACCCATGGGCGCAAATGTGTCGAACGTTTTTCCCATCAGCCACTGTGAGGTGGCGCGCTGATAATCGCGAGCAGTGACGTCGTTCACGATGGTGTAGCCGAAGATGTGATTGGCCCAATCTTCAGCGCGAATGTGACGCCCGCCGCGGCCGACGACAAAGGCGAATTCAGCTTCATAATCCGGCGCTTTCGATACTTTCGGAAGGACGATGTTTGCTCCAGGCCCTATCACAGCGGTCGCAAACTTGTTGAAGATGGTGGGAACTTTCGGAATTTGCGTGCCGGTTTCTTCCGCATGATCGCGATAATTCAAACCCACACAGATCAGCTTGCGAGGCTTCGGGATAGGAGCGAGCAATTTGACGCTTTGTAAGGAATGCTTGGCGGCTTCGGGTGGATGATAGGTGAAGGTTTCCAGCTGCTTACTTCCATCCGGGCCGGACTCGATCAATTCGAGCAGCGAATTGAAGCCGAGAGAGGAGAGGTCAAGGACCGAATCGTCGCCCGAGAGAACGCCGGGACGGGCTTGGCCCCCGAATTCAAAAGTTACAAAGCGCATGCTTGCATATTAGAACTCCGAAGTAATTCACTCCGCTTCTAACGCGGCGGTTCGTAGCGTCCCCTATTCCGGCGGAACCTGGGTATCCGGCGCTTTCTTGCGCTGCACTTCGTCCCAGCGCCGGACCAGTTGCCGCCATTGATCGAGCGTCAGCACCGCGCGCAATTCAACGCTCATCGACAGAAAAACGCGATTGGAATTGGCGTGCGCTTCCGCCACCCGTTCGATGATCGGCTGCGCGGCTTGGGGGCTGACCGAAGCGTCGTTCAGCAGATCTTCCAAATCCCCTTGCGCCTTCTGAACCTCGTTTCGCGCGTCCATTAAACGGTTGCGATAAGACCGCACAATTTGCCGGATTCGCTGGTTCTGCGCAGGAGAAAGGCCGATGTCATTCTTAACCGGGCTATTCCACCACGGGAAGTTCGCCCGGTTCTGCGCGCAAAGCGTGGCTGCAGCTACCGCGCACAGCAGCAAAATCCGAACGCAGCGATGGATCATTCGTCAAATAACGCCTGCAACGGCGCTGTCGGCTGCGGCTCAGAGTCTTGCGCCATCAGGCTGACATCCTGCGCAAGCTGCGCATCCGAGACCCTATTATCCATCACCCGCTGTCTATGGTTCTGCTCATAGACTACGAACCCGCCGCCCAAAACCAGAGCCATTGCCGCCGCCGAGGCCCATCGCCGAAGCTGGTGCCCGGACCACCAATGGATCGGCTCACCAAGCCTCCCATAGATCTTGCGGCGTTGCGCGGCCAAAAATTCAAAACTTGCCTCGTCTTGAAAAGACGGATTCAATTCCACCGCCCCGCGCCTTGCCTGCATGACCGACAAGCGCTCCTGACAATTCGGGCAGGTATCCAGATGCTGATCCTCCGGCCCGACACCGTACAGATATTCGATCAACTGCTCATCAGTCCAATGTCCTGACACTTTGGACTCCATAATCTTCCTCCGCACGTCTTTTATGCGCGTGCTGTGTACAAATCCTTCAGTTCCTCGCGCATCTTCGCCAACGCTCGGAATAAATGCGCTTTTACCGTGCCGACATCCAGTTTGAGAATATCGGCTATGTCTTCGAGAGCCATCCCGTCGTAATGCCGCAGCGAAAAAACGGCCCGCTGCCGGTCGGACAGTTTGACTAACGCCATTTCCAGTCTGCGCTGGATTTGTTTGGCGAACATTTGACGTTCCGCATCAGGCTCCCGGCCCGCCGTCATTTGTAAAATCACTTCTTCGTCTTCGACCGGTGGACGTCGCTGCCACATTTTCCACGCCTTCGATCGCAACCGGTCCAAGCAGGTATTCACCGCGATCCGCGTCACCCATTTTCCGGGATTATCCAGATCGAGAGCATCCGCCCCGTTCTTATTCAGAGCCTTGTACGCTTTGAAAAAAACATCCTGGGTGGCAGAATCCGCTTCGTCGGCATCCTGCAGCAAACGCCGGCACAACAGAAAAATGCGCCTCTGCTCGCCGGTCATCCAAGTACCGAAATCCCGAAGGGCGGCACCGGCATGGACTTCTCGCTCCAGCGGGTCCGCCATGAGGCCAATCATAGCCATCCACTTATGTGGAACGAGCCAAGCACGAAAAAGTTTACGGGAGATTAATCGGGGTCTTGCTTCTTCCTATGCAGGATGTGAGCGGCAAGCAGCGCGATATCCGGGTGGAACTCACGCATCAGCGCAGTACCAAAATAGCCGCCATAGGACAGGCCAGTGCGGCGGAAACCGTCTTCCACGTGATTGTGCCTCTCGGAGAGAGCCATGCCCACGAATCCCTCCCCAAACGACCCTGCAATGGGCGCCAGGGCCGGGCGGCTGTATCCGTCGGCATCTTTGATCATGACGACACTCAGAAGCGCCGAGCGCGTCCGGTTCCAAAAGCCATGCTGCAACGAGGGATGAAAGCGCGGATCTTCACGGTTCACGTAACCGGCCAGCAGCTCGGCCCCGTTCTGGGCTGCATGTCGTGCGTAGAAGGCAGCGAACCTGCGGCCGAAATCGTCCACGTTCTCATTGCCGACGTGGGGATCGTTGTTCCGCCATTGCCCGTAAGTTCCTGATAAAGCGGCGCGAAACACCATGGAAGGAGCTACCAGCCGAGTTTCTGCGTAGCAGGCCCTTTCGCGAAATGTCAGCTGCGCCGCCTGCTGAAGACGACCCGGATCGCAGTGCGATGCTTTGAGGATCGGCTCAACGAGAGGCGAGACCAAGATTGGCGCTATGGGGCCCGACGGCGCGATGCCCGACGAACTAGAAGTTGAGGGGGAAAACGCTTGCCCTAAAACCGTAACCGGCGCAACAAGCGCAATGAGAGCGATGGAGAACAACAAAACTCGGGGAACTACCAGATAAGCCGCCAATCATACTGAAAACATTACCAGATGGGTATTGACGTTAGTATAGATAAAACTTAACGGAAAGTACAGGGTTTGTGAAAGAAATTACAATACCGAACGGTTAGGAAAAAGGTGAGTACAGGTACTCCTCGGGAGACGGCAGTTCGCAACTGCCACTGCCTGAAGGCAATTCCACCCCATTGCTTCCTGAGCTCACTCGAATCCAGTGAACCTGCTCGCCGCCACCCTTCGATTTACAGCGAAGTGGGACGTCCGCAGTGAATCCCTCTTCAACCCCTGATATTTCCAAGCTCAGATCCTGTCCCGTGCGGCGCAACTGCATCTTAGGAATACCCGTTCCATAGATCCAGGTGTCGAAGAACATTGCAAGCGTATTGTCCGGCTGCCCGGCCGGCACGAAGTTGCTGGCGACCCGGCGGAAGTCTTCATTGGTGATGGGTTTAGCTTCAAATTCCCGCAGCATGCTCGCCTGCATCTTATTGAACCCCTCGTCCCCCAGGCGTTGCCGCAGCATGTGAAGAATCCAGGCCCCTTTCTCGTAAATGATGGTGTGCCAAGCGCCCGGAACGGCAGCATCCAGCAGGCGCACGCCGAAATCCACCGGCCCCGCCGATTCTACGGTTTTTCCCTGCTCTTCATGCAGAAGATCTTCGCGGTACCGGTCCAGCATGCCCTGAACGGGAGCAGGTCCCTGGGTCTGCGCCAAAAATTCGAGCGCGGAATCGTTCGCCATCGCCTCCATCAGCCACCCCGCCCGATAATCCGCCGGCGCAACGATGTTGCCCCACCATTGATGCGCTACTTCATGAGGCAACAGCAGTTGCGAAAAGAAAAGGTTCATTCGCGGATTACGCATCTGCGCGGGCCGGTCCTCCTGGGGCATATAGGATAGGGTCGAAAGATAAACGAGCCCTGGGAAGCCCTGACCAAAATAACCCGGAATCGGCGATACAGCCAAGCTGTGAATCGGAAGCTGCATCCAGCGCTTGGTGTAATAATCGAGCAGCCTTTCGGTCTCATTCGCGATGTGGTGCAGAGCCTCATCGGGCTTTTCAGAAGATGAGACCAGCGGATTGCGGGAACCTTGGCTGAGGTCGATTGCGACAATGGTCGCCTTATTCGCATAACATTCCACCCGGTACTCGCCGTGCTCTTCCGTCGCGAGATTGTAATCGCCCAGATTGAACCCGGCAAGGCGCTCAGGTGCTTTCGTGATCCGGTGAACCGTCCGCACTCCGTCGGCAACTTCGTCGCTCACCAGTTCGCCCGTGGAAACTACGCGCAGGCGCTCGGGACAGTGAAAGGTTAGATCGAAATTCGTCAGCATCGGTCCGCTATGCGGATACCAGGCGTTTCGTTCATCCACAAAATAAGAGCCGTCGGGCGTTTGGCGAACTACCGAACCTTCATAGCGTATTGCGATAGCGTGCTCACTACCCGCCGCAACAGGCATATCGGAAACCAGCAGGAATGTCCCTGAGCTGGTTAATTCGCCCAAGCGGACGGAATTGCGCTGAAAAATTTCGGCGGGTCGTCCGTCAACCGTCGCGGACAAAACCTTCAATCGCCCGGATAGACCGAAATCGAGAACACGCCCGCCCGCCGGGTCCGGAAGAAATTTGAAGCTGGCGCTCACGGACATGCTCAAATCGGCGTGGAGCGTGACATCGGCGTGATAATCGCTCAATCGAGGCGAGGGCGCGACGAAAGCCGGAGCACGACGGGGGCGGAAACCTGTCCAGAGTTGGAACTTCTCGGCTCCGCTTCGAGTTTGCGCAACACGGCCCACCGAGATCGGCTCAAATTCCGCGGGGTCATACATCACATCGAATGCGCCGATTTCGTTGCCGGCAATCACGCCGTAGAAAAAGCCCTGGGCAGGCTTGTGGCCGTCCAGCAGAGACTCGATCATTCGAACTTCGAGATCGGCAGTCACATCCCGCACAACAGGAGTAATCGGCGCGATCTGGGATGTCAGTTCCGGCGCCTTATGGACTGGCCGCTCTTCGATTTTCGCAAGCAGCTCGCTCACCGTATCGTCAGTGAACAGAAATAGGGCCGAGCTGAAGTGCTCATCCAGGTTCGGGCTCTTAATGAAGGATGCAAGGGACGCGCGCTCGCTCCGTTGCGGCGGAAGCACGAGAATTTCGGCGTCTCCTGCGTCCACTCCCGTGGTGGTAAAAACAGCCGCTACGCAGCGGCCATTCACAGGAGTCAGGAAGGAAAGAACTCCTTCGGTGAGATAAATCTTGATATCGCCGCGAGTCAACTGCAATTCGCGAACGCGGTAGGTATGCCCCGGATCGAACGTCATTTGCCGCAGAGCGGTGGCTGTCTGGGCGGCGCTCGGCTGGTCTGCCGCCTGCGCCGCGGGAAGCACAGCGAGTATGCAGAAAAGGGCTGAGACTGGCTTCAGCAAGGCAGGACTGCTACTTGATCTCCGGACTGTTCAGAGTGGCCGGTTCTTGACTCCAGTTTTCGCGGATTATTCCAGACTGATCGGTATAGAACGTCCGGCGGCCCGTACTGCCAAAAGCCTTTGGCACCGCCGAAACAGAATAGCCCGCCGGTGTCTGGGTAATCGTGTAATTATAGCCGCCTGTTGAGCCGCTTGCGAGATTACCCGATATCAGCCCGGCCGCTTGTGGCCCCTCTCCTGCGCCGCCCGAAGCCGCTGGACCCAGCTGGGTCAACGACCCCGCAAATTGCCCGAATTGCGACATATACTGCGTCTCCACCGTGTTGATCGTCTTAAGCGTAGCAATCGCGCCCATCTCCTGCGCGTGCATCCGCGACTTACTCATCTGCGGCACAGCTATGGTCAGAATGATCAGAATGATGGCGATGACAATCAGCAGCTCGATCAGCGAAAATCCGCGCTGCCCTCTGCGGCGCTCGCGTAAACGTGGCAACATACGACTCACATGATACGACGTGTCTCCCCGCCCCAGCGTTGTCTCAGACTAAATGACAAGTCAAGCCGAAAATCCCTTAACGAGTGAGTCAATGGCCCGAATCCGCTGCCAGAACCGGGGTAAAAGGTCGAGCCTGAGAGCGTTTGCTCCATCCGAAAGCGCGCGTTCCGGGAGCATCATGCACCTCGACGAACATTCCCGCGATCCCGACTGCGGCGGCTGCGCGCGCCAGCGGCTCAATGTACTGCGGCTGGCCGCCCGAGAGCAGCTCCTGCCGCACCGGCAGCTGCACGCTGTGAGTGGCATCGAAAACGACCGGGTATCCGGTCTGCGGCCATGATGCGCAGCCCGCGCATATCGACGACCAAATTGTTGTAGCCGAACGAAGAGCCGCGCTCCGTAAGAATGATCCGATGATTGCCGGTACTCGCCACTTTTTCCGCTGCATTGGCAAAATCGGCAGGCGCAACAAATTGACCTTTTTTGATGTTGACCGCACGGCCCGTCTTCCCCGCCTCAACCAGCAAATCCGTTTGCCGGCACAGGAAAGCCGGAATCTGTAAGATGTCGACAGACTTCGGCTGCAGGCGCGGCCTGAGCCGGTTCATGAATATCCGTCACACCGGAATGCCGAGCTTCCGCACCTCGCGCAAGAATTCGCAAACCTTCGCGTGAGCCCCGGCCCTCGATAGGAGTCGATGCTGCTTCGATTCGCTTTATCGAAAGATGCCTTGAAAACAAACGCGCCCGCGACCTCGCGAATCGCTTTCGCCATTTGCAATACGTGCTCTTCGCTTTCGATGACGCAAGGCCCCGCAATCAGCGCGAGAGGCGTATCATTGGCAAATGTGACCTGGCGCGTTCCCTCGGTTACCGCACACTAAACACGCCACGCTCATTGCGCATGCAGAATACTCCGCGCTTCACTGGCGGTCGTTCCCGCGAATGGGAGAACTCGAACGGCCTTCCTGACCCCCCGCATTTGTCCTCTCTGTATTCCAGAGCTGCCTTAAGAACGCAGTGAACAACGGGTGCGGCTCCAGCGGCTTCGATTTGAACTCCGGATGGAACTGGCAGCCCAGATACCAGGGATGGTCCGCCACTTCGCAGATTTCGACATAAACCCCATCCGGAGTTTGCCCTGTGATTCGCATTCCATGCTCGGTCAGCTGCGGCCCAAACTCGCGGTTGAATTCGTAGCGATGCCGATGGCGCTCGCTGATCACGGCCGCGCCGTACGCTTCCCGCGCGAAACTCCCCTTCGCTAATTGGCATGGATAGGCGCCCAGCCGCATCGTGCCGCCCAGTTCATCGACCCCCTTCAATTCGCGCAGCTTAAATATCACGCGATAGGGAGTCGTCGCGTTGAACTCGGTCGAGTCGGCATCGGCCAGCCCGCAGACATTCCGCGCAAACTCGATCACCATGGTCTGCATGCCGAGACAAATGCCAAAGTAAGGAACCTTCTCCTCGCGCGCGAAGCGGATCGCGTTCAACATGCCATCGATGCCGCGCTTGCCGAATCCGCCCGGCACCAGGATTCCGTCGAACCGCCGCAAATAACTCCGGCATTCCGGCCATTCCATGCGGTCGGCTTCAATCCATTCAATATTTACCCGCGCCTGATGCGCAGTTCCCGCGTGGAGCAGCGCTTCTTTCAAACTCTTGTAGGAATCTTCGTACTCGACGTACTTGCCGACCAATCCGATGCTCACCTCGCGCACGGGATTCTTCATGCGCTCGACCATCTCGATCCAAGGTGACATCTCTCGTGGCACCGGCTTCGACGCGCAGCAGCCGAAGAATACTTTCATCCACCCCCTGCTCGGCAAAGACCATCGGGATTTCGTATACCGAATGGACGTCCTTGGCCGTGACCACGCCGCTGACATCCACATCGCAGAACAGCGCAATCTTTTCCTTCACCTCGCGCGGCAGTTGTCGCTCTGAGCGGCATAGCAGAATGTCCGGCTGAATACCGATCGCGCGCAGCTCTTTCACGCTATGCTGCGTCGGCTTGGTCTTCAGCTCTTGCGCCGCCGCGATCCAAGGCACCAGCGTCAAATGCACGAACAGCGTGTTCTCGCGCCCTTCCTCATGCCGCATCTGGCGAATGGCTTCGATAAAAGGAAGCGATTCGATGTCGCCGACTGTGCCGCCAATCTCGACGATCGCGATATCGACGTCGGCCGCCACTTTTCGGCACGCGGCTTTGATCTCATTCGTGACGTGCGGAATCACCTGCACCGTCTTGCCCAGATAATCGCCTCGCCGCTCCCGCGTAATGATGTTCTCGTAAATCCGTCCGGAGGTCAGATTGTTGCTTTGTGTCAGCGCCGCATGCGTGAAGCGCTCATAATGCCCCAGATCGAGATCCGTCTCGGCCCCATCGTCGGTGACGAACACCTCACCATGCTGGAACGGACTCATAGTTCCGGGATCGACGTTCAGATACGGATCGAATTTCTGAAGAGTGACGCGAAGACCGCGGCTTTCAAGCAAGCACCCGATTGACGCGGCCGCGATGCCCTTTCCCAAGGAAGAAACCACGCCGCCCGTTACAAAAATGTACTTAGCCATGGACCGAATCCGTCTAGAATCTCGCTACCGCCGAAAACAAGTGATTCACTCGCTCCAAATCCTCGGGCGTATCCACGCCAAGCGATTCATATTCCGTATCGATCACTCTTATGCGATAGCCGTTTTCGAGCGCTCGCAATTGCTCCAGGCGCTCCGAACGTTCGAGCGGCCCGACCGTCAAATCCGGGTAATGAATCAGAAAATCGCGCCGGTAAACGTACAGCCCTACGTGTTTTGAACAGAGCGGCATCGCTTGCCATCGCGCTCGTAAGACTTGCGCCATCGCGCTCATAAGGAATGGAGCAGCGCGAAAAATAGATAGCGTCGCCCAGCAGATTTGTGACCACCTTGACGACGTTCGTGTTTACGATGTCGGTCGGATCTACGATGCGCTTTTTCAGCGTACCCATGGGAATCGCATCGTCTCCCTGCAACGAGAGAATGGCTGCATCGATCGCGTCCGGATCGATCAACGGCTCGTCACCCTGAATGTTCACGTAAAGAGCGGCGTGTTCGGAAGCAGCGACTTCGGCAAGGCGATCGGTGCCGGAAGCATGATCCTCTCGCGTCATGCGCACGCGTCCGCCAAACTGCCGGACTGCCGCAGCTATCCGTTCATCATCGGTAGCGACCAGCAGGTCGTCCGAGATAGCGCGATCGTTGCGCGCGCTCATAGACGTGCTGCAGCATCGGCTTTCCGGCCAGCGGCGCGAGAGCTTTTCCAGGGAATCGGGAGGAGGCAAACCGGGCGGGGATAACGCCTAAGATCCGCGTCCGCACACCTGAGTGTAGCAGAGGATTTTCATGTTTGCGCTCACTGACTGGAGTCGCGCTGGCGTGGTTTTACCTGGCAACGATCAGGTAAATTCCGACTGCGGTGCCGACGAGTATCAGCACTGTAGCGACCGCGAGAGCGAGCGCCGACAGCCGTCCTGTCACATCGCGTCCGCTCTTCAGATCGCGAGTGAGACGAATGTGTCGCGCCGTTGACAGCACGGTTACAATCACGCCGGTGAATACTAACGCCGTCCCTGCCCAGAAAGAGAATCCTCCCGATGAGCTCGCCGCGACGGCGCCGGACGCAAATCGGATTTCGCGAAGGAATAGGCCAAACCGGGCAACCACGAACCCGAAGCCCATCAAGGCTAAGCCGGTACGAATCCAGGCTAGAAAGGTACGCTCAGCCGCAAAGTATACTCGCGGGTCCTTCTCGGGCTCGGCCACGCTGGAGTACTCCAAGTAGATTCTCGCAGACCTCGGATTATGAGATTCTTACCGCTCCCCTTACAGCACGATTCACCCACAACACTGGCTGGCGAATCGGATAATTGCGGATTGCTTCTTCCACACCAGGCGCGGGATTCAATCTTTGCCACAGCTCGAGATACTCCGGCTTATGGAATGCCAGACCCGCAAAAAGCAAGCTCTGCTGCCGCAGCGGCCATTGGTCGAAATACATCACGTCCGCCGGAAACGGCCACTGCTGTTTGTCGGCAATGTACGGGTACAGGAATGCGATCGCCTTGCGCATACATCGGCCGTCCGGAAGCGTAAACGTCCACAGATCATCCTCTCTCGACGAAAGAATCTGGCAGATCGCCGACATCGCTTCAAGATTGAACAGCGAATAACTGTAGGGCTTGGTCCGCCTCAGCTCCTGCGGAAAGCTGCCATCGGCCGCCATTTGCCCCGGCATCAGAACGGTCTTGAAGCGCTGGCGGCAATCATCCTGCAATTCTGTATTGCGTGTATACGCGGCGAACTCCGTCACTTGCATCACCCAGCACGTCGCGTGATTGTTCTTGGCATCCCGCTCCTCCTGGCCGTTCTTCGACGTGGTTAGCCAAACAAGGTAATCTGAAAACCATTTCCGAATCGCCTGTTGCTCGCCGGTCGAAAGAGCGCCTGACGGCTCAATGGCGTCCGCCCCTCGAACTACCTCCACCAATTGAATGGTGTCGATAATGCCGGTCCCGCGGCCTGTCGTCCTGCCGTGGATCGCCTGAGCGTACTGCAGATTCGGATTCATGCGCGTCTGTTTGTCGATGAACCAGCCGCGCAGATGCGCCGCCGCATGATCGGCGTATTTTCGCTCTCTAGACAACACCCAAGCCGCGCACAGCGCCGGGGCTTCGACGCTCAAACGCAACAGCGCCTTGCGATGAGCGGCGAAATTGCCGGGATTGGACATCCCCTCGCGCTGAATATACGGCCCGTCCGCATTCTTCGGGTCCGGCCACCAGTAATCGCCTTCCGAGAAATAGTCGTGCTTGCCGCCGGCGCTGCGTGAACTCTCAGATGCCGTGATCGTGATCGGCCGCTCTTTGAGATAGCCGTCGGCTTGCTTCAGTACGCGCGGCCGCTCGATCGCGTAAAGATCGAAATCCTTAATCCCCGCCCGCTGCAAAATCAGCAGCGCGGATCCGGCAAGAAACTCTCTCCGGTAAATCACTCCTTACTATGATGGCGCTCGGGGCGGAGCGATGAGATTCTTCCCACTCCACGCCCACTTCCATCCATGAAAGTCGTGATCCTCTGCGGCGGCCTGGGAACTCGTCTCCGCGAAGAAACCGAGTTTCGGCCCAAACCGTTGGTCGAGGTCGGCGGACGCCCCATTCTGTGGCACATCATGAAGCTCTATGCCCATCATGGCTTCCGCGATTTCGTACTCGCGCTCGGCTATCGCGGCAACATGATCAAGGACTACTTCCTCAATTACGAGGCGATGAACAACGACTTCACCATCTGCCTTGGACAAAAATCTCACGTCGATTACAATGGCCATCACGCTGAGCAGGATTTCCGCGTAACTCTGGCCGACACCGGCATGGATTCCATGACCGGCGGACGCATTGCGCGCCTCCGCAAATACGTTACCGACGACGGCTTCATGGCCACCTATGGCGACGGAATCGGCGACGTCGATATCGCTAAGGTGCTGGCGTTCCACCACACGCACGGCAAAATAGCCACCGTCACCACATTCCGTCCGGTCTCGCGCTTCGGCATTCTCGATATCGACGAATCGCACGGTGTAATGAACTTCATTGAAAAGCCCCGGGGCGATGCGTGGGCCAGCGCCGGGTTCTTTGTCTTCCATCGCAGAGTGTTCGATTACCTCGGCGGCGACGATTGCGTTCTCGAGCGCGAGCCACTCGAGCGATTGGCCGCCGATGGTGAATTGATGGCCTACCACCACGAAGGCTTTTTCTATGCGATGGATACTTTCCGCGAATATCAGGTGCTCAACGATTTGTGGAAATCGGGTCGAGCGCCCTGGAAGATATGGCCGTAAACGGCAGTTTCTGGCTTGACCGCCCCGTTCTCGTCACCGGCGCAACCGGGCTGCTTGGAACATGGCTCACCCGCCGTCTGGTCCAGGCACAGGCTGACGTCGTCTGCCTGGTGCGCGACTGGATACCGCAAAGCGAGATCCTCCGCAACGGATTATCCGAAACCGTAAAGGTGGTTCGAGGCGATGTCTGCGACCGCAGTCTGATCGAGCGCGCGCTCGGCGAGTACGAGATCGACACGGTTTTCCATCTTGCCGCGCAAACCATCGTCAACGTGGCGAACCGAAACCCCGTCTCCACATTCGAAAGCAATGTTCAAGGCGCGTGGAATGTTCTCGAATCGTGCCGCCGCTCCTCCAGCGTGAAGGCCATCGTCTTGGCATCTTCGGACAAGGCCTATGGCGACCAGAACGGTTTGCCCTACTCCGAATCGGCCGCGCTGACCGGTCGTTACCCATACGATGCCAGCAAGGCCTGCGCCGACCTGATCGCGCAGACTTACGCGAAGACATATCGATTGCCCGTCGCCATTACTCGCTGCGGCAATTTCTACGGCGGCGGCGATCTGAACTGGAACCGGATTGTTCCCGGCACCATCCGTTCGGTCATCCGAGGGAAACGTCCCGTCATCCGCTCCGATGGGCAGTTCATTCGAGATTTTTTATATGTCGAGGATGGCGCAGCCGCCTACATGCTTCTGGCCGAACGTTTGGCTGCCGATCCCGCGGTGCAGGGGCAAGCTTTCAATTTCTCAAACGAACATGAGGTCACCGTGCTGGCATTTGTCGAGCGAATTCTTGATGCCATGGGATCGCCGCTGGTTCCCGATGTCCGCAATGAAGCGTCGAACGAGATCCGGCATCAGACCCTCAGCGCCGCGCGCGCCCGCCAGGTCTTAGGTTGGCAGCCGCTGTTCACGCCCGATTGCGCGCTGGATCGCACCATCTCGTGGTACCAGGAGTTTTTTCTTGCCGGATAAAGCCCAAGCCCTGCGTGGGCAGATTCTAGCCCTGGTCGCCGAGTACCACGCAGCAGCCTTCCCCGCGCGGCCCTTTACGGCGGGCAAAACACGCATCCCCGTTTCCGGCCGCGTCTTCGATCACACCGAAATGCAATCGCTCGTTGACAGCGCGCTCGATTTTTGGCTGACAACCGGTCGATTTGCCGCTGAGTTTGAAAAAACGTTTGCGAAGTATCTTGGCATCCGCACTGCGACATTGACTAACTCGGGTTCCTCGGCAAATCTGCTGGCGGTCACCGCCCTGACCTCGCCGAAATTGGGCATCAGACGCCTCCGCCCAGGCGATGAAGTCATCACTGTTGCCGCGGGTTTCCCCACAACCGTCAATCCCATTCTTCAAAACGGATTAGTACCGGTGTTCGTCGACATCGAGCTGCCCACCTATAACATCGATACGAATCTGCTGGATGCTGCCGTCTCCTCTCGCACGGGCGCCATCATGCTGGCTCACACGCTCGGCAATCCATTCAACCTGGCGGCGGTAACCAGTTTCGCGCGGCGCAACGATCTTTGGATTGTCGAAGATTGCTGCGACGCGCTCGGTTCCACCTACCAAGATCGGAAGGTCGGGACATTCGGCGATCTGTCCACCTTCAGCTTTTACCCCGCGCACCACATCACCACCGGCGAAGGCGGCTGTGTGTTGACGCAAAATCCGCTGCTGAAGACCATTGTCGAATCGTTCCGCGATTGGGGCCGCGATTGTTGGTGCGATCCGGGCAAGCAGGATACTTGCGGAAAGCGTTTCACTTGGCAATTAGGCGATCTGCCGCGCGGCTACGATCATAAATACACCTACTCCCACATCGGCTACAACCTGAAGATGACCGATATGCAGGCGGCGATCGGCGTTGCGCAGCTTCGAAAACTACCTGGGTTCATTGAAAAGAGAAAAGGCAATTTTCAGGAGTTGCGAAGGCGGCTTGCGGGCCTGGAAGAATTTTTCGTTTTGCCGGAGCCAACGCCGGAATCCGATCCAAGCTGGTTCGGATTCCCTTTGGCCGTTCGCCCGGGAGGTCCGCTGACCCGAAACGCGATTGTCGATTACCTGGAGGATCGCAAAATCGAAACGCGCATGCTTTTCGGCGGTAACCTGATCCGCCAGCCCGCCTATAAAGATGTCCACTACCGCCTTCCCGGCAAACTGGACAACACGGATTTCGTGATGGACCAGGTCTTCTGGATCGGCGTGTATCCAGACATCACGATCGAAACGCTGGACTACGTGGAAGAGACGTTTCATTCCGTCTTTTCCGCCGTATCGATCGCGAAGTAAGCGAACACATGCCGCAATTGCCGGTCGAGGATCGGAATCACATACTCGAGCACGCCGGCGATACTTTCCGCGCGCTTGCTGGAGCGCACATCTTCATCACCGGCGCAACCGGCTTCGTCGGCAAGTGGCTGCTCGAGAGTCTTCTCTATGCAAATGATCAGCTGAAGCTGCATGTTTCGGCAACCATCCTCACCCGCAATCCGCCGCGATTTCTCAGAGAAAGCCCGCATCTCGCCCGCCATCCCGCCGTCCAGACCATTCGCGGAGAGGTCCACGACTTTGCATTCCCAGCCGGCGATTTCGCCTACCTGATCCACGCCGCATCAAACCACGATATTGCGGCAACGCGGCATCTGCTCGAATTCGCCGCAAGGAGCGGCGTTCGGCGGCTGCTGTTCACCAGTTCGGGAGCGGTTTACGGAAAGCAACCCGCGAATGTCACCCATCTGGCTGAGGAATATGCCGAAACACCTACGACAGGCTACGGACAGGCTAAGCGATTGTCCGAGCTTCTATGTGTCCTCTACGCCGGCCAATACGGATTTTCTGCCCTGATCGCGCGCCTATTCACGTTTACCGGGCCGCATCTTCCTCTCAATCTGAATTTTGCCATTGGTAATTTCATCGGCGACGCACTCGCGGGCCGTCCCATCCGGATCAACGGCGACGGCACTCCATACCGCTCGTATTTATATGCAGCGGATCTGGCGATATGGCTGTGGACGATTCTCGTCCGTGGCGATTCCGCGCGTCCTTATAATGTCGGCTCGCCCTACGCGTTGACCATTCTCGACCTGGCACGCACGGTGGCGCAAGCAGCGCCGGGAACAGCGCTCGAAATATCCGCAAACGCCTCGCATTCGTGCAACTACGTCCCCTCCACCCTTCGCGCTGAGAAGGAATTGGGCCTGCGGGCGCGAATTCCCGTCGAGGAAGGCATCCGCCGAACTTTGAGATGGTACGGGCTCTAAAGTGCACGTGCGGCATTGCCGATGGGTACTATAGCTGTCCGAATCGTGAGAGTTATCGCCATGAATTCTAACGGTATTTCCGTGGAGTCGAAAAGGGTTCAGATTGGGAATAGGCTTGCCGGAGATTCCCAGCCCTGTTACGTCGTCGCCGAAATCGGGATTAACCATAACGGCGATATCGATCTCGCCAAGCGGCTGATCAGTGTTGCGGTCGCCGCCGGTTGCGATGCTGTGAAGTTCCAGAAGCGTACGGTTGAGATCGTCTATTCGCCCGAAGAACTGGCACGCCCGCGCCAAAGCCCTTTCGGCGCAACAAACGGCGACCTGAAGCGCGGTCTCGAATTCGACTTCTACGAGTACCAGGAAATCGATGCCTATTGCCGCGCAAGCAAAATAGCGTGGTTCGCATCTTGCTGGGATACCAAATCGGTCGATTTCATCCAGCGCTTCAACGTGCCCTGCTTCAAGATCGCTTCGCCGTGCTTGACCGACGACGCGCTGCTTACCCATACACGCGCGACGGGAAAGCCCATTATTCTCTCTACCGGCATGAGCACGCTCGCCGAAATCGACCATGCCGTTGACGTGCTCGGTAAGCCCAATCTTGTTCTGCTGCATGCTTGCAGCACCTATCCGGCCTATTATGAGGAACTAAATCTTCGCGCCATTCCAAAGCTCCAGGAACGCTATCGCATTCCCGTCGGGTACTCGGGACACGAAACCGGAATTCCATCGAGCGTCGCAGCGGTTGTGCTCGGCGCATGCTGTGTCGAACGCCACATTACTTTAGATCGCGCCATGTGGGGGTCCGATCATGCCGCCTCGCTTGAGCCAAACGGTATCTCTAAGCTGGTCCGCGATATCCGCCTCATAGAACAATCCATGGGCGACGGAACCAAGCGCGTAGTGGAACGGGAAATGCCGATCATCCAAAAACTGCGCCGCGTGGGAATCTCCGCGAACTAGACATGGCCGACCGGCCAAAGCTTTCCGATTACGTTATCCGCTTCATAGCCCGTGAGGGTGTTCGCCACGTTTTTCTGGTCACCGGCGGCGGCGCAATGCACTTGAACGATTCGCTCGCGCACTGCAATGCCATCGAGGCAATTTGTAACTCGCACGAGCAGGCTAGCGCGATCGCCGCCGAGAACTATGCGAAAACCACCGGAAATCTCGGTGTCGCTCTGGTCACGACGGGTCCAGGCGGTACCAATGCCGTGACTGGCGTCGCGGGTGCGTGGCTCGATTCGACGCCATGTCTCTTCATCTCCGGCCAGGTCAAACGGCCCGACCGGATGTTCCACGCCGATGGAACTCCCCGAGGCGTGCGCCAGCTCGGCATGCAGGAAGTAGATATCGTCTCCATCGTTCGGCCCCTCACAAAGTACGCTGTCACCGTTGTCGACCCGCAGACCATTCGTTTTCACCTGGAGAAGGCAGTGTACCTGGCGCGTTCCGGACGGCCCGGACCCGTGTGGGTGGACATTCCGCTCGATGTGCAAGGGAGCCATATTGATCCGGATTCGTTACCCGGCTTTGATGCCCCGGAAACCAGCGATCCTTTTCGCCGCTCGAAGCTTAGTAACAGCGTAGGGCATGCCATAGACGCCTTAAATCACGCGGAGCGCCCATTGTTGTTCGCCGGAAATGGAGTCCGCTTGGCGAAAGCCGAAACGGAATTCCAGGAATTGACGGACTTGCTCGGCGTTCCAGTCGCGACCACGTGGTGCGCATCCGACCTCTTCGACTCGACCGAGCCGCTTTACGTCGGCAGGCCTGGAGCCATTGCCCCGCGCTACTCGAATTTCGCCTTACAAAACTGCGATTTCCTGCTGGCAATTGGCGCGAGACTGGATTTTGCCATCACCGGATACGCGCCCGAAAAGCTGGCCCGAGCCGCGCACAAGGTGGTCGTCGACGTCGACCCGGCGGAGCTGGCGAAACTCGAGCCGCATATCCAGATGCCTATCTGTGCCGACGCCGGCGCATTCATCAAAGAAATGCTGGCGCAAGGGAGTTCGATCCAAGAGCGCAACCGCCGGCGTTGGCATACGCGTTGCGCGGAATGGAAGAAGCGCTATCCGCTGATTACCGCCGAGCGCCGCGCTCCCGGCCGGGTGAGTGTTTATCGCTTAGCTGAGGTCATCGCGGAGCAGGCCACGCCCGGCGATTTGCTGGTTTCCGGCAGTTCCCGGAACTGCCGTCGAGATGTTTCTCCTGGCATTCGCTGGACGTGCCGGGCAGCGCGTCTATCACACCGCTGGCCTCGGAGCCATGGGTTTCGGCCTACCCGCAAGCATCGGCGTCTGCCTCGCGGGCGGACGTCGCCGCACCATCTGCGTCGATGGCGATGGAGGATTTCAGTTCAACGTTCAGGAGCTCGAAACCGTCGCGCGTCTAAATCTGCCGATCAAGTTTTTCATCTTGAACAACGAAGGCTATGCCTCCATTCGCGCTTCCCAGTCCGTCTATTTCGGCGAGCCGAACATCGGCTGCACTCCTGACACGGGATTGACTCTGCCGGATATCTGCAAAGTGGCGGCGGCTTACGGCATTCAAACCGCCGTCATCCATAATCAGTCAAAACTTTGTTGCGAGGTTCGCGCGGTGCTCGATTCGCCCGGACCAATCGTATGCGATGTAAGAGTCGTCCCCAACGAAGTACGATCGCCGCGCCTTGCCTCGGCGCAGCGGCCGGACGGCTCTTTCGTTTCGCGTCCCCTCGAGGACCTCTGGCCCTTTCTGGAACGTGACGAGTTCCTGGCCAACATGATTGTCCCACCAGTCGCAGATTGCCTATGAGCTCTTTATTCAAAGAGAAAACGAAAACCGTCACCGTTATCACTCCCTGTTACAACGAGGAGAGCAATGTAACCGAAGTTTACAGTCGAGTTCGCGCCGTAATGGCGGCAGTCGGCCGCTACCGGTACGAGCACATCTTTATCGATAACGCTTCTCGCGACAAGACGGTTGAAGTGCTCACCGGGCTCGCGGCTCGCGACAACAACGTGAAGCTGATCGTCAATGCCCGCAACTTTGGCCACATTCGTTCGCCTATGCACGCGCTCACCCAGGCGAAAGGCGATGCCGTCATCGGTATTGTGGCCGACCTCCAGGATCCTCCCGAAATCATCCCCGAATTGCTTGAAAAATGGGAGCAGGGGTTTCCGATGGTTCTCTGCATCAAGCAGACCAGCGACGAAAATCCTCTGATGTTCTGGATTCGAAAGCGATATTACCGGCTGATCAATCGCCTCTCCTCACTCGAAACTTTCGAAAATTTCACCGGCTTCGGCCTCTTTGATCGAACCGTCGTCGACCTCATCAAATCATTCAATGACCCTTATCCATACCTGCGCGGCATGATTGCGGAAATAGGACTGCCGCACGCGGAGATCTTCTATCGCCAGCCACGCCGCAAGCGAGGCACAACAAAAAATAATTTTTACAGCCTGTATGACATGGCCATGCTCGGCATCACCAATTTATCCAAGGTGCCTCTCCGGCTGGTGACCTTCACTGGCTTTCTCACTGCTCTCCTCTCGCTACTCACCGGCCTTACCTACTTCGTCTATAAGCTGCTGTTCTGGGACAATTTCTCAGTCGGGATCGCTCCTCTGGTGATCGGCGTCTTTTTTTTCGCCTCCGTACAACTTGTCTCAGTAGGCATCCTTGGTGAGTACATCGCCGCTATTCACACTCAAGTGATGAAGCGGCCCTACGTGGTCGAAAAGGAACGCGTGAATTTCGAATTCCCTCCGGGCCTCGCGCTGCCCGAAATCGCTCCCATTGAAAGCTGTTCATGCTAGACGAAACAGCGCTGACCCTCGACAACTTTCTTGATTCAGCTTTGGACGCGTTGAACCACGGTTCCTATCGGGACGCAATCCGCCACCCTTCGCTTCTCTTTGCGCGCATCGCCGGAACGGCGGATAAATTCGTAATCTTCGGATGCGGCTCTCTAGGCGAAATCGCGCTCGCGGGGATACGTAACGCCGGCTGTGAGCCTTTTGCATTCATCGACAACAACCCGTCATTGCATGGAACTGCCTTTCATGGCGTGCCCGTGCTTTCGCCCGATGAGGGCGTTGACCGCTTCAACGATCGCGCCGCGTTCGTTGTCGCAATCTTCAATGGGTCGGCGCCTCGAGAACAGCTGGCCGCTCTCGGATGTGAACGGATCGTCCCCTACCCGGTTCTTTTCTGGGGTTTCCCGAAAACGTCGACACAAGAGACGCGATTCCTCTTACCCGATCGCATTCTGGAATCTGTCGATCGGATGCGTAACGCTTGTGCCGTCCTCTTCGACGACAAATCGCGTCGGGAATTTGCCGCGCAAATCTTCTGGCGCTGCTCGCTCGATTATTCAAAACTGCCGCCGCACGATTCTGGCGCCGACATATATTTCCCCGCCGACCTTGTTCAGCTCAGAAAAGACGAACTATTCATGGACTGTGGCGCCTTCGATGGCGACAGCATCCGCCTGTTTCTTAAGCGAGCGGGAGAGCACTACCGCGGCATTCTGGCGCTTGAGCCCGATCCCGCCAATCGCGCAGCCTTGAAAAGGTTTGCCGCCACTCAAGCAGTCCGCGATCTTTCCATTCTTCCCTATGCAGTCTCTGACTGCAGCGGTTCAGTTTCATTCGACGCGAACGGTTCCGCCGCGTCGTCGCTCTCGTCCGCCGATGGCGCGATGACTATCGAATCCCGCCGCATCGACGACTTGATCGATTCCGAATCTCCCACTTTTATAAAAATGGATATCGAAGGCGCCGAACTAAACGCTCTCGAGGGAGCCAAAGAGACTATACGCAACGCTCGCCCGATCCTGGCCATTTGCGCGTATCACAAATGCGAGCATCTGTGGCACATTCCGCTGATGATCCACTCCATTCTGCCGGATTATCGAATCAGTTTACGCCGCTACGCTGAAGAGTGCTGGGAAACCGTCTACTACGCAATCCCGCCGGAGCGCGCCGGAGCCAACAGCTGATCATGTCTTCATATGATGCGCCCATCGCTGAGCTCGAACGCGCCATTGGCGATCCTCATTCCGGCTTGCCCGAGCCGGTATTTCTGTTCATCAGCCGTATCGCCGCATTAGTGAATGTCGATCTTCTGATCAAAGATGCCGCTGGCCGAACGCTTCTCACCTGGCGCGACGACGAGCATTACGGTCCGGGTTGGCACATCCCCGGCGGCGTCATTCGGTATAAAGAAACTGCCGCCGATCGTGTCCGGGCAGTCGCCAAAACGGAGCTCGGCGCAACTGTCGATTTCGAGCCCGCGCCCATCTTCGTGCTCGAAAGCATCTCGCCGGAACGCAACCGCGGTCATGCGATTTCTCTGCTGTATCGCTGCCGCCTGCTGACCGCTCCTGACGAATCGCTGCGCGCCGGCCCGAATGCTCCGCGCACGGGCGCCTGGTTGTGGCACGCATCCATGCCCGCCGACCTTCTGACGGTTCACCGCCCGTACGCCCAGTTCTTCTAGCCCGCGCGACCTACTCATGCCCGCGCACAACTCCATGCTCTCGGATTGCCGGGCGATCTTTCTTAGCTTCTGTCTCTTTTCATTCGTCGGATTCTTCCCTGGGTACACGCTCGGTTGGCTCTTCGATCTGCTCCAATTCCGCGCGCGCTCGATTTCCTTCCGCATCGCCGCAAGCGTTCCATTGTCCATCGCGCTCGGCCCCGTCCTCAGCTATTTCATCGGACGTTGGCTCTCGCTGAACGCTGCTTGTATCGCTTACGGCATCTTATCCGCAGCCGCGCTGTTCCTTCTTGCGCGCGAGTTTCGCTTCCGCTCGCGGCCTTCGAAAACACAACTTCAAATCCTAGCCGTCGTCTTCATCTGGGCCGTAATCGCCACCCTCTCGCTCGCGGATTTACAGATCGGCCATCGCGTCTACTTCTCAATCATCGGCCTCGATTATTCCGTCAGAACTGCATTCACCAGCGCCATTGCCGCAGCGGGCCTTCCCGCGCAAACGCCCTTCTTCTTCCCTGGCCATCCCGTCCCTTTGCGCTATCACTATTTCTGGCTGATACTGCCCGCCTTGGTCCACCACATCGCTCGCCCGCTCGTGGATGCGCGCCAAGCGTTTATCGGAGCAACCATCTGGTGCGGTATCGGCGTCATGAGCGTTACCGCGCTCTACCTGCGTCTATTCAGTCCAAGAGCAGCGTCCGGCATTTCGAGACGAAGCCTCATCGCAATTCTGCTGCTCGGCATCACCGGCCTCGACATTTTACCCGCTCTTCTAATGGTCGGCCTCGCGCACGTCGGATTGGTACAAGGCATCTCGCCTTCCGTCGAGTGGTGGAACGACCAGGTTGACGGCTGGCTCTACACCATGCTCTGGGAACCCCATTATCTGTGCGGCCTCATCGCCTGTCTGATGGGCTTCCTCATCCTCTGGGACGTGCCGAGACGCCGCTTATTCATCTCGGCTGCTGCGGCGGGAATCGCATTTGCCACCGCTGTCGGCGCGGCCATCTACGTTGCCTTCGTATTTGCGATTTTCCTGGTGCTCTGGACAGTCGTCACTCTGCTGAAAAAGTGGTATCGCGAAACAGCCGCCCTCGCTCTGTCCTGCCCCGTCGCCATTGCCTTGTGCATTCCCTTTCTCACAACCTTGCGCGGACCTGGTTCCGGAGGCTCGCCCCTGCAGCTCACCGTCCGTTCCTTCCCTCTAGGCGAGGCCTTTCTAAAAGTTCTGGGCTTCCATCGCGCATGGCAGCTTCTGCTGGGCGACGCCCTGCTTTTACCCATTAACTATTTCCTCGAGCTGGGCTTCTTCTTTGCCGTGGCATGGATTGTTTGGAAGCGCTTCCATATTCAAAAAAAACCAGCCACACGGCAGCAGCTCGCCGCCTTCATGATGCTCGCCACGAGTGTGGCGGTTTGCACTTTCCTGAAATCGGGTGTCATTCAGAACAACGATTTAGGTTGGCGGGGATTTCTCATCGCCCAATTCATCCTGCTGATCTGGGCTGCGGATCTGCTGCCGGTTCGCGCCGGGTTGACCGCCTTATTGGTCTTAGGCGCAGCAGGTGTGGTCTACGATTTAGCCATCTTGAGATTCTTCCCGGTGCTGTCGGACGCCGGACGTGTGCCTACCATCGCCTGGCTCGCCAACGACCGGCACCTCGGCGAACGCACCTACGCGAATCGCGAAGCCTACGAATGGCTGCGCGCCAGAACTTCTGACCGCGCCATTCTTCAGCAAAATCCGAATCCCATCTACCAGGACACGTTCTATGGACTCTATTCGAATCGCTCGACCGTAGCCGAAGACGGCTCCTGCGCGACCGTGTTTGGCGGAGATCCCGCGGAGTGCGCTCCTGTCCTGGCCCGCCTCACAATGCTGTTTTCAAGCTCAGGATCTTTCGAAACAGCGTGTCAAACCATGCCCATCGATTTTCTGGTGGCGAAAGACACCGATGCCGCGTGGCGAGATCGCAGCAGTTGGGTGTGGACGCGCACACCCCTGTTTGCGAACGAGTTTGTAAGACTGTTCCCTTGTAAGAACTGAGTCGCGAGACGCTCTGTTACTGCCCTTCCGTCCTATGCTCCGGAACCGGCACCGCGGGAGTCTCCTCCGGCGCTTTCACATCCCCAGGCTCCAGCGGGTTCTCCGGATTGTTCGTGTCACCGGCGCTCGAAATCGACCCTGGAATAACCACCTGCCGGCCTTGACGCCGATCCAATTTCAACTGCCGCTTCTCGCGACGAGCGGCTTCTTTTTGACGTTTCTGGAATGAACCGCGAGCTGCCATGAAACCTCCATTTGCGATAAGTTCTCAACAAAACGGGCATTTCCGCGAGGGGCAACGCTCTCGTCTCCCCGTCGGCTGCCGTGCTGTCCCTACCAGCGAGATTTCTTAAAGCCACCGCCGTGACCGCCTCGACCACCGCCTCCGCCGCCACGTGGGCCATCGGTCTTCGGTCGCGCTTCGTTCACGTTCAGTGTTCTGCCGTGCAGATCGCTGCCATTTAATGCCGAGATAGCAGCCTCTGCTTCAGCCCGGCTACTCATTTCCACGAATGCAAAACCGCGGGGCTGTCCAGTTGCGCGGTCGGTCACTACATTTACCCGCTCTACTGCGCCATATTGAGAAAAAATCGAATTCAGATCGTCTTGTGTTGTCTGGAAACTCAGGTTTCCCACAAATACGTTAGTCATTCAGGCTCCTTGTTACTAATTCAGACAAGCAGCCAAGGCCAATAGAACAGTGATTCAGAAAAGACACAGCCGCAGGTAAGAACACCTAAATCGTATCACAAACTCCCGCCCGCCCGTTGCTGATGAAACGATGCCCGCGCGTCACGCGACGACACCACCCCCGCGTGTTGAACCGCGAATCGCATCAGCAACGATCCCAAAGCTCCCAGCAGGCCCGCCGCAACCCGCTTGTTCTTGCCGCTCGCCACCACTCCAACAGCAACGCTGGTTGCAGTCAACAGCGCCGCGCCCCTCCACATCGCGCCACTCAACCCGCGCCGCAGCGGCCGCCCCACCCGCGGTACCACCGACGCCTGTTGCTCCATAATCACAGCCGCCGCTATCTCCGCCAGCTGCCCAACCGTTCCGAACGCCTTCGCAATGCGCCGCTCCTGGGCATTCTCGACAAACATCTCAAACACGGATCCGACGCTCGCCATTGCCGAAGAGCCGAACAGAATCGGCAGCATTTTTCGCGATTCCTGCCATAGCGGGACCGCAGTGCTGCTCACCAACACACCCGTGTAAGTCGCCAGTCCCAAGCCCAATACGCCCGACGCGTATCCCGACGCTTCTCCGATTGCGCCAAACACGCCCTCCCGCCCTCTGAACAAAATCGCCGCCGCCGAAGTCCCGCCCAAACCTGAAAGAATCCACGCCCCCACGTTCATCGGGGAAGTTGGACGGAACACTCGCACCATGTTCAAGAATCGCGACGGCCGTCCCAAGTCGTAAATCAGAAGTGCCGAGCTCACCGCCGCGCCCACCAGCCCGATCCAGTGGCAACGCCTGATGAATCTCTCGGAATTCTTCCTATCCAGAGTCTGCGCTGCCGCCCCCAATACCAGCGCAGCGCCCGTCAGTCCGCCCACGAAGTAATACGCCGGCACGGCCCATTCCCAGACCGGTTCGTTCAACAGAGGCCGCCCGTAATAACTCAAATCCGTCATGCTTTTTCCCGGGGACAGTCCACCTGTTCACCTATTTGTTTGCCGCCGAAAAAGACCGTGCCCAGCGCAACCACCGCCATCGCCGCCGCACCCGCAGCCATCGAGACCCACGCGTCCTTCGCCTTTTTCGTCGGCACTACCGGGTCGGGCGGCAAGTTATACATTTCCGGTTTGTCCACCAGCAGAAAAAACGCGTTCAAACCCTCCGTCCCGGGCTGATCCTCTTTATTCGCTCCGTAGAGATACGCGTCCGATAGGCCCTGCTCATGCAGCTTCTCCACCCGCGCCGCCGCTTTTTCCCGCAGCTCATTCAGCTCGCCGAATTGAATCGATTCCGTCGGGCAGGCCTTCGCGCAGGCAGGCGTCATGTCCTCCCGCAGGCGGTCGTAACACAGGGTGCATTTCCATGCACGCCCGTCGTCTTCCCGCCGATCGATAACCCCGAACGGACAATTCACCACGCAATATCCACACCCGTTACAAACATCCGGCTGCACGTACACGGAACCGAATTCAGTCCGAATAATCGCGCCCGTCGGACAGCTCTCCAAACATCCCGCCCGCGCGCAATGCTTGCACACGTCCGACGAGAAGAGCCACGAAAACGCGCCTTCATCGTCCGCGCGCAACGGAACCGGACGCTCGATAAACGCCACGTGCCGCCATGTCGAAGCGCCCAGATGAACCGTGTTGTCATAAGACATCCCGGAAAATGCGAATCCATCGTCCGGCAATTGGTTCCATTGCTTGCACGCAACTTCACACGCTTTGCAGCCGATGCACAGCGTCGTATCGGTAAAAAATCCTTTTTCCGCCACAGCTATACGTTGCCTTCCTTGGTCTCCTCAGCCTTGAAACCGTGCTTGCTCTCCGGTTTGTGCCGCGCTTGCGGTAAGTCCCGCAACTCTTCTTTCGAAGGAAGTTTTTTCACCAGCCGTCCGCTGGTCACCTGCCGCCGCCCTTTGCTCTTGCGCCCCGGCTCGATGCTTCCGGTCAGCGCCTTCGATTCCTGAATCGCCACATTCGGATCGCCGACGAACCCAATTAAATCATTGGCCGCGTCCCCGCGAACCAAACCTTTCGTCGACCAGTGATACGGCAACCCAATCTGATGCACCACCCGCCCCTTGATGCGCAGCGGCTGCATGCGCCGCGTCACCAGCACTCGCGCTTCGATTTCCGCGCGCATGGTTCGAATGGTCGCCCATCCCCCGTTTTTCAACCCGCGCTCCGCCGCCAGCTCCGGCGATACCTCGCAGAACATCTCCGGCTGCAGTTCCGACAACCACGATAACCACCGGCTCATCCCACCCGCTGTGTGATGTTCCGTCAACCGGTACGTCGTCAGCACATACGGAAAACGCGGATCGCCGTACGGCTGATGATAAGGATTATCCTCGCGCTTCCACTCCATCCGCTCCGGATTGCATTGCTGCCCATACAGCGGATTCTTGACTATCGATTCTTGCGGCTCATAATGCGTCGGCAGCGGTCCGTCCTCCAGGCCCGTCGCCACATAGATCCAGCCCTTTCCATCCGCCTGCATGACGAATGGATCGATTCCGGAAATACTCTCTTTCCCTCGCGCGTCTTTCGAAGCTCGATACGAAGGCGGCCGCTCGACAATGAAATCCGGCGTATCGTCGCCCGCCCACTCACCTTTGTTTTCGTCCCACCAGACCAGCCGTTTCCCTTCCGACCAGGGCTTTCCATCGGGATCCGCCGACGCGCGATTATAGAGAATGCGCCGGTTGTGCGGCCATGCCCAGGCCCATTCCGCAGCAACCCAGTTCTGCTCCCAATGCGGCCGCCGCCGCGCCGTCTGATTTTCTCCGTCCTTATGACAGCCCGAATAAATCCAGCACCCGCAAGCCGTCGACCCATCGTCCTTCAAAGAAGTGAATCCCTCTACCGGCTTCCGGTCCAGCACCGTGTACCCGTTCACCTCCGACAGCACGGCTTCCGCGCTCGGCTCCTCCAGTAGTCCATGCGTCGGATAGTCCCAGGTCAGATCCCGAATCGGCCAGTTTCTCGCCTGATCGTATTCATACGCGTACAGCTTCTTCAGCCGCTGCCCCAGCTTGAATATGAAATCGAGCTCGCTTCGTGAATCGCCCTTCGCCTCCACCGCCTTGTGATGCCACTGCAGCAGGCGTTGCGTGTTCGTAAAGCTGCCATCTTTCTCGGTATGCGCCGCCGCCGGGAAAAAGAACACCTCCGTCGCAATATCTTTTGTCCTCACCTCCCCGCGCTCGATCTCCGCAGCCTCTCGCCAGAAATCCGCCGTCTCCGTAAGCTGAAAATCGCGCACCACCAGCCAATCCAGCTTCCGCAGACCCTTGCGCTGCAGCGCCCCATTCATCGAGCCCACCGCCGGATTCTCGCCCATCACGAAGTAGCCCTTCACTGCGCCGTCCACCATATCCACCACAGTGTTCATGTGCGAGTGATCGCCCGTCAGCATCGGCAAGTAGTCATAGCACCAGTCGTTTTCCTTCCGCGCCATTCCGCCAAACCAGGCCTTCATCAACGAAACGAAGTATTTCGGAAACTCTCCCCACCACCCCGACGGCGATTCATTCAGCCGCAGATACCTCGCGAGGTCCGTATCGTGCTTGGCCTTCGGCATCGGCAAGTAACCGGGCAACAGGTTATACAAGGTGGGAATATCGGTCGATCCCTGAATAGACGCGTGTCCGCGCAGCGCCATAATCCCGCCGCCCGGCCGCCCCATGTTGCCGAGCAGCAATTGAATAATCGCCGCCGTCCGGATATACTGCACGCCGGTAGAGTGTTGCGTCCAACCCACCGCATACACAAACGCGCCAGTTTTTTCGCGCCCCGAATTCCGGCAAAGCGCCTCGGCAACCTTTAAAAACAGGCGCTGCGGTATCCCGCAGGTTTCTTCCACCATCTCCGGCGTATACCGCGAAAAATGCCGCTTCAGAATCTGAAACACGCATTGCGGATGCTCGAGCGTCGGGTCCGTATGCTCGGCCTGAATCGGCT
The DNA here is from genome assembly GCA_963808405.1 of uncultured Acidobacteriaceae bacterium. Classification (GTDB taxonomy): domain Bacteria; phylum Acidobacteriota; class Terriglobia; order Bryobacterales; family Bryobacteraceae; genus Bog-105. The sequence continues at coordinate 95,449 of CAWEFG010000005.1, read as the reverse complement.
GCCGCTGGATCGGTTCGCCCGTTTGCCCGCCCTCGCCCTCACGCGAGCCGCCTGCCGGTTCCGGATCGACATCCTTGTACATCCACGTTTTGGTGTCGTACTTCCCCTTCTTTTGGTCCCATCCGCCGAACAGCCCGTCCAGATCCTCGGTGTCTTCGAATTTGTCGTGGATGATTGCGGGTGCATTCGTGTAATGGACAACGTACTCTCTGAAGTAGCTTTCCGTCTCCAGAATGTGCCGGATAATGCCGCCCAGAAACGCAATGTCCGAACCCGCGCGAATCGGCACATGCAGATTCGCCACCGCGCTCGTTCGAGTAAACCGCGGATCGACGTGAATAATCGTCGCGCCGCGCTCCTTCGCCTGCATCACCCAGCGAAACGCGACCGGGTGGCACTCGGCCATGTTCGATCCTTCAATGACGATGACATCCGAGTTCACCAGGTCGCCTGGAAACGTCGTCGCCCCGCCCCTCCCGAACGAGGTCCCCAAACTGGGAACCGTGGAGGAGTGTCAAATACGGGCCTGATTTTCTATCTGGACAATTCCCAACCCCGTAAACAGCTTTTTGATCAGGTAGTTTTCTTCGTTGTCGAGCGTCGCGCCGCCCAGATGCGCAATCGCCATCGTGCGCCGAAGCGGATGCCCGTCCTGATCCGTCTGTCTTCCCAGTTCTCATCGCGTGTGTTCTTTACACGCTCTGCGACCATATCCATGGCCTGTTCGAGCGGAATCTTCTCCCACGCTGTCCCATACGGCCGCCGGTACAGAACATCGCTGATGCGATGCGAGCCGGTAACCAGTTGGTATGTCGCCGCCCCCTTGGGACATAAGCAGCCATGTGAAATCGGGGATGCCGAGTCGCCTTCGATATCGATAATCTTCTCGTCCTTGACGTAAACCAACTGTCCGCAGCCCACCGCGCAGTAAGGACAAATCGATGCGACAACTTTATCCGCCTGCTTGGTCCTCGCAACCGGCCGTTTGTGATCGCGCATAGTGCATTAGACGCGGCAGCCTACGAAACTGCATCAAGGGACGGGCCGACTATGTCCCAAGCCGGTTTTTGGCGCGTGGACATAGCTGCCCGTCCCACGCTCATATCCGTCATTGACCCGGCAAGGGCTCCTTTAGTATCGAATTCACATCGTCCGGAAGCTTGTCCGCCCCGGCGAGCAGCAGACTGATCTGCCACATCTCTTTTTCAGACAGCGAATCGCGATAAGCCGGCATCCCCGTCAACCGGATCCCGTTCGCCACTTTCCAATAAGTCTCACCCGCCGGATCGTCCGTCACCCCCTTGCCGTGCAGCAATTGCGGCGGCTGCGGGAACATCCCTTTTGCGGTCGCGGTCTTGGGCGTGTCCACTCCTCCGTGGCACATCGCGCAATGATCTCGATAGAGGTGCGCGCCGTTTTGCATATCCGCGTCGGTCGGTTGAAACGGAGCGCTCTTGGGCGCCTCCTTTTCGATCTTCGCGTTCAGCCCCATCTTCGCCAGCTTCGTTTCAAATGGAATGGGCGAAGCCGCCGTCGCCACCGGCGCATACCCAAATCGAAAATACAGATAGACAGCCACGGGAATAATCAGAATTCCCACGATTACGCCAATAATGAATTTCAACTCTGCCTCCGAACCACCTTATATGCTAACCCGCTTCATGCCCCAAGCGGACGTAACGCCCGCGATTCACGGCGCGCTGAAACGGACATCCGAACCGTAACCGAACCATGTATTCTGAAACCTCCCGAAAGCTCAATTAGCGCTAACGTAAGAAGAGTCATCACAACCTCTATGCCACTGCGCGCCGTTTGTTTTATCGACATGCCGTTTGGGAAAAAGCCGGATCTCGCGAGCGGTATCGAAGTGGATTTTGACAGCATCTATGACACGGCCATTGGACCGGCTATCGAAGAGTGCGGATTGGAAGCTGTCCGCGGAGATCGCGAGCGCACGGGCGGCATCATTCACGCCCCCATGTTCGGACGGCTGCTGCTTTCAGACTTTGTGGTGGCCGATCTGACGCTTGCGAATCCTAACGTTTTTTATGAGCTCGGCATCAGACACACGGCGCGGCCGTTTACCACCGTGCTGATCTTTTCGCCCATCAACTCGCTGCCCTTCGACGTCGCCATGGCGCGTGCCATTCCCTATACCTTGGAAAAGGGAAAGCTCTTGGACGGCGCAGCGCAGAAATTGAAGGCGGACATCAAAGCGCGCCTCAACGAAGCCATCGGAGGAGCCGCTTCCCAGGACAGCCCGCTCTATCAACTGATTCCAACCTTCCCGAAAATCGACCTTCCGCATGAGGTTACAAAGATATTCCAGGATGAAGTCCGGCACTCGGAAGAGTTCCGCAATAAATTAGCCGAAGCCCGCGCTAAACCATCGGACTCTCAGCGTTTAGAGGCGCTGAAGGAAATTCAGCAGAGCCTCGAAAATTTGAAGACCACGCAAGGCGAGATTTTAGTCGACCTGATGCTCTCATACCGCGATGTAAGCGCCTGGGACCAGATGGTGCAGCTTGCAAACGGGTTTCCAGATCACTTGAAGTCGAACGTAATCGTGCAACAGCAACTCGCTCTGGCGCTGAACCGGCGGAATCAACCCGGAGATCGCAAACGCGCGCAAGAAATACTCGAAGGATTGGTGAAAGCGCGTGGCGCGGATCCCGAAACGCTCGGGCTATTGGGCCGGGTGCACAAAGCCCGCTACACGGAGCTGAAGGAGAAAGGAAGCATCATGGCTTCGGCCGCGCTCGACGATGCAATCACGGCGTATACTAGGGGATTTGAAAGCGATCCCCGGGACTACTATCCCGGCGTGAACGCAATTACCATGCTGATCGCCAAGGGCGATGCGGACTCGCTCAAAGAAGCGGACCGGCTGGTGCCGCTCGTGAGCTTTGCGGTCGCCCGGCGCGGCGGACCTTCCTCCACCGATTACTGGGATCTTGCAACAGTGCTCGAACTGAGCGCTACCGCAAACGATTGGAATATGGCCGCTCGCGTCTTGCCGAAAGTCATGGCTGCCGCGGAAGCTTCCTGGATGATTAAAACCACACGGGACAACCTGGTGTTGCTCAACCAAGCCCGGCAACACGCCAGTCAAGCGATTCCCGAGCTGCAGGAGCTCATCGCGCAGCTGGAAGCGCGGTATGCGGAGCTTTGCGGAGAAGAGCCGAAGAAATAGCTGAACTCTATGTCCGCGTTTGGAAACGTTTCCAGACTGGACAGGATCACATTTAAATGGGCAGGGCTCCGAGAGCCCGTTGGCCAGCGGAGGATTTCTCGGCCATGACACCGATCGAGGCAGTTGACAAACCGGCAAGCGTTCGTGCAACTCATCCGATGTGGCGCAAGCGGTGGGTTCTTCTCGCCCTCATTGCCGCTCCGGTCCTATTCATCGTTTACATCGCGATCGTTGCCCTGAACTGGCCTTTCAAGGAACAGGCGCTCATCGACGTTCTGCAGGAACGATCGGTCCGGTCGGTCACCATCGCCCATTTCTACCGGACCTATTTCCCGCCTGGTTGCGTGGCGGAAGGCGTCCAGTTTCTTCATCGCAAGCACAAAAATAAGCCGCCGCTGATCGTTATTCAAAAGCTGACGCTTCAGTCTAATTATGCGCAGATCTTCACGTTCCAGCGGAAGCTTTCAAGCGCCCGCGCCACCGGAATGCACGTCACCGTTCCGCCGAGAAGCCCAGACGGCGCGCCCAATCCCGTCATGCCTCTGACGCACAGCCAAACAGGTTCCAAGATGAAAATCGGAACGGTCATGGCGGATGGCGCCATTCTCGATTTTCTTTCGAGCGACCAAGGCAAACCGCCTTACCGCATCACCATCGATAAACTCTCCATCGACGGCTTGGGAAATGATACTGCTCTTTCCTACAACGCCGTTTTAATGAACGCGAAACCTCCTGGCCAGATTCGATCCAATGGCCAGTTCGGGCCCTGGAACGCCGACGATCCCGCGCGCACGCCCGTTAAAGGAAACTATACCTTCGCAAACGCGAAGCTTGGCGTCTTCGAAGGAATCAGCGGAACACTTTTTTCCAAGGGCAGCTTTCAGGGAACTCTCGACCACATCGAAACGGTGGGGGCGGTGAATGTTTCCCAATTTCACGTGACCGGCTCCGGACATACCAGGCAATTGACTGCTCAATTCCATGCCGCGGTAGATGCGACGAATGGAAACACATCGCTTGAGTATGTAACTGCCCATTTCGACAACACAACTGTAATAGCCAAAGGCACCGTGAGCGGCGCGAGCGGCGAAAAAGGAAAGACCATCACCGTAGATATTGCCTCAACGAGCGGACGTATCGAGGATCTTTTGGACTTATTCATCGAAGCGAAGCGTGCCCCTATGACCGGAAGCATCAATTTCCAAGCTCACGTCGAGGTCCCGCCCGAAGCAGAACAATTCGTACAGAAGGTGAAGTTACAAGGGGCGTTCGGCGTGGGCGGAGGCAAATTCACCAGCGCCGAAACGCAGGGCAGCATCGACAAATTAAGCGCCAGCGCGAAAAAAACCGACAAGGTGAAACGGCAGGAGGATCCCGAGACCGTGCTCGATAATCTCACCGCCAAGGTGGTCTTACGGGGCGGAACTGCTTCACTCTCGAACTTGGCTTTTAGCGTTCCGGGAGCCGATGCGCGCCTCGACGGCACGTACAATCTCATCGACTACAGAGTCGATCTGCACGGGACGTTGATTACCACCGGAAATGTGTCCGATGGAACATCTGGATTCAAGTCGCTGCTGGTAAAGGCCATCACTCCGCTCTTCAAAAAAAAGGCAAAAGCAAAGATCGTACCCTTCAAAATTACGGGCACTTATGGCCACACGTCCGTTGCACTGGACGTCGGAAAGATAAGGTAGTCGCCGCCCTCCTTCCCCAGCTCCCAAACTTTTTTTCGGGCAAACCCAACGTCTGGCGTTCTCGGACGTCTAAAACACGAAAAAGAGGAATATGGTGTGGGAGATCGGATTGCCGCTCCAATTCGCCGGTAGTCTGCCAGATAATCCTAGGACGCCGAGCTTGTAGAAGGATGCAAGCGCGGGAATCTGCGCGCGTACGAGCGCCTGTACGAATTGCATGCGGCGCGAATGAAAAGTCTGGCATTTCACCTCGTGGGAAGCCACGCGGATGCGGAAGACACCGTACAAGAGACGTTCCTGAAAGTGTATCAGAGCGGTGCGGGGCTTTGAAGGGCAATCGTCGCTTTCTACCTGGATTTATAGCATTTTGATCAATTGCTGCTACGACACGATGCGCAAGCAGCAGCGTTTGGCCGAAAAGCCGGTCGACGAAAGAGTTCGCGACCGACAGCAAAGCTGCCGCTGAAGATCGCACTCGAGCGGGCCTTGGCCGCGCTGAATGAGCGGCAGCGGATTGTGTTTCTGATGTTTGAAGTTGAGGGCCTGAAGCATTCGGAAATCGCTGGAATTCTGGAGGTCCCGGAAGGCACTTCGCCGCAGTTGGCTGTTTGAGGCAAAACGTGAGTTGAAGCGGATGTTGATGGAGTCAAGCGCATGAAGTTCGAATGTGGCGATCTGGATCGGGCGCTGGCAGTTTCGGAACTGATGCCGGAAGCTCGCGAACATCTGAAGCATTGCGCCGCGTGCCGCCGCGAGTATCGGCATGTGGAACGAAATCTCCGCGGGCGCGAAGGAGCTGCACGAGGATTGGGATACGCCGGACCTGTGGGCAAGCATTCGAAAAACGCTCGAGGGCGAGCCGAAGCCCCGCTCAAATCCGGTCTGGTGGAAGGAATGGAAGACCTGGGCGGTGGCGGCAATGCTTTTGATTGCTGCAACCATCTTGCTGATCCGGCCCTGGGTTCCAAAAATGCAAGCGCGCCCGGAGCAGAAGCTCTGGAACAGGCGCAGCTCACGCCGGAACAGCGATTTTCTCACCGAACAGGCCTTGAAAGAAGTGGAAAAAACCGAGGCGGCTTACCGCCAATCGATTGAAAAACTTTCGCGACTGGCGGAGCCAAAGCTCGCGAACCCGGCTACGGAGGTCGCGGTGAATTACAGAGAGAAACTGCTGATGCTCGATTCGGCGATTTCCGAAACGAGGTCGAACCTGGATCACAACCGGTTCAATGTCCGCTTGCAAACCGACTTAGCGGACTTATATCGCGAAAAACAGCACACATTGCAGGAGTTACTTACCCGTGAAAAGAATTAGCGTTTTACTCGCTGGCCTGATCCTCGCCTTCAACGCGGTGGCCCGCGACGAATACATTCGCACTTTCGATAAGACATTGACCTTGCGGCCCGGCCGAGAGAGTCTCCTTGAACACCGGCTCGGCGATATCGTCGTCCGCACTCATGCGCAATCCGAGGTCGTAATCCATGCCGACATTCGCGTCTCGGCCTCCGACGCAAATGAGGCCAAGGCGTTCGCCGATCGAATCGAGATCTTGGTGGACCCTTCGTCGTCCGAGCTTTTTATACGAACGCGCTATCCGCAAACCATGAACTCTTTTTCAGGCTTTCGGAACATTTCCTATTCGGTTCGCTATGAAGTCACAATTCCGGAAACCGCGCCCCTCGAGGTGAGGAATTCTTTCGGAGCAGTGTCGGTTACCGGTGTAAAGGCCAATTGCGACGTTACGACGTCGCACGGCGACCTGGAGTTTCGCGATGGCCGGGGCACGCAGCGGCTCGAGAATTCGTTTGCCGGCATAAAGCTCGCAACCAATGTCGGAGACGTCACCATAGAAGGCAGCAACGGACCGATAGATGCCGCCGACGTGACGGGCGCGCTCAGCGTCCGCGACCGTTTTGCCAATGTGACTGCCGCGCGAGTATCGAAGGGATTGACCGTAACGAACAGCAATGGCGCTGTTCAGGTGACAGACTCCGGCGGCGTGGGCAACATTAGGAATTCCTTTGGAACCGTGACGGTTCGCAATTTTCGAGGCGATCTGACTGTAAATAACAGCAACGGCAAAGTGGAAGCAACGAATGTGGAAGGCCAGGCTGAACTGAATACGACCTTCGCCGAGGTGCGCTTCTCCGATGTGCGCCGCCAATTATCGATCCGGGCGAACAACTCGACCATCGTTGGTGAGAAGGTGGGCGGCCCGCTCACAATTCAGAACTCGTTTGGTCCCGTAACTATCAGCGATGTTCAGAACGCAGTTCACATTCAGTCGGGGAATGGCGGTGTCTCCATTACGAAAATACGCGGCGAAGCGAACGTGAGAACGAGCTTTGCAATGGTGCAAGCGACTGACATCGGCGGAATCTTGCTCGTGGAAAATTCGAACGGAGGCGTGCAGGCAACCAACACCAGGGGAGCTCAGGTGACGACCAGCTTTGGACCGGTGGTTCTGGCCGGGGTAGCGGGCCCGCTCCAGATTGAAGATCAAAACGGGGCTGTGGATGCGACCAGCACCGCCCGAGGCAGTTGCCAGCCAATCGTAATTCATACGTCCTTTTCTACCCTGCGCGTCCGGCTGCAGGGTGACGCCAACTATCGAGTGGCGGCCCGCACTTCGTTCGGAAAGATCCGCACGGATTTTCCCTTGAATGTCTCAGGATCCATTTCGAGCGACGGCGTGACCGGCGTGATCGGCGCCGGCCAATGCGAAATGAGGTTGACCGACAATAACGGTTCGATCGAAATTCTCAAGTCCGGATCGTAGCTCATGGCGCACCGCTCGGCAGAATCGCGAAACGGGTGTTCGCAAATGAACACCCTGTGCACTTTTACCTTCTTCAAATAGTTGAGACTGCGGTCCCGTTCCGTCGACACGTATTGGCATGGTGCTTGCATACGGATAATGCAGGCCGCGTGTCGAGATGACTTTAGAAGCTGTTAGCGATTGCAAAACCGATTTATATAAGGTGCTGGTCGTCGACGACCAAGCGGATGTTCGAGAGGCACTGCGGCTGTTGCTGAAGGGGGCTGGTTACGCGATTGAAACCGCCGAATCGCCCAATGACGCGCTCGCAGCTGCCGCGTACCGGGATCATGACTTGATCGTGATGGACATGAACTACACCTGGGACACCACATCGGGCGACGAAGGTCTTCGGCTGCTGGATTCTTTGCGCGCTCAACGGCGCGATGTTCCGATCATCGCCATGACTGGCTGGAGCACGATTGAATTAGCGGTCGAGGCCATGCATCGCGGAGCTTGCGACTTTATTCCCAAGCCCTGGGACAACCGGCACTTTCTTGCCGTAGTCCGGAAGCATCTCAGCACCCATCCGGAAGAACGCAAGCCGTTGGATGCGGAACTCGCTATTGCACGCAAGGTGCAGCGCAAATTGCTGCCGCATCCCCACTTCAGCGCCTACGGCCTCGACTGTGAGTGCGCCTCATTGCCTTGTGGCGAGATCAGCGGCGATTTGTATGATTTTTTCGAGATCGATTCCGGCAGGATGGCTTTCTTATTAGGAGATGTTTGCGGCAAAGGAATTGGAGCCGCTTTGCTGGTCGCGAATCTGCAAGCGACCATTCGCAGCCTGCAGGATCTCGCGCGCGATCCGTCCAGATTGATGGCGCGTGTCAACCACTTGTTCTTTCAATCCACCCGCCCCGAACATTTCGCAACTTTGTTTTTCGGCGTGTATGAGGCTGGCCCGCACAGCATGCGGTACGTTAACTGCGGCCATCCTTCTCCGATCGTTCTGCGCGCCGACGGCCGGGTCGACTCTCTCGATGCCACCTCGACCGTGCTGGGAGCTTTTACGGGCTCAACGTTTCAGGAACGACAAGTATCGCTTGCCGCGGGTGACCGCGTCGTGCTGTTTTCAGACGGATTTTCCGATGCGCAAGAAGACGAGACCTGGGCGGAACGGACGATTCGTAAATTCGGCACGCGCAATTCGAACAATCTTGCCGGCGCGCTCGCCTCCTCCGCCGCGTCGATGGGGAAACAAACCGATGACATCACCGTGATGCACATCCGGGTGCTCTAAGCGGCAGTGTGATATCGTGCGTGTGCAATGGAACACGAAAACCTGTCACGCCGCTCGTTTCTGGCGGTCATTGCGGCAACTCCCGTAATAGCCGCAGCCGCCGCCGACAAACATATTCCAGTCGGCCTGGAGCTGTATTCGGTTCGCAACGAGCTCAAAAAAGATCTCACCGCAACCGTTCAGGGCGTAGCGAAGATGGGATACGAGTGTGTCGAGTTCTACGCTCCTTACTATGCCTGGACGCCGGAATACGCCCAGCAAGTACGTAAACAGTTAGACGACCTCGGGATCCGCTGCTATTCGACGCACAACGAAATCCACTCGTTCTCCGAAGACGGAATCGGCAAGGCGATCGAGTTGAACAAAACACTGGGCACGCATTACATCGTTCTCGCCAGCCCGGGAAAGGTCACCGGAATCGATGACTGGAAGCGCGTTGCGGATACGCTGAACAAGGCCAACGAGACCATGAAAGCCGATGGCCTGCACGCGGGATATCACAACCACGATGTCGAATGGAAACCGGTCGACGGGCAGAAGCCTCTCGAGATTTTGGCCGCGAATACCGACAAGAGCATCATGATGCAACTGGACGTCGGCACCTGTTTGGAAACCGGCAACGACCCCGTAGCCTGGATCGAAAAGAATCCCGGGCGTATCCGCTCGCTTCACCTGAAGGATTGGTCGCCGGACAAAGGTTACAAGGTGCTGTTCGGCGAAGGCATCGCGCCATGGAAAAAGATATTCGCAGCGGCCGAGTCCAGGGGCGGTGTCGAATATTACCTGATCGAACAAGAAGGCAGCGACTATCCGGAGATGGAGGCGGCGGACCGTTGCCTTGTCGCGTATCGCAACCTGCGCGGCTGAAGCCGCTACTTGCCGGACCAGCAGGCAACGCGCTTTTCAAGGAACGCCGAAATGCCCTCTTGCGCATCTGCCGCTAGAGCGTTGGTGGTCATTACCTCCTTGGCATAGGCGTACGCCTTGGGCTGATCCAAATCGATTTGCGTGTAATAAGCTTGCTTACCGATGCCTACAGTTAGCGGGCTGGCTTCGGCGACGCGCTTCGCTAATGTGCGAGTGGCTGAAGCGAGTTCCGCTGCGGCAACCACGCCGTTGATGAGACCCCATTCAGCAGCGGTCGCCGCATCGACGGATTCTCCCGTCAGAAGCATCTGCAGCGCGCGCTTCCGTCCAATCGCCCGGCTCAACGCGATCATCGGAGTAGTGCAGAATAGACCGATGCGAACTCCGGGGGTCGCGAAAGTCGCATGTCCGGCGGCAATCGCCAAATCGCACGTCGCGACCAGCTGGCATCCTGCGGCAGTTGCCACGCCCTGAACCTCGGCAATAACCGGCTGTGGGATGGACTGAACTTTCGTCATAAGCTCGGCGCAGACGTCGAAGATCTCGCGATAGTCGCCGACCGTGCGGCCCACCATCTCGCTGAGGTCGTGACCGGAACAAAAGACTTTGCCGGCTGCCGCAAGCACGACTGCTTGAACGGCGCGGTTCTGCTCGATTTCGCCGAAACAAGCGATCAGCTCGCGCATGAGATCCAGCGACAATGCATTCCGGCGATTGGGCCGATTCAGCGTGAGAATCGCAATCCGGTCTTCAAATTCCAACAACAGGTCTTGGTATGCCATAGCGCGTCTACTTCCATGCTGCCACTCTTTGCGGGATGCCCGACAATAGCAAACGATGATTGCTTCGAAGTTAGATGTAATTGTGATCGGTGCGGGCGCTGCGGGCCTTGCCGCGTTCGAGGAGTTGCGGCGCGGCGGATGCAAAGTTCTGTGCGTTGAGGCGAAAGGTCGCATCGGTGGCCGGATTCGTACAATCCACGACCCGCTCTCGCCAATTCCCATCGAACTGGGAGCTGAGTTCATTCATGGCCGTCCTCGCGAGATCTGGGACATCGTCAATTCACACGGCCTCGCCGCGTATGATTGCGCCGAAAAAGCGATCCACATCGAAAACGGCCAAGTGCGGAAGGAGGGCGATGCCTGGCAACTGATCAGTAGTGTGATGGAGGACATGCAGAAATCGGCAGCCAAGGGCAAAGACCGGACGTTCGCAAGCTTTCTCGACCAATCGCCCCATCCCGCAAATGCAAAGGGGTTGGCTGCATCGTATGTGGAAGGGTTCAATGCCGCGCGCAAAGAACGTATCGGCATCGCCTCTCTTGCGGAGGACGCCGCCGCTGCCGGCAAGATCGACGGTGACCATTCGTTTCGCATGAAGAACGGATACGACTCGCTGGCAGGTCACCTTCTCGAGGCGACCGATGGCCTGCGGCTGAATTGCGTGGTCGAGCGTATTGATTGGCAACCGGGCGCGGCAACCATACACATGCGTTTTCGGTTGACTGGACATGTTCGAACGCTTCGCTGCGAGCGAGTCGTCATCACAGTTCCACTCGGAGTTTTGCAGGCCGACGGTATCGAATTCGATCCACCGGCGGGCAAGGTGTCGGCAGCGGCAAGGGCGCTGGAATTCGGCCATGTCATACGTGTCGTTCTACGCTTCCGCGAGGCCTTTTGGGAGGACAGGCAGGAGCTTTCGGATGCTGGCTTCTTACTTTCGCAGGAGCCGTTCTTTCCTACCTGGTGGACGCCTCTGCCGATTCATGCCCCAATCGTCACAGGTTGGAGCGCCGGGCCACACGCGGACGGTCTTCTGGGCCGGACGCGACGGACGATTATCGGCCGCGCGATCACGGATCTCGCCCGTATTATGGCATCGACTCCGGCGCGATTGCATTCATTATTAGAAGCGGCGTATTTTCACGATTGGCAGAAAGATCCGTTCATCCGAGGTTCCTACAGCTATGTGCCTGCGGCGCGATGAGCGCCCGCAAGACATTGGCAGAGCCAGTCGAGGACACTCTCTATTTCGCCGGCGAAGCGACGGAATTAAACGGCCACAGTGCGACGGTTCACGGCGCGATTGCCGCCGGAAGGCGGGCTGCGCGCCAGATTCTGGCGAGGTCTCGTTAACGTTCTGGAGTGAAGTCGCGGATCTGCTGCACGGCCGATGCATCCAGGCGCTGAAGAAGAGCCACTACCAGGTCGACAAGTTGATCGAAATCGTGCCGGTTCATGATGCCGTTGTGCGCATGCGTGTAGCGAACGGGAACGACCAGATTAACCGTTGGGACGCCGCCATTGCTTTTCTGAAGTTCGGCGGAATCGTCGCCGTATCCGTTCACTAAATCAAGCTGAAGCGCGATCTGCTTGGCTGCCGCGGTGTCCTTCACGAACTTCACAAATTTGCGATTGGGCAATTCGGAAGAATCGAAAAGAAAAAGGCCGGGCCCCGCGCCGAGCTTGGCTTGCGTCTCTTCAGAGCGGCCAGGGACTGCGTCGCCAGTGATACCGCCCTCGATGGAGATTCCGATATCGGCTTTGATTGCCTCAGCGGCAGTGTGAGCACCGCGCAGTCCCACTTCTTCCTGGGTTGTGATGGCGTAAAAGATGTGGTTCGCATGAGGCGCCGTGTTGACGCGACGCATAGCTTCGACCACCGCCGCGCAGCCGACACGGTCATCCCATGCTTTACCCAAGTAGTTCTGGGTTCCGTTGAGAATCCGGAAAGGCGTGTCCGGAACCACTGGATCGCCGGGCTCGATCCCCATCTGCCGCACTTCGTTCGCGGACTTCGCTCCAACGTCAAGCAATAGGCCGTCACGGGAGAAAACGCGAGTTCGCTCCTCCGGCGGAACAACGTGGACATCGCGAATACCTGTGACCGCGTAGACTGTTCCTTTCGAGCCGAGGATGACCCAGCGCTGATCGACCAAGGCCTGGTCGAGCCACCCGCCCAGCATCTGCATGGTCAAAAAGCCAGTCGGCGTAATGCGGCGAATCATGCCTCCTAGCTCATCCATGTGCGCGTCCACCATCACGCGCGGGCCGTTCGACCCTTGCTCCGCAATAATCGAGCCCATTCCGTCGAACCGCAGCGCAGTCGTGTACGGCTTCATTTCATCAACCATCAACTTGCGAACGGGATCTTCAGATCCCGGAGGGCCAAAGGCGTTTGAAAGCCGTTCGAGAAGTTCTGCCGTGCGATCTTGAGCAGAGGTCGAGAGACTCAGCGAGCAACCGAGGCAGACGAGCAAGATGAAATAGTGAGAGCGTTGGAGGGAGCGCATAGGAATCTCTGAAGGGCCTTCAGTCTAACAAAGAGGACCTGGAATTCAGGACGCGGCGAGGCTGCGAGTCGGCGATGGGCCGGACCCGGAGAGGACGCTCCTGCAGAATGAGCTCGCTGGCTTGAACCATAGGCTCAGCGTGGAACCAGCGCTGAAACGGGCTATCCAGGAGAACGTTGCAGATTGCCGCCAAGCTCATGCCCTGGTGGTGCGACATCCAACAACGGACCAGCACGTATTTCGGTGCGAGGAAAGCGCGGATTCCTGAACCGGTGAAATCGGCCGACTCATAGAATCCATATTCACCGAGCCAATTCTTTCGCGTCATGCGCAACAGGTTGCGGACTGCGGCGGCAGTGCCCACCAGCAGTCCCAGACAGCTCGAGTAAGGGGAAACGACCAGTGAACCGGCGCGTGCGACGTTGAGCGCAAGTCCGGGGACTCCGAACGCCGCGTATTGATAATTCCCGTCCTGGTCGCGCTTGTTATAGGCTGCTTCCGAGATGCCCCACGGTATGGAGTGCCGTGCCGCGTAGGATTGCTGGGCACGCACAGCGGCGGCGACTGCGCGATCAAGCAGAGTGTCCGGATGCGATTTCATCCAGACGACGGGCATGAGATATTCGAACATCGTACCGGTCCAGGAGAGTAACACGGTTTCTCCTTCGCAAATCGTGTGTTGACGTCCAAGCCGGAACCAGCTTTCCTGAACAAGCTCGCCTTTGGCGACTGCGATGAATGCGGCCGTCCTCGATTCCGAAGCGAGGAGGTCATAGCACGACTTATTCAGTTGCCGGGACGCAACATCGTAGCCGACTGACAATAGCTTGCGGCGTTTGTCGACAAGCACGCCGAAATCCATTTCCTGCGCCAGACGGCTGCATTGATTCGCGAGATCGCGAAGGCGGCCGGCGAGCTCGGTCGCGCGGTCGCGGCAACTGGGAAGCTCAGCACGAAGGCGAACGGCAACCGTGAGCGCCTCCGAAGAGGTTCCCGTCGCGTTTGTGAGACTCTGAAGCGCATTGTCCAGATCCTGATAGTACTTGTGAGCGCCTTCCGGAGTAGGCGCTGTGCGGGGCATCTCGAATTCAGACTGGAAATCGGGAAGAGACCACGGCATGAAGTCGCGAGTCTCCTGCCGAAGCGCTTCGATGCGGCTGCTCAACGCAGCAGACCACCAATCGTCTTCTTGCCCGTCGGTTTTCAACTGGTTCACCATGCGCCGATGATCGGACACGCCTTCGGTTGCGTTCTCGCGAATGATGGGCTGCTGAAGAAGCTCGATACAGTGTTGCTGCAGGCACCATAGCGAGGCGACAAGATTGCCGCTGTCAACGCTCGACAGGAACGGCGGATCTAGGGGCTCGAAAGATATATTGCCGTACCAGTTCAGAAAGTGGCCCAGGTGGCGGGGCAACTGTAAAGCCGATGAAAGAGTCAACTCGGTTTGCGCGACGAACTCGGAAAGCGTCAGGTAGCCGAATTCCAGAGCTGCTTGACGGGCATTCAGCAGGAAACCAAGATTTGTGGGAGAGATGCGCTCCGCAACACGGTACGGTTCCTGTTGAACATTGTCCGGAATCAGCCAGTTGTTTTTCTGGTTGCTGAATTCCGCGAAGTACCTCCAGGTGCGGAGCGCGACGGCGCGAAGGAAGCGATATTCTCTCTTCGAGAGCTTGTAATCTTCGGAATGCGGTGACCGGTTCAGCCAAATGGAGATTAGGTTTGAAGAGCACCAAACGAGTATGAAGGGCAGGGCAAAGGGCGCGGCGGAAGGTCTGAAAAAAAGCGCGGCTCCAAGGCAGATGCCGACTAATGGGATCCAGTTGAGATAGACATCGACGGGCGTCCGCTTCCTGATGCCCAGCTCGGCTTCAGTCGCCGTTTCCCATTCAAGAAGGCGGCTATGAGTAAGAGTGGTGCGAACGACAGTGCGAACGATGGCATCCAGCGAGACCAGGGTTTGATGCGCAAGGAATGCGATGTTTAGGGAAATGCTCACGTGGGAAGTGAGGAAGTCGGCAAACGCCTCGCGCGCCGAGATCCAGTTCCGCTTCCATGCGGCGCGCAGCAGGGAGAAAACAAGGCGGAAGTAGATCGGCAAAAAAAGCAGGCACAGGGTAACGAGCGTCCAAAAGCCGGGGCCGCCAGGCAAGAAGAACCAACCCGCGATGAGAAGCACAAAAGTTGCCGGTTCGATAAGGCTGCGCCGAAGATTGTCCAGAATTTTCCATCGCGATACAAGCGAGATCGGATTGGGAATCGGGCGGCGCGATTCATCCGGAACCCGGTTAAAAATCCAACGGGCGATTTGCCAATCCCCGCGCAGCCATCGATGCCTGCGGCGATTATAGGCGCTGTAACGGGTCGGGTAATCGTCAATTACTTCTATATCGGAGACCAGACCTGCGCGCGCGTAGGCTCCTTCAATCAAGTCATGACTAAGCAGGACGTTCCGCGGGAATCGATGTTCCAGCACTTGGCGGAATGCATCGACATCGTAAATTCCTTTCCCCGTGAAGATGCCTTCGGCGTACAAATCCTGGTAAACGTCCGAAACTGCGCGTGAATAAATGTCGAAGCCGGTTTGACCGGAATAGATGCTCGCCAGGCGCGAGCGAGTGGCGGAATGCACGCTGATGCCGACGCGCGGCTGAAGGATACCGTATCCTTGCGTGACTAAATTGAGCTCGGGATCGATGATGGGCCGGTTCAAGGGATGGGCCATTGCGCCGATTAAACTTTGGGCTGCGCCGCGCGGCAACTTCGTATCGGAATCAAGCGTAAGAACATAGCGAATTTTCGGGAGGCGAGACATGTCGCCGGCCTTCACCGGAAACGGATCGGCCGCGTTGCGCAGGAGGCGATTGAGGTCGAGCAGTTTGCCTCGTTTGCGCTCCCACCCCATCCAGGCCCCTTCGCGGCGGTTATAAACGCGATGTCTATAGAAAAGATAGAACCCGCCGTATGGCTCATCCGCGTATTTGGCATTCAACTCGGTAATTAGCTGGATGGCCAGATCGATGCGCGGATCGTGTCCGTGGGGCGGTTCGGCCGTATCGGGCAGATCTGTCAGCAAGGCGTAGAAGATATTCGGATCGCGATTGACCAAGTAGCGAACTTCCAGATCCTCGACGAGCTGCCGAATCTGCGCCTCATTGATCAGCAGTGTTGGAATTGCGACCATCGTGGCGCAAGCTGGGTCGACGGCTTTAGAGAAATCGAGCTTGGGCAAAGCGTGCGGAGTAAGAACCGTGGTTACCAGATAATTCATGAGCTCAACCGCCGCCTGGGTCGCGGGAACGATCAGCAGCAAAGCGCTGACGATGAGGCCGGAGCCGCCGTGCGTGCGAACAATGCGCATGATCAAGGCGACGACGGTGAGCAGCGTAACCATCTCAATGCCGATGATGTAGAGCTCGTCCGGATACTTACGGAAGAATCGTTGAACACTGCCGCCGAAGGAAGGGCGATAGCCGACTCGATTCAGAAATTCCTCCGCGCCCGCGGTGTCGAGCAGGTAATAGCCGACATGCCGGAGGCGGTCACGTAGCGCCTCGGGCGCAGAGGGCTCGAGTTTCGCCTCCGCCGCCATACTTACGCTCAATCGCGCAACATCGATTTCGCCTAAATCCGAATGAGCGCTGATTCGTCCGATGCGTCGGCGATATAATTCGCGGCTGTCGAAATCCATGCGCGGATAAACACCGGCGGGATCGAGACACAGAATCCGGTGCACGACCGAGAGGCGTTCTAAGGTTTCCTTCCAATCGATTTCTCCGATGAGTCGGAGGCTGGCGATCAGGCGGCCAATCTCATAGCGTGTAGCGGTCGCGCTCTCGGCGCGGAAACTCTCGAGCGCCCTCGCGCCGCGTTCGGCAATCGCATCCAGCAAAATCATCTTGAGCGCCGGAACCATGCCCCAGAGCTCGGATAGACGCAGCGGCTCGATTTCCTCTACGCCGGTTATGAACAACGAGAAGCCAGACTCCGACAGCCGGTCATTCGCCGCTTCGAGCAGAGCGCGGGCGAGCACAAGACATCGAGGAGTTCCCTCTCCTCCCGCAGTGCGAACCAGGGGCAAAGTTGCCAGCGATTTCGCGGAATCGCGCAAATCTCGAATTTCGGTTCGAAGCAGCCGTAGATTCTCGTAGAGCCATTTCAGGTCTTCGGAAGGCTCACCGGACCTGAGGTTGTACAGCTCGGCCTCGAGCTTAATAAACCGCTTGGAAATTCTTCGAAAAATATCGCGCGGCGCATGGGAACGGCGTTGACCGGGTACCCACGCACAGGATCGCGTTGCTCGCCTGGCCTGCTCCTGAAGCTCCGCCATGGCCGCATCGCTGAGATCGCTCGGGTCCCGGGTTCGCGCATCGACGTTCATTCCTGTGGAAGTTTCGGACATCGGGGGAGGCGTCATCGGTAGCTGGAGGCTTGCAGCTCGAACATCTCAGCGTATCGCCCGCCTCGCGCGACCAGCCGGTCATGATCGCCTTCCTCGGCGATAGAGCCGTTTTCAAGAACAATAATCCGGCCCGCCATTCGAACCGTAGAGAAGCGATGAGAGATAAACAGCGCCATTTTGCTCTCGGTCAGCTCACTGAATCTTTGGAACACTTCATACTCGGCGCGAGCGTCGAGGGCGGCGGTGGGCTCATCGAGCACCAGGACCTGTGCTTCGCGAAGGTAAGCGCGGGCAAGCGCCAGCTTTTGCCACTCCCCACCCGAGAGATCGACGCCGCCTTCAAAGCGACGTCCAAGCATCTGATCGTATTCGAGGGGCAGACCGCGAATGACTCCGTCGGCCAGACTCTTCTCCGCGGCGCGGCGAATCCGAGTCATATCGGCGATGTACTCCACCCGGCCGACTGCAATGTTTTCTCGAGCCGTCATTTCATACTTCATGAAGTCCTGAAAGATGACGCCGATCTCTTTGCAAAGATCTTCGATGTCGTAGTCGCGAAGATCGACGCCATCCAATAAGACTTGGCCGGCAGTGGGGTCGTACAGACGGGTCAGGAGCTTCACGATGGTCGTTTTGCCTTGCCCGTTTTGGCCAATCAGCGCGATGCGCTCCCCCGGCTCCAGGCGGAAATTCAGTCCTCTCAAGACTTGACGCTTGCCGCCTGGATAAACGAACGAAACATTCCGAAACTCAAAGCCGCGAACGATGGGGCGGGGAGCCGGCAGAGCATCGGGTTTGGATTTCACCGCAGCTTGCATCTCGAAAAACGCCAGCAGATCGGTCAAGAACAGGGCCTGGTCGGCAATGCTCGACAGAGTCGAGAATATTTGAGAAATGTTGTTCGAAGCAGCCATGATCGACTGCGTAAGGAACACGAGTTTTTGTATGGTGAGCGCGCCGGTGACGGTTTGATAGACGACCCACGCGTACGAACCGTAATAGCCTCCTGTACTCAGCATCGAGAGCAGCGAGACACCGACGAGACGCCTGCGAGAAAGCGCCAGGTTCTCATCCAGAATGTCGTTGGAGATTTTGGTAAAACGACCGGTGAAAAACCCGCTGAGGCCGAAAAGCTTGAGTTCTTTTGCAGCTTCTTTGCTGCCGCCGACCTGGCGGAGATAATCGAGCTCGCGCTTACGCGGAGTTTGGCGAAAGTTCTTGGCGTAGCTCAGAAAAGCGAAGTGGCTTTCGCCAAGGAACGCGGGAACAATGCAGGCGACCAGCAGCAAAAGCAGCCAGGGTGAAAAGCGAAGGATGGCGACCGACAGCGCGATGGTTGTAATTGTTTGCTGGAACAGGCTGCCGATGGACTGAATCATTCCAAGGCGGTCCGTGGCTTGCACTCGCGCGCGCTCAAGCCGGTCGTAGAACACCGGGTCTTCGTATGCCTGCAGATCGAGTTGAGACGCGTGCTGCATCACTTTGATGCTGACGTGGCGGGTGTAGCGATCCGCCAGAACCGCGTCGTAGTAATCGATTACACGGCTGATAATGTTGCCGCCAATGGCGAGAGAGAACTCGATTACGACGAGCCACCAAAGGGACGAAGACAGCGGAATCTTGTGATAAAAGACGGAGGTCACGTTCTGGACGATCAACCCGTTTACCCAGAAAATGCACAGGGGCACCTGCGAAACGATGAGGCGGCAGACGAGGCTGAGCGTGACCACGCGCGGGCCGGAATCCCACACGATTCGGAGGACGGGGGGAACGTTCTTAAGCGCCCGCAGGCGTTCGCGCCAAGCCGAGAGGAACGGTTTATTTTTCTGTTCACTCAAAATGAGGCCGTCCCATAACAATGATTCGCCGTCATCGGACAACTATCAGCCTTGCCTCGTAGGGCTTTAGCGACATGTCTATCTGCAGCGCGCCGTTGCGCCTGGTGGAAGCAAGCCCGGTCGCATGTCCGGTTTGGGGATCCCACACCTCGGCCTTCTTGGCCTCACTCATCAGTGTCACAACATGGCGTGAAGCGGCTGCGCCTTCATTGAAGAATAGATACACATCCGCGTCCTTTAACCTTCGCCGCAGATATCGCAGAGCGATGTCGGGAGTGTCGAGCGCAACATCGCGCGTGGTCACGGAGGCATTGACAGCCTGCATGATAGCGGGTGGAATTATCTGCGGAGCGGGCGCAGCCGGCGGCGGATAAGCGGGAGGTGTAGGGGTCGGCGGCAATTGGGCCGAGACCTCGACATACGCCCAGGAGAAATCAGCCGACGTAGCCGGCCGGGCGTGGAGAATCGTCCGGCCAAAAATCAGCGAAGGCGTACAACCAAGAAACAGGACGCGACCGCCCCCGGCAGCGAAGCTATGCAGGCGATCCAACGCGGCCTCGGATATCAGAGATGTACCGGGCAGCATGACAGTGCGAAAACGATTGCCGCTCAACGTCTGGAGCGTGCCGGCGCCAGGGATTAGCTCACGTGCCAGCGCGTTCTTGTCTACGATGTCGAAGTCAATCTGGTGCTCAGAAAGCAATTGCTCTGTCGCGACGAAAGCTTTATCAGCCGCCTCGTCATTCAACCACATCGAACTGGATGGAAGATACAACGCAACTTCGGCCGCGGGCCGGCCCATGGACATCAGATAGCTCAGTCTGCGCGTGTACCGCATC
Source organism: uncultured Acidobacteriaceae bacterium (assembly GCA_963808405.1). Taxonomy (GTDB): domain Bacteria; phylum Acidobacteriota; class Terriglobia; order Bryobacterales; family Bryobacteraceae; genus Bog-105. The sequence goes on along the minus strand of CAWEFG010000005.1, from coordinate 75,256 downwards.
AAGTCCGGGAAACCAGGGTCTGTCATGAACGCGGGCACAGACATGCCTGCGCTGGTCGCGGGAAAATTCATGATTTCGACCAGATTGATGCCGCGCACAAACTGCTCATTGAGCACATAGCGCGCGATCTCGATGTTCGGCATAGGACGGTAAGCCGCGAAGCTCTCGGTGAAGGCTCTGGGCTTGCCGTACACGTGCGCGGCCGAAGACGCAAGCCGCGGAAAATCCGAGATGGTGTCGGTCCAGATCTGGTGCCAAATGGCGTCGATTCCGGGCACCTGAACATAACGCATATCGCGGAAGAAATCTCCCTCGCTGCGCACCAGCTCCATTTCCCGCTCTTCGTGGTTTAGATGGACCTGATATTCGAGATGGTTCGCGGCGCACCAGTCACCCTGAATCTTGAAAAATCCATCGCGGAACATCGCCGAGAAGACATCCCAGTAGTCTGCCTTCGCGCGCTTCTGAGACGGGGCCATTTCCCGCAAAAAGAACGACGCGATATAGGGCCGGACGTCATAGCCCTTTATGTTTTGGAAGCGATCGAACAGCGCGGGCGTCCAAGGCAAGCCGCTGATCGAGTAGTCCGGCTCATCGCCGCGGAAGCCCAGGATGGTCTTTCCAAACTCATCGCCGACTTCTCGCTTGTACTGCTCATGCGTGAACTCCAGAAATTGTTTCGTCGCCGCTGGATCGAGGTAATCTTCGAGCGACTGCGATGTATCCTTCACGCGATTTGTGTTTGTGTCGGAGCGCGTCGGCGAAGTCTTGAACTGATGCTCCACTACAACGACCTGCCAGATTCCCGCCGGCGCGGTCCAGTCGATTGCGCCGCCATGGAAGGGCACCGCAACGGTCGAACCGTCCGCCTTGACCGCCGTTACAGCCACCGTTGCCGGCGTGACTGCCTGCTTCACTCTGTCGCCCGTTTTGGCCGCGATTCTCTGGGCCGCTACCAGCGCCTGCATCCGCATTCCGGGCTTTAACGTCGTGAACTTGCCTCCGGCGAATCCGCTTGGATAACCGGCATCGTCGACGATCCACATCCGCATATCGCGCTTCTTTACCTCCGCCAAGAGCATCTTGAAAAAGCGGAAGTACTCGGGCGAAAGATACTCGAACGGTGTGGCGAATCCGCACTGCACGGTCACGGCTTGAAAGCCCAGCCAGTTCAATTCATCCAGATCGCGGCGCACCACCGTCGCATCCACCGCGCCATTCAAGACAAAATACGGTTGCGGTCCATACTCAGGCGGCGGTGCCATCCACGTTGCCTCGACCTCCGCAACCGTCGGCATCTGAATCTTCTGCCAAGGCTGCTGCGCGGCGGTGCTAATCGTTGCGAAGCCAAACGCCGCAATGAGCAGAATCTTGATCATCAATGTGTATTCGATCGCGATCAGTGTGCGGGCGGCGTGTTCAAATAGTTGCCATAGCCTACCATCAGGGTTGAGCCAAGCAGAAGCGCGAGGCCAATCACGAGCAAGCGGATCGCCGTGGCGCCGGCACCCTTCCACTCTTTTAGGCCCACACCCCAGAGGCTGCTGAAGATCACGATGCTGGCCATGTGGAGCGTCCAACTCGAAAAAGTGTAGGCGCCCATTTTCGTTTCACCCATGGTGTAAAAGAAAAATTGCATATACCAGGTGACGCCGGCCAACGCGCACAGCAGATAATTTGAGAGCAGCGGAACCCGAACCGTATCGCGGAGAACTTCCGTAGCCGTGTGGGTGAGCGCGATTACGGTCGGACCGGCAAGCGCCGTTTCTTCAATCGATTGAGGAGCGCCGGAATTCATAAATTGCACCGGCAGCTCAGAAGCCAGATACTCATGGCCGCTCTTGTTCCGAATGTTGAGATAGACGGTCCAGATGAAATTCGTAGTGAATCCGCCGATCAGAACGATCACCAGGACCGGCAAGCCCTGCCATAAAGGCGGTGTTCCCGCGCGCACTGTGGATGCCTTAATAGGATCGCCGGCCGCCAGCCCGTAAGCGAAACACGCGCTCATGATGCCCGAGATCAGCGCAACCAGAAAACCTTTTTTCAAGTTGAATTCCTTAATGGCCGAGTGTTGCGCGGTGCCAGACATGGCACGCTCCTTGTAGACGCCCGCCAATCCCGCGATTGCGATTCCAACCAGGCAAATGGCGATGCCCGACAGAGTTACTCTTCCCGCGGTCTTGCTCAACACTTCCGAGACGAATGTGCCGGCAAAGATGGGCGGCATGAGCGTACCGAACGCGGCGCAGAGCCCCATGACAATCGCCATTCCGAGAGAGAGGCCCAAGTAGCGCATGGTTAAGCCGAAGGTCAGCCCGCCCACCCCCCACAGCAGGCCGAATAAAAAGCACCAGAAAAGAGTCTTGCGCGAGGTTGCGCTGAGGACGGCGGGCAGATGCCTGGTCAATAAGGATGCCAAAACCCACGGCGCGACGATCCAGCTGAAAACCCCGCCGACCAGCCAATACGTCTCCCACGACCATCGCTTCACAGCGCGATAAGGAACGTAAAAGCTTCCGGAGGCCAATCCGCCTAACCAGTGAAACAGCACACCTAAGGCGGGATTGGGCGTCATGATTATTAGTTTAGGTCGATGATCCACATAGGGCCGCCGAATATTGCCGCCGATGCAGGCGGACGAAGACACTTACCGCATGGTGCTTCGTCGAGAGCGAGACGGCAGGATCGTCCAGCTCAGCACTCTTCGCTCGGCGCTGCGTATCAGCTTCTGGCGCGCCCGGAGAGGCTCGAACTCCCGACCTATTGATTCGAAGTCGTAAATCCTGAAAAAATCAAGGACTTAGAACGATAGCTCCCTGTTTCTAAGGTTTGCGCTAGCCCACGAGTCTTCAGAGGCTTAAACGAAGTGGAAACGAAACTACTAGCAACGTGTCGCAACACTGCCTAACGTAGGGTGGGCACAAAATTGGGCACAGTGCGCGTCAATAAATCCTACTTGTCGACCCCGAAGCAAAACACTATATGTCCGCTAAGCACGTAGGCGAATGCGTATTCTCCAGGGGCAAGCGCTGGCGGAGTCATCCGGTATGATGAACTGCCGTAACGTGTGAATCCGACCAGAAGCGGTCCTTCCGGCAAATTGCTATTCATCGACGCTCCCATTGGCGAAGCGTGTCCCGATGATAGGACAGCTTCACGCCTGCCCTTCTGAGTTACAAGTTTACGTAGGTGATACATGGTGCTCGGATCTTGGCTCGCAAGCGAAAGCGGAAAACGGACGACGAACTCCATGGGAGCGTCACTGACCCGGAAGCGTACTGGCGACTTCTCTCCTAGGAACTCTATTTCGCTCTTCATGCTCATGACGATATATCCCTTGGCCTTGCTTTTCAGTACTCCGTCTTGACGCTCAAGGGGCAAAAGCTTCCCAGCATCCAACCTGTAGAACACATCGTTGAATTCTGGCTCAGCAACGGGTTGGCCGTCGGCTTTTTCCGTTTGGCTCTGCATTCTGAGCACAGTCAGTAGCAGCAAGGTTGATAACAGCAGTGCGCGTCTCATGATCGTTCGCTCTTTCCCGGGTTCTTGGGGCGCTTTCGCCAGCTTGTGCCCGTGCTTCATGATGACAGAAAACTGTAGACTGAAAATGCCGCCTAGCTCCTGCAGCAGAGTTGCTCGCTAGCCGTCTCGCGCGCCTTGCTGAACGATCATCCGAGCGTCGTTTGTCATGCAAGGGGACATGACAGGACGGTAGAAAAACCAAGATCTATCCCCAAAAAAGAGGCATTCGCAAAGAAGCCAGGCTAGCCGAGAAACGTTACAATTCAGGGACGAAAGGGCAGGTCAGAACACTGTGGAAGTACGGCTACTCACGAGCGCCAAAGAAATCGCGACGGTCTTTCAGGCTTGGTGCGAAAGCGCCGAAGACATTCGCGTTGTAACAGCTTGGGCCACAACCGACTGCTCGGAATATCCAACTCTGGCGTCCTCGCGAAACGCGATGAGGACGATTATTGTGGGACTGGACTTCTACACGACCTCACCATCGTTTCTGAAATCGTTCCGATCAAACGTGCGAATTGGAAAGGCGCTCGCCACGTTTCACCCGAAACTCTACCTTTTTGAAAAGGATGATAACTACTGTTGCATCATCGGCAGTTCCAATTTCACCAGTGGGGGTTTCGGAAAGAACACTGAGCTGAATATCTGCATCGAAGGCGAAAAGACTGATCCGTTGTTTTGCGAAGTTTCAAAGTTTATTGACGAACAGGAGAGTCGGTCAGGCGAAATCAGCGAACCTGAATTGACTGATTACCAAGCGCAGTTCGAGCGCCTAGCGGCATCACGGCGCCGGTTGGCAAAGTTCCGCGCTAGCGGTGCAGCAAAAGCGAAAGGAGAAGCGAAAAGAGCGAAGCAAGCTGAGGGCCGAGAGCCGCCTGACCAATTGAACAAGACCTGGCAAGAGTTCGTCAAAGTCATCTTGGCGCAAGAGAAACGCCCGGGCTTGGTTATCCAAGGAACGAAAGCCGAGCCGGGTTACTTGGAGACTGCCGAGCGCTGCCAAACGCTATTTGCCCAGTATGGCCGGCTGAGTAAGATGCCGCTTGTCGATCGACAATTTGTTGGCGGGATCCTTAAAGTCGCTGGGTGGTTTGGCGCCATGGGCAACGCGCGCCGTTTTAAGTCGCGGCTTAACAATGATCCCGGAAGTCTCGACGCTGCCCTCGATAAAATTCCACTTACTGAAGCACTAGACAGAAGCGCGTTCGATAGCTTCACGATGAACTACAAATGGCGGGGATCGGGCGTTGGGAGTGCATCGCGGCTTCTTGCGATGAAGCGCCCCGACCTTTTCATGTGTATAGACTCGAAGAACCGACCGCAAGTCGCCAAGGCTTTCGACCTTTCTACATCCTCGCTTCAGAACTTCGATGGATATTGGAATCTCTTGCAGAGGATTTGGAAATGCCCGTGGTGGAGAACAGGTAAGCCCAAGTTGCTCCTAGAGCAACGAATCTGGAAGGCTCGCGTGGCGCTTCTGGACTCGATTTATTACGGCGCGGGGGTGAATGACTCTTAAACTCTGGACTCTCGACGGATTGCAGCCTGAACCGAGCGGCGCCGTTCTGTCGGGAGTTGCTCGAAGTAGAGCGCGAGCGCGTCCTCGACAATTTGCCACGAGGAGCGATCTTCAACCGAGGCTATCGCCTTCAACCGGGCTCTCACAACAGGCCGGATCGTAATCAGCAGCTTCGGGTAATCTCTGATGCGTTCAGGTTCACCCTTCTTACCCAATCCTTCGGGCGGCCGTCCCATGCGCTTCGTCTGATCAGTCGTCATCAGATTGATTATATAACAAACCCCTTGCAATTGGTTATATAACAATCTACAATTAAACCATGAAGGCAATCGGTTACGTCCGGGTGAGCACGGAGAAGCAGGCGGACTTCGGCGTTTCGCTCGAAGCGCAAACGGAGAAGGTTCGGGCTATGGCGATAGTCCAAGGCGCGGAACTGGCGGAAGTCATCATTGACGCGGGCGAATCAGCAAAGTCTCTGAACCGTCCGGGCATGGCGCGGCTTCTCTCCCTGGTGGATTCTGGCGCGGTGGATACCGTCATCATTGCGAAGCTGGACCGACTTACTCGAAGCGTGAAGGATCTAGCTGAACTGCTGGAACGGTTCACGCGCGCGCGGCGTGTCGCTGGTGAGCGTGGCCGATTCCCTGGATACGCGGTCCGCGTCCGGTCGCCTCGTGCTGAATATCATGGTGAGCGTCTCTCAGTGGGAGCGGGAAGCGATAGGAGAGCGGACTCGGGACGCCATGAATCACAAGCGCACAAACGGTGAGCGGGTGGGGACGGTCCCATTCGGTTATCGCGTGGCAGCAGACGGCTTGCACCTGGAAATGGACCCGGCGGAGCAAGGCATCCTTTCTCGCATTCGGGAGTTAAAGGCTGTGGGCTGCACCACCCGGCGCATTGCTGAAGGTTTGAACAGCGAAGGATTCACGACCCGGCGCGGTACGGCATGGCGCTTCCAGTATGTGGGGGAGGCGCTGCGAGCGGCCTAACGGCTGCAAAGTGGCACGGATTCGGGCATGGCGGGACAAAGAAAAAAGGCAAAGAGGGCGGATCGCAGGAAAGCGCGGGACTGGATCGAAAAGAAGCTTGCTGAATTGAAAGCGGAGGCGTCGAAGCTGCCGGCGGACCGGCAAGAACAACTTAGGCGGGAGTTGGAAGAAGGGAGCGAGCAATAACTGATGGCAATCTACAAACGTGGCAAGTTGTGTGGTGGTACAAGTTCACCTGGAACGGAGAACCGATCCGGGAGAGCACAAAACAGACGAACAAGCGGGTAGCGGAACAAATGGAGGCTGCGCGAAAGACGCAACTTGCCAAAGGCGAGGTCGGCATCAAGGATCGGAGAGCCTCACCGACACTGGCTCGCTTCATGCAACAGTCGTTCATTCCCTTTCTTGAGGCGACAAAGTCGAACGAGCCGCATACGGTCGCGTTCTACAAAGCATGCACAGCGAACCTGCTCGCATGGCCCAAGATGGCGGAAAGCAGACTCGATGAGATTAAGGCAGAAACAATAACCACGTACATCGCGCGCCGGCAGGATGCGCAGATGTCAATTGCCAGTATCAACCGCGAGCTTGCCACGCTTCGCAGAGCGCTGCGTCTCGCGAACGAATGGGACGATTTGCCAACTGCTCCGCCAAAGATCACGTTGCTTAATGGCGAGGGCGGCCGCGAGCGCGTGCTGACACGGGAAGAAGAATCGGCCTACCTAGCTGCGGCGGAACCGCTCATGCGGACTGTGGCGGCGATCATGCTCGATTGCGGGTTGCTCCCCGATGAGGTTTACAGGCTGTCTTGGCGAGAGAACTACAGAGACGGCCGAATCGTGATTCACACAGGAAAAACCAAAGCGGCGCGGCGTAGCGTTCCGATTACACCGCGTGTGGCTGCACTGCTTGAAATGAGGCGCACGTGCGGGGCGAACTGGATGTTCGCGGCGCCCAACAAGACGGGACATATCGATCAATCGAGCCTGAAAAAGGCACATCTGCGAGCGTTGAAGTCGAGCGCGGTAGCGCGATTCGTCATTTACGACATGCGCCACACGTGCCTGACTCGATGGGCGAAGTATCTCGATCCATTCACGCTGAAGAAGCTGGCCGGGCACCAATCACTGAGCACAACTATGAAGTACATCCACCTGAATGAGAGCGATTCAGAAGCCCGACTGCACGAAGCCCGCGAGAAGATCGCAAACGAACAGGACGAGGCACAGGGTAGGCACAAGAGTGGGCACAATGACGAATTCAGGGTTTAGTAGAGTCGGCCTTACGATCCCCAACCAACTGAAATTAAAAGGCGATCTGGCGCGCCCGGAGGGGCTCGAACCCCCGACCTATTGATTCGAAGTCAATCGCTCTATCCAACTGAGCTACGGGCGCGCTCGCCACTTCATTATACGAGTGAGAAAATTCAACCAGACACACGCACACGCCTCACTCATGCACCACCCCACCGAGACCGAAGTCAAAATTCCGCTGCCCGACCCGACCGCTATCAAACAGCGCCTGCAAGCCGCGGGATTCACCATCTCCGTCGCCCGCCAGTTTGAGGCCAACACCCTCTATGACACACCCGATCACAATCTGCGCAATCGTCAAATGCTCCTGCGCCTCAGGCAGATAGGACAAAAAGCGGTCCTCACCTGGAAAGGCCGCGGCGATCCTGGTCCTTATAAAAGCAGACCCGAACTCGAAACCACCATCGGCTCTCTCGAAACGCTCCACCAGATACTTGCTCGCCTTGGCTATAATCCCTCTTTCCGATATGAGAAATATCGAACCGAATTTGTGCACCACGCAAACAGTGCCGGTGTCGCTACTCTCGATGAAACTCCCATCGGCAACTTCCTCGAACTCGAAGGACCCGGAGAGTGGATCGATTCCACCGCCAGGCAGCTTGGCTTTTCTCCCCAGAACTACGTCCTCGACAGCTATGGGAGACTTTATTTAGCCGATTGCAAGCGCCGCGGCGTGGAACCGGGCAACATGGTCTTCGCGTCCAACTCAGGATGAGGCCGCGTTTTTCAACGAGCCGAAGATCCAGAAACGACTGAACATGCCAGAGACACTTACTGCCGATACAGCGATTCTCGACCGCGCGACCAGCGATTTGGCGCGCGTCCGCAACGAGATCGCGAAAATTATTGTCGGCCAGTCGGAAGTCATCGACGGTGTGCTCATCTGCCTCATCGCCGGCGGCCATGTTCTGCTCGAAGGTGTTCCTGGCCTCGGCAAGACCACGCTGCTTAGAACCCTCGCTCGCGTTCTCGACTTGAAGTATTCGCGTATTCAGTTCACTCCGGACCTGATGCCGGGAGACATCGTCGGCAGCATGGTGATGGAAAACGACGATCACGGCCACAAGAGCCTCCGCTTTCAACCCGGCCCTGTTTTCGCCAACCTTGTGTTAGCCGACGAAATCAACCGCGCTACGCCGAAAACGCAATCTGCTTTGCTCGAAGCCATGCAGGAGCGCACCGTCACCAGCGGCAATTCCACTTACTCCCTCGATGCGCCCTTTCTTGTCATGGCTACCCAGAATCCCATCGAAATGGAAGGCACGTATCCGCTGCCGGAAGCGCAGCTCGATCGCTTCCTCATGAAGATTCTGGTCACCTATCCATCGCGCGAAGATCTGAACCGAATCGTCGAAGTGACCACGAAGCAGGATGACGTCGAGCTGCGGCAGGTCATGGATCGCGAAAATATTGCCGAGCTGAAAGCTCTCTGCAGGCATGTCATCGTCGCTCCGCACGTTCAGGAGTACGCCATCGAGCTGGTCATGGCCACCCAGCCCGGATCTCGCCACGCTCCCGAAATCACGAACCATTACATTCGCTACGGCAGTTCGCCGCGCGGCGCTCAGGGCTTGATCGAATGCGGCCGCGTGCTCGCGCTCATGCGCGGCCGCTTGCATCTGAGCCTCGAAGACGTGACCAAAATCGCGCCCGCCGTCTTGCGGCACCGCATTATCTTGAATTTTGACGCGCACGCCGATGGCGAAACCACCGAAACAATCCTTCAAAAAATCTTGAACGGCGTTGCTGCTCATCCGGAATCGCGCGCGTAAGCAGGCGGGCTAGCATCTTCCCCCATGACCGAACCGCTCGTCGACCGCCATTTCCTCGAAAGGCTCGAGCGCTTAACCTTGCATTGGCAGAAATCGTTTAACGGCCTGGTAGGAGGCCACAATATCTCGCACTTCGCCGGTCCTGGCCAGGAGTTTCTCGATCATCGCAACTTCCACCAGGGTGACGACCTCCGTGCCGTGAATTGGCGCGCCTACATGCGCTTCGAACGGCTCTTTCTCAAAATGTTTCAAGTTGAGCCTCGCGTTCCCGTAAGGCTGCTGCTCGATATCAGCGTGTCCATGACTGCCGGCGCCGGCGCAGGCGATGCAACAAAATTCGATTATGCCCGTAAGCTCGCCGCCGCTCTTGCCTACGTAGGCTTGGTGCGCCTCGATAGCATCTTGCTCCAGCCTTTTTCCTCGCGTTTGCTCGATCCGTTCCTCTGTAGCGGCGGCCGCCACCGTTTCCAGCCCGCCGAAAATTACTTGCGCGCTCTGAAGCCCGAAGGCAAAACCAATTACTTCGAAACCGCCCGCCAGTATTTGAGCGCTTACCCGCAACGCGGTCTGACCATCATCGTCTCCGATTTTCTCGATGACGCCGATTGCTTTCACCCCTTGCAGTACATGGCCGACTTCGGTCATGAGCTGATGTTGATCCAGTTGTGGGGTGAAGAAGACCGCCGGCCCACCGGCAAAGGCGATGTGGAATTGATCGACGCCGAATCGGGTACTCACGTCAAAATCGCGCTGGACGACCAGGCTCGTGATGCCTATGTAGAAGCGTTCGACGACCACGCGGACGAGATTAAGAAGCTTGCTATGCGTAACGGCGGCCGCTATGCCGGCCTCTCCACGCGCGTCCCCATCGAAGATGCGATGTTTGGACCCCTCACAATGGTAGAAGGCGTCCGTTAAGGCGTTGATGTTCTTCCTCAATCTCACTGCCGGCGAGTTTCTCGCATTGTTCGGTGCGCTCGGCGGGCTTATTACCGCGCTTTACCTGCTCGATCGCACCAAGCGGAAAAAACTTGTCTCCACCTTGCGATTCTGGACGCCTGCTCTGACCGCGGAAGAACAGCAAAGCCGCAAACGTATGCGTGAGCCTCTGTCTCTCCTGCTCCAGCTCGTCAGCTTGCTTTTGCTTTTGCTGGCCATCGCTCAGTTACAGTGGGGCACGCGCGAGCGTATGGGCCGCGACCACGTGCTGTTGCTCGATACGTCCTCCTGGTCCGCGGAACGCCTCGCGCAGGGAACGTTGCTCGATCGCGAGAAAATGTTCGCTCGCCGCTATCTCGCGTCTCTTCCCTCGCGCGATCGCCTGCTGTTGGCGCGAGTCGACGCGCTCGCCACTCCTATTACGTCCTTTACCTCCGATCGCGCCCAACTCCTGAATGGATTAGACGAATCGACGCCCGGCTTCTCCGCGCTCAATATCGAGCAGGCGCTCTCATTTGCCCGCCAGGCGCAGAGCTGGTCCGGTGGCGGCCAAGGTGAAATCGTCTACATCGGTCCAAAACTCATCGACGACTCGATCAGCGTTCCGGCAAAGCTCTCGAATTTGCGAACCATTCCTGTCGGCGTGAATCGTGAAAACTGCGGGATCCGCCGCATCGGCGTCAAACGCAGCGAAGAAGACGCAAACTCGTGGCAGGCGACCGTCACGCTGAAAAACTATGGCTCCCGGCGCCGCACTGTGCGCTTGAAAACGCAGTTTGCGGGAACCGTCTTTGCACCCCGCGCGTTCACCATGGCGCCCGGTGAAGAAACCGCCGCCGAGTACAACTTCACAACAAATACCGCTGGCCAGCTCGTTGCGGAAATCGAGCCCGGCGACAACCTCGCAAGTGACGATCGCGCCATCCTGCAACTGCCCCGCAACGGACTGCTCAGGGTCGCGGTCTACACAAACCGCCCCGAAGTACTCCGGCCTCTGCTTGAATCGAATCACCGGCTGACAGTGAAATTCTTCGCTCCCGCCGAGTACGTCCCCAATCCCTCCGCGGACATCGCAATCCTGGATCGCATCGCCCCTCCCCAGCCGCCCAAAATTGCCAGCCTCTGGATCGATCCTCCAAAAGAAAATTCGCCGTTACCCGTTAAGGCCGTCGTAGCCGATGCTGTGATGAAGACCTGGCATTCCGAAACTCCGCTCGGCGTCGGTCTGCACGCCAAGGAAGCTTCCATTCACACCGCCGAAGTGTTCGAAACTTTCGAAGGCGACGTACCGGTAGGCAGCATCGCGGAAGGCCCCGTGGTCGTAGCGCGCCCTACGAGCGCGGTCGCGAAAGCCAAAATCGCCGCCATCGGATTTGATCCGTTGAATGGCGAGCTCAAGTTTGAAGTCACCACTCCTCTCCTCTTCGCTAATTTGCTGCGCTGGCTTTCTCCCGATGCCTTCCGAACCCTCGATATCACTGCTGGCCGCGTCGGAGCCGCAACTGTCACACTCGATCCTAAAGAGCGCGCCGATCGCATTCGCTTGACCGACGAAAGAGGTTTCGCTGTCCCCTTCACGATCCGCGATCAAACTCTGCAATTATTCGCCAGCCGCCCCAGCATCGTGCATATCTTGTCCGATGACCGCGATCGCGTGCTTTCACTGACCCTTCCCGATGTGGCCGAGTTCGAATGGAAGCCGCCTGCAAATACGCTCGTCGGTCTACCCGCCGCAACCAGATTCGCGCCATCCGCCGTCGACCTGTGGGAATGGCTCGCTCTCCTCGGCGCTCTGGGTCTCTTTATCGAGTGGATGTTGTTTGGCCGCCAACGCGTCTTGACATGGCGCAAACCGAAGCGCTCGGCCGCACATCCTCACCTGGCCGACCACGAAAGCGAGCTCGTCTCAAAATGACCTTCGTTCACGTCTGGATGCTGCTGCTTGTTCCCCTTCCGCTGCTTTGGATTGCGTATTCCTGGCGGACGGCAGCCCGCCGCTTCAGACTGGTTTTGAAAGGACTCAGCTTCGCCGCTGTCTTATTCGCTTTGGCTCAGCCGCTCGTCACTATGCCCGAGACGAAAACCGGCGCTGTGATTCTCGTCGACACTTCCTCCAGCATTACGCGCGACGATCTTGCCCGCGCCTCCTCCATTGTTTCTCAAATCGAGCGTCACAAGCGCGGCAATTGGGTGAAGGTGGTTCCATTCGCCAGCCGCACTCGCGGTCTGCTGCCCCAGGAAATCTCTACCGGCTTCCAATTGGTCCAGACATCCAATGAAGCCGGCAATGGCACCAATCTCGAAGCCGCGCTCACCGACAGTATGTCCGCCATCCCTAGCGGGCACATACCCCGCCTCGTGCTGATCAGCGATGGAAATGAAAATGAGGGAAGCGCCGCGCGGGCCATAGCGGAGCTGCAGCGCCTCCACGTCCCGGTCGATACGATTCCGCTCGCCGGCCGGCCCAATACAGGCCTCCGGCTCGAATCCGTCTCGATGCCCCGCGAAGCCTATGCCGGCGAGCAGATCCCCATCGATCTGACCATCGATTCGCCCCACGACACTCATGGCGCAGTCGAGCTTTTTGCGGAAGGCAAGAGCCTGGGCAGTAATCCGATCGAGCTCGGTAGCGGCGCAAACGTTCTTCGTATTCACGCGCGTCTGAATTCAAGCGGCGCCACTTCCATCTCAGGCACCATTCGCGCCGGAAATCTCGGTGAGCTCCCTTTCGAACAAGCCATTCAGCTCCGCCGCGCCAAGGTCCTGTACCTCTCTCAAGATCCCGCCGGCACCGAGAGTAATCTCCTTCAGGCCTTTAATGAAGCCGAGTTCGACCTCACGCGCGACGTCTCGCTGATCGACAAAGACCTGAGCGGCATTCAGCTGGTAATCCTCAATAATCTTGATCTCAATTCCTTTACTCCCTCCCAGAAAAGCCGTCTCGAAGAATACGTCAAAGCCGGCGGCGGTCTGCTGCTGATCGGCGGCGAGCGCCAGGTTTATAAAGACGATAAGCAAATGGACGCGCTCGATCGTGCGCTGCCCGCCAAACTTGCGCCTCCAAAAACGCCGGAAGGCACCTGTGTCGCCCTCATCATCGACAAGTCGTCTTCGATGGAGGGCCGCAAGATCGAGCTCGCGCGCTTATCCGCTATTGGCGTCATCGATCATCTCAAGCCCGCCGACACCATCGGCGTATTGATCTTCGACAACTCCTATCAATGGGCTGTTCCCATGCGGCGCGCGGAAGACAAATCGCTCATCAAGCGTCTGGTTTCCGGCATTACGCCCGACGGCGGCACGCAAATTGCTCCTGCTCTCGCCGAAGCCTACCGCAGGATCTTGCCATCTAAAGCAACCTATAAGCACATCGTTCTTCTCACCGACGGCATCTCGGAGGAGGGCGACAGCATGGAATTGGCTAAGGAAGCGCTTCAGCATCAGGTTACGATTTCCACCGTCGGCCTCGGTCAAGATGTCAACCGCACCTATCTCGAAAAAGTCGCTGCTACGTCCGGCGGTCGAAGTTACTTCCTGAACGACCCGCAGGGTCTCGAGCAGATCTTATTAAAAGACGTGCAGGATTACAGCGGCTCGACAGCAGTCGAGAAGCTGCTCACTCCCATCGTCGAGCGCAAAGCGGAAATTCTGGACGGCGTGGGCATCGACGCCGCGCCTCCGTTAAAGGGTTATGTGCGGTTCGCCGCCAAACCCGAAGCGGACACCATCTTAGGCATCGATCAGGAGAAAAAAGATCCTCTGTACGTGCGCTGGCAATACGGTCTCGGTCGCGCGGCTGTGTTTGCATCCGATGCAAAAAGCCGCTGGGCGGAATCCTGGGTCACTTGGGCGGGCTTCGACAAGTTTTGGATCAATGTTACGCGCGATCTCTTAACGCACGCCGATCACAGTGAAGCGAGCGCTCAATTCGACACCGCGAACAACGACATCTTAGTCACCTACCACGTCGGATCTGCCGTCCCCGAGCCCGCCGCAATACCCGAAATCTTCGTCATCGGTCCCAACGGTTTCGAAAAGCCCATCGAGGTGCAAAAAACCGCGACTCGTCTGTATCACGGTCGTTTGCATGTCGGCCTTTCAACCGGCTTATTCCGCATTCGGCCCGTGAACGACTCGCCCGCCTTTCCCGAAATCGGACTCTATCGTCAACAGGAGGAATTGCAGGATTTCGGCTCGAACGAAGCCCTCTTGGCGCAGATCTCGACTTTAACCGGCGGCCGCTTCAATCCGCCGCCACCGTCCGTCGTCGATGCGGGAGGCAGGTCCATCTACACCACTTGGCAGCTCTGGCCGCTTTTCCTGGGTCTGGCCATTGCGCTCACCCTCGCCGAGCTCGTCGCCCGTAAATGGGGCGGCCTCATGCAAGGCCTCCGCAAGGCTTGAGCACCATCCCCTCTCTACGCCAAGTGCACGACCGTCTCGAAATGATAAGTCTGCGGGAACAAATCGATCAACGTGAGCCGCTCGATCCCATATGCGGCAAGCAATTTCTTCACATCCCGCGCTAATGTCGCAGGATCGCAACTCACCAGCGTCACTCGCTGCGGCCTAATCCGAAGCAGCTCGTTCGTAGCTTCCCGGCCCAGCCCTGCGCGCGGGGGATCCGCCACAATCAGCTCCGGCACATCCGTCACGTTCCGAAGAAATTCTTCGGCTGAAGATCGCATCGTCCGAACCTTCCCCCCGTTCTGCGCCGCGTTCCATTCCAGATCGCGGTACGCGGGTCCGCCGCGCTCAATTGCATCGACCCGCTGAAACCGATCCGCCAGCGGAACCGAGAACAGTCCCACTCCCGCATAAAGATCCACAGCGTATCCGCCGTGTGCCTGGCCCAAAACTTCTTCGAGAAGAGTCTCGATCAGGAACCGGTTCACTTGAAAGAACGATCCACGCCCGATGCAGAATGTATATTCGGCCGTCTTGTATTCAATCGGCCCGCGCGCAATCGCGGGAAGAAAAGTGCTGCACCAATCGAAGAAGCGCGCCGCTACCGGTCGCGTCGAATCGGCAATGTTCAGTTGAACCTCAGCCTCGTTCGTAAACACTTCGAGCGATCGTAAGAACCCAGGCCATTCCGGCCGCTTCACTCCCGCTTGCAACTTTGCGATGACTTCATTCAAAACCGGCGAGGAAATTTCGCAATGCTCAATGGCGCAGAGCTCGTGCGATGCAGCTTTATGGAACCCCGCGTTTCCATCCGCGAAATGGAGTTGAATTCTGTTCCGGTAATGCCACGGCGGCCCGCTCAGGATGGGAATCTCGCCCTCGTATGCAATGCCGCCCACGCGCCGCAGCGTCTCCCGCAAAATCTCTCGCTTCTGTTCCAGTTGAAAGGCATAATCGGCGTGCTGATAATGGCATCCGCCGCAATTTGCGAAATACTCGCAGCGCGGCGTTATCCTTTCAGCACTCGGCTCCAGAACCGTAAGCGAAGAGCCGCGAAGCAGTCCCGTTTTCACCCGCTCGGTAGTGACCTCAACCCGCTCACCGGGGAGTACAAACGGCACCAGAACCACTTGGCCATCCAGCCGCGCCAATCCCTCGCCGCCGTAGACCAGCTTCTCAACGTGTAATGCAGCCATCCCTTACGATAAAGATTCTCTACTGATGAAAGCACGAATCTTTTCCGGCGTTCAGCCGAGCGGCCAGCTCCACATCGGCAATTACCTTGGAGCTCTCAAAAACTGGGCTGAAATCCAGGACCGTTACGAGAGCATCTTCGGCATCGTAGATCTGCACGCCGTCACCGTCTATCAGGACCCGCAAGAGCTCTCCGCCAAGATCCGCGAAACGGCGGCGTTGTTCATCGCGGCTGGTATCGATCCTGGGCAGTCGAGCATTGTCGTTCAATCCAGCATTCCTGGCCACACAGTATTGGCTTGGCTGCTGACCTGCGCCACGCCTCTCGGCTGGCTCTACCGCATGACTCAATTCAAAGCCAAAGCCGAGGCGCAGGAAACAATCGGCGACGGCATCCTGCAATATCCCGTATTGATGGCTGCCGACATTTTGATCTACCAGGCCGGCATCGTTCCCGTCGGCGAAGACCAGGCTCAACATCTGGAGCTCACCCGCGATATCGCGCACCGTTTCAATTCGCTCTACGGCGAAACCTTCACCATGCCCGCTACACATCTTCCCACCGTTGGGGCGCGCATCATGGGTCTCGACGATCCCACGCAGAAGATGAGCAAGTCGGCAGTCGGATCGGGCCACGCCATCGCGCTGCTCGACGACCCCAAGGTCGTTCAGAAGAAGATCGCCCGCGCGACAACCGACTCGCAGCCCGCAATTGATCCCGCGAATATGGGGCGGGGAATCGCCAACCTGCTGACCATAGCCCAAGCCTGCGATTCTTCCTTGACCGTGGAAAGCGTCGCGGGCATGCGCTACGGCGATTTCAAAAAACGAGTCGCCGAAGCCGTCATTGCGCGCCTCGATCCCATACAGCGCCGCTACCGCGAAGTCACCGCCGACCCTTCTTACATCGAGCGCGTCCTCGAACAAGGCAAGCAACACGTCCTGCCGATCGCCGAAGACACCGTAGCCAAAGCCAAGCGCGCCATGGGCCTGCATGTTTGATGGGTGGCGGCACGCGGTCGCCGGAACAGAACCGTGACCGTCAGGGAGCGGCGCCTGCTTCGGCGATATGATGAGGATGTTTGAGCACGCAAGCCGCGCCCTTAACGCCCGTTGAGCGCACACGGAAATTCAGGTCGTGGGCGATCGTCATCCTCACCAACCTCATCTCCCTGATCTGCATGGCCTGGGTGCTGAACGGCGCCGGCCTCACGCACATCTGGGGCGAAGTCCGGCACATGCATTGGCGCTGGGTCGCCATCGCCGCCGCTTGCAATGTCTTCGTCTATCTCATCCAGGGCTGGCGATGGAAGCTGCTTCTTACGCCCATCGAACGCGTACCGTTCACTTCCACTATTGAAGCCATCTATGTCGGTCTGTTCGCAAACGAAGTGCTTCCCTTGCGCGCGGGCGAGCTGATCCGCTGCTTCCTGCTTTCAAAATCCACAAAAGTCCCGCTCTCCGTCACCTTTGCCTCCGCTCTCATAGAACGCATCTTCGACGGCATCTGGCTAATGGCCTGCTTCTTCTTCTGCCTGCACATGGGCCGCCTTCCCGGAGTGCTCCTCAAGGGCGGCTACATTCTCGGAATCATGATTGTGATCTGCGGCGCAATCATCGGCTACGCCATGTATGCCAAGAAGCAATCTCTCGCTCTATTCTTTGAGCTTTCCTGGCCACGTTGGTTCAACACGCTGATCGAAGATTTGCATCTCATCGGCCACTCGCGTTACCTGTACTTCTCGTTTCTGCTGAGCGGCATATTCATGCTCACCCAGATGCTGCCGATCTACGCGCTGGTAATTGCAAACGGCTTGAACGTGCCCTGGACCGCATCCTTCACCATGATGGTGCTTCTTCGCCTCAGCAGCATTGTGCCGCAAGCGCCAGGTAATCTCGGCTCTTTCCAGTGGGTCACCGCCCGAACTCTCATCATCTTTGGATTGGCGGCGGGACATGCCAAGCGCTTCTCGCTCATTCTCTGGGCCGTAATAACCATTCCGCTTATCGTCATCGGCTTTATTGCGCTGGCCATCGAAGGCGTCAATATGAGTCACCTCCATAGCCAGGCGACGGCAGCGGCGCACGACCGCAAAAAAGAGTCTCGCTAAGATAGTCGTCAAAGGGTTTTGGCATTGTTCGCGCTGCTGTATCTTGCCGCGTTCTCGCTCTTTGCAGGACAAACCGATCCGCAAGCCGCGGGTTTGCTGGCCCTCGATCATCAGGATTATCGTCAAGCCGAGCAGATCTTTTCAAAGCTTGCCGCCGCCGATCCCAAGGACTATTCCGCACTCTTCAATCTGGCGCTCGCCGAGACCGCGCTTAAGCAAGACGACCAGGCTGCCGCGCACTTCAAACAAGTACTCGCGCTGAAACCCGCCTTATATGAGGCCGAGCTCAACCTCGGCATGCTCTACTTACGCGACCGGCAGCCCGCCCAGGCGCTGCCCCTGCTTCGCGATGCCGCCCAACAAAAACCGCAACAGCCTCGTCCCAAGCGATATCTCGGCGACGCCCTGCTCGCTATCGGCGATGCCGCGGGTGCTGCAGATGTTTACCGCCAAGCCTTGACACTCGATCCAAAATCGGCCGCTGCGGAGCTGGGACTCGGTCAAAGTCTCGAGCGCCAGAACAAGCTAGACGATGCTTTGCCCCATTATCGACAGGCCGCCGCCCTCGATCCGAATCTCAAATCTTTCCTGTTGGAATTAGGGGTGGCATTCTCGAAGGCCAATCGCCCCGAAGATGCCATCGCGATTTTTCGGGACTTCCCCAACGATGCCGGCGCTCGCGAAGAGTTGGGTCGCCTCTATCTCGCCATGAATCGGCCCGCCGACGCTGTTCCCGAATTCCAGGCGGCTGTCGACATTTCGCCCACGCCCGCAAACCGGGTCGCGCTCGCCACCGCCTACCTGAAGAACAACCAGCCCGATCTGGCAGCTCCCATTCTCGAACGCGAGTTGGCGGCAAATCCCAACGATTACGACGTGCGCATGGCCATTGGGCGCATTCATCGGGACAAGCACGATTACGCGCCCGCGGCAAATCAGTTCCTGGCCGCGGCGAACCTCAAGCCCGATTCCATCGAAGCCTGGAACGAAGCCGCTAGCTCCTTCGTGCTCGCCGAACAATATCCCCAAGCTCTGGCCGCTCTGGATAAAATACATAATCTGAATGCCGAGACCGCGGGCGACTTCTATTTCCGCGCCATCGTACTCGATAAGTTGCACCACGTGAAACCCGCCCTTGCAAATTACCAGCGTTTCCTCCAGTTGAGCCAGGGAAAGTTTCCCGACCAGGAGTTTATAGCGCGCCAGCGCAGCAGAATCCTTGAGAAGGAGGCGAATCGATGAACAAGTCTGTAAACTTAAGACTGGTCTGCGTTGGCCTGCTGATCGGGACGTGCGTATCGTTGCTCAATGCCCAGTCGTTCAGCGCGGAGCTGAAAGCCGAGCGCGATCCTGCCAAGCGGTCTGAAAAGGCTCTGACGTTTGCCGACCTGGCTTTTGACAACGCGCGCGATTATTACAACAAAGGTGAAATTCAAAAGGGGGATGCCGAGCTCGAGGACATGACCAACGCTCTCAATGTATGCGTCAACTCTTTGGAAATCGCGCGCAAGGCCCGATTTTACAAAAACGCTGAGTTGAAAGTGGCGCATCTGCAGCGCAGAATGCAAGGTCTGCTTGACGACATAGAAATTCAGAAGCGCGGTTGGGCCGAGTATACGCAGCGCAAACTCGACGAGATCCACGATAAGCTCCTGACCGGAGTCATGAAGAAATGAAGCATCTTTTTCTTTGTTTAGCTGTTTCCGCCGGCTCGCTTCTATTAGCGCAGGACCGCGACTTTCTGACTCCTAACGAGGTCGATCAGATCCGCGAAGCCCAGGAGCCAAACGACCGCCTGGTGTTGTACATTCATTTCGCGAAACAGCGAATGGATTTGATCGAGCAATATCTCGCGAAAGAAAAGCCCGGCCGCAGCATATTTGTTCACAACGCGCTTGAAGACTACAGCCAGATCATCGAAGCCATCGATTCCGTGTCCGACGACGCGCTCAGGCGCCATCTCCCGATCGACAAGGGAATGCTTGCGGTGGTTGACGCGGAGAAAGATTTCCTCGACAGGTTGACGAAAATCGATAACGCTGCCCCTAAGGATTTCGACCGCTACAAATTCGTTCTGGAAGCCGCCATCGATACAACCAGCGACAGCCGCGAACTATCGCTTGAGGATTCCAACAAGCGCGGCGCAGCTCTCACCGCCCAGGACGACAAACAAAAGAAAGAGCGCGAGGCTATGATGCCTTCGAAGGAAGTCACCGAGCGCAAGAAGGATGCGCAATCCGACGACGACAAAAAGAAAAAGGTTCCAACGCTCTATCGCCCCGGCGAAAAGCCTCCCCCGCCTCCGCAGCCGTAACGGTCAAATCCGGAATCGCGCTGAGCACGCCGGCGGGCAGTAACAGCAGCGTCATCTCGGTCTTTCCATCCAGGTTCAGAAGCTCGTCGATTGCGCCGTCTGCAAATCCGGACACGGCGCACACCCCCAGCTTCATAGCTTCCGCTGTTAAATAAAGGTTCTCCGCAACAAAGCCGGCGTCCACGCACATATAACGGTAGCAACGCTCGTGATATTTCCAGCGCAGCCGCTCGTAAAATCCAGTCAGTGCAAAAACGATCGGCGCTGTTTCGAAAAAAGGTTGATCGAACGCAATGGCGCGGAGTTGCACGCCGTGATCGCCACTCACCAGTAACTCCAATGCGTGGTCGACTGGATGATAGTGAAAAACACCCTGCGGTACACCTTCGACAGCATGAACAAAGAGATATAGCTCGCATGACTGCAACCCTCCGGAGGAAGGAAACGTTCGGAACGGCAATTGGGTATAACCGTAACCCGACGCGTATCCCGTCACGCCGCATGCATGATACAGGAGGCTCGAAAGCTGATCGAGGGTGAGAGGCGCCGTACTGTACTCACGCCTCGAGCGGCGGCGCTGAACAACATCGCTAAATTCCGCGCTCAGATGGCTGGGCGGCGGCAACGCGATCCGCTCCTTACCGGCATAGCATTTCACGATTGGAATGGGAGCGAACACGCCGACTTTCATTTCCTCGGACGCAGCGCCGATATTCGATGATCCGCTTGCGAATGCAAAACTTCGGATTTTGACGAATTCGTTATACGCGAGGCCCGCATCGGATTCCCAAGGGCGTTCACCTGCCGCGATGTCCCGCACGGCGCTGGTCAGATGTTTGCATTCCGATTCCGAAAGCAGTCCGACCAGGCTCTGCAGCTCCTGTTTAGCTGACATGGGACGTCTCTCCTAGCTCGATTGCAACCAGCGTTCCCAGTTCGATGCCGTCCGCTTCCATGGCGGCATCCACCTCGCGATCTGCAAAGTCATATCGCGCTCGGGCAGGAATTTGCATCTGCTTCGCGCAAGATAAAACAGCTTGCGTGACTCGCCCGGCGGCAAAGAGAGTGTGACGGTACGCTCGTGGACCGAATAAAATCTCGTCGCGCGCAAACGACCCCAGAATAAACAGCACAGATCCGGCGAAGGGCTCCTCGTCCGGAGATCCCAATAACCGCAGCGCCTGCCGCACGGCGGCCGTCTCCGTGGACGAAAACCATTTCACCAACTGAAGCAGATTTGAGCCAGGGTCGTAAACACCCTGAGACTCGCCGATCGACATCCGAAGCTCGATCGCGTAAAAAATGTCCAGTCCTACCGTTGCAACAGCCTTTTGCAGCAACTCGCGCCAGCGGGAATCCGTCTCCAGGTTTGTGCAGCCGCTCGACCGGGCTGCCGCCGAACGCCGATCGACGTATTGCCGCCGGAATTCCTCGACAGCCACTTGCGACGCGGTCAACTCCCCCAGCATCTGCGGAAACAGCTTGCTGTTATCGTGATAAAACTCCGCGATCGACATCCGTCCCGACGTTGTCCGCTGCTGGTGATCGGACAGGCTGTTGCGCTCCAATGACACCGTCTTTCCGGGCCAGTGTAATTTCGTGTAGGTCATTTGCTCGAACAGCTTCTGCGGGGTTATTGCTGTCTGCGTTCTGCGCTTCATCATGGTTTCCTTGGACGTATCGTGGACTCGCGCCTGTAAACCGGCAAGTTAAGGAAGGGGAACTGGATCCTTATTCAGGTCGCCAAACTTTAGCGTGCGGTCCATCAAGCCAAGCTGTTTTGGCAACTCGTAAAAACGGGGGTGGCCTAGAACAGGGAGAGAAGGGCTCGACGGCTGAGTGAGTTGCGGTATTAAGACTTTGGTTAGGGCTACTCCCGGCCAACAGGATTCGCCGAAATCGAGCACAATCGGTTCAAGCCCCGCTGCTTCCAGCCACTCGACAGTCGCATCGTATTCCTCTTCCTCGCTATTGAAACGCAGGGTTGGAACATTGTCCCAACTGATCGTTCGCTCGCCGTTTGAGTACCACGCGGTGCGGCCAAGATTGTTCGCGTGCCCATAGTAAAGTGGCGCATCGAAGAAATCCGTCAAGTGCGAGATCTCAGCATCCGCGGCAATCGGGTTTCGTCCGAACGGATCGTCGTACCTGAAAGCGCTTTGCGATTGCCCCAATTCAAACAAGGCCTGGGCGAGAGCCTGTTCCCGCCGGCTAGCCGCTCCGCCTCCGCCGATGAATGCTCTCCCTTCGCGGCTTTTATCAATCGCGATGGCCGCGAAAATAGGCACGGGAATATCGAGCGTGTTCAGCAAGATCTCGACATCGGCCGTGTAAGGCGTGGACATGCGTGCTCTCCGGATACGCAAGTATCGAGCTGGAAATTCGCGCACATCGATAGCTACGTGCGCGGGTTGAATTCTCGCATACCAATGCACGTTAATTCCGTCGCGTTCGCTCAGCTCATAAATGCCGTGGAGTATAGCGGCGCGGCGCGAGGTGTGAAATGCCAGCCCGCCGCTTGTGGCATACCCGATTCTTGTCTCCTCGGGGTGGCACTTGTAATACAACAGGCACAACTGCGCAGGCACCCATTTGGGATCGCCGCTGAGCAACTCGGTCCCCCGGATCCACCCAAGAAATGTATCGGCGCGAAAGGGAACGTATCTAAACTTCGGCTGGCTGTACTGCTCAGGCGCGAAGAGTGGCATCTCTTCCGGAGCTAACGCATTCGAACCCTCCTTGATCAGATCTTCATACGTGCCATATTTGATTTCTTCAAGAAGCGGCTCAAACTGCAGAACTCCCAGGAGCCGTTCAGCCATTTCACCCAGCGCCCCAAGGACTGCTGTCAGCATAGTCCCGCCCTTTCCGCCCCCGGGCAGCGCTTGCGCGTAAGGGCCTTGCCGCAGTGATATGTCGCGCATAAGAGAGGCTACGCTCACATGACTGCAGGCGGCGCTATAAATTGAGAAGTCCAGTAACTCTGGCCGAAACAGCTGAACTCCCGTAACCGGACCCAATAATCGGTTGTAGAGCTGTGTTACTGCACGTATTTGGTTGTGCCGCTCGCTATCGTATACGCCTTCGAATAGCTCGATGCGTTCGTTCAAGTAGGTTGTTGTGAGTGGCACGATTCGCGCGGAATACCTAGTTTCGATAGAAACCAACTGCTACGCAGGTGTTAGAGAACGCGTAAGGGCCTCCGCGGAAAATGCCGGTTCATACGCGCTTCTTTCAGCGGCGCAGACAGGGCATCGCGGAAACCTGTAGACGTCCTCTACGTCGATGAACATCCGCTCGAAATCGATTGTTAGAACCCGACCCGTTGCAAAACTCGCGTTGCGAATAAGAAACTCTACAACGGCTAAGCCGGCATGACCCGCCACAATGTCGGCGTACGCCGGCAAACCCGGAGAAAAGGAACCCGGCCTGCGCTTCAGAATGTGCTGCCTGTATTTGCGCGCCATCGCTGACCCAGGCACGGCGCCGTCGGCCAAGGTTCTGTAGTCGTTATAACAAGCCGTGTGCAAGGGGATGAAAAGCGGTCCGACTATGCCGAAATTACCGTCGATTGTCGCCAGAAGCCAAGGTTTTCGTTCCTGGAGACAAACACGGTTGACCAGATGAGCCAGACGGACATCTGGTTGCTCGAGCGCAACCACAATAAAATCCGAAACTCTTACTGCTTGCTCGACACCATCAAGGTCCAGCTTGCCGTCGATGAATTCGACTCGACTGCTACCCGCCGCAGTCAAGCGCTCGTACAGGGCTTCATGAGCCGGAACTGAGTCTTCGGTTGGCCGCGCCCGACTCAACGGCAGATACGAATGCCAGACTGAATTTATTTTACGGTCGTCCAGCAGCTTTATTTGCACGCCATGTTGCACAAGCCCGCAAGCCAATCGCGCGCCCAAGGGTCCGTTACCCAATAAGCCGACGGTACACTCCGCCAATCCCAATTCGCCAGTGAAGGTGTAAGACAGATACTGCTCAATGGGACTCTTTCGAACGTCGCTGAGTATGCCACGCTCCAATAAGTCATTGATCAAGTTGGAGGCTTCCGTCTGGTGCTCGGCCGCAATCTCCGCGAGCAGCCCAGTGACCGTAGCGGGCCCCTGCAGAAGAGGCGTAATGATTCGGCCCAAGACTCCCGTCATTTCGCCGTCGCGGAGCAGCTCAGAGGGATGTGAGCGCATGCCAAATTGAACCAGGAGCTCGTTATCGCTCATGAGAACGAGGTCAAGTCCCTCCGCAATCCCGATAAGCGCCTCAGCATTTCCGGTGTTCGAACTGTGCAGATCTCCTCCTCAATCGGCGAAATGCATGAACTGTACGTCTGCTGAAACAGCTTTTTCCAGAGCCAGCGTCAGCCATCGCAACTCGATCTCCACGCCCGGAGAACGAGCAAATCGTACTATCTCAGGGATGTGTTTCGCTCACTATGTCTGGGTGCTTCCTCCTTGTACTTGTTTCCGGAGCTGGGGTAGAACTCGCTGCGCTTCGGCGATTCCCCGCTCATACTGGTCTACGTCAGCTACCTTCTCTACGACCCAGCAGCAGCAGCACTTGATACTGGTTACTGTGGGAATGTGTTCTTTGCTTGGATTTTCCACTCGATCCATGAAATATCCTCCTTCTTTCCTTACGTCAGTGAAACGTGGACACTTTTATCGGTGCCGGTAAGAACGATGGCTCTGGATTAGCCTACTTCGCCAATTCGACGAATACCTGATCGAATTGACAAAATATCGCAAGAGAATGTTATCGCAATCCAGCTCATTTGGGAAGCCGAAAATTGTAGAGGACCGCGAAGTGCAACATTTATGTGGCATTTCGAACTAACCGAAACCGGCGAACAAAAGGACAACCATGCGGACCGGGACGCGGTTACGTGGCGTAAAGTGAGAATAGAGACTTCTGCGATTTGCCTCACCATCATGATTACCGGCATACGCATGGCGCCGGGTGGATACTTCCGCTATCGGTGATAGCAACTCTCGCGTTTACTGCCTTCGAGGTGTACGCCGGTTTCCGCGCCGGAAGTCTGGCATTGCTGTCGGATGCCGGTCACAACTTCACCGACGCCCTTGCACTGTTGCTCGCGGCAGCCGGTTTGTACTTGCAAAGCAAGCCGGCGAATCAAGTCAAAACCTATGGATATCAGCGCGCCGGCGTTATCGCCGCCTTCCTAAACGCCGCCACGTTGATTGTTATCTCGCTGATCATCTTTTGGGAGGCGATTGGCAGAATCATGCGCCCCCAACCGGTGAATGAGCGCATGATGATCTGGGTTGCCGCCGCCGCCGTCATCTTGAACGGCGCCATCATGCTTGCGCTCCACCGCGGAAACAAGGGCGATCTCAACATCCGCGCGGCCTTTATCCACATGTTAGGAGACGCTGTGGGCGCAGCCGCCATTATCATCGGTGCTGTCGCCATCCGATACACCGGCTGGAGCTATATCGATCCCGCGCTTTCTATCGCGCTCGGTTTTTTAATCGTTTACACAGCCTGGGACATTATTCGCGAATCCCTCAATATTCTGCTCGAAGGATTGCCGCGCGGAATCGAATTACACCATGTGACCACAGCGCTCGCAGAAGTCGACGGAGTGCTCGATATCCACGATCTTCATATCTGGAGTCTGGGATCGAACACCCACGCTCTGAGCTCCCATGTGCTGATCGAAGACATGCCGCCATCCGCGAGTGAGCGGATTCTCAAGCGCATCAATGAAGTGTTAACCGGCTTCGGGATACACCACACTACAATTCAATTCGAGCACGTGCCGTGCCTCCTCTCCGACAATGGCTGTCACATCGTTGCGCGGGACGCCCACGGCCATAGCCACCATCATTAGGCTGTTTACGCGGACATCAGCTCCAGCATGCGTTGCCGGAACTTACGCGCCGCTTCATCGTCCGGCGTGATCACCAGTATCGTATCGTCTCCCGCAACTGTTCCCACCACTTCTTCCAATTTTTCCTTGTCGACCGCAATTGCCAGAGAATTGGCGTTCCCGGGCGACGTTCGCAATACGACCAGGTTTTGCGCCGTGCGAATATCTAAAAGATACTCGCCGGCTACATCGGCTAACCGCGGTCCGCTCGTCTCGGCGGATAGCTGACGGTATCCTTCCCCTGTCTTGACCAGACCCAGCTCCCGCATGTCCCGCGACAAAGTGACTTGTGTGGTCTCGACGTCTAAACGGCGCAGCTCCCGCGCCAATTCCTCTTGCGTGTAGATTCCTTTTTCGCGGATTACTTTGAGAATTTGTCCCTGGCGGAAGCTCTTTGTCATGCTTCGCGCGTCATGCGCTGCCATAAATTATTGATATGAGCCTCTGCTGCCGTAAGAGCTTGGGCTACCGCTCTCGGTCCGGTGCCTCCCGGCAATTCCCGGCTTTTCATCCCTTCCGCGGGTGAAAGCAGCCGCATCAGCTCCGGTCTGAGTTCAGGCGCAAAGGCGGCCAGTGCTTCCCCTGTCCAATCCGACGGTTTTTTGTTCTTGTTTACACTTTCCAAAACCAATCGGCCCACGATTTGATGGGCCTGGTGAAAAGGCACTCCATTTCGCGCCAGCTCCTCCGCCAGATCCGTCGCGATTACCCAGCTCTCGTCCGCCGCGGCCGCGGTTTCCGTCTCATTGAGAACCACCGACTCCGCCACAGCCCTCGCCATTCCAAGCGATCCGGAGGTCTGCTGAAACGCATCGAATAGCGGTTCCTTGTCCTCCTGCATATCGCGATTGTAGGTCATCGGCAGGCCTTTCATGGTGATGAACAGCGAAGTGAGATCGCCGAATACGCGGCCCGCTTTGCCGCGTATCAGCTCCAGCGAATCCGGGTTCTTCTTCTGCGGCATCAGACTCGATCCGCTGGTCACCGCATCGCCGAGTCTTATCCAACCGAACTCGTCGCTCGAATAGAGAATCCAATCTTCCGCCAAACGGCTCAAGTGCAGCAGGATCGCGCTGCAGCAATACAGAAAATCGAGCGCAAAATCGCGATCGCCGCAAGCGTCCATGCTGTTGCGAGTAATCGCTGAAAAATGCAAATCCTTTGTAATGGCTTCCCGATCGAAGCCAAAGCCGCTGCCCGCCAATGCGCCCGAACCCAGCGGCATGACGTCTATGCGGCCGCGCGTTTGCTCCAAGCGCTCGAAATCGCGCGAAAACATTTCGAAGTACGCCAATAAATAATGCGGCCACAATACGGCCTGCGCGCGCCGAACATGCGTATACCCTGGAATCACCGCATCCGGGAATTTACGTGCTAACCCGACCAGCTCCGCCATTAGTTCCACAACCTGCTGAAGGATCGTTTCCGTCGCAGCCCGCAAATAAATGCGAAGGTCCAGCGACACCTGCTCGTTGCGGCTGCGGCCGGTGTGAATCTTGCCCGCGAGCGCGCCCACTTTCCCCTCCAGCTTGCGGATAACTAAGGTATGCACGTCCTCGTCCTGCGCCGCCTCGAAGTACTTAGGATCGTGCGCCTCATTTGCGATTTCGGCGAACGCGTGAACGACCCGCTCGCATTCCTCGCTCGTTAGAATGCCTTGTGTTGCGAGGGCGCGCGCAAACGCCTGTGAACCTTCTATATCCGCGAAAATAAGCTTGCGGTCGATAGCAAGCGACCCCGAAAACTGTTCGAAAAGCTCCGAGGCCCCACTCTCAAACCGGCCGCCCCACAGTTTCATCGTTCTGGGTTGAGTAGTGCGCGCACTTTGATCGGCAGACCCGTCAGATTGATAAATCCTAGAGCGTCTTTCTGGTCATAGCTCGCGCCCATCGTGAAGCTTGCGATATCCAGACTATAGAGCGAATTGGGACTCTTCCGGCTGATGGGCTCGAGATTGCCTTTGTAAAGCCGTAATGTGACCTCACCCGTCACCGGTTCGGAAACCTTCGCAAAAAACCCATCCAGCGATTCCCGCAATGGCGTAAACCAAAGACCGTTGTAAACCATCTCTGCGTAATCGAGCGCCAGCTTCTGTTTGTAATGCAACGTGGTGCGATCCAAAGTCAACGCCTCGAGCTCGCGAATCCCCGTCATCAGAATGGTCCCGCCCGGCGTCTCATAACAGCCGCGCGACTTCATCCCCACAAAGCGGTTCTCGACAAGATCGATGCGCCCAATCCCATGCTCGCCCCCAACTTTGTTCAACTCTTCGAGCAGTGAAACCCCGCTGAGTTGGTGCTGCCCGTTCACTGAAACCGGTATCCCGCTTGCGAAGCCAACCGTCACATCCACCGCTCTCGAAGGCGCTTCTGCCGCGCTTTTGGTGAGCATCCAAATGCCTTCCGGCGCTGCATTCGCGGGATCTTCCAATTCGCCGCCCTCGTGCGAAATGTGCCAGATATTTCGATCGCGGCTGTATATCTTCGTGGTCGATTGCGCGATGGGAACGTCATGCGCCTTCGCATATTCGATTGCGTCTTCGCGCGAAACAATGTCCCACTCGCGCCACGGAGCGATTACCATCAGATGCGGCGCAATCGCTTTGTATGTCAACTCAAAACGGACCTGATCGTTACCCTTACCCGTACACCCATGTGCCAGCGCGTCGCAGCCAGTCTTCAGCGCAACCTCCGCTTGCCGTTTCGCGAGTAGCGGACGCGCGATCGAGGTTCCCAGCAGATATTTCTGCTCATAAACCGCCCCGGAACGCACCAGCTTCCAGAGATAATCGCTGACGAACTCCTCGCGCATATCTTCGACATATACTTCCGATGCGCCTGTCCTCAGTGCCTTCTCTCTCAGGCCGTCCAGTTCATCGCCGCCTTGTCCGATATCCCCGCACACCGCTACAATTTCGCACTTGTAGTTTTCCTTCAACCACGGAATGATGATCGAAGTATCCAGCCCGCCCGAATAGGCGAGCGCCACCCTTTTTACTCTCACTCTATTCATGATCCTGAAGCGCCGGAAAAATTCTGCTCGCGCACTATTGCAGCAGCATCAGCAGCAGCGCCTTCTGCACGTGCAACCGGTTTTCTGCCTGGTCAAACGCCACCGATTGCGCCGATTCCAGAACCTCCTCCGTCACTTCCAGCCCACGCTTCGCAGGCAGGCAATGCATGAAAATTGCATCTTTCTGCGCGTTCGCGAAAAGCTCCCGGTTCACCTGATAAGGCGCGAACGCTTTGTGCCGCTCTTCTGCTTCGCGTTCCTGCCCCATGCTCGTCCAAACATCGGTGTACACTGCATTCGCGGCGCGCACCGCGATAAGTGGATCGATCGTAATCTCGATCTCCGCCCCGGATTCACCCGCGAAGCGTCTCGCCTGTTCCACGATCCCCGATTTCGGCCCATACCCGTTCGGCGTCGCGATAAAGCAATGAACGCCTAGCCGTGAACAGCACAGCATCAGCGAATGCGCCACATTATTCCCATCGCCCACATACCCAACCTTCAACCCACGCAGTCCTCCGAAGCACTCCTTCATCGTGAAGATGTCTGCCAGCGCCTGGCAGGGATGATAGAGATCGCTCAGAGCATTAATAACCGGGAGGTCGGACCACCGCGCCAGCTCATCAATCGTCTCCTGCGCGAAAGTACGCGCCACAATCGCGTCCGTCCACCGCGCCAAATTCCGCGCCACGTCCTTCAGCGGCTCACGATCCCCAATCATCCCGTTCTGTGTTACCGAATCGCCGCCCAGCTGCTTGATTGCCAGCTCAAAAGTCATCCGTGTGCGCAGCGATGGCTTCTCAAATAATAAGCTGAAATAGCGGCCCTTAAGCGCAGACGCATATCGCTGCCGGGACCGTTTCACCTGCTGCGTCAGATCCAGTAAGCCGTGCAGTTGCTCGACCGTCAAATCGAGGTCATTACGCAATCCCGCGATTCGGCCGAGCGATGAGGATTGAACTAGTGGGGTGCCCATTGCAATCGCCCGCCTGTATTATTATTCACTATTATGAATAATAATACAAAAGCCGCCGCCGATGCAACTCTGGCTCAGAATCCGATTCCACGCTTTTCGGGCAGCGGCGCGGGTTCCATCGGATTCTCGATACCTTGCCATGCAGCGCCGATTTGCTCACCCTCTTTTCCGGACGCAACAGCCCTCTTACGCGTCGTTCTCATCTTTGACATTCCAATTTGGAATGTCAAACATTCGAGATCGCTCAGGCGACAGGCGCTGTGCTGCTTTCGATCTCACGCGCCTCGCCTGCCCCTGAGCCTTCCTGCGCTTCCGTGCTCTCGAGCAGTCGCAACTGTACCTGCGCTTGCGACAGTGTACTGATGACGTATTCCGAGCAGCCCGGCCCCAGGCGTTCCTGAATGGTTTTGTTTTCCGCTGCGATGCCCCACATACACACCACGATCTTGCAGCCGGGGCATCTTTGATGTGCTCTCTTGCACAGCGACCGCGCATGGCTGACGGCAAACGGGGGTAGTGCTGAAATAAAAAGAATATCCGGCTGCCGCTTGACCACCGCGGCCAGCATGTCGTCGACAAACCCGATCGGAGCCATTTCCGCCTGATATCCCGATTGCCCCAGCGTTTGGACCAGCATCATACCGACAAGCTCATCGGCTTCGTCACGCGCAGGGATGCACAAAATCGATAACGGTGAATCGGACGGTGCAATCTCTTCCCCGTTCTCGGTCAGGGCCATTCGCCGTTCCCCAAGCTCTTCGATCAACTCTCGTGTGCTCTGAAAAATAAACTTCTGTCTGTCTTCATCGAGCGCGCTGTTATGCCGGTCCTGCTCGGCCAACGAAAGCGCCGGAATCAGCACGGAATCGTACAGCTCGATCAGCGTCTTATCCTTCAGCGACGTCTCCACTACATCCCGCGCTTCATCTTCATCCATTGCGAGCAGCCGCTGATAATACCAGGCGTGGGGCAGCAAGACCGGCTCATCGCCCAGCAGAATAAAAAGAAATTCCAGCTGCGGCATATATCTTCCGAGCACCACCAGACAGACCGTCAACGGGGTAGATATCACGAGCCCGATGGGTCCCCACAAAGCTGTCCAGAACGCCGCCGAAACGAGGATTGCAAGTGAGGAGATCCCTGTCTTTGTCGCATAGAGCCATGGCTCGACGACGCCCGATGTCGTCATCTCCACAATCGCGAAGAGCGCCAGAGTCATCAGCGGCCTGCTCCACCCCTCAAACACCGCTAAGGCCAGCAGCAAAGGACAAGCTCCCGCAATCAACGTCCCGATGTAGGGGATGAACCGCAAAAGCGCTGCGGCGGCGCCCCAGAAAGGAGCGTAGGGCACGCCGATAAAATACAATCCGCTGCCCAGCAGCAACCCGAATGTACAGTTCACCACTGACTGCGTCAGTAAATATTTACTGACGCGATTGGCCGCATCGTCCATCGCTGTCGTCACCACATTGATTCGTCCTTGCCCAAACAGTCGGAATAAGCGGTTGCGCAGATCGCTTCGCCTCACCAGGATGAAAAGCGTTAGGATGACGACTGCGAGCACGTCCCCCAGCACATGCGCAACGGACGTCCCTATCAGGCCAAATGACTCCAGCACGCCCGGCTGTTGGGGAACAACCTGCACCGGCACGGGCGTGGGAGGCTCATTCGGCGTCGCCTTTCCTTTGTTGCCGTGCTTGGCCTGTTTCTGAGCAGCTGTGCTGCTCGGTGCTAACGCAATCGTTATCTGCTTCAGGCTTTCAGCGGCCTTCGCAAACCCGGAGCCTCCCGGATTTCGTATTGCGTCTATTTTCCTGCGGATGTTCGTTTGATATTGCGGCAGTCTCACCACAATGTCCGAGAGCTGCTGCGTTCCCATCCAGAGGATTCCACCGGCGGTACAAAATGCGACGACCAGAACGAGAGCCACGGACAGAGGACGCCCGAGCTTCACGCGTTCCAGCCAAATGACCGGCGGCGTCAGAAGAAATGCCAGCAGCACCGCGAGCACAAACGGGATCAGGACCTCGCGTCCGAAATACAGGCCGGCAATCACGGTGACAACCGTGATCACTGGCAGCGATCTTGAGGAATCCGAACCCCGCTTTTGAATTACCGTGTGAGCCTCCCGAAACATAGAGACTTTTTCTAGGAAATTGTAGACAGACCGCCGTTCACATCCTATTCCAGGTGCATTGCGCGCCACCGCTCCACCAGGTCGCAACAAGCGCCGCGCCAATTCGGGAAATGGAACTCGAACCCCGCGTCCAGAAGCCTTCGCGGAATCACCCGCCGGCTCTTCAGTACCAATTCTGTTTCCGTCCGAAGCAGAACAGCGCCCACCGTCAGCATCCATTTCGGCGCCGGCAGTCCAATATAGCTCGTACACCAGGAGCGGCGCAGGCAATGCATGAACTTGCGGTTGGAAATAGGAAAAGGCGAGCACACATTCACCAAGCCGCTCAGTTCCTCGTGCGCGATCAGAAATTCGATGGCTCGCACGAAATCTACATCATGAATCCAGGAAATGTATTGCTGCCCCGAACCAGCCGGCCCTCCGATACCCCAACGCACCAGCCGCAGCAATACATCGAAGACGCCGCCTGGATCGGGGCTCATCGTCATGGCGCTGCGCATGGCGATTTTACGCGTACGCGGCGTCTCGGCCGAGAAAAAGGCGCGCTCCCAACTGGTTGCCACCTCGATGCTGAAGCGCCATTTCTCAGGCGCATCTGGCTCATTCCCTCCGATCTCACCCGTAACCTCATCCATCGGACGATTCAAAGAGTGTCTGTAGATTGTCGCGGTGCTGGCATTCAGCCACACACGCGGCGGCTGCGATGCTTGCGCAATCGCCTGACCCACAAGACCCGTGCTGATCGTTCGCGAGTTGGTGATTTCGCGGCGGTTCGCCGCATTGTACCGGCAGTTTACCGTATGCCCCGCCAGGTTAATTACGACATCCGCCCCGTCTATCGCTTGCGTCCAATCTCCCAGATCGTACCCGTTCCACGCAACGCTCCGCCACTCCGTCGATCTGGGATGGCGGGCGATTACCGTCACCGAATGGCCTTGCTCATGAAAATGCCGGGCCAGGATCTGCCCTATCTGCCCAGTTCCTCCGGGAATTGCAATGCGAAGGGGGTGCAACGACGGCATTCGGTAATCGCTTTGATTTTCCCATGCCGGTTCATGCTTCCAAAAAAGAAAAGCCCCGGAAAGAAAACTCCGGGGCTTGGTGCTGGTGAGAGAAACGCTTTTTAATGTTCGCCAAAGCTCCAGCCGATTGATGCGCTGTATTCCGGAACCCAATTGCTTCCGAATTGGAAAAAGTTATTAATGTAACGCGCGTCAATCTGCGGACGGATGAATAGGTGCGGTGTGGCATAGAAGCGTATGCCCGCCGAGAGATGCGTCTGGAAATGATTCGAACTCTCCAGAAACACATTGCTGTTCGAGCAGCCCGCAAGAACATCGCAGGCCGACTGCTTTTCGTAAAACCTCAGGTTGGCCGCGCCGATGCCCGCCTGAATTTCAGGCACCACGCGCTTGAACGTACGGCCGGTGGGTGCCCAAATCAAATTGAAATCGTAAAACGTGGGCCGAAAGCTCAGCCCTGCGTACGCGCCCTGTTCGACACGGAAATCCGCCTCGCCTCCCACTCCGAAGTGGGAACTGAGCATAGCGTCGGCCCCTACTTTCCCGAAGATGCCTCCCAGCCTGGGCGTAGTGAAAGGATTGCCCGTTCCGAACGTGTCGATGCGTTGCCCGCTCGAGGTGTCGCTCATCGTGCCTGCGCCGGCGAAAACATCCACGCCGCTCTGTGCGTGCGCGAACGTCACCCCGAAGCACAAAGCAAAAATCAGCGGAATTGTACGACGAATAAGTTTCACAGCTGAAATCTCCTCCATTGTTGTGAAGCGCGCAGCAAAGTCACTTTCTCATGTTTGAAACAAATGACCGTTCCGGCGAAATAGACTTCTGCTGCGCCGGTTACACCACTACAGACGTGAGTCTCCGCCGCGGGTTTCACCAGGAGCATAGTAAAAACTCCCTAATTGTTTGATGTGAGCAGCGCGATCTAAACCCGCGCTGACCAGCCAATCATGCCAGCGCGGGGTCGACCGCTTCGGAATTTACGCCCAGTTCTTGTATCGCCTGCTTCGCCCGATTCGCATCGTATCTGCCCCATTGCGATAGACGCGACAACGCCGCCGCCGCGATGCTGGCCCCATCTACCTCGAAGAACCGTCGCAGGTGCTCACGGTTTTCGCTGCGTCCAAAGCCGTCCGTGCCGAGTGGAGTAAGGCGGCCAGGAAGCCACGGCGAGATCTGGTCCGCGACTATTTTCATGTAATCCGTTGCCGCGATAACCGGCATCTCCAGATTGCCCACGGCTTGTAACAAGTATGGCGTCCGCTGCGCTTCCGCCGGATGAAGACGATTCCACCGATCCACCGTCAGAGCGTCGCGGCGCAACTCCGTATAACTCGTCACGCTCCAAACATTCGCGCCTATGCTGTACTTTTCCGCTAAAATTTTCTGAGCCTTCAACGCTTCGTTCAAAATGGGGCCGCTGCCAAACAGCGTCACTTGCGCAGCCCCGGCTTCTGAAGGTTTATACAAATACAGCCCGCGCAGAATGCCTTCGCGAATATCCTTAATATCCGGCATCGGCGGCTGCACGTAATTTTCGTTGCATACGGTCAAGTAATAAAAATGATCTTCGCCGTTTTCGTACATCCGCCGAATCCCGTCCTGCACGATCACCGCTATCTCATACGCGTAAGCTGGATCGTAGCTCCGGCAGGTCGGCACAACGCTTGACAGCACGTGGCTGTGCCCATCGTCGTGCTGAAGTCCTTCCCCGAGCAGCGTCGTCCGCCCCGCCGTGCCGCCGACCAGAAACCCCTTCCCTCGCGCGTCCGCAAATGCCCAGATCAGGTCCCCTACCCGCTGGAACCCGAACATCGAATAGTAAATGAAAAAAGGAATCGTGGGAACGCCCACATTCGCATAGGCAGTTCCCGCAGCCGTGAAAGACGCCATCGCCCCCGCTTCTGTAATACCTTCCTCAAGAATCTGCCCGTTCTGCGATTCTTTGTAATACATCAGCACCTCGCTGTCGACCGGCTTGTAGAGTTGCCCGCCGCTTGCGTAAATGCCGCGCTCCCGGAACATCGATTCCATCCCGAACGTGCGCGCCTCATCCGGAATAATCGGCACGATGTACTTGCCCAGCTCCGGCGCCTTCAACAGCCCCTTCAGCACCGACACAAATGCGCTGGTCGTTGATGCTTCCCGGCCCCGCGATCCTCCCAACGATTCGTGAAACACCTCCAGCGCCGGCGCCTTTATCTCGATCTTCCGCGGCGCGCGCGCCGGTATATATCCGCCCAGTGCCTCCCGCCGCGCCTTCAGATATTTCATCTCCGGAGCTGTCTTCGGCAGGCTTGATGAAAGAGATCGCATGAACCGTCTCTTTCGGCAGATTTAAGCCAAATCGCTGCGAAACATAGAACAGCTCGTCTTCGTTCAGCTTCTTCTGCTGGTGCGTGATGTTCTTGCCCTCGCCCGCTTCTCCCAGCCCGTATCCTTTTACCGTCTTGAAAAGAATGACCGTCGGCCGTCCTTTGTGCTCCGTCGCGCGCTTCAGAGCGTTATACACTTTCAGCGGGTCATGTCCCCCTCGCCGGAACATTGCGATCTGTTGGTCGGTCTTATCCTCTACCAGCTTCAGCAGCTCAGGATATTTCCCAAAGAATTCTTTGCGCGTGTAAGCGCCCCCGCGAGCCTTGTAATTCTGGTACTCGCCATCCACGCACTCTTCCATCCGCTTCAACAGCAGACCGCTGCCGTCGCGAGCAAACAACTCGTCCCAATCGCCGCCCCAGATCACTTTGATCACGTTCCAGCCTGCGCCGCGGAATAACCCTTCCAGCTCCTGGATGACGCTGCTGTTCCCGCGCACCGGACCATCCAGCCGCTGCAGGTTGCAGTTGATCATGAAAATCAGATTGTCCAGTTTTTCGCGAGCCGCCACGTGCAGCGCTCCGGTCGATTCCGGCTCGTCCATTTCGCCGTCGCCCAGAAACGCATACACCTTGCGATCGCTTCTCGCGAGCATCTCGCGATTCTCCAGATATCGCAGAAACCGCGCATTGTAAATCGCATTGATAGGCCCGATCCCCATCGATACCGTCGGGAACTGCCAGAAATTCGGCATCAGCCACGGATGCGGATAAGAAGGCAGCCCGGGCTTGTCGCGCAGTTCGTGACGGAAATTGATCAAATGTTCTTCCGTCAAACGCCCTTCCAAAAACGCGCGCGCATACATTCCAGGCGACGCGTGGCCTTGGTAGTACACAAGGTCCCCCGGCGCGCCGTCATAACTGCCGCGGAAGAAATGATTGAATCCCACTTCGCTGATCGTCGCTAGCGAGGCATACGTCGAAATGTGTCCGCCAATGTTGGGGTCGTATTTATTCGCCCGCACCACCATCGCCGCCGCGTTCCAGCGAATCAGGCTTTTTATACGCCGCTCGATCTGCCGATCTCCCGGATACGGTACTTCTTCGTGCGCCGGAATCGTATTCAGGTACGGCGTATTGACCGTCCCCGATGCCGCGACGCCGAAATCCGCCGCGCGCCCCAGCAGTTTTTCCAGCAGATAAGCGGCGCGGTCGGGCCCCGCCTCATCCACCACCTGGTCTAAAGCTTCCAGCCACTCCGAAGTCTCTTGCGGATCGAGATCCGTCTGCCGTTCTTCCTTGGTCTTCAGCATCTTCAAAAAACCGCTTACTAAGTAAATTATCGCTTACCGCTTGCATTTCCCCGTGTCCTAAGGCAATCTAAAAGGTTTTCGGAGAACACTCTTTTCCATGAAGGTGCGAGTCCTCTTTCACGACCATTGCTTCGATGGGGCCGCATCAGCAGCATTTGTTACAAAGTTTTTACAAGACAAGTTCTATCCTGGCGCCGAGTTCCGTTACACTGGCCTTGCGCATCGCGCCGATCAACTCTTTGAGCCCGGTCTCTTCGATGGAGACGCCAACGTTATTGTTGACTTCAAATACTCCAGCGATCCGCATGTCACTTGGTGGTTCGATCATCACCAGAGCGCGTTCCTGAGTCCGGAAGACGCCGAGCATTTCCGGCGCGAAAACTCCGCGCGCAAGCTGTTGGATCCGAGTTACCGTTCCTGCACCAAATTCATTTCTAACGTCGTGAAGCAGCAGTACGGGTTTGAAGCGCCTGAGCTCGAGGAGCTGGTCACTTGGGCTGACATCGTGGATGGCGCGCTGTATGAAAGTGCCGAAGCCGCCGTCGAAATGAACCAGCCGGCCATGAAATTGACGCTGGTCATCGAAGGCAGTCAAGGCCCCCACCTGGTCAGAAAAATCATTCGCGCCATGCAGCACCAGCCGCTCGACCAGCTTATCGCCGAACCGGAAATTATGGCCGAGTACCAGCGCTTGTACGAAATCCACCTGCGAAATATCGATATCATTCGCCGCACCGGCTCTTGCGAACGTGGCGTGATCTATTTCGATTTGGTGGATTACGGAATCGAGGGATACAACAAGTTCATCCCCTATTACCTGTTCCCGGACTCCGCCTATACCGTATCGGTCTCCACCTCCAGCTTCCGGACCAAAGTTTCGGTAGGCTCAAACCCCTGGGTCCGGGAGCCGTTGCGCCACAACCTCGCCACCATCTGCGAGCGCTACGGCGGCGGCGGCCACCCCAAGGTAGGAGCCATCAGTTTCCCGATCGGCGCAATCGCCGAAGCCCGCGAAGCCGCCGCCGAAATTCGTGAAGAATTGAAGCTGTAGTTAGCCCTCCAGCTTCAAATCCGCGTCCAATCCGAGCGCGATGCTGAGAGCCTTGTCAACTTCTCTCAACCTGATGCCGCTTAACGATCCCACATAGTGCGTGAGAACGGATTTCGAAAGACTCACCAGTTCGTCGCAATGGATGCTCGAGTCTTTTTTTAGACCCTCCTCGGGGCCGGTACGCACTTGCGTGCTGAGGTCGTCGTGCTGTGAATACACCGGCGCGCAAATTACAGAAGAGAATCGGGAATCGATGAGGGCTTGCCGGCTCACGAGCAGGAACACCCGCTGTTTCCGCGGTTCGCGCGCCCCTGGTTTCCGCACCAGGTAAAGCTCGCCCCGTTTCATGGCAATCGCTGGTATTCGAGCGTGTCTATCGCTTCGCGATTCAAGCGCTCGGCGTGCCGATTGATGATCTGTATATCTTTTCGATCCCGCTGCTCGCTTTCGAGCTCAGCGAGGTATGCCAACGCGGCGCGCTCCAATATTGCGGACCGGTTCTTATCGACGCGGTCCAGCCGCCCAAGTAGCTCTTTCGGGAGTGTGACAGATGTCTTGACTCTCATAAGACAAATATACTCCCAAATATCTGGACGACGCAGACGTGGATGCGTAAAGTCGACAATACATATATGAGCGTGCCCGAAATTCTAAAGAGCATTGGCGAGAGATTTCAATCCAGCGCAACCGTCAAAAACGTTTTTGGAGAGCCGATTTCAGCAGGGGATCGAACGGTTATCCCGGTGGCCCGGATCTCCTACGGTTTCGGGGGCGGCGGAGGCAGTCACGACGGCGGGGAAGCCCGTCAAGGAGGCGGAGGCGGCGGTGGCGGCCGCATGTCAGCCCTGCCCGCCGGAGTCGTCGAGATCACCTCATCCGGCACGCGCTTTATGCCTTTTCTGGACTGGAGAAAATTGGCCTCGGTCATCGCCGTGAGCCTTGCGGTGGGATTTGTACTCGGCACCCGGCGCATTCGCCGCTGACACGCGTTGGTCGTGACAAACAATTGATCGCGGAATTCTACCCGTGTACGCGCATGCGTCTCTGCATGGCGGCTTCAATGAGGCCGCGATCAATTGATCGCGGAATTGCCGGCATTCCCGTCGGCGCTGCCTGGGACGTTATCGCTTCAATGAGGCCGCGATCAATTGATCGCGGAATTAAGCGCCTGCGGCAGCATGGTTCCCCCCGCCCCGCCCGCTTCAATGAGGCCGCGATCAATTGATCGCGGAATTCGAAAGTGAAGTGGCAGTCGCGCCTCCAAAGAGATGCTTCAATGAGGCCGCCATCAATTGATCGCGGAATTGCCAAACCGCCCCGTCAATCTCGCCCCAGCCAGGAGGGCTTCAATGAGGCCGCGATCAATTGATCGCGGAATTTTGGAAGAAACCAAAGAACTCACCGCCATTGCGGGTGAGCTTCAATGAGGCCGCGATCAATTGATCGCGGAATTTGTGTACGTCCATGTCTAGCGTTTCGGTCCAGTAATGCTTCAATGAGGCCGCGATCAATTGATCGCGGAATTGTTTGATTGCTCCTGTTAACTATTCATCTCATGCCAGCTTCAATGAGGCCGCGATCAATTGATCGCGGAATTTTCCCCGAAAGAATCAGGCGGGCCGCGGCGCTCGGTTCGCTTCAATGAGGCCGCGATCAATTGATCGCGGAATTGAAAGTGGAAGTTCAAACGCTCCACCCTCGAAGGCTGGCTTCAATGAGGCCGCGATCAATTGATCGCGGAATTGCGGTACAGGATATCCACGGAGTGCTCGAGCTCGATGCTTCAATGAGGCCGCGATCAATTGATCGCGGAATTGGGACGAATTCCGTGAGCAGTTCCGCGATCATCTGAATGAGCTTCAATGAGGCCGCGATCAATTGATCGCGGAATTATTGTTGAACTGCACCGAA
Source organism: uncultured Acidobacteriaceae bacterium (assembly GCA_963808405.1). Lineage (GTDB taxonomy): Bacteria > Acidobacteriota > Terriglobia > Bryobacterales > Bryobacteraceae > Bog-105. The sequence continues at coordinate 35,537 of CAWEFG010000005.1, read as the reverse complement.
TTCACTGGCGATCCAGGGCTTCAATGAGGCCGCGATCAATTGATCGCGGAATTAGTCGCGATTAACCAAGTTGCCCATCACCAAATTACGCTTCAATGAGGCCGCGATCAATTGATCGCGGAATTGGCCTGTTCGATGTCTTGCCCGCGAGCGGAGCCAAGGCTTCAATGAGGCCGCGATCAATTGATCGCGGAATTATAGTCGGCTTGACTTTGCTGGAGCGCAGTACCCGTAGGCTTCAATGAGGCCGCGATCAATTGATCGCGGAATTTACCTAAACTTTTGGACCTCGTGGAATCTTTTGTTCGCTTCAATGAGGCCGCGATCAATTGATCGCGGAATTGCCGGCGAGTTCCCAAAATGCGTCTCGCACGCTGAGCTTCAATGAGGCCGCGATCAATTGATCGCGGAATTGCGCCGGACCGGCTTCCGAACCGCAAGGCATTACACAGCTTCAATGAGGCCGCGATCAATTGATCGCGGAATTCCATCGTTGGGGGCACCGCTTCTCTTTTGGGCTGATGCTTCAATGAGGCCGCGATCAATTGATCGCGGAATTGAACCCCTTCCCCGCAGTGTTGGTCGTGAAGTAGATGCTTCAATGAGGCCGCGATCAATTGATCGCGGAATTACGCTATGGGTATTTTGGTTGCCGCCGTGTAGAACGCTTCAATGAGGCCGCGATCAATTGATCGCGGAATTGAGCTTGACGGCGGCTGGATCTTTGCGAGGCAAGGAAGCTTCAATGAGGCCGCGATCAATTGATCGCGGAATTCATCCAGCGGGAAGAGTGGATACGGTTTCAGTTCGCGCTTCAATGAGGCCGCGATCAATTGATCGCGGAATTATCTCAGGCGTTACGTTTTTCGCCTTGGCGTAGCAAGCTTCAATGAGGCCGCGATCAATTGATCGCGGAATTGGTGACGCACGCGCACGCATCCGCCCCGGAAGAATGGCTTCAATGAGGCCGCGATCAATTGATCGCGGAATTCCGACTGGTCGCAAGCTTACGATTCGCGCATTGTCTAGCTTCAATGAGGCCGCGATCAATTGATCGCGGAATTAAAAGAAGTAATGCAGCCCGCGGCTGAAGATTCGATAGCTTCAATGAGGCCGCGATCAATTGATCGCGGAATTCTGCTGTAAGGTCCGACCGCCTACGTTGCTAGTCATGCTTCAATGAGGCCGCGATCAATTGATCGCGGAATTGCGAGTATGCAATACTTGGGTCAGTCGAAGGCAAGGAGCTTCAATGAGGCCGCGATCAATTGATCGCGGAATTGAATTGACCAGCATATTCGTCCAGCCACGTTTGCGAGCTTCAATGAGGCCGCGATCAATTGATCGCGGAATTCTCTCAAGCACTTGGGAGCGGCGGAGGTACGGGCTTTGCTTCAATGAGGCCGCGATCAATTGATCGCGGAATTTTCCGAAAGCGGTTGCCATCGTGAAGCGCTGGCTCAAGCTTCAATGAGGCCGCGATCAATTGATCGCGGAATTTGATCTATCCCAGCAAGACCTTACTAGGGCCATGCTGCTTCAATGAGGCCGCGATCAATTGATCGCGGAATTCAACTGCTCTTGTAGCTGCTGAATCTGGAGGGCGTTAGCTTCAATGAGGCCGCGATCAATTGATCGCGGAATTGCAACTTGGCAATGGGGTGCCTGCGGCACTGTAGAGCGCTTCAATGAGGCCGCGATCAATTGATCGCGGAATTTTATGCCTTGAACGGAAGAGTAACGAGAGTATGGCCGCTTCAATGAGGCCGCGATCAATTGATCGCGGAATTTAAAGCCGGATCGCCCGGCCTGGTGGTCGCCCGAGGTGCTTCAATGAGGCCGCGATCAATTGATCGCGGAATTGCTGGTACGGTTGCCCGGACTCCCGGACCTTCTCAACGCTTCAATGAGGCCGCGATCAATTGATCGCGGAATTGTTCTACTTGCAGGGCGCGGTCGGCGCGGTGTACCAGCTTCAATGAGGCCGCGATCAATTGATCGCGGAATTCGGCCAGCTTAATCATCAGCTACCGCACGGATGCCGGCTTCAATGAGGCCGCGATCAATTGATCGCGGAATTGAGGTTGGCATAGTCCGATCCCTCGAAACCGGTTTGCTTCAATGAGGCCGCGATCAATTGATCGCGGAATTATTTGTACGGATTCGAGGTCGAGCGTAATTTGTACGCTTCAATGAGGCCGCGATCAATTGATCGCGGAATTACGCAGGACTTCATGAACGGGATCAACCAATGGATTGCTTCAATGAGGCCGCGATCAATTGATCGCGGAATTGGCTTCAGGCCCGTTTGCGCGGCCCGGAAACCCTCGCTTCAATGAGGCCGCGATCAATTGATCGCGGAATTTTTTGCGCCAGGCGCAGGAACATAAGCCGGTCGCTCGCTTCAATGAGGCCGCGATCAATTGATCGCGGAATTGGAAGCGCATTGCCTGAACCGCGCAAAGCACAGATTGGCTTCAATGAGGCCGCGATCAATTGATCGCGGAATTCCCCATACGTCGGGACGCACTGCGCGCCGAAGAGCGGCTTCAATGAGGCCGCGATCAATTGATCGCGGAATTCACCGTGATCAACGGGGCGGGCGGCGTGAAGATCGTGGCTTCAATGAGGCCGCGATCAATTGATCGCGGAATTATAGCTCCTGATTTAATACGCGACGCCGTTAGCTTGGCTTCAATGAGGCCGCGATCAATTGATCGCGGAATTAGGACCCGCACGAACTGACCGGATCGATCTAATAGTCGCTTCAATGAGGCCGCGATCAATTGATCGCGGAATTAATTCCCATTTCCACAAGCGATCAGGAGAACTTTTCAGCTTCAATGAGGCCGCGATCAATTGATCGCGGAATTCGGTCTGACGGCCAAGCCTTAGCTTCGATCTTCGATGCTTCAATGAGGCCGCGATCAATTGATCGCGGAATTAATGACGCCGGAGCTTATCGGCGGATTGACAAGCAAGTGCTTCAATGAGGCCGCGATCAATTGATCGCGGAATTAAGCGAACTCAGCCGCAGCGTGCGAGTACGCCAGTTGGCTTCAATGAGGCCGCGATCAATTGATCGCGGAATTCAGGGCGGGCATGGAAGCCTATGCCGCCGCAGGAAAGGCTTCAATGAGGCCGCGATCAATTGATCGCGGAATTCAACTTACCTATCCCCTCTTTCATAGTCATAGGACTAGCTTCAATGAGGCCGCGATCAATTGATCGCGGAATTAAACCTCAAGTTAATTCCCGCCCCACGAGTTTATGTAGCTTCAATGAGGCCGCGATCAATTGATCGCGGAATTACGGAAGACCTGCCGAAGAGTAAACGCACGATTCGCCTGCTTCAATGAGGCCGCGATCAATTGATCGCGGAATTTTCGTCCAGGCCCGCTGGATTGACACCCATGAACGGTGCTTCAATGAGGCCGCGATCAATTGATCGCGGAATTCCTCTCGTGCATGCGCGCCAGTCCTGCTCCTGGAGGCTTCAATGAGGCCGCGATCAATTGATCGCGGAATTATATGGGTAGAAGGTGGAGGCGAATCATCGCTTTGGGCTTCAATGAGGCCGCGATCAATTGATCGCGGAATTGCGGCAAACTCCCGCTCCTTGAGCGACTGCTGCTGCTGGCTTCAATGAGGCCGCGATCAATTGATCGCGGAATTCTGTCAGAATCGAAGCGTTATCCGCCATGCGCAAGGCTGCTTCAATGAGGCCGCGATCAATTGATCGCGGAATTGATTCTGGTGGGCGGGGCGGCTGCTCCTCCTGGCGCAAGCTTCAATGAGGCCGCGATCAATTGATCGCGGAATTAAAGCCGTTCCCGGCGGTCCAGTTAGTGCCGCCCGCGGCTTCAATGAGGCCGCGATCAATTGATCGCGGAATTCAGAGCTCGATGAGTCCGTGCGGCCTGCCGTCCAAGCTTCAATGAGGCCGCGATCAATTGATCGCGGAATTGCAGTGTCGTTCCTTGACTGCGGCTGATGATCCCTTGCTTCAATGAGGCCGCGATCAATTGATCGCGGAATTCGATCGCAGACTGGGCGTCATCGAAGGCGCGCTCATCGCTTCAATGAGGCCGCGATCAATTGATCGCGGAATTGCCGTCGATCCTTCCGGATCCACTTCTTCGCTCGATGAGCTTCAATGAGGCCGCGATCAATTGATCGCGGAATTGACGCTCGAGATGCTGGCCCAGTGCCGCGTCGACGAGCTTCAATGAGGCCGCGATCAATTGATCGCGGAATTCATATTGGCTGTCCGCATCCCAAAGCATCAGGACCGTGCTTCAATGAGGCCGCGATCAATTGATCGCGGAATTCAGCGTCGCGAGCGCCCCATCGACGTCAGTTTCCTCGCTTCAATGAGGCCGCGATCAATTGATCGCGGAATTGATCTTGTAGGCGCTGCCGCCATCGTGAGCGTTAGTAAGCTTCAATGAGGCCGCGATCAATTGATCGCGGAATTGGCCCCGCGGAACCCGGGGCTGCCGTCATCGTGCGCGCTTCAATGAGGCCGCGATCAATTGATCGCGGAATTGTCCGGTCGCATGGTCCTGGTGGAAGGATATTTCGATGGCTTCAATGAGGCCGCGATCAATTGATCGCGGAATTCTCTGCCGGGTCCATTGTTTCCGTCGCGGCAAGGCACGCTTCAATGAGGCCGCGATCAATTGATCGCGGAATTGGTGTAGGCGAACGGATAGGCCGCCGCCAGTAGATTGCTTCAATGAGGCCGCGATCAATTGATCGCGGAATTGGTTCGAGCACAGGGAGCGCTTCGTCGGCGACGAGCTGCTTCAATGAGGCCGCGATCAATTGATCGCGGAATTGGTCCGGCGCAGCGCCAACCGCGCCGGGATTCACCATGCTTCAATGAGGCCGCGATCAATTGATCGCGGAATTAGGTTCCGTGTCCTTGCTGCGATCAACGGATTCATTGCTTCAATGAGGCCGCGATCAATTGATCGCGGAATTGATCGGCTCCGGTTGTAACTTTCAGTACCACTGCCACGCTTCAATGAGGCCGCGATCAATTGATCGCGGAATTGCCCATGGCGGCGCGCAACCCCATGCGGGCAGCACAAAGCTTCAATGAGGCCGCGATCAATTGATCGCGGAATTTTAGTCGCTGGCCCGCTGCTGCGAATCCATGACCAGCGCTTCAATGAGGCCGCGATCAATTGATCGCGGAATTTAGGTGCCCGGTTGATAGACGACCCGATATTGAAGGCTTCAATGAGGCCGCGATCAATTGATCGCGGAATTAAGAGGCGTGCCGGTTGCGCTAGGGGCTTACGTGACGCTTCAATGAGGCCGCGATCAATTGATCGCGGAATTCGCGGTGTGTCTATCGGTCGCGTGGATTCCTGCTTTTGCTTCAATGAGGCCGCGATCAATTGATCGCGGAATTGGCCGCGACCACGGCCCGGACGGAGACTGGGTCCAGGGCTTCAATGAGGCCGCGATCAATTGATCGCGGAATTAGCCCACCCTCTATCCTATTCTGTTTTCAACCACCTGCGACGCTCTTTCCGAGCGCCTGCCGACCGCCCCCCTCACGCCCCCAATTCTCCCCAACCGATCCTCCCACAACTCCCTCAAACCGCGCACCTTCCCCGCCAGCGAGCGCCCCCCGCCTTCGCCCCGCCATCCCGCCTCTCGCGCCCTACCGCGTCACAAAAACCGGGTACGCCTCAATCTCGCCATCAACGAACTTAGCCAATAACCGCACTTGCACCTCCAGCAGCCTTCGGTAACTCACCCTGTATCCAAAAATCGGGTGGGTGACCAGCGTGTCCATCCTCAGCTCATACGCCCGCAAAAACCCCTTCCGCCCCTGCGTTGTCAACGACACCGCCTCCCCCGCGCTCACGAAATCCCCAGGCGTCACCATCTTCGTGTTAATCGCCGTCACCACCGCCGAATCCACCACCAGCGGCCGAAACGGTTCCATCAAATCCAACGCCAGAGCCGGCCGCCCAAACCGCGGCTGATGATAAAACCCCATCATCGGATCGAATCCCGCCGCATAACACGCAATCGTCAGATCTTTCGACAACAAACTATACCCCAGCGACAGCAGCGCATTCACCGCATCCCGCGGCGGCCTCCGATTCCTCCCCGCAAAATCCATCCGGTACATCCGAGGCACTTGCTCCTCGTCTTCCACTTTGATCAGCCCCTGAAACGCCCCAAAATATATTCGCGCCGCATTCCCCTCCAGCCCCAGCAATTCTTCCATCGAGCCGCACTCTTCCGCCCGCTCCGCCATCGCCTTCAACTCCCGCAACGCGATCGGACTCGGCTCTATATGGTTCCGCAATAAAAACGTCCGCTGATTGCGAATCTTTCCAGCCACCAGCGCCCGCGCCAGCCGCTTGCAGAACCACGCCTCCGAAGCCAGCGCAAATTGCCGCTGCCGCAGAAACACGTTCTTCGTCGACATCCCCGTCGTGATCCCGTAAAACCACCCGCCCATCGAGAAGTAACAAACCGGAATCTCTTCCTCGCACAGCGCCTGCACCGCCTGCGTCGACACCTGAATGTTCCCCATCAGGTTCAACTGGCAAACATCGTTCATCCGTACTTCTTGCACCACCGCATCGCGATCCTTCACTTGCAAGACTCCGCCCGATTTCCCCACCCGCAGCCCCGGCGTGTTCAAATACAGCGGCTTCAAATCGTCCCTCGGCGTCATCAGCCGCCGCAGCTCGCGTCCCGCCGCTTTCTTCGGAGCCCCGCCCTCCTCCACGGCGAAAAGCGCCAGCTGATCCGCGTCCGGTTCGCCCGGTTGACCCTCCAACCGGTTCACCTCATCCGGCAAACAAATCGGCGCCAGCGAGCACCCCGCGCACTTTGGCGAATCCACCAGCGGCCCTGGAATCAAGCCCCCTCGCGCCACTCGCCAGGCTTCTCCGATCGCCGCAGTCGCTTCCGCCATCACGTCACCAGTGAACTCCACCCGCACCCGCTGCTTGGTGCTCGCGTAATAAACCACGCCCTCGTCGCAGCGATAGCCGTTTTCCCGCAGCACCAATACCCTGCACCGCAAGCTGTACGCGATCCGTCGGCCACAACTCCAAAGCATGATCCTTCTCCCGAGGCTTGCCGTGCTTGTAATCCACCGGCGTCACCGCCCCGTCCTCCACCTCGATCAGGTCCATCTTCGCGATCACCCGGTACTGTTCGCTCGATAGCGTCACCGAGTGCCCGTGGATCTTCTCAGCCCCGAGTTCGTCCGCGCCGGGCAGCCCCTTCCCCTCTCGATCCACGCGCTTGTGCTGTACCGAGCCTTCCACAGTGTCCGCGCTCTCGCGAAACACGCCATCCACCCATTCATAAAAGAACAGCCGAGGACAGTAGACAAACTCATTCACCATGCGCGCCGGCAAATAATCCGGCAGCGGCGCCCGCGAAGCGCTCAGAGCAACAGGAGCAGTGGCCATGAAGTTGTACTCTTTCTATACCCACCCACCCGGATCCAAATCTGCCCGTGTGTGTGGGGCGAACGGCCTCGTCCGCATGCGACCTCCCGGTCGCGCCAAGCCGGTTTTAAAGAGGGTGGCTCGTATCCGCCGCCCTCAAACCACAATGCACGGCGCATCCAGGTTCGTATACGGCTTCCCGAGCGCGGTAATCACCCGATCCCCTCGCCCCTCCGCCGGCCCAAGATCGACAAACAGCACCTGATCCTCGCCATGATGAATAATCCGCGCCAACTCCGCCCGCAGCCGCACCAGGTCGGTCGCATTCAACTGGCACTCAAACACCGAGTACTGCAGATGATCCCCATACCCCCGCATAACTTTGAACACTTTCCGCAGCCGCTTGTCATCCGAGATGTCGTAGCATACCAGGAAAGACTTCCGCATGAATTACCCGTCTGCTAAGTATGTCAGTCGCGCAACGGCAGGAATATTCTATGCGAGAATATTTGCGCTGAAGAAACACTCTGGATGCGGTTCCCACGATGTCGGATTTTGAAAACTTCTTTCGAGAAGCCACTCGCAATTCGGCCGGGCCGTCATTTGATCCCGATCCTTACCAGATAAGGTTGGCCGAAACACCCATTTCGAACCGGGTTCTCCAGGTCCCAACCGGCGCTGGAAAAACGGCTGCCGCAATTCTTCCTTGGCTGTATCGGTTGACGCGGCACTACCCAGATGCGCCACGGCGTTTAGCCTACTGCTTGCCGATGCGCGTCCTTGTGGAACAAACGCGGCAAAACGTAACCAGGTGGATCGCAAATGTCAAATCCGACGTACAGGTTGCGACGCTTATGGGTGGCGAACTGGACAGCACCTGGGAACTGTATCCCGAAAAGCCGTTTATCCTCATTGGCACGCAGGATATGCTCCTAAGCCGCGCGTTAAATCGCGGATATGCCATGAAACGTTACCGCTGGCCAGTTCACTTCGGCCTGCTCAACAACGATTGCCTTTGGGTCTGCGATGAGGTGCAGTTGATGGGCGACGGTCTAGCAACCAGCACACAGCTCGCGGCCTTCAGGAAAAGCTTCAGCGTGATAGGGAATTGCCCCACACTTTGGATGTCAGCCACGATAACTGAACGCTCGGTAAAAAGTGTGGACCTGACCAACGCGCCAGAGTTGGTCACGCTCACTGCGGAAGATTTCAAGCTAGAGCGTCTTCATGAACGGCTGTATGCCGAGAAGCGGATCGCGCAGGCACCCGAGCAATGCAGGCATCCGAGCGGATTAGCCGCGTTCCTCGCGGCGCAACACAGGCCTGGCACACAGACCATTGCAGTCGTGAACCGAGTCGATCGCGCTCGAGAGACTTATGACGAACTCGTACGTACGGCGCCTGATATCCCGGCCTATCTGCTCCACTCGCGTTTCCGTCCGCCTGAGAAAAAAGGCTGGCAGACGCTGTTTGAGGAACCACCATCGGCTAAGGGCCGCATTCTGATCGCCACTCAGGTGATCGAGGCAGGCGTAGATATCTCCTCTGCGTTGCTTGTTACGGATATCGCTCCGTGGCCCAGTCTTGTGCAACGGTTCGGCCGATCTAATCGCGCAGGAGAAGTCATCGCCGGCTCGCACGTGTACTGGGTGGATCGACCGCTTGCTATGAAATCGACGCTGCCGGAATCGGGAGAACTGACGGGGGATATCGCGAAACCCTACGCGGTTGAAGAGCTCTTACAGGCGGAGGTAAGCCTTCGTGACCTTAAGTCCGCCTCGCCAATCGACCTCCCGCCATACTCGTTCGACTTTACGCATGCGCACGTCCTGCGTCGCCGCGACCTTATCGACCTCTTCGATACAACGCAGGATTTATCGGGCTATGACCTCGATGTCTCGCGCTTCATCCGGAGCGAGAATGATCGGGATGTGCTGATCGCATGGCGAAAAGACTACCCGCCGAAGACGAAAGAAGACGCTCCTTCCCGAGATGAACTTTGTTCGGTGCCGATCGGCGACCTGACTGGTTTGCTGGACGGGCGGAAAAAAGCCAAAAGGCGATTCGAGGCTTCTGCATGGGATGCGCTGGATAGCGTCTGGAGAGATTTAACGGACCCGGAAAAACTCCGTCCAGGCATGATCCTGATTGCGAACGCTACCTCCGGCGGATACAACATTCAGCACGGCTGGAACCCGCAAAGCACGCAGCCCGTGGCCCCAATCCCTGAACACGAGACAACGGAAGAAGAGGGCAATGACGACGAGCCGTTAACCTTCCGCAATTACAAACAGACACTCGCAGCTCACTCTCGAGAAGTACGTGAAAAGATGCAGGAGATCATCCAAGCGCTTGAGAGTTCAGGAATCCCTCTGAACTCCTTCCAGGAAGATTTGCTCTACGCCGCTCTTCATCATGACTGGGGCAAAGTGCACCCGGTTTTTCAAGCTACGGTAAATCCTGAGGGTGCGCCATGTGTATTGGCGAAATCAAAACGGCGGGGGAAGCACTCCCGTAAACATTTCCGGCATGAACTCGCATCGGCCCTCGCGCTCCTGCAAGCAAATGCATCGAATCTTACGGTGTATCTTGCTGCCGCACACCACGGAAAAGTTCGACTCTCGATACGCGCTCTGCCGGACGAGAACAAACCGCAAGACTCAGGCAAAAAATTTGCCCGTGGAGTGCATGACGGCGACGCTCTTCCGGCGGCGCAACTCGATGGGACCGCTACCGCGCCCGTTACTCTCTCGCTTCAGCCGATGCTCCTTGGGAGGAGTGAGAGTGGCACTCCCTCGTGGATGGATCGGATGCTTCAGCTACGCGATACGGTGGGAGTCTTCCGGATGGGATATCTGGAGGCGCTCATCGTCGCTGCCGACTGCCGGGCTAGCGAAAATCCAAAGGAGACTCTCACTTGCGACACGTAGTGCCTCTAAGCGGCTGCACTCTCGAACCGATGGCCGCTTATCTAAAGGCCTTGGCAGTACTGCGCCTGGTAAGTGAACAAGCGGATGCCGAAGCGAAAGCCTGGTGGAAAAACAGCCTCTTCTTTCTGGAATCCAGCTTGGATGAACCGGCGCTGGTGGAATTTTTTCTGCATGAATACAAACCAACTCCGATCGTCGCGCCCTGGAACGGCGGAAGCGGCTTTAGCGAAGGCGATTCCCGAGAAGGCATAGACGCCATCCTGAATACAGGCTCGGGCCGCTTTGCCGAGTACAAGGCTACGATTAACGAAATCCTCTCCTGGCCCGAGTTCGGCGGGGCACATACGACACTCGCTCAAATGTTCGCTGATGTTCGGCGCCACGCTAACAAATTGCGACCTGGCAAAGCTCGCGAGGAACTGCTCAAGAACATTGCGGACGTCGAAGAAGCCGCTGCGAACTCGAAAACCGATCTGACTTCGCTGCTGTCCCTCACAACCCAAGAAATTAAGGAAACAGCCAAATCTGTCCATCACGCCGTCTCAAATCTCCGCACAGCCGCCAAGAAGATTCTGCGCGAAAGCGGGAAACACAAAATCATCCCTGCATGCCGCAACAAATTGCGAGACAGAGCAGTAGACTGGATCGATTCCGCCGTAGTCCTCCGAACAGCCGCTGACCCGATATACCCGCCTATCCTCGGAAGCGGAGGAAACGAAGGCAGACTCGATTACACACATTCGTTCATGAAGAGAGTTACGTCTCTGCTATTTGAACACCGCCCTCGCTCTGAAAGCCTGTTACGAAATGCCCTGTTCTCCTCGAACTCCGACCAGCTTTCAATTGCGCCAGTAGGGCAACTAGACCCAGGGCGGGCAGGTGGCTATAACCAAGGCCCGGAGATAGAGACTAAAAATTTCCCGACCAACGATTGGAATTTCGTGTTCGCGATGGAAGGTGCAGTCGCATGGACCAGCGGAGCTGGACGTCGGCAGGGCGTAGTCTCGCATGGCGCGATGTGCAGCCCCTTTACAGTGCGGCCCGCAGCAGTTGGTTACGCCTCCGCCGAGAAGCAAGACGAAAAGGACTCGCGCGCCGAAGTCTGGATGCCCGTTTGGGAACAACCCTGCCGATTTGAGGAGTTGCGTGCTCTGCTGCGGGAAGGTCGCGTGGAATGGGGCGGAAAGCCTGTCGATAATGCAATGGAATTTGCGGAAGCCGCAGCCTCGCTCGGAACGGATCGCGGGATCAGTGCCTTTCAACGCTATACCATCGTCAAGCGCCGGGGAGAAAGCTATATCGCGGTGCCCCTAGCACGCGTCCCCGTCCGCGAAAAGCGCCACGTTGATCTCCTCCAACAGCTCGATCCATTGCTGAATCGAATCGACTCGTTCGCAAGCCGGTTCAAGTCGGAAATACCAGCGCAGTTCCGTTCGCGCCGCCGGCAAATTGACAACGCCATATACGATTTCGCGCTGCGCGGCGGGCCGGAGCGCATGCAGAGCATTCTGGCCGCACTCGGTCGGATGGAACAGTACTTTGCAACCCGAAACCTCCAGCTTGAACCGAAGCTCGACCGGCCACTCGCAGGCCTAAGCGCGCAATGGTTGCTCGCGGCGGACGATGGATCGATCAATTTTCGAATTGCTGCCGCTCTCGCGTCGATTGCGCCTTCGGGAGATGTCGGCAGCATCCGCGCGAACCTTTCTCCAGTGGACCCGCAGAAACCGTGGGCCTGGATCGATGGGTCCGGACAGACAGCCTGGCGCGGAAATAAGCTTGAGGAACGAATGGCCGGGGCCCTGAAGCGCCGCCTCATCGACGCGGAACGACTCAATTGCAATTCGTTCCCACTCTGGGCGTCCGTCCGCGTCAGCCCCCAGGACGCGGTCGCATTCCTGAATTCTGACGGCGTCGATGAATCGCGCATGGAAGAGCTGCTCTTCGGATTGATGGTGATCCGATGGCACGATGCAGAAGCGCTCGCCGAAGTAAAGCCTCAGCTTTTCGCATCCTGCCGAGCCAAAAATCGAAGTACGGTTATCCCACGTGTCTACGCATTATTGAAACATCTCTTCATCTCTGAAAATCTCAAAGATCTACTCGGCGCGGGCGAGAAGATCAAGCCTGAGCCTGCAATCCTCTCCTTACTCTCGGCCGGACGCATCAAAGAAGCCTGCGAAATTGCCCAACGGCGGCTCAGGATTTCAGGCTTCCAGCCCACAAAGGCGTCCTTCCCGGATGAGCCTAGTGGAATCAATGGAATTCGGCTCTCAGCGGCGTTGCTCATACCGATTCACTCTATGCAAGAGCTCTCGCGACTGGTTCTCTCAAAGGGGAAAGAAGTCGCAGCTTAAAAGAACAGGAAAACAAATGATGATGTTCGACCAACTCGGAAATACACCTCGCCTGCTACTTGAGCAGGAGCTTCGCCCAATTCAGGGAGATCGCTTCCAGCCTACCGGCTTTCCTGACCTCGGCGCAGCGGATTACAAGCGTCCGGACGGGAAACGGATGTTACTCGTGGAGTCCGCTCAATCCGTTGCGAACCGCCTGGAGAAGACCTGCTTGCAAGGCGATGGGCCACGGCTCGATCCGGAACTGGAAGGCCTCCCCTATGTCCTCGTCAAGCTGACCGGGGCCACTACGACGGAAACCAGTTCTTTAATTGAAGCGCACCGAATCAACTCCCCGTTCATCATTAGCGACAAGACGTTTCAAGGAAAGTTCCTGGAGAAATCTGGCTATGCAAGCGGAAACCCGATTAATTGGAGGGGAATCGCGAACGCGTTGTTCTACTTCGACCCGAATAGCCTCATTCACGGAGTCTTCATGGCGAATGTTGAGGACGGACGAATCCGCCTTCCGCGCGCCCTCAGCGGGTTCATAGAAGCGTCGGACGTCGCCGAAGCCGTCTCTGGCGGGGTCAAGAACAGCGCAGTTGACCCGACAGGCAAGATCCGCTCCAAAAACTACGATAAGGACGTCTATGGCAACGTTCCGTATCCACGCATAGAATACACGGCAGCTTCCATCAAAGCGTACTTCAACCTCGATTTGGCGCTGCTCTCAGGCTACGGACTGCACGATTCTGCTCGTGAACTCCTAATTGCGTTAGCGGTTCTCAAGATAAGCAGGTTCCTCGCGAGCGGGTTACGGCTTCGAACCGCGTGCGATTTCGGCCCAGCCAACCCAATTGAGGTGAAGTCTCCAAGAGGCTTCTCCTTACCCAACGAAAAGGATCTCCTGCAGCGCGTGCAATCCGGTATCAAGACGTGTGCGGAAGCGCAACTATTCGCGTCTCCCGCCGTTACCGAAGTTGAGACTGCCACGGTCAAGAAGGAAACATCGCAAGCGGCGGCCAGGTAGAGGGCTTATGCTGGTGATCGAACTCGCCTTCCCGGCAGGCCGTTATCACGGCACTCCTTGGGGAAGGCACGTGAATGAGGGTATCGCAGAATGGCCGCCTTCTCCCTATCGGCTGCTTCGTGCGCTCTACGACGCATGCAAACGAAAGCGCCCACAGTGGGGTCATCCGCGCATCGAGAAAGTTCTTTCAACACTATCGGCTCACGACCCCTTGTACCTATTACCCCAGGCGGCAGTTTCGCACACCCGATCCTTCCTCAGCAAGAACGAGAAGAACACTCAGAGCAAGACTCTGATTTTTGACGGCTTTGTCGCGCTGTCGCCGCGCGCTACGGTGCTGATGGGTTGGCCGGATATTACTCCCGAACCGCCGGTTATCGACGACTTGGACGAACTGCTTTCGTTAATGAATTATCTCGGCCGGTCCGAATCGTGGGTTCAGGCTCGATTGCTTCGCGGAATATCCGGAGTGCAATGGAATTGCGCCCCAGATTCCGGCGAGAGCACCGCCACTGATATGGACGTGGTCCCAGTCGCCGCTCCAGTCCCAAAACAGCAATTCACAACTGTGAACCTCACAATCGGACGAACAATGAAGCAGCTTACGTGGATAGACGCCATAGCAACGGGCACCGAAGTCATCACCAAATTTGGCTGGAACTGTCCCCCGGCGATGAAATACGTAAATTATCTTCGCCCGTCCAACTGCTTCGACCCTGCCGCAACTGTTCAGCCCGAGCATCACCCCCCTCAAGTGCGCTCAGTTTTGTATGCATTCGATTCCAAAGTGCTCCCACGGCTCACTGAAACGTTAGAAATTGCTGAACGGGTCCGAAGCAAGCTGATGGGAATTCACAAGAAAATCGCAGGTTCAGATCAACTTGTATCTCCCCGATTCAGCGGAAAAACACCTTCCGGCGAACCGATGCGAGAACCGCATCGCCACGCGTTCTATCTTCCATCCGATCTGAACGGAGACGGTAGGCTCGATCACCTGCTCGTACATTGTCATAGCCCTTTTGATGCAAGCGAACTGCAGGCACTCGATCAACTGGATTCTATCTGGCAACGTCAGGGCAGACCCGACATTCGGCTGATGCCAGTGCAATGGGGTGCGCCTCGGAAAAAAACTCGAGCAGTCACAAGCGCGACTCCTTTTGTTCCAACACGGCATTTCAAACCGAGACGGCATCTTTTTGAAGACTGGATTCGAGACGAGATCGCTCGGGAATGTCGCAATCATGGACTGCCTGAACCGCGAACCGTGCTGCCGGTCCCAGAACTGCACGTTGCGCGTAGCCGTACCATTCGATGGTCCGAGTTTCGACGCAATCGCAAAGATGATCCGGTACGCCCCGGTTTCGGACTGAAGCTCGAGTTTAGCGACGAAATCGAAGCCCCCTTTTCCCTGGGCTACGCCTGCCACTTCGGCCTCGGTGAATTTAGTGCAGTCGAATGATTCTTCCGGTAACCGATGCTTTAATCCCAAGACGGCATGCGGAGTTCAGGCGTTCATCCTGCCGCCTCTGTCGCCCTTCCGCTATCATCCCGCGCAGAGTCCCTTTATGCGCGTGAGGTATCTGCCTCGCATTTAGACGCCGCATTACCGCATTACATTGTGGGCCCTACGTGCAAAGCACAAGGAACGCCGCCGCAATCGGCGATAATCGGCACATGGCCACCGACCTTGCGCTTGCACGAGTAACGGTGAACCCCGAGGTTCGATCCGGCCAGCCCATCATCCGCGGCACCCGCATCACAGTTTGGGACATTCTCGGGTGGCTAAGCGGCGGCATGACCGAATCCGAAATCCTGGCAGACTATCCCGAGTTGGTCCCCGACGACATCAAGGCAGCTCTTCAGTTCGCTTACCAGCTCAAAGATAAAGTTCCGCGGTGAAGCTGCTGTTCGACGCGAACATCTCGCGAAAAATCATCCCTCTGCTGCAGGATCTGTTTCCAGGCTCATCTCATACGCAATTGCTCGGAATGAGCGCTGAGACGCCGGATGAAGTGATATGGAAGCATGCCAAAGAGAAAGCCTTCACAATCGTCAGCGCGGATACTTCCAAGCCTCGCCGCCCATGAAGCATACTGCATCAAGCATACTGTAAGAAACGGCCCCATGCCCATCCACGCCGCCCCCCCCCTCGATCTCCTCACCGAACCCGAAAAGTACTTCGAGAAAATCGACGGCCAACTGGTAGAAAGAAACGTGGGCAGCGGAACCCATTCCGATTGTACGTATCAAATCGCATCCCTCCTTAAAACCATCGCGGCGCGCAAAAACGCCCGCGTTCGCCTCGAATGGTCCCTCGCGCACGGCGACGAATGGATGACCCCCGACGTCATGCTCTCCTTTCCCGGCGAGATCCGCGAGGACGCCAGAGGCTATCTGATCGCTCCCGCATTCCTTTGCATCGAGATCCTCTCACCCAGCGACCGCTTACCGGACCTATTTCGCAAATGCAGCCGCTACTACGCCTGGGGCGTCCCCCACTGCTGGATAATCGACCCGCAAACGAAAGCCTGCTTCGAATACCACGGCGGAAGCGACTTTATCCTTGCCGACGAGCAGAGCGCGCTCACAGCAGGCGACATTCGTCTCTCCATTTCCGAAATCCTCGCTGCCTGACAGATCTCCTCCCGAGATCCAAACCCTCTGGTGATGCGCCGCACAATTTGAAAAAACGAACCCATTCCCTATAGTTCGTTTCGCAAAACCACCCTAAGCGCCTCAAAACGCTCCACCTACACAGATTGGGTTCGTCTCGTAATCCCGCCGCGCCCTCACTCCCAGTTCGTTTGGTAATTTGACCCCATGGCCCGCCGCCGTTTCTTTGTCCCCGAAGTCCGCCGCGGTGCCGCCCAACTCACCGGCCCCGACGCCCAGCACCTGGTCCGCGTCCTCCGCGTCGAGCCCGGCCAGCTCTACGAAATCTCCGACAATCGCGACCTCTATCTCGCTGAAATCGACCTCGCCCGCCCCTCCGCCGTCTCCTTCCGCATCCTCGAAAAGCTCCCCCCGCCCACCCCCACGATCCACATCTCGCTCTTCGCCGCCCTCATCAAGTTCGATCGCTTTGAATGGCTTGTCGAGAAGGCCACGGAGCTGGGCGTCGCCTCCATCCATCCCTTTGAAGCCGCCCGGACCGATCCCGGTCTCGCCCACGCCGCCCGCAAACGCCTCGCCCGCTGGGAAAAGGTCGCCCTCGCCGCCAGCCAGCAGTCCCGCCGCGCGCATCTCCCCCAAATTGAGCCGCCGGTTCGTTTCGCAAACGCCCTCCAAGCCGACGCAAACCTCCGGTTACTGCTCGACGAAAATCCCGATGTCCCGCCGATTCTGCAACTTCTGCCCGAATCCCGCACCGCCTCGGATCGCGTGGCCTTACTCTTGGGACCAGAAGGAGGTTGGACCGACGACGAGCGGCACGACGCGATAAACGCCGGTTGGCGTCCGGGTTCGTTTGGTAAAACGATCCTGCGAAGCGAAACCGCCGCCATCGCAGCCCTGGCAATAATCAAAGCGTTCTGGTAGGGCGGACGTCCCCGTCCGCGCTGGACCTCCCGGTCCAGCAACTTTCCGTATTTTCCGAGTCCTAGGCTGATCGGGGCATCACCGCCGCGCGCACGGGTTTATCCCCCACCGGAATCATGGCAAATAGCGCCGCCCCGGATCGTTCCCGGTATCCGAATCCGGCGTCTGGCGATAGTTCCATCGCGCGAATATGGATCACCGCCATATTTCCCGAGGCTTCATCAAGTATCAGCGCGTATTGATTATCTGGCGTCACAGTAATATAGGCCGGTTGCTGTCCCACATCGACCAGTCCGATCACTTTGCGGTAATCGATGTCCATAATGCATACGTCCGAGCCGCTGTCGCTGCCCACGAATAGATAGGATGGGTTTCCTCCCGAGCATGCCATCACCCCGGGATCGCGCCCGGCAAGTACAGTTTGATCGACCTGGATCGTGTCGTAAGGAAATACGATCGCCACCCCGTCCATGCCCTCGCCAGTTACGAATAGTTGCCCTTGGTCAAAGTTGAAACATAGATGATCGGGCTGCATGGCGAGCGGCAAATCCACCGCCACCTCCAGGCTGGGCACCTCCAGAGCGGTTAAGGAGCGATCATGGAAGTTCGCTGCCAAAAGGAGTTGGGCATCCGCCCGAAAGAGCACTGCTCCAATCCGGCCCGATAACTGGGCGCGGCCGTGTTGCCCTGTTGATAGGTTGAACAGCTCGACTGTCGCATGCTCGCCCGTCGACACTGCTGTATAACAGATCCCGGAGCCCGGCGCCTGGACTACATCGAGCGCCAGCGGCGCGGCGTCCAGCTTGTGCCGCCGGAGCGGTTTGAGGGACGCCGCGTCGGCTTCTATAACCTCGTGGCTTTCCGCCGCGATCGCTAGAACGCGTTTCGCGTCGGGTGTTACCCGGATTTCCGAAAGCTCGTCCGCCAGCCTGCGCGAGGCGACTTTTACGAGGTTCGTGTCCACCACATGCACGGTTCCGGTCGAGGGGGTTAAAACGTAGCTGCAATTTCCAGGGCCGCCCGCCACTACTGCTGTAGGCGCCGCGCCCATAGGGATCGGCTTCATGAGTCGAAAGGCGGTAAGATCCACCACCGCGAGGCTGTTATCGCCCGAGGTGGCAACCAGTGCATAACCCGCATATCCGGTAGCTTTTGGCCGCCCGCACGCTGAAGAAAGCGCCAGGGCGCTCATGGCAAGCCATTCACGGCGGGTCGTCGCTGCCCCAAACGCAAGCATCTGAAAATGGTTTATCTTATGTTAACCTCTGAGGGAGCCATCCTCCCGTTTAGAACCGTCTTTTCATGAATTTCAGGTCCCTATTCAGCGTCTTTTCTTCAGATCTTGCGATCGATCTGGGGACCGCGAACACCTTGGTTTTCGCTAAAGGGAAGGGCATCGTCGTCAATGAGCCTTCCATCGTCGCCATCAACAAAAATAACGGCGAGATTGAGGCCGTCGGCAGAGAAGCCAAAGACATGGTCGGCCGCACGCCCGGCAACATCGTTGCCATCCGTCCCATGAAAGACGGCGTCATTGCCGATTTCAAAGTCACCGAGCGGATGTTGAATTATTTCATCCTCAAGGCGCACGGCCGCAAGATGCTTGTGCATCCGCGCATCGTCATCGGAGTGCCGAGTGAGATTACTCAGGTGGAAAAGCGCGCCGTCAGCGAGTCGGCTTATCGCGCCAAGGCGAGCGAAGTTCATCTGGTCGAGCAAGCCATGGTTGCGGCCATCGGCGCGGGCCTGCAGATCACCGAGCCGCAAGGCAATATGATCGTCGACATCGGCGGCGGTACCACCGACGTCGCCGTCATCTCGCTCTCCGGCATTGTCTACTCCCGTTCCGTACGCGTCGCCGGAAACGAGATGGATGACGCCATCATGAGTTATCTCAAGCGGAAGTACAATCTGCTGATCGGAGAGCGCACGGCCGAACAGATCAAAATCCAGATCGGCTCCGCATACCCTCTGGATCATCCGCTGACTATGGAAATCAAAGGCCGCAACCTGGTCGAAGGCGTGCCAAAAACCGTTACTATCGAAGATAGTGAAATTCGCGAAGCGCTTTCCGAATGTGTCTCCACTATCTTGAATGCTATTCGTGTCGCGCTGGAGCGGACGCCTCCGGAGTTGAGCGCCGATATCAGCGATCACGGGATTGTGCTGACGGGCGGTGGCGCATTAATTAAGAATCTGGATCGCCGCATTCGCGAAGAGACCGGCCTCCCCGTCTCCATTGCGGAGGATCCGCTTGCCTCCGTCGTTTTGGGAACCGGTAAGATGCTCACGGATTTCAAGCTCCTGCGCCGCATCGCCATCGAATAGGCTTTTCGGAGCCGTGACCGCAGGGAGCGGAAAATGAAACGGGGTACGGGCCCTGCTTTCGAAGATATCGAATAGGCTTTTCGGAGCCGTGACCGCAGGGAGCGGAGCCCACAGAACCCCGAGCGTAAGCGAGGGAACGGCCTTACAGTTAAAGAAGGAACACTATGGAAGCTCTGTTGAGCCGGTTTCGGAACCTCACCGTTCTGCTGGTCGTGGTCGCAGCGCAACTCCTATATCTCGCCTACCAGGTAAAGACCAATCGCGATGAGCGATTGATCCGCGTCTGGGCCGTCACCGCCGTCACGCCGATGGCCGGCATTGTCGAAGCCGTCCGGCACAACACGATCGGATTCTTGCAAGACTACTTCATCCTCACCGATGTTCGCGAGGAGAATCGCAAGCTGAAAGCGGATAACGACAAGCTGCGCATGGAGAACGTTTACTTTCGAAATCAGCTTTCTACCGCCGAGCACGCTCGCGCGCTCATTCTGTTCCAAAAGCAGTCCCCGTCCAAGACGGTTGCCGCACGTGTAATCGCCAACAGCACTGTCGCCACCGCCAAGGCTGTCTTTATCGATCGCGGCTCTACTAGCGGAATCGAAAAAGGTATGGCCGTCGTTACCCCCGAAGGCATCATCGGCAAAGTCGTTGCCGTCTACCCGCTTGTCTCGCAGGTGTTGCTCGTAACCGATCCTACTTTCAAAGTCGGAGTGGAATCGCAGAAGGGCCATATCCACGGTGTGCTCGATTGCGGCGGCGGCCCATGCGTCGTCGAAGATATCCAAAACGAAGAGAAAGTCGATCGCGGCGAGTGGTTCTTCACCTCCGGCGAGGATCGCATATTTCCGAAAGGCTTTCCCGTGGGCGCCGTCACTTCCTCCCAGCCCGGTCAGGGGATGAAAGACGTGAAGCTGAACCTCAGCGGAGCTCCGGGCGGCGCGGAAGAAGTGCTGGTCGTCTTGCAAGGCATTCATCGCCCCATCCCCGCCGCGCCCGTGGTCGAGGAGACTGCGGAAAAGACGCTTCCGCCCCCTCCCGCCGAGACTGGAACCGCCGCCGCTGCAGCCACCAAGCCGCAGACCGAAGCCGACAAAATTTTGCAGAAATATGACGCGCTCGGCAAGCAGCAGGGTCACATCTACGGCGCTTTGGGATCGAATCTTCCAAACTTTAATGCCAAGCCTGCCCCGCCGCAGACTGCCGCGCCGCAGACTGCCCCACCGGCAACGCCGGCCACGAAACCTCCCATCTCGCAGCCTGCCACACTGGAAACGCAGCCCAAGACCACCCCAGGCCCCGTTCTTCCTCTGGGAGCCCCCCGTCACAAACCCCCAGCAAATACCACCTCTTCAGAGCCGCATCCTCCTCCGCAACAATGAACGAAATCAGCGATCAGATTCTACAGCGGCCGGTCAGGGAGAGTTGGTTCAGCCGTTTTCAGGTCGTCGCTCTCGCCACCCTAACGCTCATCGCCATCATCGGCAAGTTCTACCTCCCGCGCCTGATCCCTCAAACGGAGTGGCTCGAGCTTCCGCTGCTGCTCACCGTGTATTTTGGCCTGATGCGCCGCAGCCCCATTGCCTCGCTCTTCTTCGGCGCATTCGTCGGATTGGCGGAAGACTCGCTTTCCCCCGCCAACATCCCCATCGGTATGTACGGCATCACGAAGACGCTGGTGGGTTACTTCGCCGCCCAGGTGAGCCTGCGTTTCGATGTGGAGCGATCCGCTATCCGCATGGTGCTTTGTTTCTTTTTCTTCTTCTTCCACGCATTCTTCTACTGGATCATGCGCCGCGCGCTGCTCGGCCAAATCGTGCCCTTCGATCCCCGCGATACTTTTGTTCACGGCGTGCTGAACGCGCTTCTCGCTGTTCCTTTATTCGCCCTCCTCGATAAAATGAAGTTGTCGGGAGCGTCATAATCTTCGCGACATCCAATGCCAATAATTGACAACGAAGACAGGCGCGCCGAGAAGATCGCCGCCAAACCGATTCTCCGCGACGACCCCAAACCGGCCTCCGGCAAAATTGCCATCTTCCAGTACTTGACCGTCGCGGTATTCATCTTCCTGGTATCCGGATTCTGGACGCTCCAGGTGAAAAATCCCGACGTGTATAGTGAAGCCGCCGAGCGCAATCGCATCAAGAGCACGCCCATTTTGGCGCCCAGAGGAAAGATTCTCGATCGGGAAGGCCGGGTGATTGTCGACAACAAGGCCTCCTATTCGCTGCTGCTGAATCGCGATCAAATCAAGCCGGAACATCTTCCCGCGATTGCCGACGCTCTACAGCTTGATTACACCGAGCTTGCCGGCAAGATCCATCGCATGGGATCTACGCCGCAGATCATTATTAAGGACCAACTCACGCGAGACGAAATCGCCTGGGTAGAATCACACCGCGACTTCGACACTTATCCCGAGATGCAGTTGATCAAAGCGTGGCGGAGGCAATATCCGCAGGATGGTTTTGCGGCGCATGTTATCGGGTACGTAGGAGAGATCAGCGAAGCGGAGCTGAATTCGCCGCAGTTCATCAATTATCAGCCCGGCGACATCATCGGCAAGGATGGTCTCGAGCGGCAATATGATCAGACGCTTCGCGGCGTCGATGGGCAGCAGCGCGTGCTGGTCGACAACATGGGCCGTGAGCGCCAGACGGAAGCGACGCAAGATGCAGTTCCGGGCAAAGACCTGCGAACCACGCTCGATCTCGATCTGCAGGCGGTGGCCGAGCTTGCGATGGAAGGGAAGCGCGGCGCAGTCGTGGCGCTCGATCCGCGCAACGGCGAGGTTCTGGCCATGGTCAGCCGTCCCGCCTTCGATCCGAACAAATTCACCGGCCGCATCAGCCGCAGCGACTGGGATGCAATTGCAAACGATCCTTATAAGCCGCTGATGGATCGCGCGATTCAAGCCCAGCTTGCGCCTGGTTCGACATTTAAGCCGATTGAGGCGATCGCGGGTCTCGAAACCGGCGTGATCGACGATCACACGAAATTCCATTGCTCGGGCGGCGCATCGTTCTATGGACACTACTTCGCTTGCCACCTGAAGCGCGGGCACGGCGATATCGAATTGCACCGCGCCATCACGCAATCCTGTGACGTGTTCTTCTATAACGTCGGCAATCGCCTCGGCATCGATCGGCTGGCGCACTATGGCGAGCTTGCCGGAATCGGCCATAAGACCGGAATCGACCTGCCGAATGAGACTCAAGGCACCATGCCCTCCACCAAATGGAAGATGCGCATGTTCCGGCAGAAGTGGTATGCGGGAGAAACCATCTCAGTCGCCATCGGACAGGGCGCCGTAACCGTTTCGCCCCTGCAGATCGCGTCGGCCCTGGGTGGTCTCGGAGCGGGCGGCAAATGGTACAAGCCGCACCTGGTGAGCGGTCAGGCGGCGGTGCTGCTGCGGCGCGGAAACTTCAATCCCGACAATTTGGAACAAGTGATCTCGGGCATGTACGGCGTCGTCAATGAAGGCGGCACCGGACGCGCGGCGCTGTTGCCCAACGTGAAGATCTGCGGGAAAACCGGTACTGCGCAACTTGCCTCCACCGACATAACTAAAGGCGCGAAGCTGCGCAGCGCCATGGCAAACAATGCCTGGTTCGTCGGCTACGGACCCATGGATTCGCCGGAAATCGTGGTCTCCGCTCTTTTTGAAAATGGCCAGGAGAGTTACAACGCGGTGCCGATCGTGCGCGATGTGCTGAAGGCTTACTTCGATAAGAAAGCGCGTCAGTCGCCCCTGCAAAGCGCGCAGGCCCGCCCATTCACCCCGCGCAGGTTGTTTGCTGCGCTGAATATCTCCATGCCGGGAGCCTTCAAATAGTGCCGGTCTATCGCTCCATTCGCGACCTGGACTGGCCATTGCTCGTCGTCACCCTCGCTCTGTGTACATTGGGCGTCCTGCAAATCTACAGTGCCACGCAGGGCACCCGATGGGGAGACGCCTGGTGGAAGCAGATCGTGTGGGTGGCGACAGGTCTGGTCATGATGTGGGTGATGGCGTCCTTGGATTACCACTCGCTGATCGGCCCGCGCGCGAACTACCTTTATATAGCTGCCGTTGTGCTGTTGATTGCCACTGGCTTCGCCGGAAATAAAGTCTTTGGGTCCACCCGCTGGATCAGGGTCGCTGGTTTCACTCTGCAGACCTCCGAGTTCGTGAAGATCGTTCTCATCCTGCTGGTTACCAAACTGCTCACCGAGCTGAAGAGGGACAAACTCGAGTGGAAGGATTTGGCGAAGCTTGCGGGCTTCGTTGCGCTTCCCATGCTTCTGGTCATTAAGGAGCCGGATTTAGGGACCGCCCTTACGTATCTGCCCATTCTGATCTGCGGCGTCCTGATGGCCGGCCTGCGATGGAAGTACCTCTTGATCATTGCCGTGATCCTCATGACGGCATTGCCGATTGGATATCATTTTCTTAAGCCTTATCAAAAGGACCGGCTGGTGAGCTTCATTTATCCGGACCGCGATCCGAAGGGGACCGGCTTTCAGGTGATCCAATCGAGAATCGCCGTGGGCAACGGCGGAATGTGGGGGCGCGGCGCAAAGGAGAGCTCGCAAACGCACCTGGGTTTTCTGCCCGTGCCGCACACGGATTTCATTTTTTCCTCGTTCGCCGAAGAGCATGGATTCGTCGGCGTCATTATTGCGCTCGTTTTGTACTTCCTGCTGATTATGCAGATTGTGCAGAACGCCCAAACCGCCAGCGATAAGGCAGGTTTGTATATCTGCATGGGCGTTGGCGCGCTGTTGTTATTTCACGTATTGGTAAATGTTGGAATGGTGGTGGGCAGGATGCCGATCACCGGGATTCCGCTCCCGCTTATGAGTTCGGGAGGATCGAACACGTGGTCGATATTCCTGATGCTGGGTTTGGTGAACAGCGTCAGATTGCGCAGATTTGTGAATTGAAGTTTTGAATTTTGAGTTGATAATTAGGCGGCTTTCCTCATCGAAGGCCGGTTCGACAATCACGGGTCGAACTGAGTAGGACAAAAGAGTTTCGGATTGCTGACGAGCTTTCGCAGGTACTGCGATACGCAAGCGTAAACCGGGCGTGGATGTTATCGAGCAGGCCTCCATCCGCGCTCCTGGCACGGTTTTGCTTCGCCCGCGTTTAGAGCGCGATCGGCGTGGGGCAATTCTGGAGTTCTCTGTACTCTCATCATCGGCCCGGTAAGGCGGTGATTAATGAGTAAGGAACTGGTGATTGGATCCAATCGCCATGAGACAAAAGTAGCGGTCCTCGAAGACGACCAGCTGGTCGAGATTTATTTCCAGCGCGAGAACGAATATTCTCTGGCCGGCAGCATTCATAAGGGCCGCGTCACGCGGGTGCTTCCAGGCATGCAGTCGGCCTTCGTCGATCTGGGTCTGGAGCGGGACACGTTCCTCTACGTCTCGGATTTTTTTGAGGAGCACGAAGATTTCGAGCCGCTGGGCGACGACAAGCCGGTTCGCAGTGAGCGGCAGATTATCGAGCATGCGCCGCCGCGTCCCGCGGTTGCCCAGGTAGTGGCGGTCAATCGTGAAAGCAGACCCGCCGAGAGAACCGATCCCGATAGAGGATTTCAGGGCGACCGGCGAGGCAGGCGATCACGGCGCAGACGACAGCGCGGCTTCGGATTTCCGGAAAACAAGTACGCTCAACCTGCGTCATCGCAGCCCGCCCTCGAACCACGGCCCCTAGCACCGCAAGAGGAGGAAGAATCGAAATCGGCGGACGTGATCGTTCTTCCCGGGGAATCGCTCGCCAAATATCGACACGTTTCCGCGGGCTCGGAAGAAGAAGCGCCAGTTAATCCGCCAACCGAGATCGATCCGGTCGAGCAAGAGGCCATCGAGACGGAAGCGGAAGAACTCGCTACCGCGGAAAAAGTCTTTGGCCACCATGATGAAGAGTCGGTCGCGGAGGTCGAGGAAAAGATCGAAGAGGTGAAGGACGATCAGCCGGAGCCTCCACCGGCTGAAATCTCGGACCCCGAACCCGCAGAAGATCTGGAACCGATCGAGCCTTCCGAAATCGAAGAAGTACGCGAAGACCAGCCCAAGCCGGACGCCGAGGCCCAGGGCGCGACGGAAACACCCGGCCCGCAAACCGCGAGCGTTCGCGAACAAAGCGGCCGGTACCTGCATCGCGGTTCGCGCCGCATGCGGCGGAGGCGAGGGGAAAATCGCTTTTCACAAGAAGGCCCGAGCTCGGGAGCGGGCAACAGCGGCGCGGGAACTGCGACTGCGGCTGCTATAGAATCCGAGCCACGCATGGAAGCGCGGCGAGAGATACAGGAAGGCCCAACCGATAAGCCGGACCGAGCGGAGCAATCCATCGCCGATTTATTGAAGCCCGGCCAGGAAATTATCGTTCAGATCGCGAAAGAGCCGTTAGGACAGAAGGGCGCGCGCATTACGTCCCATGTCGCTTTGCCCGGCCGCTACGTCGTGTTCATGCCTGGCGTGAATCATCTGGGAGTGTCGCGCCGGGTCTCGAGCGAAGAGGAGCGTCAGAGGCTGAAACGGATTTTGCAGACACACCGCGTCGGCGCAACCGGCGGCTTCATCATTCGTACGGCCGGCGAGGGTGTTCCGGAAGAAGAGATCGCGGCCGATATGGATTATTTATACGGCCTCTGGCTCGATATTCGCCAGAAAGCGGAAAAGAAGCCCGCGCCCGCGCTCTTGCACTACGATCTGGATATCGTTCAGCGCATCCTGCGCGACCAGGTTACCGAAGACTTCAAGGCGATTTGGGTCGACAACGAGGATCTGTACGAGAACGTGCTGAACTTCATGGAGCGCTTCCAGCCCGCCCTGGTGAACCGCGTCAAGATGTACACGCGCGCCGCCCCCATCTTCGACGCGTTCAACATCACGCAGGAACTGGAGAAGGCCCTGCGGCCAAAAGTCTGGCTGAAATCCGGCGGCTATATCGTCATCAATCAAACCGAAGCGCTGGTTGCCATCGATATCAATACCGGCAAGTACGTCGGCAAATCCAATCGTTTGGAAGACACCATCGTCAAGACCAACACCGAAGCCGTGAAGGAGATTGTGCGGCAGATCCGGCTTCGCGATTTAGGCGGGATTATCGTGGTCGACTTTATCGACATGGATGAGCGCAAGAACCGGCAGAAGGTGATGCAGGCGCTCGAAGAGGCGATGCGCTCCGATAAGGCACCCTACAAGATTTTGCAGTTCAACGATTTCGGCCTGGTGGCGATTACGCGCAAGCGGGTGAAGCAGAGCCTGGAGCGGACTCTTTGCGCGCCGTGCCCTTATTGCGACGGCGCAGGCTACGTCAAGAGTGTCCAGACGATTGTGAGCGAGATTCTGGCGGAAGCCCAGAAGATCTCGCGCGCGATCGAAGGCAAGGACGTGGTGCTGCGAGTGCATCCGGATGTGGCGAAGCTTTTGAAAGCCAGCAACAACCGATACTTGGAAGAGTTGGAAGAAATCCTGAAGCGGCCTGTGCTGGTGAAGGGCGACATTGCCCTGCATCACGAAAAATTCGATTTGGCTTAGAGGCGCGCAGATCAGAAACGGAGAGATGGCCGAGTGGTTGAAGGCGCACGCTTGGAAAGCGTGTTTAGGGGAAACTCTAACGTGGGTTCGAATCCCACTCTCTCCGCCATTTTAGAATCAATAACTTAGATCGCGGTGGGCAATTTTGGTGGGCAATGAATGTTACAATCGAGCCGCCATTATGCCGCTCAATCTATATCGCCGGCATTTCCGGACGCCAGGAAAATGCACCGCCGGGTACGAACCGGATTTCCGCAATTACGAGGCCGACGAGCTGCGCCGCGGCTGGAAAAAGTGCCGCTGTCCGATCTATGCGGCTGGCACTTTAGGGCGAAAGTTTAACCGCAAGAACACGAAGAAGATCACCTGGGCGGAAGCGAAGGCGGTCGTCGCCCAATGGGAAGCTGCAGGCAAGTGGAACGACGAAGAAGCGCGGGCGTTCACATCGCTGCCCACACCGACACCAGCGTCAGAACCCAATGGAATCACCATCGAGCGTGCTGACCTGGAGTTTCTATACCGCGATGATGTGCGATTTCGGCGTGGAATCGAGGATCTTTTCATTGAAGCCGAGCTGCGCCGGCGCGTCGTGTAGTGGCAAACGGCTTTCAGTTCGGGCGCTCCGTTGGCTACACAAATACCCAACCCTGCCCGCTTCGCCAACGGAATATCCGGCAAATCATCTCCAAAAGATCGGAACTTTCGATGGGCCGAAATTCTGAAGGGTATTGAACGACGGTCTGCCGGAATCATCAAACGCGACTAACCTCGCCGTCAATAACCGTTTCGTCTGGCATCGCTCTGAGGCGTTCACGACAGCGTGCAAAATTAGCGCAAAGTGCTGCGCAGATTCGGGTTGAGAATGCGATTTTTCGCGTACCTCAGCGCTTGGTAACCGCGACGGAGGAGATTCTTACGACCGGAGTAACGGACAAGTGCGGACGAGTTTAGTGATTGGGTTTTCGGAGTCTCGATTGGAGGTCGTACTCCAGCGGCTCGATTGCGAAGTGCGGCTTTGATGATCGCAGCTTGCGGTGCAGCCAACAACATTGGCGGACTCCTTTCTGTTTGCATAGCTCCCGTCATGCCGGCTATGCCGACCGAATGGGTTCTCAGAGGAACGTTACGAAATCACGGTTTCGCAGAGTAGCCAGAACGTAATCCCGATTATTACGGCCCGCACCGTCCACCGGACAAGGAGGATTCTGATGCTAGTTCGTGGTCCCCTGCGCTTCTCCTCTACGGCTATTGCTTGTAATTTTTCCTGTTGAGCCAGCAAGGCTTCTTCCATGTCCTCAGGCCAAGGAGGGCGCTCAGGTGCGGAATTCAAAGTTGGCATTGATTGCTCCCGATTTTCGATTTGAGTTTGTAGTCAGCCTCTGACGAAGGTTAACCAAGCAGGAACGCTCTTTAGGAAGGGACGCACGAGATTTTCTCGTGCGCCCGTCCATTGAGCATGTTCGCTGTTACTGCTGTGCGGGCGTTAGCTATCGACCCGCAGATTATTGGTCACGGAGAACACTCCAGGTACGGTGTTTGCCTGAACATTGGCAATGTTCCTGTCCCCATCCCGCCCAACGGCCCCCTCTAGCGTCACGTGGCCGTTCTTCACGATGATGTGGATAGCGTGGTAGCCAACAGGCGGATCGTTCGTTATCCCCGTCCACCAGGAAAGGCGACTGTGGAATATCGGCCCGGTCCGGTTAGAGGTGTACCTCTGCAATGCTGGTGTTCTGTAGATCCGGGCATATACCGCCGCTCGGATGCGGTCGTCGTTCGGCGAGAGAGGCAGCACTTCGATCTTGTTGCGTACCTTCGTTACTCCCTCAATGCGTTTGATAGCTTTTTCGGCATCGCTCTTCAAGGTCGGCCGTGATGCCTGGCCGAAAAGAGTGACCGCACAACCATCGACACGGAATTCCAGATTGTCGAATACGCCATAGTACGGTAGCATCGCCAGCTCATGGCGGACCTGTCCGGCTATACGCGTCTCTGAATTGTGAACAAACCTCGCTGAGCTGTACTTATCGCCGCAGGTGTGTCTATCTTTCGCTTGCAGCGTACCGGGCAAAGTCGTTGCGAGCCCGAGTAGGGAAAGCAGTACAGCTGATCTCAAATATCGATACATCATGACTCTCCTATTAGCTTTGATTTCCTTCGCACTTGATAAGTGCAATCGGTGGGCCAGACGTGGCGCATTGGATTTGCGTGAAGAATCATGCGCCGGCAGATCAGTTTGCCTCCGTGGGTGCCTTAGAAAGGTCAGGGGTGCCTGTTTTGAGGCGGCGAGATACCGCTGCCCTGTTAACGGATACTGGCCCGGTTTGACCAGAGCCACGGAATCAAAGTAGCGAGCCTTTTAGAATCACGCTTGCGATGGAGAAATAAATCACCAGTCCCGTCACATCAACCAGAGTTGCCACAAACGGCGCGGAAGCACTTGCGGGATCGAGTCCAACGCGGCGTAGAGCAAATGGAAGCATCGATCCAGCAATCGTTCCAAAGAGCACGACGCCAACGAGGCTGCACGCCACAGTGGACGCTATGACAACATAATGCGGTCCGTAGGGCTTCCAGATTGCTTGCCAAAGCACGATTCGAGTCATGCCGATGACGGCGAGAACGCTTCCGAGAGCCAAACCGGTTGAGAATTCCCGGGAAATGACTCTCCACCAATCGCGCAGGCGCAGCTCGCCCAAAGCCATGGCGCGGATCACAAGCGTGGTTGCCTGAGAACCGGAGTTTCCTCCACTGCTGATAATGAGCGGGAGGAAGAGCGCCAGCACAACAGCGCGGGTAATCTCCTGTTCGAAATAGCCCATGGCCGTTGCGGTCAGCATTTCGCCAACGAAGAGAATCGTGAGCCAGCCGGCTCGCTTCTTCACCATTTGCCAAAAGCGAATGTGAAGATACGGACCATCAAGCGCCTCCATACCTCCGACTTTTTGGATATCTTCACTCGCCTCTTGCTCGACCACGTCAACGATGTCATCGGCGGTGACGATGCCCCGCATTCGTCCTTGAGGGTCAAGGACGGGAATCGCGAGTAGATGATATTTGCTGAATAGGCGGGCTACGGCCTCTTGATCCGTCTGCTCGGAGACGGAGATGAATTTCGTCCGCATAATGTCGCGGACCAGTTTGGATCGGTCGGCTGCAAACAGGTCCCGAAACCCTACAACGCCGAGCAAGTGTTGCGCTTCATCGAGAGCGTAAGCATAATAGATGCTCTCCACATGGCCGGCCTGATGGCGAAGGTAACTGATTGCCTCGTCAATCGCCATATCGGGGCGCAGGCGAGCAAAACGAGGGTTCATCAATCCGCCGGCCGCGTCCTCTTTATACGCCAGAAGCGCGTTCACCTCACGGCGAGTCACGTCATCTAATTGGGCAGCGAGGCTATCGCGCTCCTCTTTTGGTGCGAGCTGAAGAACATCGGCGGCGTCGTCAGGGGGGAGGAGGCGCAACCAAATTCGGCGTTCGCCCTCAGGCAACGCCAACAACAAACGGACCTGATCGCGACTGCTCAGCTGGAGGAAAAAGCCGTCAGACCGGTCGCGTGGAAGACTTTCGAAAGCTTCCACGCGCTTCAAGTCTGATAGATCATTCCACTCCTCGAGCAGTGCACTATTCGTCATGGCATCACAAAGAATACCGGTTTAAGGTTGCTATAAATTCGGACGCTGTACGAGGAGCATGGAGCTTCCCCATGATGATTTGGCGATTATTCAATCTTCTGCCGTAGAGCGCCCTATTCTCGTCGATATCGTCGCGGAGAGTGGCGCCATTCAGTGATACGCCCGCAAACACCCCGCGTGAACGAGACCATGACAAGATCTGTGCGGTCATTCTCGCGTCTGTCTCGGCTGAAGCATTGCGCCCTACGGGTCCTGCAGCAACATCGGCACTGGCGCCTAGGGTAAATTTGCTCTGTAAGAGCCGGTGCATTCCGCTTTCATTCATGACCAAGAGGACTACATCCGTTTCGGATGCGCCTATCTGCCAGCCGACGCTGCCACCCTCCATTCGCATCGCGCCGGGTGAGGTCCAACGACGACCCTCGTTACGGCAAGAGATAAAGCCGCGGCCATATTTCCCGCCAACTACAAAGGCAGCTTTCTTGACGCCCGGTACTACCACAATGCAATGAGCTTTATCTAAAAGGTCCTGCGGGATGCCTTTATCGGGCGCGCTCATGATCTCTTTGAGCACTACGCTCGCGGTATTGAGGCGATCTGAAACGTTTTCCGCGCGAGTGGTTATCGAGAAGCTGAGCATCGCGAAGATGCCAGCGATTAAAGTCAACGTAGCTTGTCGCATTAGTTGTCTCCTGAAAGTTTGAATTCACGCTGCTTTGAGGTGCCGGAAACCTGGCGCGTCGTTATCGTTCGCGAGGTTCTCTTGGCAACGGAGGCAATAGCGCGTCCACGGAACCGCTGTCAGGCGCTTCGCGGAAATGGGCTCCTCGCATTCTTCGCAGATGCCGTATTCTCCGCGCTTGAGGCGTTCCAGCGCAGCATCAATGGACTTTATCTTCTCGTAGGCGAAGTTATTGTGCCGAATCGAGACAAACTGCTCATGGAGAATAGGTGCTTGATCCTCGAATGCCACGGGGCCGCTGTGCAGAATTTCCAAACGGCCCCGGAGCTCAGATTGAACCCGCGTTTTCTCCGCAACCAGCAGTTCCGAATACTGCTGCGCTCCGTTCTTTATGAGACTGGAACTCTCGAGTGTCTGTGGCTGTAACATAGTTTAATTTCCTTTCTGTGTTGTCGTACCGAAATTGATTTCGCAACGATAAAGTGCAATCGATGTGCCAGCCGGATATACCTGCAAGTTATTGAAAGCCGGTAAACTTTTTTTTTCGGCCTTAAAGGTTTGCCTTAAAACAGCCCGTTGCTGCCTGCTTTAAGGCAATCCTGCAGAAGAGTGAACGCTTCTACCAGTCGACGCTAACGAGAGATGGTCTTGAATCGCAGCGGTTCCGCTAAGGGCAAATCAACTGTCAGAGGCGGGTGATCTGAGATACGATCCTCAACGGACTGATTCAGTTCGTTCATCGTGATGGGAAAATGCGGCGCGAACCGGTAGCTCTGCTCCCGAGCACGGGGATCATGGATAAATGGCTTTACGAAGAACCAGTCCAGCTTGAAATTGCCAA
Source organism: uncultured Acidobacteriaceae bacterium (assembly GCA_963808405.1). Classification (GTDB taxonomy): domain Bacteria; phylum Acidobacteriota; class Terriglobia; order Bryobacterales; family Bryobacteraceae; genus Bog-105. The sequence goes on along the minus strand of CAWEFG010000005.1, from coordinate 3,240 downwards.
CCCAGCCCCCGAAATTCCTTTCGAAGGCATACGTCGGAAGGAATCCTTTGCGCCCTCGCTGGTTACTATCCGCCAACGTGCGTTGCTTGCTGTTCAGAGTTCGCTCGGTTCTCCCTCTAAAGTCAAATGCGTAGCCATCACTGAACCGGAATTTCTCGACGGACTGAAAGAGGCCGCGTTCGCGGTTTTCCCACAGGAAGGGAAAATGAAACGCTGTGGGATCAAGGTGCTGGTGAAAATAGCGAAGTGGAACAATCGCGTACTGTGGAATGCTCACGGGACTGAACCAGAAGATCGCTTGGCTTAGCCAGAAACGATAATCGGTCACTCTTTTCATGATTTCGTTCCGCACGGAAGTCGGAGTTGCATCACCTCCGGACGTGTTGAGATCCCCGGCAAGCACTACCGGATTATTAATCGGTTGAATAACGCTAAGCAGAGCTTTCATCTGACGCTGACGGCATCCAGGCGCGCACCTGTTCTCCAGGTGCACAGAGACAACGGTCAATGTACCGGTGGGAAGAGCTGGCACGTCAAGATCAACGAGCAGCGCCATTCTTCCTCCCCGACGAACTTCACGCTCGATGCGCTCCAGGAATAGCTTGCGAGCAGACCACCGCTTACCTTGTTCCAATTTGGAGACCGCTTTCACTTCTTTGCCGTACCAGTCGTAGCAGACCGGAAGCCGAATGATGCGTGCCCGCTTAATCGGATAGCGGCTTAAAACCGCATTCCCATGTAAGCCGCGATATCGTGCCGGATCTACCTTCAAATCCTCTTGAAGGCGCTGTTCCTGGTTTTTGTCCGGCAGATCGATTTTCTCGATGCCTAAATCGAATATTGGGTCCACTTCAACAAACTCGACGCCGTACGTATAATTCATGTGAAGCGTGGCAGCCAAGTCACGCGAAATATCGCGGTACTCGGTCCGCTTCATCCCCAGGTCAACCTCATTCAGTACGAGAACGTCGGTGTCCTGTAACGTATGAAGTTGTGCGCGAACAACTCCATCATCGTTGCCGGCGCGGTTCTGATATCCCGAATCGTGCTGAAACTGTTCTGGGTTTGCGAGTGCCGATTCGATCAGGTCAAAATTGAGGCCCCGCTCAATATTCCAAGACGCCGCGCGAACGATAGTGCCCAGCCCCTGCACAGTCGGTCGATGCGGCCGGACATCGTTCGCAGCCGCATCATTTCCTATGAATGGAGTTGTCAGTATCTCGTTCAGCTTCTCCGCCAAGGAGTCTTCGGGTTTGGCTAGGGTTGCAAGATCCTTCAGTTCGTCGAACGACAGGAACGGCGGTCGCGAGGCTTTCGCAATAGCACTGGATGTGTTTTGTGAAAACGCTACCCTAACGAGGCAAACGGCGAAGATCGACACGACCCTCAGGTTCATCGTCATAGCGTACAGCTTGATTCATTGGTAGCGTACATCTAAGAGATCGACTTCACCTTCCGGGTTGGGCAGCACCGCAGCCTTGATCGCATTCTCGTTGCGAAGCTTCAATGCACAGCAAGATGTTCATACACGAAATCGCACTCGGCATAACAAGACGTGGGCCGTCCCGGTTAGATGCGGTATCTAGCGGACGGCCCGTCAGTCCTGTTCGCAAAGTGAAGCATATCGTTGCTTCACAGCGCGTCTCGATCGATCGGAGGAGATGATCGGTACGAGAGCAAGTCCTCAGGCCTGAGTTGCGGCTTGTTGCGACTCGACCTCTCGTTCCGCTTCAAACCAGTCCTCTTCCGCGGATCCGTCGGGGCGGCCTCGATGCTGCCACCGCTCGTAGGCCCGAGACGCGATCTCTGATTCTTTGACCCCCTCCGGGGAGGGCATCCGCCGAGAATTGGGTTTCATGGTTTCCGTTGTGAGACTCGGGCGAGTAACTGTGTTTTGATTTGCTCATTGTAGGGTCCTTTCTTCGTAAATCATTTCTGACCATCACAGCCGTGCGCTGCAATTGTCCACCGTTGGTAATGCATGCGCCCTGCCAATCCTCGCCTGACTTTGAAAAGCCCGGATGCACGCAATTTAGGACCTTCGATAAACACTGGGGTTTGCCCCGGCTGCCGCAAAACCGCCATTGCTGTTCCCTTTCGGGCAACAAGTCAGGAGCTCATCTAGGTGGTGATACCCATTTCTCTTCGATTTCTGTCTCAGGAGATCGAATCAATCGAAAACCGCACATGGTCCTTTGATTGCACTTCATGAGTGCGACTGCAAAAGGAGATTCCGTTGTCAATACGTGAACAAACCCAACAAGAGAGCACACGGCCGGCACCAGACGCGGCGGATTATGCGCCTCGCGAATATTCGTTTCGTACGTCTGTGAGCATGACAGTGAAGTTGCTGATTATTGGAGGCAGCGTGCTAGCGTTCCTCTGGGCGCTGGACGTGTTGGTCGCGCCGTGACAAAAGCCATGAGTTTCACAGCCATGCAACGACCGACGCGCGTCAACCGGGATTCCGCAGGGAGGGAACGCAAGAGCGAGGTCATCTCATCATCGGTCATCGCGCGCGATATGCAGGCGACCGGCTATGGTGAATTGCAGAAAGCGCTCGAAGAAATAGAACGGCTGAAGCAATCGAACGCGGAACTACAACGATTGACGGCAATCGTAAGCCACGATTTACGAGAGCCCTTGCGAATGATCTGTGCCTACGCTCAGTTACTCGCTGAGCGATACCGCGGGAAGCTCGATGCGGATGCGGATGAGTTCTTGAACTTCATCACAGGTGGAGCGCGGTGGATGACGCAACTCACTTCCGATCTGCTCGACTACTCAAAGACCAGGACTGAGCCGAGCCGTCTGGTTACTATCGATTCTCAACAGCTGTTCGATTTCGCTCTACGCAATCTCCGCATGTCTATCGCCGAAGCCGGCGCAATCATAAGATGCGACGCCCTTCCAAAGGTGCTTGCGAACAACCAGCTTACGCTCGTGTTTCAAAACCTGATTAGCAATGCGATCAAGTATCGGGGGCAATCGACACCAGAAATTCAGGTATCAGCTCAGTGCGGCAACGATGGATATTGCTGCTTCTCTGTGGCAGATAACGGCATCGGGTTTGACATGGCGCACGCGGAGAAGCTTTTCAATCCCTTTTATCGCGTGCGAGGCACCGAGGAGTTCGCGGGAACAGGTATGGGTCTCGCCATTTGCCACGGAATCGTTCATCAGCTTGGCGGACGTATTTGGGTGCAGTCTGAACCAGGGAAAGGTTCGACGTTCTTTTTT
>CAWEFG010000004.1:0-112038 GCA_963808405.1 uncultured Acidobacteriaceae bacterium | reverse complement strand
TATTCCCCGGCGCCCCGCGAATTCTACGAACGAGCCCCAGCCCGCGCCAATGTCCAGCACTCTCGAGCCAGGCCGCAGTCCACAGGATTCGATCGCGGTATTCAGCTTCCGCTCCATGGCGGTTTCAAGCGACTCGGCGGAATCCGCGAACTGCCCTTGCGAATAGCATCGGAACTTCCGGTCGAGGAATAATTCATAGAACGCGGGATCCTCGTCATAGTGACCTTGAATCCACTTTCTGTCGCACCAGGCCTGACCGCGCAGAAGCGGCTGCACGCGATCGGTCCAGAATCTCACCAGAGGGTAGCGGTCGGTGAGCGTGGATCGCAGCGATAACGCTGCCAGAATATCGCCCTGGAAATCGAGGTCGCCATCGACGTAAGCTGCGGCCATCCGCAGTTCATCGAGCGATTCCATTGCCGCAAGCCCGCGCCGGTTGACAGCTTCGATGCGAAAGGCCACCGTACCCGAACCCATGGAAGCGATCGACCCATCGGGCCTCGCGAACTCCCAGCTGCGGCCATCCGGCAGGTTTTGCGCGAGCAGGCGAAGCTTTCGCGATTCAGGCTTTCTTAAGAGAGGTGTGGATTCCGATCGGGCGAGTGGCATGCTGTCGATCTCATTCATCATCTTCGCTCCACAACGTCAAGGCGGTGCGCTACACGCCGCATCCCGGAATATTAACCCGGTTTGCTTACAAATTCAATGCGTTCGCGCATAGTTTCTCGAGCGCGGGTACAACTTTTCAGCGAGCGGACTAATTCAGAGAAGTATTCACGCACAAACGCTCCCTATTACAGTTCAGCAAATGGCGCAGCGAAGGCGTGCAGATCTTACGAATTGGGTAACGCACTTCGTACACAATCGTAGACCTGAAAACGACCCTTCATGGATACTTGCGGCCTCGGCATCCGATAGCGATTTCGTCGGAACGCCAATCGGGTTCGCACCATCGGGCGAGCCGATAACCACCCCTTGGGACATCGAGGAAATGTACGGCCCGGCCCTCCAGCCAAATGCCTCCGCGATAAATGTTTTGCTCAATATAATCCGCCAAGGCTTCTTGCGTGCCGGCTGGTCGTTTCGAAAAAAGCGTGCGACCATATACGGCCCTCACCCCGTCGTGTGCTTTACCGAAATGCCATTCGACGAAGTGGTTGACCATGCTCGGTCGCGCGCCTATGACAGGCTAATTACGCCTTACGGTGTGGCACTTTTGCGTGACGAACTTTTCGAGGTAGGTGGTCGCCCAGTAATTTACGGTTTGAGCGGGGGTCATCGGGAATCGCGCGAAGGAGAGATCCCTATGTGGCAAAGGGGGTTCCGCTGCCTCGTGGAAGATTGCGGAATTGGACTCCATGAACAGTACCGCTACGTCGCCACAAGACTCAACGGCACAAGCCCAATCGATTGGATGCAGGAGCGGGAGTGGCGGTGGGCTCTGGCGCAGCCAGATGAACGCATCCCCGGGCTCCCGCTTTGGCTTCTCCATTCTAACCAGGCGTTCTCGCAGATTGGGGTCTTTGTCAAGACCTCCCACGAAGTGGCGTGCGTAATGGATCAGCTGAACCTTCTTTACGACTCAAACAGCAATAAACTCGGTTCCCCTGTTGACAAGCGAAGCATGCTGAACACTCGGGTAATTTCCGTCGAGGAGATCTCGACAATTCCAAACCTTCAAACAATTCCATTCGAGGACCTACCTTTTCGCCGATTGGAAAGAACCCTCGAGCTATCCGCCGCCACCATCGAGAACGTAAAGCAAACGCGAGGAAATGAGGTACGGAAACGTATCTCGTCCCGAGCTCTCCAATTAGAACTGGGCTTCATGCCGCAAACGAATAACCTCCTGGCCAGCGGAGCTAATGGATGAACCGGTTGGAACGCCTCCAGACGGGTGCGCTGTCCAAAATGGCGGTTGTGAAATCAAGGGCGTCGGCGTGGAATGATTCTTGAGTCACATTGAAGCGAGTTGTCACTTTGACTACGTTCAAAACCCGCCTTATTGCCGCTTTGACATCCACTGCACCATCCTTCCAACACGGCGCGCGGACCTGACCGCGAATTCAGGAACTTCCCCCTAAAGATGGAAAGACGGAGCGCACCATCATAGCTCACGTGCTCGGTCCCACTCCGCACCCAAAACGCAAAAACGAACCCAATCTAGCGCACAGGGCGATCAGTGCCCGTTCTGCGCGTTCAACATCGAGTTCGTTCCGCAAAATCGTGCCCCTCGCCCCCCTCCTCCCGCCCAGTTCAGAAATCCAAAATTTATTTTTCCGCTCAGAATCAACAGCTTCACCCTGATCGACTCCGCCGCGCGCTCCGCCCATCCTGCAAACTCGTACGCGAAAGCTCCCTTATGGAAGATCTCGTCAACGAAAAAAATCCGCCGCCTAAGCGCGACCTCGTCGTCGACCCCGATGGCAACCTCGTTGAAATCGACTCGGAAACATTCGACCCCGCATTGATCGACGCCGAACCCCACCGCACCGGCCCTACCGGCCCACGTACCCCGGAAGGGAAAGCTATATCCAGCTTGAACCGGCTCGACCACGGCTGTTGCTCCGACATAGCCATCCTCCCCGATGAAGATCCCGCCGAATTCGAATTCATCAGGAAGTCCTGGTTCGAGCGCTACGACTCCGACAACGACTTCGCCTGGCTCATCGAGGAAACCGTACTCGCCTTCTGGCACTACAAACGAGCCTCCAAGCGCCTCTTCGAAATCGAATATAGACTTCCCGGCGACGCCATCTGCTGGACCGAGGATCACCACAAGCGCTTCAGCAATTTTTCCCGGTATAAGACCACCGAAGAGCGCAGATTCAACCGCTTCTACACGCAATTGGAAGCGTACGACGATAAGATTTTTCGCCGTGACCAAGCTAAAGATCGCGCCATGGACGTGGTCGATGAGATGAACGCGCGTTGGATCAGCAGGCAAGAAGAAAAGATGGCGGAGAACCTGAAGATCGATCAGTTCATCGAGGTCGACATTGTCGACGGCAAATGCGTGACCAGCTGCTATCCCACCAATGAGGAGCTCATTAAGAAAGTTGCGCTCCTCCCGAGGCCTCCAATTAGGCTGGCCCGCTGGATCCAATTCCCGAAAGGCGTTCCCCCTGAGTACGCTTGGGTTCACCCCGCGCAGATGCAGAAATCGCATGGAGGCATCTCAATTCAAAAGATGTGGTACGACCACTGGCTGATAAAAATCAAAGACGAGGAGGCTACCGGCACCGGGCACATCGGTCCCTTCATCCACTATCCAAAGCGGAATTGATCCCCACCTTACGCGACCCCTTATTCTGAGACTTGCGAATCGGCATTCATACTTCGACGGCAGGGTCGCTCGAGCGCGCCGCTATTAAGGCCAACGAGCTCGGCGCGAATACATTTCAGATCTTTTCCGCAAGTCCACGCATGTGGCGCGCCAAGCCGCCCGATCCCGAACAGATCAGGCGATTGCATCATCACCGTGAGCAGAACGATCTCACCCCTCTGGTGATTCACGACAGTTATCTGATCAATCTCGCGGCGCCCCCATCCATCGTCCGCGAAAAATCGATCGAAGCGTTTACCGGCGAGTTGGAGCGCGCGCTATTGATCGGCGCAGAGTACGTCGTCACTCATCCTGGCAATTACAAAGGCTTGTCAGTCGAGCAGGGTATGCTCTACGCGACGGAAGCCATCGCGCTTGCCTGGCGAGGAGTTGACGAAGAGCTGAAGAAGAATCCGAGATTGACCATCCTGCTCGAAAACACCGCGGGCGCGGGGGCTCAATTGGGCGGCAAGTTCGAGGAGCTGGCGACCATACGCGAGCTGGCCGTCCCGTATCTCGACATTCCCATCGGTTTTTGTCTAGATACGTGCCACTGCTATGTCAGCGGCTTCGATGTGGCGCAGGAAAGTGGATTAGCGAAGCTGATCCAGGTTGCTTCCGAAACACTCGGCCTTGAAAATGTTCCGGTTATTCATGCGAACGACGCGAAAACACAGCTTAATTCACATGTGGATCGTCATGCGCATATCGGCGCTGGTTATATTGGTCTTGAAGGCTTCCGCCGCATCCTCAATCATCCCGAGCTGCGCGGGAAAGCCTTCATCCTCGAAACGCCCGTCGACAAGCCGGGCGACGATTTTCGTAACGTAAAAGCCTTGAAGGAGCTGGTATTCCCGAAAAAGCGTTCGACCCCAAAGAAATCGAGCCCAAGTGGCATCGCCGGTGGACGAACGACTCGTCTCTCTACCTAGCCGGCGCGCCCGATAAGCCCAAATATTACGTGCTCGAAATGCTGCCGTATCCGAGCGGCAAGCTGCACATGGGCCACGTGCGCAACTACGCCATCGGAGACGCGCTCGCTCGCTATATGTGGATGCGCGGCTACAACGTTCTGCACCCCATGGGTTGGGACGCGTTCGGATTGCCCGCCGAAAACGCTGCGCTCCAGGCCGGCCGCGATCCGCGCGATTGGACGCTCAGCAACATCGCCCACATGAAGGCGCAAATGCAGCGTCTCGGTTTTGCTATCGATTGGAATCGCGAAGTCGCCACTTGCCGGCCCGAATACTATCGCTGGAACCAGTGGTTTTTTTTGAAAATGTTCGAGCGCGGCTTGGCCTATCGCAAAGAGGCGCTCTTGAACTGGTGCCCCGAATGCGGCACTGTCCTGGCGAATGAGCAAGTCGTCGACGGCTGCTGCTGGCGCCACGAAACCACGCCTGTCGAACAGCGCGCTATGCAGCAGTGGTTCCTCAAAATTACCGCTTACGCCGCCCAACTGCTCGATGACATGAAGCAGTTGGAACAGGGATGGCCGGAGCGCGTCTTGGCCATGCAGCGCAATTGGATCGGCCGCTCGGAAGGCGCCGAAGTCGATTTTGAGACCATTCGTATCTTTACCACTCGCATTGACACCATCTATGGAGCAACCTGCCTGATCCTCGCTCCCGAACATCCGCTGGTCGAACAACTCGTCACTGACGAAGCCGAGCGTCTGAAGATCAAGGAAATGATCGACGCGACAGCGCGCCAGGACGCCGGCAACTTGACTAAGTTCGGCCTGTTCACCGGACGCTATGCCGTTCGTCCTTTCGACGGTTCTAAAATCCCCATCTGGATCGGCAACTTTGTCCTGATGGGTTACGGCACCGGCGCCATTATGGCTGTTCCCGCCCACGATCAACGCGACTTCGAATTCTGCCGAAGCTATGGCATTCCAGTCGTGCCGGTAATTCGTCCCGTCGATGGGCCGCTCGCCGACGGCGCTTCGATGACCGAAGCTTTTCTGGACGACGGTATCGTCGAGAACTCGGGTGAATGGTCCGGTCTAACCAGTGAAGAAGCGCGCGGAAAGATGACCGCCGCAGCCGCCCGGAATGGTTTCGGATCCGCCGCCACTACTTATCGCATCAAGGACTGGGGCATCTCGCGCCAACGTTACTGGGGCACCCCCATCCCCATCGTTTACTGTCCGCAATGCGGCGCGGTTCCCGTACCCGAAGAAGATCTGCCCGTTCTCTTGCCGGCGCACGTGAAAATTACCGGCAAAGGGAAATCGCCCTTGGAAGCCGTCGAATCCTTCATGAATGTCCCCTGTCCGAAATGTGGCGCCGCCGCGCGCCGCGAGAGCGACACGATGGATACCTTTGTCGATTCCTCCTGGTACTTCTATCGTTACTGCGATCCGCGCAACGACAAAGCGCCTTTCGATTCCGAGATTATTGCGCATTGGTTTCCCATCGATCAGTACATCGGTGGCATCACCCATGCGATCTTGCATCTCATCTATTCACGCTTCTGGACCAAGGTCATGCGCGACCTCGGGCTGATAAAGAACAGTGAGCCAGTCAAAAACCTGTTCACGCAAGGAATGATTTTGAGCGGCGGCAGCGCCATGTCCAAGTCGAAGGGCAACGTTGTCGATCCGGATGACATGATCGAAAAATATGGCGCGGATACGTGCCGCCTCTACACCTTGTTCGCCGCTCCGCCGGAGAAAGACATGGATTGGAACGAATCCGGCGTGGAGGGACAATATCGCTTCCTCGGACGCGTGTATCGCTTCGTCACCCGCAACGCCGATCGCGCAGCTCATAACAAGGCAAACGAATCCGACCGCCAGGCTCTTCGAAAACTGCATCAGACGATTCGCAAGATCACCAACGATTTCGATAGCCGCTGGCATTTCAACACTTCAGTCGCATCCTTGATGGAACTGGTGAACGAGCTATACGCGCTGGAGTCGCAGCTCTCATCCCCGGCCTCTGCCGAGATTTGCCGCACCCTGACTCTGCTGATCGCCCCCTTCGCTCCCTACACCGCTCAGGATTTATGGGACACGCTTGGCAATTCCGGACCCGTCTTTCGGCAGAATTGGCCCAACTTCGACCCGAATCTTGCGAAAGAGGATCTGGCCGAAATTCCAGTCCAAGTCAACGGGAAACTCCGTAGCCACCTCCGCGTCCCCTTCGGAACTCCTAAAGACGAGTTGGAGCGCCTCGCGCTCGCCGACGCAAAAATAAAGCCCTTCACGCAAGGCAAGCAGGTCGTGAAAGTGATCGTCGTCCCGGATCGCCTGGTCAACATCGTCGTCGCTGAACCCCGAGCGTAAGCGAGGGGAGCCTTTTTTTCGTATCAGCCCCATTTTCACCACCGCTGTTCTAATCTAGAGGTAAAGGCGAAAGTTTGAGCACACAAAGTGCGATCAGGGCGGACTCTCTTTCCAAGGTCTACCGCTCCGGCGGTTCGGAAGTACTTGTTTTTGCGGATCTTTCGCTGCGCGTACAGTGCGGCGAGCGTCTGGCGATCATCGGCGAATCGGGCGCCGGTAAATCTACCCTGTTGCACTTGCTCGGCGGACTCGAACGGCCTTCGAGCGGAACAATTCACTTCGGCGCAAAGAATATTGTGTCTTTAAACGACTATCAGTTAGCGGAGTTTCGCAATCGCGAAGTGGGTTTCGTGTGGCAAAATCCATCATTATTACCCGAGTTTACGGCGCTTGAGAACGCGATGATGCCTCTGCTGATTCGCGGCGTCCCGCCGGATCAAGCTGCGCAAATCGCGCGGGCGCGTTTGAGCGAAGTCGGTTTGCGAAGCCGCGAATCGCATCGCGCCGGCGAATTATCGGGCGGAGAACAGCAGCGCGTGGCATTAGCTCGAGCGCTTGCCGGCAAACCCAAAGTTCTGCTGGCCGACGAGCCTACCGGAAGTCTCGACTTCCGAACCGCGAAAACGATTATGAACCTGCTCAGCGAGTTGCACGAAGCGCATGGGCTTACGTCTATTTTCGTGACGCACAACGTTTCGTTCGCTGTTCGCTGCGGTCGAGTTTTAGAGTTAAGGAAGGGCAGTCTGCATGCGCCATCCGTAATGGAGCTGCAGGAAGCCGGAGTTGTACAGGACGCAACCCGTCTTGACGGTGGTACTTATGTTTGAACGATATACCGAGAAAGCGCGCCGCGTAATCTTCTTTGCGCGATATGAGGCGAGCCAGTTCGGCAGTCCCTACATCGAAACCGAGCACCTATTGCTGGGTTTGCTGCGGGAAGATAAGGCGCTGGCGAATCGATTTTTGCGGTCGCACGCTGCCATTGAATCCATTCGCAAGCAGATTGAAGCGCACACAACGGTGCGCGAAAAGGTATCGACGTCTGTCGATCTGCCATTGAGCCACGAGTGTAAGCGCGTTTTGGCCTATGGGGCGGAAGAAGCGGAGCGGCTGAGTCACAAGCACATCGGCACCGAACACTTATTATTAGGCTTATTGCGCGAAGAGAAGAGCTTCGCCGCCGAGATTTTGCACGAGAGAGGCTTACGCCTTTCCGCCGTTCGTGAAGAAATCGCCCGCTCGGCGTCGGAAAAAACATCCGCGAGTAGACCGAAGGAAAGCTCACTGCTCGCGGAATTCAGTCGCGATCTCACGCAATGCGCCGTGGATGGGATGCTCGATCCCCTCATTGGACGCGACTCTGAGCTAGATCGAGTGGTTCAAATTCTCTGCCGCCGCACCAAAAACAATCCCGTTCTGATCGGAGAGCCGGGAGTCGGCAAGACCGCTATTGTCGAAGGCCTTGCGCAGCGCATTGCCGATGGAGACGTTCCGTCGTTCCTCTCCGACAAGCGAATTCTGGCGCTCGATCTGTCGCTGATCGTGGCGGGTACGAAGTATCGCGGGCAGTTTGAAGAGCGCCTGAAAACGATCATGAAAGAGTTGATGGAAAATCAAAACGCCATCATCTTTATCGATGAGTTGCATACGCTGGTCGGGGCCGGTTCGGCCGAAGGTTCCCTGGACGCTGCCAACATCTTGAAGCCCGCGCTCTCCCGCGGCGAGATCCAGTGTATCGGCGCCACCACGCCCGCTGAGTATCGAAAATCCATCGAGAAAGACCGTTCTCTCGAGCGCCGCTTTCAAGCTGTCAAGGTTCCCCCTCCCACCGAGACCGACGCGATTCGCATATTGTTCGGCATCAAGGAACGCTATGAAAAGTTCCATGCCGTGGCGTATACCGATGAAGCCATCGAATCGGCCGTCTATACTTCGACTCGCTTTATCCCCGACAGGTTCCTGCCCGATAAAGCCATCGATTTGATCGATGAAGCAGGCGCCCGCGTGAAGCTTCGCCAGACCACGCTGCCGAGTGAGGTAGCGGATATCCAGAAGCGCATCAAGTTCATTGTTCATCGCATGGAGAACGCCATCGCGAATCATGAATTCGAAAAAGCCCGCTTCTATTCCGACGAAGAGCGCAAAGAGCGCGAGAACTTGCGCCAGCTTCGCGAGAAGTACAACCTGGACGATACGTCGACTGGCGTTGTATCGAAGGACGATATAGAAGATGTGGTCGCCCGATGGACGGGCGTTCCCATGACCTCTATCAAGGAAGAGGAAATTAATAAGCTTCTGCGCATCGAAGAGGAGCTGCACAAGCGCGTCATCAGTCAGGAAAAGGCCATCTCGGCGCTCTCCCGAGCCATTCGTCGGTCGCGAGCCGGAATGAAATCACCGAAGCGGCCTTCCGGGTCCTTCCTCTTTCTTGGTCCAACCGGTGTCGGCAAGACCGAAGTCGCTCGAGCTTTGGCGGAGTTCTTGTTTGGCAGCGAGAAATCTCTCATCCGCTTCGATATGTCCGAGTTCATGGAGAAGCATTCGATCTCGAAGCTGATTGGCTCGCCTCCCGGCTACGTCGGCTACGAAGAGGGCGGGCAGCTCACCGAGCGCGTGAAGCGGGCGCCCTACTCGATCATTCTGCTGGACGAGATTGAGAAAGCGCACCCCGACATCTACAACATCTTGCTGCAGGTTTTCGAAGACGGCCAGCTGACAGATGGCCTCGGCAACACGGTCGATTTCAAGAACACCATCATCATCATGACTTCGAACCTGGGAGCGCGATTCCTCGACAAGCGAAGCCAGATCGGGTTTTCGGCTCCGTCGACAACAGGTCTTCCGCCCAAGGTGGAAGATCAGGTGATGGGCGAGGTCAAGCGGGCCTTTAACCCCGAGTTCCTCAATCGCCTCGATGAAGTGATTTTGTTCACCTCGCTTGTCGATGAAGATCTGATCAAGATCATTGGCCTGCTGGTGGAGCAGATCAATACGAACCTGGTCGCGAAGCAGATCAAGATCCGGCTCGATACCGAAGCGGCCAAATATATTCTCGACAAAACTTGCGGCGATCGCAGCTATGGCGCGAGACCGTTACGGCGCGCGCTGCAAAAATATGTAGAAGATCCGTTGTCTGAAGCGCTGATTCAAGGCTCGCTTCCGCGCCCTGCCGAATTAGAGATTTACGTGGGAGATAACGGTATCTACTGCAGGCAAGTCGGCGACCTGGAGGGTCAGCCGGTGGCGGCGGGCGATGTCGAGATGGCGGAACCCACCCTCGGCACCCCTCTCTATATGTTTTGATCCCCGCGCGTATTCGCGCGAGCTTATTCCGGGACGCTGAACTGAATGGTTCGAGCGGTCATTGCGTTATCGCGCCGCACTTCCACATACACGCTCCATTCGCCGGAAACGGGGAAAATCGGCTTCGCGACATATACACCTGGATTGATCGCCGGCGCTGGAAACACCTTCACGTGCGAGTGATCGGTCGTCTCGATTTGAAGCGTCACCTTCGCATCCGGCAACGGCTTGTGAAGCGCGTCGTTTACGGTAATTTGAAACGGCACCTCGACGCCTGTCTGCAGCTTGGCGGTTGGCTCGAAGCGAATATCGAAGTTGCCTTCGCGTTCCTGCGCGAGCAGCAGACCGAAGGCGCACAGTAAAAGAGCGGCGAACTTCACGCCCCCATTTTAGCCGCTTGTGCTAATAACGTTCAAAATGAACCGAGCCAGTCGTCGTGCTGGCCGAGATCAGCGGACCGCCTTTGCCCAATTGACCTTCGAGGTGATGCTTGGAAGTCTCCTCGGTCGAAGACAGCGATAGCTCATTGGTGATATGCGACACGGTGGTGTGCGCGCTGATTCGCGCATTCGCATCGCTCGGCAGGCGCAGCGTCACGCTGCCGTGCGTGGTCTCGGCGTTTAGCGCGTTATCGTGAAATTCCGCCAGAGCTAATGTGATGCCGCCGTTGGTGGTGGAAGCGCGAATAGGCTCGCCGTCCTGCGGCTTCATAATCGTGAAATCGATCGTGCCGTTTGTCGATCGCGCCTGAAGGGTCCCGGCTCTCAACCGGCCGCGAATACTGCCGTTCGTCGTATGCGCCCGCTCGGAGCCGCTGCACTCATCAAGCTCGATGCCGCCGTTCGTGGTTTCGACTTCGTAATCGCCATTGTCGCGCGCCAGAGTAATGTGGCCATTCGTGCTGCTTACCCGTCCTCCTCCCTGCAGATCCTCGACCGAGATTCCTCCATTGGTCGTTTTCGCAAACGTGAGAGTCATCCGGCTCGGCACTCGGATGACGTACTTGGCCCCGTAGCCTCCGTGCAGGAAGTCTCTCGGCGCTTCGGTCGCGACGGACGCGTTGGTTCCGGAAACACTTACCTTGATGTTGATCTCGCGCAACATGTCGTCAGCGGGCGCGAACTTCGTTCCGGAGACATCGATTGTGTCGCGGTCCCAGCCCGCGATGTCGACAGAGCCGTTCGTGTTCTCCAGATCCAGACTTCCGCCCGGCTGGATCGGGTACGAATAATGGAAATCCTGTCTTGCCCGATCGAGACCGCCAATGCCGTCGCAACTGGCTGTTATAAATACGGCAAGAAGAACGGTTCCGGTCCAGACTCGATTCATGTTTCTGCGGCTCCTGGGGAGACTACGCACATAACAGCCCGATTGTTCCGCAAGGAAGGCCGTTAGACTAAGAATGAGTGCCGATGTGGGGGCGTAGCTCAGTTGGATAGAGCATCAGCCTTCTAAGCTGAGGGTCGCAGGTTCGATCCCTGCCGCCCCTACCACTCTCTACGGGCTGGTGGTGGGTTGCAGAATGGCGTCGACCGCGAGACCCAGGCCGACGAGCGAAGCCAGCAAAAAGAACAATCCGATTTTCTTCTTTTTGTTATTGTTTTCGGTCGATGCGCCGCTTTGGCCCGCAGTAGCTCCAGCTTGGAATGCGGATGCCGTGCCCGCGCCAATATGCGTGAGAAGAACGCCCTTTTCATTGAACACGTCGAGCGAGCCACTCAAAGCTGCGACCTCGACGCTGTCTCCATCGATCCGAACGACTGCTTGCGAGAGGGGTTGGGTAGCCTGTATGCGAAAGTTTGCGGCGTGCACGGCGTAATTCTGCATGTTGTCCACCTTGGTTGCGCCGCTCTGCAACACCAGATGGTCTCTGTAGATCGTGCCGGTGGAATCGGCGGCGAGAACCAGCGCCGCCCCATTTTGCAAAAAGACCTGGCTCGAAGCCTTACCTGTTTTAAGTTGAGAGCCGTCAAAAATATTGGCGTTACCTTCGACCTCGCCCTTATTGACCGTGAATGTGCCGAAAGCCGAGGCGACACCGATGGTGGGAGTAACCGCGAATGAAGAAGCGATTGACAGCGCGGCTGTAAGGCAGAACTTCAATGGTCTGTTCAGATTCATCCGTTTCTCCACGGCCTGAAGCCCGGCGGGGCTAAAAGCTTCTACAGTATAACCGAATCTATTATGATGATCAAACAGAAGTAGCGAGATGGATTACTACGAGGAACTCGGCATCACACCGTCGGCGACTGCGGAGGAGATCGGCCGGGCCCATCGGCGCCTGACTAAACTGCTTCATCCCGATCAGCAAATGGACGAAGGCATGAAGAGCCTGGCCCAGACGCAGATGCGGCGCCTGAATGCCATGGTTGAAACTCTATCGGATCCTGAGCGGCGGCGCGAATATGACGAGCAGCTCAGGGGAAATCTCGGCGCCCCAGCCCCCCGCGATTTGAGAACCACGGTTGTAAGAAGACCGAGCGTCCGCCGATTTACCTGGCATTCTGTGCCCTGGTGGGTGGGCAGCACGATCGGCGCTGTCGTGCTGACGGTGGGCGCGGTTTGGTTTTGGGCCGACGATTTGGGTAGCTCGTTTGGCAGCAGCCGTTCGCAGGTTTATCTGCGGCCTCAAGCTCAGACGGCAACGGATTCTAACGCCGGCAGTGCGCCCGCCATTACAATTCAACCGACCGCTCCCGACCATCCAACTCCTTTGCGCCGCCTATCGACCCGGATTCGGCAGGCGATTTTGCCTTCTAAAGCGCCAGTCAAAAACGTTCCCGCGAGGGCGCAGGTGCCACGGATTCCGCAATCGCGCGAGACCGTTGTGGTTAGGCCAGCACCGGAGCCCGCAGCGGCGATTCCTTCCGGCCAGAGACCCTTTCGCATGCCGAATTCCGACATAACGCCCGGAGTTCCAAAGCAGTTGGATGTTCCCCCGCCGCCGAAGCTAGCGCTCAACAATTTACGGATAGAGCCGCCGCCGGTCCCATTACCTGCAATTCCCGTAGCCGCGATACCGAAACCCAGCGAGCCGACCGCGGCCCCCGCAGTCACTGCTAACAATGTTGCACGAACTCCGAAGATGAACGATCAGAACCCGCTGGCAGGTGACTGGATTTACGCACCCAAGGAGCCGGAGAAGCGAAAAGCCGGCCTTTATCCTCCCGAATTCATTGAACTGAAACTCTTTTCGGAGGCAGGGGTGTTGCATGGAGAGTATCGTGCGCGATATCACGTGACGGACCGGCCAATTTCGCCGGACGTGAACTTTCAGCTCTCACCAGAGGACAAAACTTACCGTAAGTTCAGCTGGGCGAGCAACAACGGCAGCCGCGGAATTATGAAAATAAGCCCCATTGATGCGGGCACGATTCACGTCGAGTGGCAAACCACGAGATTCATTCGCGGACCCGCGCTGACTGCGGGAACTGCGACCCTGGTTCGCCGGTCTCCTTAAAATCCCAACCGACTATTTCTGAGGTGAAGCGACGCCTAAATTGTGGATCGCGGCACCGCCAAAAAGCGCTGCTTCAGCGAAGTTGCCGATGGCAAAGGTCTTAAGCAGATCTTTGTGTTTCCTGAACAAAAACTCCGGAACGATCACCGCCGCGCCGAAACTGGCTTTGAGAGCGAGGCCTTTGGCTCCGAATCTGCCGTTTGAAGATGCGAGAAAGGAGTTGCCCTCCTGCTTGCCCCAAGATGAGGCAGCATCCAAGCCGGACGCGCCTGCCATCGTGAATATGCTGGCCACCCAAATTCGATGAATGGTTCTGTCGTGTTTGTCTTGGACATTCGCAATGGTGGTCTCTCTTGCAAGGGCGGCGTCTGCGAACGGCGACGCGCTGTCGGAAGCGCTCGCAATCTGGCCCGGTTGGATTGGCGTTTGCCCCGACAGAACTGCTGCGCAGCCCAGCAGCGTCACTACGGCCGAGCCCTTTCGGATAGATCTCATCTCTACCTCCGATCGCGCGAAGCGATCTACTGATCTAATCGGCGGATCGTCGGCCCGAGCTTTAGGGCGAAGCGGGGGGCAAGCGATTTTTTGAGGCAAAGCTGAATGAAAGCGAACAATACTGTCGGAGCTGACACGGTTCGACTCCGGACCCTTGAACAGGCAACCAACTGGAAGCTGACGCTTCTGTTGGACGCGCTCGACGATGCGCTTAATCCTTGCAGGAACGATCCGATTGACGACAAAGACGAGGAGAACGGAGGCGAGGACCTGTTCCTTGCGGCTCTGGAGTCCGCCTTACGCGACGACACGCGGCGGCGCTTCAACATACATGTGGTCTGTCGAGACGGGAACCCTCAAATGCCTTGAGACACCAAACCCGTCTTCCCGCTTCGAAGTTGTTCGAGTTCCTTGGTGAGGCGGTCATTTTCTTGGTGCAGCCTGCGATGCTCCCGAGCGTATTCCACGCACTTGAAGATCACCAGGCCAACGAAACCGGGAACGAAGGAGAGGAAAGCGCCGTGCCAATGGAATGCCAGCCAATTGACCACAACTCCATAAACCGGGCCAGTAAGCAGTGCGACCAACAGACCCCATCGAAGGGGGATGAAGTAGAAGGCGACCAGCAGCACGACGCCCTCGAAGTAGCCAAGCGCCAGGTTCCATGCCGGGCCATGCGTAAGTTCGCCCCCCGGAAGTTGAGAGTGGAGCGAATTTGCCAATATGTCTACGCCGGGAAGAACGCCGACGGGCGTGGGGCAGTAATCTCTGGCCTCGCGGTACGCGCCTCCTACCAGCACGACGTTGACGCGAAGCGGATTGCTATCATGCCACGCCGGGGACGCTGCCAGCTTCAAGAGCGCGCCGGCCGCAAGATGTCCGAACGCCGATCGGCCGTGATAGCCGATCAACTGTGGCTCAATTTCCTCTTTCGGCGGCGTGGGAAGGGAAGTGCTTTGCTCACAAGTACCGCCCTTTAACGAAACCGTCGCGAGATTGAACGACAAGGAAGGAACAAACTGATTCGTTTTGCTGCGAAGGCGTTTCTGGTATTCGCGGATGAGCCCGTCTCGATTCGGGGAAATAAGCCGGCACTCCGTAGCAGACTCCCTCGCTCTCACTGAATCCGTTCCCGACATCCAACTTTCGTGAGTGGCGTTCCTCGTCCGAAATGGCAAGCGCGGCTTGCGCCCACACTACGGGAACGTCTTTACGGAGGAGCCCCACGGATCCACGGCTGGCCGCATCCCAGTGAGAAGTATCGAAATCACACCCACCGAACGGGGCCCGCTGGCGACCACCGCTTCGACGACCTCAGTCAGTTTCTTCGGGTTCAGTGGACTCACGCCCGCGAACAGTTCCGGATTCTGGAAATCTTCCTCCGTGACCAGGACCACGAAGACCTTCGGTACGTCTTTCTGAGATGCAGGTGCGCTGCTGGCCGCCATCAAGATCATTCGAAGCGGTATCGATTCAGACGAGCTGGCGACGCGGTTTCGCGCGGAACGGCAAATCCTGGCGAATTTGGAACACCCCAATATCGGGAGACTGCTGGACGGAGGCGCGGCCGCCGATGGCATGCCGTATCTGGTGATGGAGTACGTGGAAGGCCTCCCGCCGCTCGAATACTGCGAACGGAATGCGCTCACCACTCCGCAGCGAATCGTGCTGTTCCGTCAAATCTGTGCAGCGGTTCATTACGCCCATCAGCGCATGGTCATTCATCGCGACCTGAAGCCGGGGAACATTCTGGTAGGCGAGGATGGCACGCCGAAGCTGCTCGACTTCGGGATCGCCAAGGTGTTCGCGCCAGACGGTTCGGAATCCACCCAGGCTTTGACCGAAACCGGAATGCACCGCATGACCGCGCGTTATTCCAGCCCGGAGGAGGTGCGCGAAGAGGCCGCCACTACGGTTTCGGACGTGTTTTCGCTGGGAGTGATCCTGTATGAGCTGCTGACCGGCCGCTCTCCCTATGGCGGCGGGGCCGTTATGCCTCGGTCGATCAGTTTTCCGAAGACCTTCGCCGGCACCTGGAAGGCCGCCCGGTGCAGGCGCGGGGTGACGCCACTCTCTATCTGACTCAAAAATTCGTCCGGCGGAATCGGGTGGCGGTGGCCGCGGCGATTCTCTGTACTCTGTTCGTGGGATTTGTTGAGGTGGCGCGCGCCCGCGACCGGGCCGAGCGGCGGTTCAACGATGTCCGCCAGCTTGCCCATTCCGTGATGTTCGATTACTCCGACGCCATTGACTGGTTGCCCGGCGCGACACCGGTTCGCGCCCGGCTTGTGCAGGACGCGCTTCGGTACTTGGACAATTTGTCGAAGGAAGCGGACGTACCCGCACTGCAGCAGGAAATTGTCGATGCCTACGTCAGAGTGAGCAACGTCCAGGGTAATGAGTATCAGAACAACATGGGGCGACACCGCCGGTGCGCTGAAAACAGCCGGCAAAGCCGTCGCGGCGGCGGAAAAACTGGTGGCGAGGCAGAAGACACCTGCCGCCCTGAGCTCCGCCGCCGATGCTTTCGCGGCCGATGCATCTTTGCGTTACGCAGCGGGAGATCTATCCGGCGCCGACCGGGAATATCAGCGTGCAATTCAACTTCGCGAGCTGGCGCTGAGTAAGAGCCCAGATGACGTGGATAACGGCGATCGCGCTATCAACAGATCAGCGGCAACATGGGCGATCTTTATGGCGGTTATGGCTTTCACAACCTGGGCAGAACCGCGGAGTCGGTGAAATTCTACGAGAGCTCCAGAGATACAGCTTTGCGGCTGAAGCCGGATGGGGCCAATCAAATTCCGGTGACGAAAGCGAGATATAAGGCGCTGCTTTCGTTGAGCATTTCCGAAGGGGCAGTCGGAAGGCGGGATGACGCCGCCCGGGACCTTTCCCAGGCGCTTTCCCAAACCGAGAAACCGAGCACGGCAGAGCCGAACGACACTAACGTCAAAATGGAACTCGCAAACGTGGAACAGCGCTTCGGACAGGCGCTGCTGGATGCGCGGCAGGCGCCCGTCGCAATTCAGCATATGGCCAGGTCCGCCGGACTTCTTGCCCGATTGACGGATGGGACCCCGCCAATGCGATGTACCGCCGCAGTCGCTGGGTGGTCGAGGGGCAATGGGCAGCCGCACTTCGAGAGGCTGGGCAGATTCCAGCCGCCATCGAGCATAACCGGCACGCCCTGTCTATTGCGGAAGCACTGAGCCGGAATGCGCCGCAAAGTGCACAGTATCATGCCGACATCGGGTCGGCCGAACGCAAGCTGTCTGAAAGTCTTCTGGTCGGCAGCGACTTCATCGGCGCTTGTGACCACGCCGAACGCAGCCGGGCGACTTTCTGCGACGCGGCGGAAACCGCTTCGGATGTGTTTACACAGGCGAATTGCGGCCGCGCCCTGTTGGCCCTGGGCAACGCTCTGTTGAGCTTGAACAAGCTTCAACCTGCCGTGGAACGGTACCGCGCCGCCGAACAAACCGCCCGGAAGCTGTCCCAGCCCCATGCCGTGAACGCCATTTAGCGTTCCGATCTGGCTCGCTCTCAGGCCGCGCTGGCGGCTGGGCTTGCCCGCGTTGGCCAGACGGAGACAGCCGCCGCCATGTACCGCGAATCTCTCGCCAACTGGTCCATGCTGCGCAAGGCGAACTCGATCTCCGCTGAAGACGACCATCGCTCGATGGATGCCCTGCAGCAGATGGCAACGCTCACGCGCCACCCGCCGGCGAAAAACAATTGACGGTCCACCCCTTCGTTTTGCGCCTTACTGCGCGTGATGGGAAAGCTGATTCGTTTAGCTATCGCCTTGGCGTCGCTCGCGGTTCTGTGCCCCGCCCAGGACGAACAGGCGCTTCGGGCCGTAATGGCTGCCGGGATGAGCACCACGTCTTCCCCTGAACAGCGCGTTGCCATGCATCGCGCCACCCAGGCGTTAATCGAACTGGCCGTGGAACGAAAGCAATTTATGCAG
Source organism: uncultured Acidobacteriaceae bacterium (assembly GCA_963808405.1). GTDB lineage: Bacteria > Acidobacteriota > Terriglobia > Bryobacterales > Bryobacteraceae > Bog-105. The sequence continues at coordinate 94,190 of CAWEFG010000004.1, read as the reverse complement.
GCGGCGAGCTACGGCATGATCCAACGCGCAAACTATCGCAACCTGGATCACGATTACGAAGCCGCACTGAAAGCATCGGAGCTGGCGCTCGAACACCAGAAACAGTCCGGATCTTTGGAAACGCTCGATCTGTTCTATGAGGGCCTGGCCCGCGACTACCTGGCTCTGAATCGTCCGACGGAAGCTCTTGCCGCTTTCCGGCGCGCTCAGGAAGAGGAAACTGGCATCGTCACGGACCGCTCAGCCTGGATCGCGCGCGGTCTGGGCCAGGCGGCAATTGCGCTGGGCAATGTGGACCTGGCTCGGGCGGAAGTGTTGAAGTTGCTCGCCAGCAATTTTCGGGGGGCGGCGTTCCTGGCTCAATCGTATGTGCAGATCGCCGACGCTCAGTTTGAAGCCGCGCTGGTCAGTATCAGGCAAGCGCAGGATGCGGGCGCGAGCTCCCTGGAAGTCCTGAACCAGCTGGCAGCGGTCAACCTTCTGGCCACGCGATCGCTCCCCTACGATCAGGCGATCGGTCTCTCCCGCGGAATCGAGCAGGAGTTCAGCGGCATGTCGATCGGTCCGTTCATCGAGGAGACGGTCGCGTTTCGACGCAGACTGGCTGGCGATACCGCGAGCACGATGTACGACAAAATGGCGGCCCTGGAGAATGCTCGTAAAGCGGGGGACGTTCCACAGCAAGTGGAAGCTCTTTCCAGTCTGGCCCTGTTGTACCGGTCGCTCAACAGCGTGAGCGATCAGGTTGCCACACTCGAAGAAGCGCGCAAGCTGGAATTAACGGAGGCGCCGTCCGGTCCCCGCGCCCTTGTTCATCTCCGAACCTTCAATCAGCTGGGGGACGCTTACCTGGCCTTGAGTAACCCGCGTATCGCCCTGGCTGCCCAGTGCTTTTCAGAAGCCGTGCGCGAGTTCGAAGCCCTCGCCGAGCCCGAATGGCGGACGAAAGCGTCTGTTCAGTACGGTCTCGCGCTGCTGGGCGTTGCCCGTGTGAATTATCTCGATGACGATGCCGAAGGCGGCCGTAAGGTAATGCTCGATGCGCTGAACGGTGTTCCGAAGTCCGCCCGTTTCGAGAGAACGGATGTTCTGCTGCTGCTGGCCAGAATGGAGCGCGATGAACAGCACTTGCCGCAAGCCGCGGAATATTATGCGAGGACCATCGCAGAGTTGCATGACGGCGGTTGGCTCACGTACGAAGCGGCTGCGCGTGTGGAGTATACGCACTTCCTGCTGACGAAGGGATTGCGTTCTGAACAAATCTCTGGAAGAAGCGGAAACTCAGCTTGTGGCGGCGGAAGCTGCGGCCCAGCAATTAAATATGGCGGAAACCCAGTGGCGTGCCGCGTATGAACGCGGCGTGCTGGCCGAAGCAAAGCGTAATCCGAGCGCTGCTCTGGCGGCCTATCGCGCCAGCATCGCGAAACTGGAGTCCGTCCGGGCTGAAATCTCCGATACCGGCGAGCGCCAGACCTATCTGGATCGTGAACTGGTGCAGGATCTTTACTCACGCACTTTCGCTCTCGTCGGTCCGTCTAACGATCCCTCGCAACTTTGGGATTTGATGGAGAGAGCAAAAGCGCGTGCCTTTCTCGACAGCCTGGGCGTCAATCGCTTCCACTCATCGGCCGCCGGTCCGGATGCCCGAATGAACGCCGTGCAAGATCGAGTCACAAACCTGAAACTCGAACTCCAGCCGGCGAACAAAGAGGTTTTGCGATCTTCCGGCCAGGCGCCTTCAGCCCTTGATCTGCAGAGGCTGGAACAGGAGTTGCGGCAGGCGCGCGAGTCGGCGGATATCGCTAAAAGCCGTTCCGGCAATGCTATCGCGGCCCACCCTCTTCCGCTGGGTGAAGTTTATAAATTACTGCCGCCGAAAACCGCACTGATTGAGTTCGGCGTAATCCAGAATGGATTGCTTGCCGTGGTGGCAACCCGAAACGGAAGCAAACAACTTCTCCATAGGATGGATATCTAGGAACTTCACAGGAAAGTCATTGAGTTGAAGAACTGGATCGACAGCGATGATTCGGGCATTACGTGCCCGGCTCTCCAATTCGTCTCCGATAACGTTCTCGCTCCCTTTTGGCCATTGATCGGGCCCGGGATCGACCACCTGATCGTTGTGCCCAGCGGCTTTCTAAATTACATCCCGTTTCCCGCGCTCCGGATGGAAGGGGGCCGCATGCTGATCGATTCGGTAGCCGTGAGCTATCTTCCCAGCGCATCCGTTCTTCAGTTCGTCTCTTCAAACTCCAGGGTAAGAGGAAAGGTGTTTCTGGGCGCGATCGGTAGCGTTCCTACGGGAAATCCGCCCTTGCCCGGAACTCTTGATGAAGTGAACGCGATCACTAAGTTTTACCCGACTGCGGAACGGGCTGACGAGGGATCTTTCACGCACGACAGAGTACGCCGTGCTCTGTTGGAAGATGATGTGGTTCACTTCGCTACCCACGGCGAGCTGAGCAGATCCTCGCCGACACTAATCAAGATAATTACCGCGCCCGCGCCCGGTCAGCCTAGCCAGCTCTCGGTATACGAACTGCCTGGGATGGCCATCCGCGCCAAAATGGTTGTGTTGAGCGCCTGCGAAACTGCGGGTTGCTACGTTTCGAACGGGGATGAAATTACGGGCCTTACCAGAGCGCTCCTCTCCGCCGGAGCCGATAACGTGGTGTCCAGCTTATGGGACGTGAGCGATGGTTCCACTGCGATACTGATGGAGGAGTTTCATCAGCAATTGCAACGCGGGGCCGACCCGTCCAACGCGCTCCGAAGCGCCGAGTTGCGGGTCCGCAAAGACTTCCCGGAACCGCATAGCTGGGCGCCGTTCATCGTGACTGGCGCCAACTGAACCTGGATCCAGCCGATTTTCCTGCCGTGCAAAGGCAAAAGCTGCTGAGATCGACAGGCCCCACTCGACGGCGTGCCTTACAGAGCGGCGGCCATCCCTCTTCTTATGCAAGTGCTCGCGAAGCAAGTGCTCGGATGAGTCACAATGGTTAATACCTTCAATCATTTACGCTCGAGCGGTCGCATTTAGGCTGAGTAAGGCGCTCTGAAAAGCAGTTGCCTTGGGGCCGAAAGTGGTCTAATCAAAGAGCTAATAAAGTCGGGGCGTAGCGCAGCCTGGTAGCGCACCTGCCTTGGGCGCAGGGGGTCGCAAGTTCAAATCTTGCCGCCCCGACCACTCAGAAGAAGTGCTACAGACTCGAATCTCCATCGTAGGAAGAGGAGCCCAAGCTTCGGGTTTGGATAAATGAGCAGCTAGTTCCGAATTTTTGGCCAAATAATAGAAAGACCAGGAGGGAAGTTTGCGGCGATAGGGCGCGGCGCGTTCGAAAACCCGCGTCCGCTCGAGATCGCAGCCGACATGTTCCAGTACGTGAATGCCTTGCGCACGGCATTCATCGTAAGCGCGCCGCATCAGTGCGGCGCAGTACTGGTCATGACGCTCGCAAGCTTGGAAGTCTACCATTCGCACGCGCTTCAGGCCATACCGCGGTTCGTCGCGCCGTTGGAAAACCGCATAGGCCTGAATGTTGTCAGCGGTTGCCGCGGTGAGAATCCAAATGCCGTTTTGCTCGAGCGACGCGCCGAAGTGCCAGTTCAAGCCTTCGGGTGAGCGTACGGCCAAAAAGGCGCTGCTGCGCTCGTTGAGGCGATTCCAAAACGTATCGAAGCGCTTATCAAAATGGCGGGTCAGGGAAACATCGCGCTGAGATGTGCGGGATCTCGCGGATCTTTTCGACATCGATTCCCAGCTCGCATTGAGGGGCGAAGCAATACACCGCAATATCAAACGAATGCGCGATATTGAAGTGAAAAGGATCGCCACTCGAGAGAAAAGGCTTGCCGTTTGCGCTGTACGAGAAACAGACTTCCTGCGGCGCGATTCGAAGATAGGCGCTTAAAAAGGCCCGCAACACGCCTCGTCAGATAACGAAGCTGTTTCTCAGCGATTCAGTGATGAACTCGCCGGCCCGATGCTTCTCATCGGCGGACAGCGTGGAAAACAACTTCTCGACGCGATCAGCCGACGCGGTTAACCTAATGGGCCAGACGTGAACGTAAGATTCGCAGAGACCTTCCGCCATGCGGTTACAGAGTGCCGGAATCGGCGAGAGTGGACGTTTGACTTATGTTCCCGTTCGTGGTCGCGTAGACCGCCGTCATATCTACGACGCCCCGCGGAGAACGATGGTCTGCCCCACCCAACAGAGGAGCTATTTTCTGGAGCCGGCGGTGGTGCCTTTCAGTGCGGACTGGCGGCGCTTCGCATTCTTGCGCTTAGGCTTAACGATCTTGAAGGTTCCGCTGCCGAAGTATTCGGCCTGGTAGATATTTTCCTTCTGCTTAATGTTCGGCGACGCGGCATGCGCCACTTTGCCTGTTGCGTTCTGTTTTTTATCCGGCATGCCTAAGTCTATCGAACGATCGTGGGTCACTGACGGTTCCTCGGATTCCCCGCTTACGAATGGGCGATCACCATGAGCGTCTCGGCGTGTTCCAAGGTGCAATCGAGCGCGATCCGCAGATTCTCGGGATCGAGCGCGGCGAAGCTCTCATCGAGAATCACCAGGTCGGCGCTCTCAAGCAGCGCGCGCGCAATATAGACGCGGCTGCGCTCGCCGTGCGATAGTTGCCATCCGCCCTCTCCGACCATCTGCAGCAATCCACTGGGCATGGTGTCGAGCAGAGGGCCCAGACCGAGCTGGCGGCACATCGATTCAGCGTCGCGCATATCGGCTTGCGTGGGCGGCCAGCGCCGGCCCATCAGCAAATTGAAAGCTAAGGTCTCGGTGAGGATATGATTCTCGTGAAACTGAGGCGCGGCGGCCACTCGTTCACGCCAGCGTTGGGTTCCCAGCGTCTGCCTGTCCAGACCGTTTACCAGCAGCAGACCCGATTCCGGCGTGCGCGTTCCAGAGAGAAGCGAGGCGAAGGTAGTTTTGCCGCCTCCCGAGGGTCCTTCGAGAAGAATGCGCTCGCCTTTCCGAATCACGAGGCTGCACGCCTGCAAAGCTGGATGGCCTTGCGGACGATAGCGGTAGGTAAGGCGATCGGCTTCGATCACCTTGCGCAGCGCTTCGTCGGTGCGTTTGCCGGCAAGAACTGTCCCTAACTCTTCCGGGCGCGCGGCGGCTTTGAAGAGAGGCGCGATACGCGTCCAGGCAACCCATGCGGCGGCCAGCTCGGCGAAGGAGCCGGTCAAGCGCTTGAATGCGGTGAACGCGAGTAAGATACCGCCGAGCGAGACGGCGATTCCCGAACCCGAAGATTGCCCGGATACGATGCCGGGCGCGAGACAGGCAAGGCCTGCAAATAACCAGGCGCGCGGGATGGCCGCAATCAAGAAAGTTCCGGCCTTATCGACTGAGCGAGAGGTTTCGAGATAACCGTCGAGGGCTTGATCTTCGGAGTCGTGCCAATCGTCGCGCCTCTGCTGCGCAAGGCGGGTTCGATGCCCGACCATGGCTTCGACCAGATCCTGGGTCATCTCCATTCGGGTCCCGGTCCAGATCTGAAAGTGGCGCAAGAACCTCCAGGCGAGGATGGCGGTAAAGCCGCACCACAGCAGGAGCAACAGAGCGAGGCGGCCCAGCACAAATCCCGAAACCGCAAGTTCGATGATGGCGAGCAAGCCGGCCACTCCGCCGCTGAGAGCCAGCGTTTCGACCGCTTCCGCTTCGAGCGCCTGGCCCAGGAAGCTGCCGATGCCGCAGTGGCGCATTTCCTCCGGGCCCAATCGCATCGCGCCGCAGAGCAGTCTGCGCTTGAGGAAGCCCCCAATGCCGATGGCCAGAAGGCCTTGCAGCCAAGTTGTAAGGACGCGGAAGGGAACGAGGGTGATCAGCAAAAGCGCCCACGCGACCAGCCAACCACGATCCATGCGGCCTTCAAACGACAATTCGCCGAGAATGGCCCAGGAAGTCAGCCAGAGAAGATACTGAATGGCGTGCGCAGCGACCAGCTTGGTTCCATTCGCGGCCACTCGCACCTGCGGCAGCCAACGAGCGGCGGTACTGCCCGGCGGTACGCGTAAAACCCAGCACTGATCGAAGCGCTTATCCCCGAACTGTTCGTTCAATAGAAGGTGCATAATGGCCGCGCGTCGCGGGGGAGCGATCTCGATCTGCTGGAGCAGGTGCTCGAGCTCGCGGCGGCCGGCTCGTTCAGCGGGTTCACGAATCGCCTGGCAAACGTCGGCGACCGGAACGCGCCGCAATGCGAGGCGCGGGGTCAGAATGCGCAGCATGCCACGCTTGGCGTCCAAGACAGCAAGGAAAGCGGCATCGGAAATACGAAGAAGGGCGGGACGCGCGGATGGCAACTCGCCGTCGAGGTCTCGAAGGTTGGTTTCCAACGGCTCAGCTTCGCAGCCGAGATGTTTCGCGGCCGATTCCATCCAAGCCGGGAAGTTTGGGTTCGGGTCTTTTGGGTTCAGCGGCTCGGAAGGCGAAGGCGCGAGGCCGGCCTTCCGCGCCAGCGCAGCCATGGCATCGCCGAGCTGCGCGGCGGGCCAAGCGAGCGATTCGAGTGCGGCGAGGTCCACCTACGCCACCTCGGTTTCGCGACGCTCTTCCCTGGGCTTTGAAACTTCCTCGACGGTTCTTCCGCTGTGAATGCGAATACGCCGCCATAGGCCTGAGGACCACATACCGGAGCGGGTGTCCGCCTCGGCTTCGAGCAGTTGGCTGTAACGCGAATTGGGAAGGGCACGCAATTCCGCCGGGCTGCCCCCTTCCGCAATACGGCCGCCTTCGACGACCAGCACGCGGTCGAAGCCTTGCGTCTCTTCCAGATCGTGGGTGATGCAGAGGAGGGTGGAATCGCGCCAGAAGTCGCGGGAGCGAGCCAGCAGCTCACGCCTTTTGTCGCGATCGAGGCCGCGAAAAGGCTCGTCGAGGATAACGAGCCGCGCGTGTTTCCGAAGCATCGCACGACCGAGCCGGACGCGCTGCCCTTCACCGCCCGAGACCAGCGCGCCGCCTTCGCCGAGCTTGGTTTGAAGACCGTCGGGGAGCGTTTCCAAGACGCTGCGAAGCAGAGCGCGGTCGATGACCGGCCCTATGGCGTTCATCTCATTTTTCGAACCACCTTCCGAACCATAAGAGAGATTCGCAAGAAGCGAGCGGTTCCAGAGCTGGACGGCCGGATCCACCCAGGCAGTAGATACCCGGAGCTTTTCGCAATTCAAGGGAACACCGTCGACCAGTACTTCGCCTTTGGTGGGCTTCAACCAACCGAGCAACACGCCAACCAAACTCGATTTGCCGGCTCCGGAGACGCCCACAATGGCGACGCGGCTGCCGGGGTTGATTTCGACATCGATATCTTCCAGGATCTTGTGGCCGGAGACCTCAACGGAAATGTCTCGAAAGTGAATAGAGGGGGCGGTGAAACAGGCAGCGAGCGGGTGGTCCTCTTGGTACGAGGGCTCTTCCGGCGCGCCGAGCGGATCTAACAAGCGCAGCGTCAAATTCCGGTAGTAGGGAAATTGACGCGCCAAGGCTCCAATGTTTTGTCCCAGGACGGGGAGGTTCAAGGCCCAATAGACAACCAGCAGAACGCGTCCGATGTTCGCGCCGTGCAGCGGATTGCTGAGTAATAACCAAGCGACCAAACCAAACATCGCGGTGAGTTGAACGGCTTCGACACTCGTTACGGCTCGTTGCAGGCGCAAGGCAGCATGGCCCCACTCGCCGAGCAGCTTCTCGTGTTCGCGGCGGACATTTCGCTCGGCGCCGTGCGCTCGAATGGCTAACAGCCCCAGCATCGAGTCCAAGTAAAAGCGGGTCAGCGCTCCGGCATGGCTACGCACCCGCAAGTCACGTTCCGCTAATAAGGTTTGGGTGGTGAAGGCGGGCAGTAAAGCCGCCGCTACAGTGAGCAGGACGACGGGAGCTGCCGCGGGCTCGAGCCAGATAATTCCCGCCGCGGTGGCAGACAATTCGAAGATTGACTGCACTAGCTGCCTGAACATGGTGGGCAAATTTCGAAGACGGTTGGTGGCATGGCTCCGCTCGGCCATGTCGGAGGTAAGGCGGCTCTGAAAATAGCGGTCGCCCAGCTTCGGAATCTTGGCCAGGAACGCCAGCCGGAGCCGCGTCTCCATATGACGGCCTAAGCGGACGACGCCGGAGAAGATAGGAATTTCGAGAATGAGCAGGGCCAGACTGAATATCAGAAGCGCAGCCATTGCGGCCATGCGTTGGCCAGCGAGTCCGAGCTCATCGGAAACATCGAACAACCCGCGAAACAGCAGGGCCTCGAGCAGAACACCACCCGCGGCGATTGCCAAAGCCGAAAGCAGAGCGCCCGTGGCCGAAAGCCCGCTTTGCGAAAAAAGGCGCAACAATTCGCGGCCGGGGCTAAGCGGACGCTGCTGGACAGCCGCGCTCAATTCAGCACCAAGGGGGGCGCTGCTCCTGCTTGCACTCTTTCGACGCACGCGCACCAGCACAGCGCCGCGCATGAAGAGTTGTTCCGCGCCTTCTTCGCTGGGAGACGCGGGGCGGACCGACCAGTAACGCGCCGGAATCAATTCCGGGGTGTCATAGAAGCGGTCCAGCACCCGCACGCAATCGCGCGAATGCCGCACTGCGCCGGCAGCGGCCATTGCGACCAGTAATCGTGCCCCGGCATCGAGGGCTGCCAATCGACTCCAACCCGATTCCGCCGCCGCTTGCCGGAGTAGCCGCCCGGCTTCATTTCGCGAGATCCCGGCGCGGCGCAAGCGCACTCGCAGTGCTGCGAGAAAATCGTCCGATACTGCGAATTCGCGCCAGCCGTCGGCGGGTACGACTACGGTATGGCTGAAAATTTCATTTGCGAACTGCGCGGAACCGACCCAGCGGCGACCGACGGCGGGATCCATCACCTGAATCTTTTTACCGTGTTTTCTCCAGGCGACAACGAAGTGCGTGAGCCCGCTCGGCAGCTTTACGACCAGGATTGCAGGAAGAGCTTTGGATTCCGAGACCAGCAGGTGATCGACGGGAAGCATGATCTGTTCGGCTTCGAGACCGAGTTGATTCGCGACGGTTTCCATGGTGTCGATGGAGGTTCCGTCGATGCCGGTCTGGCAGGCTTCGCGGAGACGTCCATAGCTGACATGCGTTCCAAAACCTTCGAGCAGGCATTTCAGCGAGGCAGGACCGCAGTCCATGTTGGAGCTTTGGACGACTTCCGGGGCGAAGAAGCGTTTCAATGCGCACCCATCAGCTCGCCCGCTGAGCGCAAGACCAACGCTGCCGGGGAGACGCGCTCCACCTCCACTTCGACGGAGCCCGGCAATCCATGCTGGAAAGGAATTCGGGATTTGGATTGCGAGTTGACCGCCAGCTCGACTCTTACTTTTCCATCGCGGATTTCGCCGGCGACGCGCGACACCTGGGCCGAAACGGTGCCATATTGCGCCCAGGGAAACCCCTGCAGCCTTACCGTCGCGTGCTGGCCGGGGCGCACTTTTCCAAGCGCAGCCGAAGGTTGGAATTCCGCGATCACTTGAAGCTCGCCGCGAGGCAGAATCATTCCCAATTGCTGCCCTTCGCTGATATGCGAGCCAGGGCGCAGCGATGCGCATTCGCCGAGACGTCCTGAAATGGGCGCGCGAATCTTCCGGCGCGCGATTCCATAATCGAGACGTTTGACGGTCGCGGACGAGGTGGCCAGATCGGCCTCGAGCTTGGCTATTTCACCGGCCACTTGGGTGAGACGCACCTGCCGGGCGGTCTCACGCACCTGCAATTCCGGTTCAAGACGGGATATCGCGACTCTCAGATTCTCAGCCGCGGCGCGCTTGCTCTGCGCATCTGCTTTGGCGCGCTGAGCCTCGGAATCGGCCATAATTCCCTCTGCATGCAGGCGGTTGGCACGATCCGCTTCCTGCTCGGATAGAGCGGCTTGGGCGTCGGCCTCCCGATACTGCGCGCGCGCCCCTTCGACGGAGATGCCGAGGACGCGGCGCTCGTCCGCGCGGCCGTCGTCCTCCGATGCGATCTGAGACCGCAGGGCATCCAGCTGCGGCCCTAGCGTCGCCAAATGCGTTCGCTCTTCTTGTAAATTCAGGCGCTCGTCGGTGCTCTCGAGCTCCGCCAGCACATCGCCCGCGTGAACCTCTTTGCCTAAGACCAAATTCCAGGACACCAGGCGGCCAGCGACGTTGGCCTGCAGCGGGTAGGCGGCTCCGTTGACCTCCAGGCGCGCCGAATCGGAGATTTCATAACGGGTTACGTGAGCTTTAAGCGCCCAGGTAATCCAGGCGGTGACCAGCGCGAACGCAATAAGCAGCCCCATGCCGGACCTGATGCCGGTGTCGGAGCGAAGTGATTGACTGACCCGGTCGAAACTGTTGGTCATCTTAAAAATCCGCAAATTCCGCTGAAGAGGCCGCCTAACGAGATGCGCGAAGCGGCCCCGTTTTGTTTGAATTGTTAGCCGCTACTGCCGAAAAGCGGTTATTTAGACGGGCCAAATTGCTGAACCGGCTTTCACGTTGGTCTTAACTTTCATGATGCGATCTCCTCTCTGAGATGTGAGTTCTCGCTGGCAGGCGGGAACGCGCATTCTTGTGGTCTTCTTTCTAGCTGAATTATGCCCTATTCGGGGGCGTTTTCTCGGAATAAGTAAATAGGATTTTTCTTACCGTCTAGCACCTCAGGGGGAAGGCGGATGCACGGGCGGAAGCTAGCGGTGAAAAAGTCAGCGTGATTAGCGTCAGCGTCTCGCGCAGTCCCGGAATGGGCAAAAAAGGCCGCTCAGCGAGATGCGCCAAGCGGCCCAATTTTTTGCTAAGTTATTAGCTGGTACTGCCGAAGAGCGTTATTAGGCGCCCCAAACTGATTGGCCAGCTTTCACATTGGTCTTAACTTTCATGGTGTGTGTATCTCCTTTCTTAGATTTGAGTTCTCGCTGGCAGGCGAGAACTCAGACTTATTTCACAGGGCGGATGGATCGCGGTCTGCAAGTACGCTCGCAAACCGGTATCACAGATTCTTTTGGATTCGCGGGGCATTTCGCTATCTGAATTTATAGCTGAATTATGCCTTATTCGAACCCCTTTTCTCGTAATAAGTAAGTTAGGATTGTTCTCTACACCCTACCCCCAGGGGATAGGCCTAATTGGGTTGCGGCAGGTAAAACTCCCGGTCCGCGGCTCCTCTTGTCCGTGAAAAGAATGGCCCGACGGGTCGCTTACGCGTCCGGCGCGGGTCAGGATCAACGATCTACGAAGCCGTTCCGTGCATGCATTGATAATCGTGCGCGTGCCGTCGTATCATTTCGCGCAGTGGAGCTGTTTCCCGCAACTGCCGAACAAGGGGATCTGGGCAACCGAACCGATCGCGCTCACGCGAGCCACAGGGCGCTGCTGCTGCTGTGCGGTATCGCGACGCTGCTCTGCGCGGGGCTGCTGGTTTATTCGCAAACCATGAGCTTTGTGTGGGACGAGGGCTTTCATCTAATTGCGGCGCAGCTAATCGACGGGGGCAAAATGCCGTATCGGGACTTTTGCTTCCCGCAGACTCCGCTGAACGCTTACTGGAATGCCGCGTGGATGGAAATCTTCGGAGAAACCTGGCGCGTGACCCATGTGCTTGCGGCGCTCGAGGTCGCTGGGGCGGCGTTTCTGACCGCGCAGTTCCTCCTCTCCCGTTTTCCCGTGCCGCGTTGGCGGCTGGCGGGCGCGATCGTAGTTATGTTGTTTGTCGGTCTTGACAATGTGATCGTCCAGTTTGGCACGGTGGCCCAGGCATACGGCGTTTGCCTGTTCCTGATCGTCGTCGCCTTCCGTTTTTCCGTGGCTGCGGTCGAGCGAAACGCTTTCGTGTGGGCTATGGCTGCCGGCCTTTTCGCCGGTGCGGCAGCGGATTCCTCTCTTTTGACCGCCCCGGTGATTCCGGTTCTGCTGCTTTGGATTTTTCTTTATAACCGCGCCGGAAACCGCTGGGCGAAATCCACCGCATTCGTGGCCGGCGCGCTGATTTCTTTTCTCCCCTTGCTCTGGCTGTTTGTTCACGCGCCGCGCCAGACATTTTTTAACGTTGTTCAATACCAGGCGCTGTACCGGCGGGTGGATTGGCCGGGCGCAACCCCCCATGACGTAGATGTCCTGAGCGCGTGGCTGAACTCGACGCAAGCTCTCTCGATGGGCTTGCTCGCCATAGCGGGCGCCTTCTTCATCATCAAGAAAAGTAATTGGGACCGCGCGCGAAAGGCCGAGTTCTATTTATGCGGATGGTTGGCGGTGGGGCTGGTCGCCTACATCGCGACCGCTCATCCGACGTTTGAGCGATATTTTCTTTTCGCCGTGCCCTTCGTCGGCATCGTCGCTGTGGCGGGACTGTATGCTGTCAGCTCACGTTTAGCGGATGCGGAGCGGCCGCTTTGGCCCACGGCGATTGTTGCACTCCTTATTTGCCTGGCGTGCGCGAAGGCTCTGTTTGACGATCGCAACGCCGTCACGTGGAACGACTACGAGCAAATCACGCGAAAGGTGGCTCAGGTGACGCCCCCCGGCGGCGAGATCTTCGCCGATGAGATGGTCTACTTCTTGTTGAAACGTATTCCGCCGTTTGGGATGGAGTTCTCTTATGCTCACAAACTCGAATTGCCTCCAGCGCAGGAAAAGTTATTTCACCTTGTCTCTTACAAAGATCTGAAGCGCCAGCTCGAGGCGGGAAAATTCGCCACTGCTCAGAGCTGCAATGACGACCGCATCGACGAGCTGGGCTTGGAGGACTTGTTTCCGAACCATGCCGACATCAGGGACTGCACTGTGTTTTGGGGCAAGGTGGCGGCGCATCCTGCGAAGGCGGCCGCGCACAAATGAGTCGTTCCATTATTCGGGCGCTTGAATGAAGCTGCTCGACAATGGATTTTTCCTCGCGGTGGTCGCGCACGCAGTTATCGGTATTTCGCTGGTGTGGGACAAGATTCTGCTGCGGCGTCCACAGACCAGCGATGTTGTGAATTATGTATTCTGGCTGGGCGCGATGAGCGTGCTGGGCCTGTGCCTGATTCCGTTCGGTTTCCGAATGCCGGGCGTGGGACTCGCCAGTCTCGCTTTCGGAGCGGGCATTATCCACCTGGTAGCGAATTATTTTTATTATGCGACGTTGAAGGCGGGCGAGGCCTCGCAGACCCTGGCTATTATGGGCGGCTTCTCGCCACTTGCGACGTTCCTGATCGGGCTGGGCCTGCTGGCCCATCCGTTGGGCGGGTTCACGCCGCTCGGCTTTGCGCTGATGGTCGCGGGCGGGTTCGTGATGTTCCTATCCGAACGCATCAACGTGAAACGGGTTCTTTCGCTCACCGTTCTCGCGGCCTGCGCCTTTGGCCTGACGAATATTCTGCAGAAGATGGCCTTCGACGAAACCAACTTTGTTACGGCTTATGTGTTCTTCACGCTCGGAACATTCGCGGGCGCGCTGTTCTTTTTGATCCGGCGATCCTGGCGCGAGCGCATTTTTCATGCATCCGGGGAGGCAACCCCCAGCAGCAAGTTTTGGTACTTTGTGAATCGCTTTTTCAACGGCGTAGGATCGTTTCTGATTTTTCTCGCCATCAGCCGGGCGCACCCGGCTATCGTCGCCGCCATTGCGGGCCTGCGTTACGCCATCGTGTTTGCCGGAGCGTTCCTGATCACCAAATTCTATCCGCGCTGGCTGAAGGAGCGATTCAGCGGATGGACGCTGGTTTCAAAATCCGTCGGGACGGCGCTGATTGTCGCGGGGTTGGTACTGATCGGATTGCATGGTGGAGAGACCTGAGGCGAGATCCGCCAGAATTTTCATCGTGCGTCATCCCGTCCTCAGTTATTTCGGCATGACTTTCACGATTTCGTGGACCTGTGCGTTTTTGGTGGCCGCGCCTAGCCTTATCCGCCACGCACCTCTCGCCAAGGCGACCGGCATTTTGATGTTTCCGGCTATGCTGCTGGGCCCCAGCATTGCCGGCATCGTTCTGACAAGGATCGTAGATGGAAGGATCGGTTTGCGGACCCTCGTCTCGCGAATATTTCGGGGGCGCGTGCCGATGCAATGGTACGCCGCGCTTCTGATTCCGCCGGCCCTAATTTTGGCCATTCTCTTCTCTCTGGAAACATTCGTGTCGTCAGTGTACGCTCCCAATCGCTTTCTGATGGGTGTCTTGTTTGGCATTCCCGCGGGGTTGTTGGAGGAAATCGGCTGGACGGGCTATGCGTTTCCTAAAATGCGCTCGCCCAACAATGCGCTGGCTGCGAGTATCTGGTTGGGCTTGCTCTGGAGCGCTTGGCATTTACCGGTCGTCAATTACCTGGGGGCAGCGACGCCGCACGGTTCATACTGGTTTTCTTTTTTTATTGTGTTCACGGTCGCGATGACGGCCATGCGAGTGCTGATCTGCTGGATCTACGTCAACACGAACAGCGTCTTGATGGCCCAGCTGATGCATGTGAGCTCTACGGGCTCTTTGGTCGTCTTCAGCGCGCCGCGCGTGACCGCTGCGCAAGAAGTGATGTGGTACGGACTCTACGCAGTTTCGCTATGGATCGCGGTCGCCATCGTCACCAAGCTTTATGGCAGACGTTTGACGCGGCACACTGCCTAGCCGCCGGAAACTTGCTATACTCAACGGCGATTATGTGGAAATTTCTGGCTCTCGCCGCATTCAGCGCTTCCGTGTTACTGGCCCAGTCGCCCGACATTACGGGAGTCTGGAAGGCAGATTTACAGAAGAGTAAGTTTGCTGGGCCGCCGCCCACGGATTATCTCGAGATTATCGAGCAGAAAACGGTGGTGGTCGATCGCAGAACCCAAGAGAAAGGGGCCGAGATCGACGAGACCACCGGCGCCTGGGGCGAGCACGGAGAGCAGCGGTCGCTTCTAAGTTTTCTGGTTACGGGCAAGCCCGTTATTCGGCCGGTTCAAGGAATTCCGGCGCGGCTTACGGCTTCGTGGGAAGGCAACACGCTCACGCTGAAGGGCGAAATGGCGGGTCGCCCGGTAACTCTCACGAAGACCTATGCGCTTTCATCCGATGGGCAGACGCTCACCGTCGATTCCCTGATGAGCGCGAATGGACGCGAGCAGCACATCGCGCTGGTTCTGCTGAAGCAGCCGGATGCAGCGGGCGAGCCGCTGCGCAAGCCCGAGGAGACGGCGGAGGCGCATTTCAAAAACGTGAAGACGCCTCTGAAAACTCTTCCGGCATCGCAGTTCCTCGATAATATGCGCTACTTCGGGTGGGCGCTCAACAAGGATTGCGAGTTCTGTCACGTGAAAGATCACTTCGATTCCGATGACAAGAAGGAAAAGAAGACGGCGCGGAAAATGATCGAGATGACCGAATCGATCGATAAAGACAATTTCGAAGGCCATCCCGATGTGCGGTGTTTCACTTGCCACGAAGGTCACAACCGGCCGCTTTCTCGTCCGCTGTTCCCGGACGAGGCTGCGCGCGCTCAGGCGAATCCAGGCGGTCCGGGGCAAGGACCTGGGCCGGGGCCGAATCGACCGCCGGATAACAAGCCGCCGCAATAAAGAGATCAGTGCGTCATCGCGTAGACGATGTAATTTACGCCGATGCGAACTCCCAGCGCGGAATATTGCTCGGGATAACGCGGATTGTCGGCCCACTCCCACGAATCGCCGATATCGGAATTGAATGAAATGGCAATCATGATGCGGCCTTTGTCGTCATAGATGCCGCGCCAGCGCGCTACATAGCCATCCAGCTTGTGGCCTTCTCTCAAGTGGTCCATGCCGACGATCTGATAGCGGTCGTCGAGGTCGTACACGGTGTGAAAAATCGCGTCGCTATTTGGAATATCGACGATGGGCCGGTCGGGGAAGACGCGCTTCATGCTCTCTTCGAAGACTTGCCATTCCACAGTCCCATGGAAATCGTCGGCCATGAAAAAGCCGCCGCGCAGCAGGTAATCGCGAAGCTTTTTGGCCTGCGCATCGGTAATCCCCCACTCGCCCACCTGCACGGCGTAAAGCCAGGGCCAGTTGTAGATGTCGTCGCCATCATCGAGATTGACGCACTGTTCCACGGAGCGCACGTGAATGCGCGTTAAACGGCGCACGGCCTCGGAGAAGTGACGATCCGCCGGCGGAAAATCCTGAGTCCATAGCGAATAGCCCTGCCGCCAATCGGGATCGTCGCGTCCTGCGTAGCCATTGTTCCATCCCGGCGGGTACATCAAGCGCGTGAACGCCCACTCGGTCTTTTCCTGATAATCCGGCGGCAATGGAACCTCGCCGAGGCGGTGTTCAATGCCCGGATATTCGCGGAAGGGATGAGGCAACGTGCGATCCAGCGCGTAGGCGGTGCCGATAAAAGCAATCGCGCACCCCGATAACAGTAGAACGTTCCGGATTTCCATGCGCACTGCCTCGCTCCGAGGATATCACCGGAGGCAGTCAGGGGTGCGGAACGATGTATATTCAAAGCGGCTAAAGCGTGACTCCGAATCGTAATCTGTATTTGATCGATGCTGTCGAACGAGCATCGAATCGCGCTGCCGCCGCCACTCACCGGGAATGAGCGGAGGTCTGTATCCTCTCGCCACCATAACTTCGACCGCAACGCTCGTGGGGCCTTGATAGAGACGCGCCCATGCTGTAGAAGGTGCGCGTAATCAACTGCAGCAGGCGTCTAACGGCGGCCCAATTCGTAGCAGCTACACGACCCGCCGCCCTGCGGCCGTTGCTGCGGATTTCGCTTGTGGCATTAGGTCTCGGCGCGGCCGTTGCCCTTCTCTTCGGAACTGCATTCGCGCTCTCTCCGATGGTGGTCAACGATTCCATGGAACCGGCTGTACACGTCGGTGACCGGGGTTATGAGCGTCAATGCACGTCTGCTGGGGCGGATATCAGTACGCCTACGCGACAACTTTGAACCTGGGCAAAGAGTTCACTGTCCCGAAAGACTCGTACTTTGTTCTAAACGACAACAGAAATGAACTCCTGGACAGCCGCAATTTTGGACCGGTTACCAGAGCCGAATTCGCTGGCCGGCCGTTTTTGGCCTTCGCTTGGCCGTGTCCGCGCTTGCTCCACTAGCCTGGCCCGAGTTAACACTCGCGCCCTTAACTCCGTCTCTTCCGCAGAACTCACGACAGGGTTCTGGAGGAGAAAACTCATGAAACGCAAAATCGAATTATTTGCGATCGCGATTACGCTGGTCACTGCGACGTCACTGTTGGCGGGCGCTTTCGTGCTGCAAATCGGCAAGCCTTCGGCCAACCCCGAAGCACAGGCGAAGCATGCCGTCCTGGTGGTTCGCGGTGTCGCGTGTGCCGCGCCGGAGGAGACCACCGTTACGGCCACGGCCGAAGGAATTGTAAACGGCAAGCGCGAGACCATTCCGCTGAAACTCATTCCGCTATCCGAACAAAGCACCTATGCGCTGACACGGCAATGGCCGGCGGAAGGCAAGTGGGTGATCACGCTGGTCGAGGCCAATCCTAAGTTCAAGATGCCGACCAGCGCAGTGGTTAACGTGGATCGCGATTCGGTCGATTTCGGCGGGATCATGCGATTCAACGGCGTTCCCAGCAGAGAAAACATCGACGCGGCGCTGAATACGACGCTCGCATCGAAATTGTGAAACCATATCGACGTGTTCGTCCCTGCCGCTCCTGAAGTGCATTTGGAGGAAGCCGCGTTGGTCCGCGCCGCACAAGGCGGGGATCGCGCGGCGCTTGGCGCGCTATACGAGCAGTATTCGCGTATGGTCCACGGCATTCTTTTGGCCCATGTCTCCTACACGGATGCCGAGGACCTGGTGCAGGATGTTTTCCTGCGAGCTCTCGAGCAGCTTCACTCGTTGCGCGATCCAGCGGCGTTCGGCGCTTGGTTGGCTGCGATCGCGCGGCGCGCGGCCGTCGATTTTCATCGCAAGATAAGGCCTTTGCAAGATGCCCACCATAGAGCGGGAGGTCCTCGTCCCGACCACCCGGCATTCGAAATACTGGCAGCGCTGCAAGAACTGCCGAAAGCGTACCGCGAGACGTTGATCATGAGATTGGTTGAGGGGATGAATGGCCCGGAGATTGCGGCGCGCACGGGACTGACCCGGGATTCGGTACGCGTAAATCTCTGCCGCGGGATGAAGCAGTTACGGCAGGCGCTCGGAGGCGCAACACAGTATGAATGAAGAATATTTGTGGAATCGCGGTGGGGAGGCCGACCCGGAGATCGCGCAATTGGAGCAACTGCTCGAGCCATTGCGCTACGAGCCGGACCTCGCGCCGCTCCAACTGCCGAACGTGCATGTGACCCCGGCAAGCGGCAGACCCCGGTGGTGGGCCATGGGAATTGCGGCTGCCGCGGCAATCCTGATGCTGGGAATTTTCGTAAATTCGCGTCTTCGCGCGCGGGGCGAATCGGATGCCGCATGGAACGTGGCGTGGAATGGCGCTCGCCCGCATGCGGTACAAAGCGGGGAAACGATCGACACCGGGAAGAATTCCGCGGCAAAACTGCAATCGGAGTTCGTGGGCGAAGTACGGGTGGATCCCGAGTCGCGGCTGCGCATCTTGAAAACCACGAAAAGCGAGCAGCGGCTGGACTTGGAGCACGGCACGATTCATGCGCTCATCTGGGCACCGCCGCGAGAATTCGTGGTCGGCACGCCCTCCGCCGCGACCATCGATCTTGGGTGCCAATACACGCTGCAGGTAGGCCGGGATGGAACTGGGACGCTCCATGTAGAAATGGGCTGGGTGGCGTTCCAATGGAAGAACCTGGAGTCGTTCATTCCTGCCGGCGCCGCTTGTACTACGCGGCCGGGGCGAGGGCCGGGCACTCCTTACTTTGCCGACGCACCGGTGGCGTTGCGAATGGCCGCAGCCCGATTCGATGAGAACGGCGACTTTGCGGCTGTACGCCGGGCGCTCCCCAGCGCGCGTCCTCGCGATGCGCTTACCCTGTGGCACCTGTTGGCGCGAACAAATGGGCAAGAACGCGCAGAAGTGTTCATCCGATTTTCGGAGATTGTCCATCTTTCACCGGACGTCACCAGCGAAAAAATCGTGAAAGGCGATCCGGCGGCGATGGACGCCGCTTGGAATGCATTGAATCTAGGGGATACCGATTGGTGGCGGGAGTGGAAGCGGCGCTGGTGAGCGGATGGTGAACTGACGCTCCACCAACAAGGATGGCCTGCCCCACGGGAATGAGCTAGACTGGTGGTATTGCTGTGCACTTTCGAAGAGAAAGTGGATGTTGTCTATCGATTTGTTGCAACGATGACTTTTTCCATCACGTCCAACGAATGCATAGAATCAGGATCGCGCGATAGCAAGAGGCGGAGTGTGTCGTGATTAGCGGCGAACCAGGAAAAGAAACGATCGAGCATCCCAGAGTCGGCCCGTCGGATGATCATTTGGATCGGCTGTTGGTAACCACCGATCTGGAAGAGCCTTGGTACAAATCCCTTGTTCGCGGTATTCGCGAGACAATAAGCCCGCCCAAGCTTCCGCCGCTCGAGCTCACCTCGAGTCCGATCCAAGGCGCGAATCTCGGGGACCTGAACAGGATTGAACAACCTTGGTTCCAGTCTTTTGTAGCCAACGTCAAGGAGTTGATCCATCCGCCCAAACTGCCGCCACTGGAACTTACCTCGAAGCCCGTCGAAGTGGGAACCATCTGGGGCGCGTATCAGGGTGGGGAGACCAAATCGGGCGCGGTCTCGCTGCTCATTCATGGCGGCGTAATCGCTCTAGTTTTTCTGATCTTCCAATCTCCGGCTATTCGCAACAAAATCAAGGACGTGACGGACGT
This sequence comes from uncultured Acidobacteriaceae bacterium, assembly GCA_963808405.1. Classification (GTDB taxonomy): domain Bacteria; phylum Acidobacteriota; class Terriglobia; order Bryobacterales; family Bryobacteraceae; genus Bog-105. The sequence goes on along the minus strand of CAWEFG010000004.1, from coordinate 74,412 downwards.
TTACTATGTTCCGCCCCCCTACAAGCCCAAACTTCCGGCGGCAGCACAGAAGGCGCAAGGCGGCGGCGGCGGGGGACAGAAGGCCCCTCAGCCGGTCAGCAAGGGAGCGGCCCCGCAATTCGCTCCTAAACAGTTCATGCCGCCGGCGCTGGCCATCCCGAAGCCGAAGTTGCCGGAAGTTCCGACCATTACAGCTCAAGTTCCGCACATCGACGCGAATCAATACGGCGATCCGAACGCTCTCAGCAAGCTGCTTTCGGGCGGGCCAGGCAGCGACGGACTTGGCAGCGGCACCGGCGGTGGATTGGGTCCGGGCAAGGGCAATGGCTATGGTCCCGGAGAAGGGGGCAATCAGGGCGGCGGCGTCTATCAGATCGGCGGCGATGTCTCGCAGCCTGTGCTGGTCACAAAAATTGAACCGGAGTACTCCGAAGATGCCCGCAAAGCCAAATATTCTGGAACGGTTCTGCTTCAGATTGTGGTCGACGAGCACGGCATGCCCCGTGATATTCACGTAGTTCGCCCGCTAGGCCTGGGGTTGGATGAAAAAGCAATCGAAGCGGTTATGAAGTGGCGCTTCCGTCCAGCCATGAAGGGCGGCCATCCGGTTGCCGTCCAGGCTAACGTGGAAGTAAACTTCCGGTTGTTATAGCGGCTCGGAAAACACTCCCTGACGGTCGTGGTTCTGTTTGCATTCTGCGCAAGGACAAATGTTTCTCAGGTGATCGAAAGAATAAATGCCCGAGCTGTGCCCGTCATTCCAGTAAATCCGCACAGCATAGCTGCCCACTGGCTCCACTGAATTCATTCGTAGGGCCGGTTTGAACATCGGGAATAGCTCCGGCTTCGAATATTGCGATTTCCGCGGCTCAGTCCCGTGCGCTCCGGTGCAAGTGGCGCAAGGACATTCATCGCGCAAGTAGGCGAGCGAATAATCGCTGTGATGTCCATCGCGCCAATCGATCTTGATGCCGGTGGATTTTGAAATCGCGATATGTTCAGGATCGGTGCTCGTCAATTCTCTGATTTACGGCGCGTTCTGCATACGCTGAATATCTCTTACCCCGGGGATGCGGCGAAATGCGGTGATGACGCGCTCCAGCTGCTTCTTATCGCGCACGTCCATGGTGATATCGATAATGGCGCTCTCATCGGTGCGATTCTCGTCGCCACGCGCCTCGAGCGTTCTGATGTTACTCGATTCGTCGCTCAGAATAGAAGTGAGCTGATGAAGTATGCCGGGCCGGTCGTCCGTGTAGATTACGACTTTCACCGGCAGGGGTTCGCTTCCGCTGCGAGCCCACTCGACGGCAATCTTGCGCTCCGGCTCATACATGAGATTCTGTACGTTCGAACATTGCGCGGAATGGACGGCGACGCCTTTGCCTCGGGTGATGTAACCGACGATCTGCTCGCCGCGAACCGGGTTGCAGCACTTCGCGCGGTACACCATGACGTCGTTCGCGCCCTTAACGTGAATGGTGAGGTCGCCGTCGCCTTCCGGCAGTCCCGGAGTTCCGGGCACGCGCGCAGGCGGCGTTTGAAGCGGCTCGGCGGGCGGAACCGCTTCGTCGGGCGCGACCTTCTGTAACACCTGCCGCGCCGAAAATTTTCCAAAGCCGAGACCCGCGTATAGATCTTCGGTTTTGCTGACTCCGTATTCGGAGGCGACGGACTCCAGATCGTCGCGAGAAATCCGGCCGAGGCTCAGGCCCATCCGGCGCGCTTCTTTTTCGAGCGATTTCTGGCCTATCTCTACAGCTTTCGCGCGCTCGACGGCATTAATCACGTGCTTGATCTTGTTGCGCGCGCGCGAGGTTTTCACCACCGCGAGCCAATCGCGGCTGGGTTGGTGGCCAGGCTGAGTCAATATCTCGACCACATCGCCGTTTTTGAGGGTGGATTTCAGCGGCTTAATAACGCCATTCACGCGCGCCCCGGTGCACGAGTTGCCTACATCGCTGTGAATCGCATAGGCGAAATCGATCGGCGTAGCATCGCGCGGAAGAACAATTACGCGTCCTCGCGGGGTGAAGGTGTAGACCTCTTCGGAATACAGATCCACCTTGAGCGTCGAGAGGAATTCGCCCGAATCGCTCATTTCGCGCTGCCATTCCACCAGTTGACGCAGCCACGCGATGCGTTGGTCTTCCGACCCGGGCCCTTTGCTTCCTTCTTTGTATTTCCAGTGCGCCGCGATGCCCTCTTCGGCGAGCCTGTGCATCTCTTCCGTGCGAATCTGGACTTCGAAAGTTACCCCTCCCGGCCCGATAACGGAGGTGTGCAGCGATTGGTAGAGATTAGGGCGCGGCATGGCTATAAAATCCTTGATCCGGCCGGGAATAGGGTGCCACTCATTGTGGATGACCCCCAGCGCCCCGTAACAGTTCTTAACGGAATCAGTAATGATGCGAACCGCCAGAACATCGTAGACCTGGTCGAGAGTGATCTTTTGCCGCTTCAGTTTTTGATAAACGGAATAGGCGCGCTTTAAGCGGCCTTCGACGCGCGCCGGGATGTCTTCGCGCATCAGCTTCTGCTCGATGTGCGTTTGAACCTGCCGCAGCCAGTCTTCGTGTTCCTGCCGCTTCGATTCGATCTCGCGCATCAGGTCGGCGGAAGCTTCCGGGTGCAGCGTTTCGAACGCTAAATCTTCCAGCTCGCCGCGCACTTTACCCATGCCCAAGCGGTGCGCGATGGGCGCGTAGATATCGATGGTCTCCTGCGCGATAGATTCCTGCCGCTCACGCGAGAGCGAACCGATGGTCCGCATGTTATGCAGACGGTCCGCGAGTTTGACGATGATGACGCGAATATCGCCAGTCATCGCCAGCAGCATCTTGCGAAGACTTTCCGCCTGGCGGTCCTCTCGATTGGCGAGGCTGATTTTGCTTAACTTGGTGACGCCATCGAGACAGCGCGCGACATCTTCTCCGAACTTCTCTCTGATTTCATCGGGCTTGGCGGTCGTGTCTTCCAGGACGTCGTGCAGCAGGCCGGTTTCGAGGCACACCAGATCCATCTGCATGTCCGCCAGAATATGCGCGACCGCGAGGGGATGCGTGATGTACGGCTCACCCGATTTTCGCTTTTGGTGATTGTGGTGCTCAGCTGCGAACTGATAAGCGCGATCCAGGACAGTAAGGTCTTCTTTAGGCCGGAGCGCTCGCACCTTCTGTTCGAGAGTTCGGTACAGCTCCTCCACTTGCGGCGGATCTAAGACGCTCGTCGACATTCGCTCTTAACTACTAGGTTAGATGACGCAGCGACCTATCTCGGTTTTCAGCAGCCGGTGAGGCTCGGCGACAGCACCTAAACTTTTACAGCCCCTTCTTGCCGAGAAAAGCGATCAGATCGACGATACGGTTTGAATAGCCCCATTCGTTGTCGTACCAGGAGACGACCTTTGCGAGGTTTCCGTCGAGCACCTTGGTCATCTGCGCATCGACGATCGAGCTGTTCGGATTGTGCAGCATGTCCGTGGATACGACAGGATCTTCGGTATAGGCGAGAATGCCTTTCAGCTCGCCGTCGGCGGCTTCGCGGAAGGCTCGATTCACCTCCTGGGTCGTTGAGTTCTTGCTTAAAATGGCGACGAAGTCGACGACGGAAACATCCGGCGTGGGAACCCGCATGGAATAGCCGTCCAGTTTGCCCTTGAGCTCGGGAACAACCAGCCCTATGGCCTTGGCCGCGCCAGTGGAGGTGGGAATCATGTTCAATGCGGCTGCTCGCGCGCGGCGAAGATCCTTATGAGGAAAATCGAGCACATTTTGATCGTTCGTGTAACTATGTATGGTCGTCATCGTGCCCTTTTCAATGCCGAACGACTCGTGCAGCACTTTGACCAGAGGAGCGAGACAGTTCGTCGTACATGATGCGTTCGAAATGACGTTGTGCGCGGCGGGATCGTACATTTTCTCATTCACTCCGAGCACGACGGTTACGTCTTCGTTCTTGGCGGGCGCCGAGATGATCACTTTTTTCACCGACCCCCGCAAGTGCTTTCGGGCGTCATTCGCATCGGTAAAACGGCCCGTCGATTCGACAACGATCTGGACGCCTAGCCCTGCCCAATCGATTTCCGCCGGATCTTTGATGGCAAATATCTTAATCGGTTTATCGCCGATGCGGATCGTATCGCCGTCCGCCTGAATGTGATGTTCCAGCCGACCGAGTATCGAGTCGTACTTCAGTAAGTGAGCTAATGTCGCGGTGTCGGTCAAGTCGTTTGCCGCGACAAACTCGATCCCCGCACGATGCAGCCCGGCGCGGACGACATTTCGTCCGATACGGCCGAAGCCGTTGATACCTACCTTTATTGACATATGTTCTTATTTTACGGACATCGCGCTACTCCCTCATGGTTGCTCCGGAAGAGCGATTCAGAGAAGAGATTTTCAAGAGGCCGAGAGCTTCGCGGGCCGGCGCATCTAAGGCACGAGCATAACGGGGGTCTGCCAAAAGGCGGCTTTCTGACCTGTGGGATCGAGGATGGTGACCTGACAGTTGTATTCGCCGGGCGGGAGCTTAGTCAGCGCGATGTCGAATTTTAGAGGGAGCGTTTTGAGGCGGGTGTTTAGCGCATCCTTCACTTCGATCGGCTGGCTTTCGAACGCTTTGGCTTGTCCGCGATAGAGGCTCACGAAAGCGACCAGCGGCCCTGGCTCGTAGGCTTGCAGGTAGACGTACATGTCGCGGCTCTTGCTGAAGACTCGCGTGACGCTCGGAATTAATTTCTGCCCGTCTTGCATCAGCGGGTTCACCGCCTCGCTCTTGCCTTTGTCCTTCGCGGCGTTATAGAGCGCATCCTTGAGCTCGATGCGCTGGCTGCTCAATACCACGGAGCTGATGGGGATGCGCTTCTCTTCTTTATTCAGATTGGGGATCACAAATGAGGTTTGATACGTGCCGATTCTTCCGGTTTCGGCGTCGCGCGCGAGAAATTTCATGGTGTACTTTCCGGGAAGAAGCGTAAAGCCCGCATCGTATTCGATGGGGCGCTTGGCTAATTCGGCCGCGGTTGCATCGCTCAGCTTGATGTCGACTTTGTCGCGCACGTTGGTTATGGTTGTGCCGTAGTCGTCCTTGATCTCGCCGATGAAATCGATGAGCGTGCGTTCCGCGCCGCCGCGCTTGGCGAGGGCCAGCTCACGCCCGGGAATCTTCACGACGATGGGGACAAAATACTCGGCGCGATTCAACTGGAAGTAATCGACCTCCATCGCGATGGTGAGCTCGGTGATGGGATCGGGGAGCATCAGCGCGTCTTCGAGCTGCCGCTCTTTGTCCGCTACCGTGAATTTGGCAAACTGCTTGGCGGAATAGTAACCCTGGCGATAATCCAAATTGGCGGCGAGGTTGTTATTCAGCGAGATTTTGATGCGGCGGAATTTGCCATCGAGCGCCGTATTGGCGGTGTAGTAGCCGAGAATGTAGTAGCTCGAAACAGACTGCTCGGCCTGCACGATTCCTTTAGTTAGATCGTTGTAGTCGAGCAGAGCCTTGCCGCCGGTGTCCGAAGCCAGCGCAAACAGCGTATCCTGCGAGCGCTGAAAATTTGTCGTCACGGCGAGCGCTGATGCGCCGGTGTACATGCCGATACCGCCAGGCGATCCTTTGGTTGCGTCACCCAGAGGCGCAGCGGCCACCAGACCGCGCGCGTCAATAGGCCAGAAGGACACGCCCGCGCGAATGGCGGAATTAATAGTGGCATGCAATTGCGCCTGGTTATCCAAGCCATTCAGCCGCAGCCCGCTGGCGAAATAAATGAGCGATTTCTTCTCGCTGAGCTGTCCCAACATTTTGGCCGCAGTCTGGAGAGCGGACAATTGGCGGTCGGTGTTGAAGATGTTGAACTCGCTATCGTCCTGACCGAATGCCGCGCCAACGTCGGGAGTGCTCGAGTCGCTGGCGCTTTCGTCGAAGCCTTGACCTTCGCCGACGATCATGGTTTGGATGATGCTCAACAGGCGGTCGCGATCATGGGTGAAATCCTGCAGCACGTTGACCGCGCCGCCTGAATACCGCAGGATGGCGAGCAGGTCCGCCGGGCCCATTTGGGTTCTGATGAATTTCTGCGCGGCCGCGAGCGCGCGCAACTGGTCCGATGGCGGCATGGCGGTCATGTCGAAATACAGGGCCAGCAGGCGGCGATCTTTGTATCGCGTGCTTCCGGGCGATTCCGGCGCGATTTGCGTTAGAGTGAGCCGGTCGTAGATGTGGATATTTTCGGGCTGGGGCGGATTCGCGGGCGCGGCGCTTTCGACTTTGGGCAAGGCTTGATGCTCGAAGAAACGGATGGTTTGCGGCACGCCGTCTTCAGTGACGATGAAATCCTTAGCGGTCAGGCCTTCCACCGGGCTGCCCTTCTTGTCGGTGACGACCACGGTTTCGACCACCAGTTGCGCGCCGGTGGTGAAGGTCGCGGTCTGACTGCCGCCCAGCGGCGCATTCTGGCCGACCTGCTGCGCGGCGGCGGTGAGCGTGCAAAAAAGAATCGCAGAAAATCGCATATCTCAGAACCTCAGGCGCACAGTGACTTGCATACTGCGCATCGCATTGGCGGCCGTCGGCAAGCCGAACTGCGCGCTATTAGCGGTAGTGTTCCAGCTGACAAACGTGACATGGTTCAGCGCGTTCGTGGAATCGACGCGCAAATCGAGATTAAACCGATCGCTCAGACGGAAAGTGCGTCCCATGGAAGCGTTGAGGGCGAACTGCGCAGGACCGGTGATTGAATTTCTTGCGGCGTTTCCCCACTCGCCCGGTATTGGGGCGACGTAAGCCGCGGAATTCAGATAGAAACCGGAAGGTGCCGCATAGAGCGGAGCGCCGGTGTATTCGGGCCGGATGGTTCCTGTCACTCCAGTGCCTTGCACGGGCGCAAGATAGATGGGCGTCAAGGGCAGACCCGTACCCGCCGTAATCTGAGTGAGGAACGTCCATTCCTTGAGGAGCGCGCCCTTCCAGCCGGTCAGCAGCGTTCCTCCCGCCGTTCCCATGCCGGTTGTGTACTGCATCGTGAGGGCGGCCAGGTGCCGTTGATCGAAGTTTGAAAGCGCGCGCTCGGCACTGAGATTCAACCAGTTTTGCGCGATGGTGGTGCTTCCCTGGGTGGGCGCGGGGGGCGCGGCGGTATTGGAGCTGGATGGACTTTGCGGCGTGTTCTGCGGGGTCGTGTTCTGGGTGGGCATGACGGCTCCTTGACCACCCAGACCGGAAACGTCGTCGATCGATTTCGAAAAAGTGTATTGAAGTGTTGCTGTAAAACCATTGTGCAGTCTTCGGCGCAACTGGATGTTGCCCGATTCGCGCGTGGAGTTTCCATTCGAGGTCAGGTAGACGTATCCGGCGGGACAGGCGGGACACGGATTGGCCGCGCCGATGGGGTAAGTGTTGGGCAGGAATTCCTGGGCGCCGCGGGTGCCTTTGATGCCGAGATACGTCGCAGTCATTTGGAGTGAGGCGGGCAGATCGCGTTGAACGGTCGCCTGCCAGGTCTGCGCATATCCGATGCGGAAGTTCGGATCGACTGCAAAAGTATTCGGCGTGATGGAAGGCGAAGCGTTGAATCCATTCGCGAGCGTCAGCGGATCGGCGGGACTGTTTTGCACGCTTAAACTTTTGGATAGGGGCGATTGCTGCGCCATCTGGATGGCGATCGGTTCATAAACGGAAGTGTTGTAGTAGACGCCGTATCCAGCACGAATGACCATGGACGATCCCGAAAGAGGACGCCACGCGATAGCAATGCGCGGCTCAAAGGCGTGCTTGTCGGGATGGATCAGCGAATCGGGATAGCGCTGGCCGGTCAGCGCGCCGAGGGGATTCGTCGCTACAACCGGCGCTACTGCGGAAAATTCCGGCGCGATGTCCAGGTTCACCAGACGTCCATATAATTCCGTAATCGGCGAGCCATATTCCCAGCGCATTCCTGCGTTGAGTGTGAGCTCCGGACTGATTCGCCAATCGTCGGTGATGTAGGCGTCGTAGGAAGAAGCGCGGAAATATTTGTCGGCATTGCCGAAAGCGATGGAGCTGGTGTCGGGGACACCCAGCAGGAAATCGGCGAAATCGGAGCCAGCGGTTGCGCCGGTGAAGGTGAACGTGCCGCGCGGATCTTGCTGCGAAAGCAGGTTGAATTGTTGCCTGCGGAAATCGGCGCCATAGGTGAAGTTATGGCGGCCGCGATTCCATAGCATGGAGTAAGACAACGCGCTGGTCTGATTGCGATTGAAGGAGCTTTGCGTATCGGAGAGACCAGCGATACCGCTCGAAAACACGAGCGTGGGCGGACCCCAGTTCAGCGGGCTTTGATTGTTGCCCGCGATTCCGGCGTCGCCCGAAACGTTTTCGCGATTTTCGAAATAGGGCGTGTTGCGCACGGCGTAACGGCTGAATTGATAGCCGAGATTCAGGAACAGGCGCTGGCCAAAGCGGTGCGACCAATTGATATTGGTGTTGATGCCGAGAACATCGGTGGTATCCAGGAAGCCGAACAGATTCGGGCTGTCAGTGCGAGTGCTCTGAAACGCGAAGCCGCCGTAAAGCTGATCCTTGCGACTGAGCGTTTTGTTGAAGCGCGATTGCAGGGCGTCCTGATGAGTAGCGCCGACGATGGGGATCTGAAAGTTGTATCGCGTATCGCCGGAAAAATTCGGGAGCGGATAGAGATTCAGCAGCGCGCGCGCTTGAGGGCTGATGCGATTTTGCGGAATGACGTTGCCGGAGAACGGCAGGCCGGTAGTGGGATCGATGACGGTTTGCGAGAAATCGCCGCTGCGCTCGGCCAGCGTGGGCATCAGAGCGGGTTGGGTGGTGGCGTTGCGGTTTCGCGTCCATTGATAGCCGACGAAAACATTCGGGCCATTTTTGAGTAAGTGCGGAATTCTGATTGGACCGCCCAATGCCAGCAGGCCTTGAAGACGGTTATAGGACGGCTTGGGCGTGTTCTGGCCGGTCAAGGAAAACGATTGTGCATCCAGGACGGAATTATCCAGAGTAAGGCCGATGCCGCCGTTATAGAGTCCTTTCGGTCCATTGCGATTGTTACCAAAAGCCGCGAGCTGCGCGAACGGAGAAGCGGCGCCATTGTTCATACTGCCATTGATCAGGAACCCGTCGGCGGCGCGCTGGGCGAGATCGTCTTGGGCGGGTTGCGCCGCGGCCGGTTTCTTAGCCTCAGGCTGCGGCGCTGGTTCCGGTGGGGCAGGGGATGGGGCAGACGGCGGAGGCGCAATCGCCGCCCGGATTTCATTTAAGGGAAGCAGCTTCAATTCCCATTTGTCCGCAGGCGCATTTGCAGCGACTGCCACATCCTGTTTCATAGTCGAGAAACCGAGCATTTCGACTTGAATCGTCCAGGTTCCGTCCGGCAAATCGGGAAACGAATAGAAACCTTGCTGATCGGTGATGGCAGTGAATTTCTTATCGCCCTGCGTGGCCGTTACCGTCGCGCCGGGAACCGGCAAGCCGCCGAAATTGACTTGCCCGTGGTGCTCCGAAGCCGCCAATTCGCAAATAGCCAGACAGGCTATCGCAAGGCAGCGCGCACAGGCAGAGAGGCCCATTTCTACTTAGTTCTCGGTGGGCTTTTCGATGCGGTCGACAATCAGGATCTCGACCGGGCCTTTTTGCGCTTCCAGTTTCAGGCCAAGCTGTTCCTGCAGAGCGGTAAAAATGGAAGGCCCTTGCGTCTCGGGCGGCGGCGCATCCGGCGGCGGTCCACCATCGGGGCCTCTGAACATCCCACCTCCCTGACCCGGATCCGGCGTCCAGGTCAGCTTGAAGTTGTAAATGCCTTTCAGTCCGGTTTTATCGATCACCGTGCGGCCCAGTTGCTGCGAGAGCGCTTGCGCGAAAAATTGTATGGGTACCCCTTCGCTGCTCAGTTCACCCCTGCCCATCCTCATGCCGCGTCCTTTCGGGCCGCCTGCCGCCGTACCGCTGTCAGGCTTTACCTCCTGAAGCTTCGGTCCATTCTTGGCGATGACCAGCGCATACACGGGGAGTTCCTTGGTGCCGCGATGGAATTGCAATTGGAAGCGGTCGGCCAGCAGAGCTTGCAGTCTCAGCCGCTGCTGCTCCATAAAAGCGTCGCGCTGATCCTGGCTCATGGTACGCAGGTCACCCGAAGAATCCGACGAACCGCCGACCGTAGCGGTGATGTCGTACCTGGCGGAGTCCATCCAGCTGGGGCCGCCCGATATTTGGAAATCCCTCACGTTATATGCCTGTGCTATGAGAAATTTCGCAGTAATGCCGTTAGCGGTAAATCTGCCGCCGGGAGCGTTTCTAAGCATTATGTTGCGGCTCGAAGGATCGCTGGGCTTAATAGATGCGACCTCAAAGGTGGGCCCGGAGGACGGTGTGGTCGGCGACTGCGCGCGGACGATCACAACAGGTGCGGCTACGGCTAGGATTGCGGTACTTGCCAGCAGCAGCTCTTTTTTGAACATGATTACCTCGATTCTTTTTCCTGGATTAATTCTCAGTTGGCTTTTCGAGACGGTCGATCACCAGAATTTCAACGGGACCTTTTCCAGACTCCAACTTCAGCCCAAGCTGCTCTTGCAATGCCGTGAAAATCGATGGTCCTTGCGTGTCCGGCGGTGGAGCGTCCGGCGGCGGCCCGCCATCGGGCCCTTTGAACATCCCGCCTTGCCCTGGATCCGGAGTCCACGTCAGCTTGAAATTGTAGGTGCCACTCAGTCCGGTTTTGTCGATCACAGTGCGGCCCAGTTGTTGCGACAACACTTGCACCAAAAATGGCAGGCGGGTGCCTTCGCTGCTTAGCTCCCCCCTACCCATCGCCATGCGTCCTTTGGGGGTGGCGGGAGACGACGGAGTGCCGCCGGCATCCCTTACTTCCTGGAGTTTCGGTCCATTCTTAGCGATGACCAGCGCATACACGGGGAGTTCCTTGGTGCCCATGTGGAATTGCAGTTGAAAGCGGTCGACCAGCAGAGCTCGCAGCCTCAGCCGCTGCTGGTCCATAAGAGCGCGGCGCTGGTCCTCGTTCATGGTGCGCGGGTCGGCCGAAGAATCATCGGCCTTGGCTTCAATGTCATATCGGGCTGAGTCGATCCAACTCGGCCCGCCCGATATTTGGAAATCTCGGATGTTGAAAGCCTCTGCGATCAGAAATTTCGTAGTGACGCCGTTGGCGGTGAATCTTCCGCCCGGAGAGTTTCTGAGCATTACCATGCGGCTCGAAGGATCGCTGGGCTTGATGGACGCGACCTCGAAGGTGGGCGACGGCGTTGGTGTAGCCTGCGACTGCGCGCGGCCGATGACAACGAGCGCGCCGATGTACAACATTCCAGCGGATAACAGGAATAATTTTCTTCTGAACATAATTCCTCGATTCTCGTCGTGCGATTAATTCTCCGTCGGTACTTTTTCTGCGTGATCGATCACGAGAATCTCAACGGGCGCCTTTCTCGCTTCCAACTTAAGCCCGAGCTGCTCTTGCATAGCGGTGAAGATAGAGGGACCAGCCGTGTCCTCCGGCGTAGCGCCGCTGTCGCGGCTCCAGTTCAGGTCAATATCAAAGACGCCTGTCAGCCCCGTTTCATCCAACACCGGGCGATCGACCTTACCCGACAGCAGCTCGGCAAAGCGCGCCATGGAGACTTGGCGAGCAGAGAGGCCGGTGCTGTTCGGAAAGTATTTGCTCGGGCCTTCGGGCTTCACTGCATGAATTTTCGGACCACTCTTTCCGATGACCAGCGCGTACACGGGAAGTATTTTCTGGTCACGGTGGAGGATCAGCGTGAAGCGATCCGCAAGCAGCGATCTGAGCATGAGCTTCAGTTCGTCGGCGGCAACCGGGTTAGCTGCTTTCGCCCGAATGTCGTAACGTTCGGAGTCAATCCAATTCGGTCCTGAGATCTGATAGTTGGTGGCGCCATAGGCCCAGCTTATGCAGTCTTTCAACGTGATTCCGCTGAAGGTAAGCTGCCCGTGGATGGCCACCTTTATGATGCGAACGGCTCCCGAACCGAGTAACGGGCTCATTTTGACCGAGGCCACTTCGAATGCCGGTGACGGCTGCGATTGCGCGTGAGTCTGGGGTGCGTTCATCAGGCCGATCGCAACAGGCCCCGCGATGGCTAACATTCCGGCGGTTGCCAGCAGTAATTTTCTCCCGAAAGTTAGCCTAGCTCCGATGCGGTGCGTCATGATGCGGACAATTCGGCTCTTCAGATTTGAGCCAGTGACTCCGGCTGCGCAGAACAGCGGCGACTCCACATAGAATTCGCAAACTTTGAGAATGCCTTCGGCGTAGACTTGCGGCTCGCTGCCCGATTGCAGCACCGCTTCATCGCAGGCGCGCTCGCGCTCGTCCACCAGTCGCGCTCCCAGCCACCAGATCAGAGGATGAAACCAGAAGATGGCCTCAACCAACATATGTATAGCGGCGGCGAGATTATCGCGGCGGCGGATGTGGCACAATTCGTGCGCGAGAATTGCCTCCAGTTGCGGTCGCGCCAGACGGTCCGTTATGCCTTCCGGCAGCAGCAATACCGGGCGAAAGATGCCGAAAACACCCGGCTCCAGCAGGGCCCGTGAGGACATCACCTTGACTTCTGTTTCAAGGGCCAATGGAGATGCCGCGCGCAGGATTGCATGAATGCGGCGCCAGCGCAGCCACCACGAGAAAAAGACCGCTGCAAATCCGCACGCCCACAGAGCAAGTAGAAGAAACGGCAACGGGCTGGTTGTGGCGGGCGTGGTTGTTAGCGGGATAACTGGAGGCGTGAACGGCTGGCTGACTTCTTGCATGAGCACGGAGACTCGCGGCTGTGCAATCGGAGTCGCGGTGGGCCACGCGATGTGGCTGCCTATCGTTATGAGCAACGAAAAAGGAATGAGAAATTTCACCGAAGCGCTCAGCCACAGCCAGTGGCGCGCCCGTGCGTGATTCTTTGTCAAGGTAAGCGCCAGCAGCGCCGCGACCGCGCCAAACAGCGTCGATTGCCACAGGTGGTTGAACACGTCGTTAAAGAGCGGCGATAAAGATACGGCAATCATTGTTTATCCTTTTGCGCCGTCAATTCTCTGTCGGCACTTTTTCCGCGTGATCGATCACCAGAATCTCAACCGGAGCTTTTCGCGATTCCAATTTGAGCCCCAACTCCTGGATGAGCGTGAACATGGAAGCGGCCAACTGACCGCCCCCGATCGCCCGCTTCACATCGGCGGGGCTCGTGTCCGACTCGAACAAACTCAAATTGAAATCGAACCGATCTTTGAGCCCAGTCATATCCAACACAGGGCGATCCATCGCACGCGACAGAAATTCCGCAAGCTCCGCCATGGAGTGGTTCTTGAACACCAGGCCCCGAGGGTCGGGCGCTACGATGGCGTCGGCTTCGTCCTCGCTCGCGGCCTTTCTGAGTTTTGGCCCCTTGTTGCCTATGACCAGGGCATACACTGGGAGTTCTTTCTCTTCGCGGTGGAATGTCAATTTGAATCGATCCGCCAAGAGGGTCTGAAGCATCCGCATAAGCTGATCCTTGGGGACGGGCGACGCTGCGTTTGCCACAATGTCGTACCGTTCGGATCGCAACCAGTCTGGGCCTGAAATCTGATAGAATTTGACGCCGTACGCCGCGCCTATGCAGTCGTTCAAAGTAATGTCGGTATAGGCGATCCCCCTCGGATCGACACGCCGCACGCGGCCTCCGCCAGATTTATTCAGCTTCACGGACGCAACTTCAAATGCAGGGGCTGCCGCTGCGGGTGACTGCGCGCGGCTTTGCGTTGCGTTCATTACGCCCAAAAGAACCGGTCCGGCCACAGCTAACATCGCGGCGGCTGCCAGCAGTAATTTTCTCCCGAAATTCAGCTTGGTTCCGATGCGCTGCGTCATGATGCGAACGATTGGGCCAATCATTGCTTATCCTTTCGCGCCAGGTCCCGCAGAGTTTTTTCGGCTTCCTTCACGTCGCGCAAAGTGAGATTGCCGGATTCGATCAAGTGCGCCATCACCGGCTGACTGCGCCCGCCGAATAACCTCAACACATCGTCGATCAATCTACGCTGCGTCGCCTTGCGCGAGACCACCGCTTCGAAGATATGAGCATTGCCGATCTTTCTGACGCGGCGGACGGCGTTCTTTCCTTCGAGCCGATAGACAGTGGTCTGCACAGTGGTATATGACGGACGGTCGTGATCGGGAAAGGTCTCTTGAACTTCGCGAATAGACGCGGTTCCGCTGTCCCAGAGCGCTTGCATGATCTGAAGCTCGAGTTTGGTGAATTTCGGTTCGGCCATTGAGAATCTACTACAGCTGTTTGCGATTCTACTATAGAAGTATGCGCTGCGCAAGAATTTTTCCCGCCCCGGCAAAACTGTAGTAACCTAACAGGATTCAGCGAGTCGAAGGGAGCCATTTCTATGACCAAGCAATGGATTTGCCGATTCAGCCTCCAGGCGGAGTTGGCGCTGGTTGCAACTTTAGCGATGGTCGTTATGACATCGCAGGCAGCGGCGCAAACCTCCACGGCGGGAAAAGTGGTGGGAACGGTAACGGACCAAACCGGCGCGGTGGTGCCGAAGGCCGGGGTTGAACTGACAAATACCGGCACGAACCAGGCGTCGACCGCGATCACCGATAGCTCCGGCGGATTTAATTTCCCGTCGGTCAGCCCGGGAACTTACACGGTCAAGGTGACGGCAACGGGTTTCCGCACCGCTCAGGTTTCGAACCTGCAGGTCGATGTGGACAAAACCAGCTCGGTACCCGTCCAACTCGAGGTCGGCGGCGCTACGCAAGTAGTAGAAGTGGCTGCCACCGCCGCGGCCGCATTGCAAACCTCGGACGCGCAGATCGGTAACGTGCTTTCGACCGAGAACATATTGCGCCTCCCGACGCTGCAACGCAACGCGACGGAGCTGATGAACCTTCAGCCTGGCGTCGTGGCGGGCGGCGCTGGTCTCACCATGCGGGTGAGTGGCGCAATCGACGATCAGAATACGGTAACTCTGGATGGAATCGACATTACGGCGAATATCGTCGCAACCAATACTTCGATTCCGACGCCGGCGGATAGCGTGGACGAGTTCCGCGAGAATGTCGCTAACCCGAGCGCGACACTGATGCGCGGATCCGGCGCACAGGTGACCTTGATTGGTCGCCGCGGATCGAACGACTTCCACGGCGCGCTCTATGAATACCTGCAGAACAGCGATTTGAATGCGAATACGTGGGACAACAACCGCGCGGGGCTGGCCAAGGCGACTATCCACGACAATCGCTACGGCGGACGGCTGGGCGGACCCATTAAGAAGAACAGGACGTTCTTCTTCGGGAATTACGAAGCGCGGCGATTCCAGAGCGTGGTGGGGGTGACGCGCACGGTGCCGACGGCATTGCTGCGGCAAGGCATCGTCCAGTTCACGACACCATCGGGCATTGAACAGATCAATCTGAAGACGGCCGCTATCTGCAACGGCAAGACGGGTGTTGCCGGAAGCACGCCTTGCGATCCGCGCGGTCTGGGTCTCGATCCTTCCGTGGCGGCGCAGTTTGCCGAAATGCCGCTGCCGAACTTGGCTGGAGGAGACGGATTGAACACGGGCAGTTTCTTCGCGAATATTCCGACGCCGACCCAGACCGATTATGGCGTGCTGCGCCTGGACCATATCATCAACGAGAAGTGGACGTTGAATGCCAGCTTCACTTATTTCCGCAGCGATGCTCAGGCATCTGGCGATATCTCGATCCTGAATGGGACGGCCAGCTCAGCGGAAACAACGCCACAGCGCGGCGTGGTGCCCAGCCTTCAGGCCACCTGGGTGATTTCGCCCACCATGTCGAATGTAATTCGAGCGGGTTGGGTACGGGACACTAACCAAGCCAACGCGACCTCACCCACCAAAGCCGCTGGTATTTTGAACATTCCCGGGTCCCAAACGGCGGATGGCCCGGTCGCTCTGGCAATCGGCAGCGGTGTGAGCAGCTTCCTCGATTCTCCGATCGATCTGGACACGCAGCGCGCGCGTTTTCAGGCGAACTGGAGCCAGAACGGCCAGCTGGTCGACGATTTCACGAAAATCTGGGGAAAGCATCAATTCCAATTCGGGGCGCAAATCGACAAAATTAATTACACGCACGCGCGCGCCGATAAAGTGATCGGGTCCATCACCTCACTGGTTGCGCTGATCGATGGCGATCAGGCGAATTTGACCATTCCCGCGGTGAACGAACCGGCCGTTTGCAGCGGAGGCATTACCACCAACTGCGTCCCGTCCAGCCAATTGGGAAATTGGGACCGCTACTACGCGTCGCTGCTCGGCATGGTGGACAATGTCGGCGTGCTCGCCGTGCGCAACGCGAATCTGCAACCGCTGCCGCTCGGCACGCCCATACGCGATGTGACACAGCAATGGGCGACGTACTTTTATGGGCAGGATTCCTGGCGCATTAAGCCGTCCTTGACGCTTTATTACGGCTTGGCATACCAGGTGCAGACCGCGCCTACCGAACAGAACGGCCTGCAAACCATCATGACGGACGCCTCGACAGGCATTCCGATCATCGCTCCGGCATTCTTGCAACAGAAACAGCAGGCGGCTTTGCAGGGGCAGATCTTCAATCCCACTTTTGGTTTCGAGCCGGTCAGGGCCGCACAGTTACCGGTCTATAACATCGATTGGGGCGATTTCGCTCCGCGCCTGGCGCTCGCCTGGAATCCCGCCGTGAAAAGCGGCGTTCTGGGCAAGCTGTTAGGCGACCACAAGACGGTGATCCGGGGCGGATTCGCGATAGTTTACGACCGCTCGAACACGGTGCAGAGCGTCGAGATCCCGATGCTCGGCATCGGCTTCGACCAGAACATCGCAGTGACTGCGCCGCCTTGCACCGCCACTGGCCCGGGCGGTCCAGCTTGTAACTCTTCCGCGGGCGTATCCAGCAATCCGGGACTTGCGAGTTTTCGTGTGGGCACCGACGGCACACTTCCGCTTCCAACTCCCAGCGCCGCCACTTCGCCGGTGATTCCGGGCGTGGGTGTCGAGACGCTTTCCTTCCAGGTGGACCCGAATACCAAAACAGGGCGCAGCTTCAATTTCGATTTCAGCGTCCAGCGCGAGCTGCCCGGCGGAATCATCGTGGAGGGTGCGTTCGTTTCCCGCGAAGCGCGAAGGCTGCCGCAGGCCGTGAATCTGAATTCCGCGCCTTACATGTTCGTCGATCCAGGCTC
Organism: uncultured Acidobacteriaceae bacterium; assembly: GCA_963808405.1. GTDB lineage: Bacteria > Acidobacteriota > Terriglobia > Bryobacterales > Bryobacteraceae > Bog-105. Next base: position 57,199 of record CAWEFG010000004.1, on the reverse strand, counting down.
GGGCCAATCCTTTGCGCAAGCGTACGATGCGGATGCCAATGCACTTCGAGCCGGGCAGACGGCTCCCATCGAGCCCTGGTTCGAGAATCAATTCCCAGGGTTGGCGGCGCTGCAGAAAACGGCCAGCGCGACAGCCTACATCACCGGCGGCAATAAGTCGAACTTTATACAGGGCAACGTGGGCAGTCTGTTCCTCAACCTGGACACGTATCGCCGCAGGCTGGGACTTCAGGCCTACGACAGCGACCAAGCTCAGGTGGAGTTCATGCGAACCTATATCGGCTATTCGAACTACAATGCCGGCATCCTTACGATCACCAAGCGTCTATCGCACGGTTTCACGGTCATGGGTAACTACACCTATGCCAAGGCGCTCGATGACGGCCTGTCGAATCAGAACAACGCGGGATTCTACTCGAACAGCTTCAATCCGAGCGTGGACTACGGACCTTCGGCGTATGACCGGCGGCACGTAGTCAACGCGACGTTTCAATACGACATACCGGCCGGCACGGGACATTGGCTGCACGGCGGACCGGTGATTGATCGCATCATCGGCGGCTGGTATACCTCGGGAATTTTCTCGGCGTGGAGCGGACTGCCCATTCACGTAAGTGAAAGCAGCCAGGTCTATGGCGGAGGAACTTCCGTCATCGGCGCCACCGACTACATGATTCCGACCACCGGACTTCCCGCCACCGGATTGAATCACAACGTCTCGAATTTGACCACATGCAGCGACAGCGTTTTCAATGGCGTCGTGGGCGCGAACGTGGGTGGCGCGAACGGAACCAATCTGAACATCTTCAGCAATCCGGGTGCAGCCTATTGCGGCTTCGGCTACATCCAGCTCTCCAGTTCGGGACGTACCGGGGCCGCAAACCCGATGTACGGATTGCCCTTTTGGAACCTGGATACGCGCGTCGGCAAGAACACCACGATTAAAGAGCATTTGAAGCTGGGATTCTCAGCGGATTTCTTCAATATCTTCAACCACGAGAATTTCAACAATCCCAGCCTGAGTTTCACCAGTCCGGCGACTTTCGGCGTCATTACGAGTACCTACGTTCCGCCCAATCGAACGGCCAGCTCACGGTGGATCGAGATGGGTTTGCGGCTGGATTTTTAAGCGGATCGGCAGTAACGTAGGCTCAGGAGGGAAACGCGATGGGCTTGCGTTTGAGTGCGGGCATTCTGGCTTTGTTTGCATCGGGGGCGTACGCGCAGGTGGCCGCGCCCGCCGGACCCGCCCCTCTACGGCAGGGGATCTTCACCTTTGGCGGGGGAATGGCCTTTATGGGGCCAGTGGTCACCGCAGCCCCTTACTCAGCGACCGAGGTCGTGGAGCACACGCAGACCTTGGCGGATGGAACTCACATCACGCAGAAGCCTCGAACCACGTTGATATTTCGCGATTCGCAAGGAAGAACGCGCACCGAAGCGCAGAGATTCTATGACGCGAATGGGGATGGCCCAATTATTATTCAAATTCAAGATCCGGTTACGGGAGTGCAATACACGCTTGACCAGCAGAACCATGTAGCGCATCGGATAGCACTGACGAGACCCGGCGGCGGAACAGGAAGCGCAGGTGCGGTGGCGTCAGGAATCTCATTCGCGCCTCCTCCGCCTCCTCGCCCGCCGCAGATATCGCGGCCCGCGGCGGTATCCGATGGAAGCGGCACGCCGGTGAACCGCATCCAGCGCGTGGTGGAACCACTCGGCACGCAGAGTATGGAAGGCGTTTCGGTCGTAGGGCGCCGGGATACGACAACAATTCCCGTCGGGATGCAGGGCAATGACCGGCCGATGATTTCAACGACTGAGACCTGGACCTCGGAGGACCTGAAAGTAACGGTTTTGAGGAAAAATTCAGATCCGCGGAACGGCGAGACGATAACGAGGCTGACCAATATTACGGTGGGCGAGCCCGATCCAGCGCTCTTTCAGCCGCCGCCGGATTACACGATTGTGGATGAGAAGGGCTCGTTCACGATTCGTTATACGTACCCGCAGTGAATCGGACAGAGAGTCGCGATGAGGAGTCCAGCCCATCGACCGTTGCAAGTTGCTGCATTGTCACTCTTTGCGTGCGCGGCATTCGCCCAGATGGATTCGCTACCGATGCGAGTCCAAAATGGGTCGGTAACCTTCTCAAGCTCGGGAGAGGCGTTCGTGGGAGTTCCTGTTACCGGGTTACCTTATTCCGCTCACTTGAACTTGGAGCATTCGCAAACGCTTGCTGATGGAACTCACGTTACGCAGCCGCCGCTGACGACATTAGTGTTCCGTGATTCGCAAGGGCGGACGCGAACGGAGCGGCCGCTGCTGCCGCCCAATCAGCGGTATCACGGCGCCCCAGTGGTGATTCGGGTGGATGATCCGGTGGCAGGGTACGAATACATCCTCGATACGCAGAATCGCCTTGCGCATTCGATTGCGTTTGACAAGGCTTCATTCCAGCGGCACAAATGACGCGGCTGGTGTGTTGCCAATGCCGGCAGCGCCAACCCCGCGTATTTCGCCGCCGACTGCGATGACCTGGGAGGCAGGGGGCATGAAGAGCACGCAAGAGCCGCTCGGGACAGAGGCGATGGAAGGCGTCACCGCCGAAGGGTTTCGGGTTACTTCGATTGTCAGGACCGGCTCGCAGGGGAACGATCAACCCATCACGGAGGTTCAGGAACACTGGTACTCGGCGCAGGTCGGAAGGGAGATTTTGACAAAGCGCTCCGATCCTCGAAATGGCGAGACAGTAACGCGACTGACGGATATTGTGCTTGCGGAGCCCGATCCGGCGGTTTTTCAGGTGCCTGCGGACTTCACGATTGTGGACGAGAAGGGACCGTTCAACATTCACTACGCTGTGCCGGTTCCGTAGGTTCACGAAGATCAGCTTCCTGCGGGCGCGGCTCGGAACCGGTGTCTCTATGATGTACGCGAGCGGGCGATCTCGGGGGCTTCTTCGCCGGGATGCTGTAGAACGCTTTCGGGCTCGAGATAGTAGCGAGTCAGGCCTTCTTTCAAGATCTGCAGGGCAGCCTCGGGCGTATTTGCAAAACGAAACAGGCTGAGATCGGCTTCCGAGATGACGCCGTGCTTCACTAACGCGTTGAAATTCAGGATTTCATTCCAATATTCGGAGCCGTAGAGCACGATCAGAATTTTGCTCTCGAGTTTTTGCGTCTGCGCGAGGGTCAGGATTTCGGTGAGCTCATCGAGAGTGCCAAAGCCGCCGGGAAAAACTACCAGCGCTTTGGCGAGGTACGCGAACCAGAATTTGCGCATGAAAAAATAGTGGAATTCAAAGCAGAGTTCCGGCGTGATATAGGCGTTGGGGCGCTGCTCAAAGGGCAAACCGATATTCAGGCCGATCGTCTTTCCGCCGGCGTCGTTTGCGCCGCGATTCGCCGCTTCCATGATCCCCGGACCGCCGCCGGAGCAAACCACGAAGCGATGGCGCGGTTCCGAGCAGGGACCCGGTTTCGATAGCGATGCTCCCCACTCAGTGACCAAGCGCGCGAGTTCCCGCGCTTCCCCGTAATAATGTCCAAGCGGTCCGTCTTCTTGAATACGGGCAGACCCGAAGAAGACAATCGTGTCTTGGATCTTCTCGTCCTGAAAATGAGCGAGCGGCCACAAATACTCGGACAGAATGCGGAGCGGCCGCGATTCGGCGCTTTCGAGAAACGCTTCCTCGCGATATGCGACGGGACGGCGCAGCGGATCTGCCTCTGAAGCGGCGCTGGAGTCTTGATCTTCCGTAGAACGCAAGCTTTGATTGTCTCATCGGATGAGAGGGGAGCAGGACCGCTGTCGACTAACTCAGCCGCACCTGAACGCTCGGAAATGCGAGAACGGGCGGGCGTTATGGTTCATGACGCGCCTGCGGGCGCATGTCATACTCGGATCGTTCTATTCGCACCCCACATCACGCTGCCGACCCAGTTAAGGGCGTTGCGCCTCGATAGGGGCGGAGAGCGTCCTTGACGAGCGCCGCGATAATCATGAGAATACATATACAAAAATTGATTCAGTCGCATGCCAGGCGAGGACTGCCGAAAGTCAAGCGAGCGTACGCTCTTGCGGCTTTAATGCTTGTCGGATCGGCACTTGGTATCTCCCAGCCTGCCTCCTCGACGACAGTGTTCGAGGTCGCCTCTGTAAAACGGGCGAGAAACCCGGGATACCCGCCAAAGATGAGCGCGCCCGGCTTGCGATTTATCGCGACAAGCGTCAACTTGAGGCTCCTTATCGGATACGCATACGACCTGGTTCCTCGGCAGATCTCCGGTGGGCCGAATTGGATTGACTCGGAAACATTCGACATCGAGGCAAGAAAGCCCAATGGTTCGACTTCAGGTTTGAACGTCCGTCGAGATCCTCAGTTGATGCTGATGGTACAGGCGCTGCTGGCTGAGCGGTTCAAATTGAAGCTTCGCCCGCAAACCAAAGAAGGCGCGGTCTACGCGCTCACCGTCGCGAAGAACGGACCCAAGCCGAAGTTGACGCGCACAAATGAGGGCAGCGGGCCCACTGGTTCCGGCGCGGTAATCACCGATCGAGACGAGAGCGGGCCGCTTTTGGTGGGCAAAAACGGTTCCATGACGCAGCTCGCGAAAATTCTGTCAATCCGTCTCGAGCGGCCGGTGTTCGATGAGACGGGCCTCAACGGAACCTACAATTTCGCCATTCACTACGCGCCTCCTCAGACCGATTACAATCTGCCGTCCATTTTTACCGCGCTCCAGGAGGAGCTTGGTCTCAAGCTGGAGCCGCGCAGAGGGCCGGTCCAGATCTTTGTGATCGAGCACGTCGAGCAGCCATCCGAAAATTGAGCTTCCGCTGCCCCCAGTCGATTGTTAAAATTCTGGGGAATGGCAGGCCGCAACGTTTTTACGGCGCTGGAAGAAACCGCCGGGCGGGAGGGGGACGCGATCGCGCTTCATCAGCCGACCGGCAGCAAAGGCAACCGCGAATATCGCACGTACACCTGGAACGACTGGCTGCGAATTTCGCGTGACATCGCGGTTGGACTGCGCGCGCTGGGGCTGAGGAAAGGCGACATCGTCTGCATCTTGTCGGAGACCCGAGCCGAATTTTATTTGGTGGACCTGGGAATTATGGGCTCGGGAGGGGTTTCGGGAGCGCTCTACACGGCCTATCCGATGGCCGACCTGGCGCGAAATATCACCGCCACGGAAGCGCGGTTTCTGTTCATTGAAGACGCGAAGAGTTTGACTGCGCTCTCGTGCGCAATGGCGGCGCAGGGCGGCACGTTACCCGAATACGTTATTTTAATGACCGGCGAGCAGCCCGGGGCGCTTTTGCTCGAAGACTTGCAGCAGCTTGGAAGGGATGTGCTGGCGCGCGATCCGTCGGCATTCGCGCGCATACAGGAAGAAGTGTCGCCGGACAATTCGGCCATTCTGTATTTGACCTCCGGTGCGACGGGCGAGCCGAAGATGGGGCTCACCAGTCACGCGGCAATTCTTGCGAACGCCGATATGGGTCCCGAGGTTCTGCCGATTACGCCACAGGACTCGACTATCGTGTTTCTGCCGTCGGCGCACATTGCGCAGCGAATCGTTTTAGAGCTCGTGCCGATGCGGATGGGCACGCCGGTCTGGTTTTCGGAAAGTCTGGCGCGATTGCCATCCGAGCTGAAGAGCATACGTCCTACGGTGTTTTTTGCACCGCCGCGCGTGTGGGAGAAGATGTACGGCACCATCCAGAACGAGATCAAAAAGAAGCCTGCGATTGCACGGAAATTGTTCTATGGCGCGCTTGCGCTTGGAACATCTGCGACTCAATACAAACAGGCGGGTAAGCCTTTACCGTTTTGGATGACGCCTTTGCTGAGAGCCGCCGACAAGCTGGTGTATTCGAAAGTTCGCGAGCGGCTGGGCGGGCGAATTCGGGTGGCCGCATCGGGTGCCGCGCCGCTGGGGAAAGATTTAGCCGGTTTTTTTTCCGCTATCGGCATGCCGCTCATAGAAGGATACGGTCTGACCGAAGCCGGCGTGATTTCCTTCAATCCTTTGGACCGGCCGAAGCCCGGCAGTATCGGAACGCTCTTGCCGGGAGTGGAAGTGCGGCTTGCCGATGACGGCGAGTTGCAGGTGCGGACGCCCGCCATCTTCCAGGGCTACTACCACGACGAGGCGGCGACGCGCTCCGTTGTGAGCGAAGATGGTTGGTTTTCTACCGGCGATATTGCCGAGGTGGACAGCGAAGGATATTGGTATATCACCGGGCGCAAAAAGGAGCTGATTGTTTCCTCGAATGGGAAGAAGATTTACCCAGCTCGGATTGAGAGCCTGTTCAAAATGGAGCCGTTGGTGAATCAGGTGCTCTTGATCGGCGACAAGAAACCTTACGTTACCGCGCTGCTGACGGTGAATGTGGCCCAGGTTCAGAACCTTGGAGAGACGGTCGAGAAAGCCGTCGACGCGGCTGTGCGACGCGTGAACAAGCAGCTTGCGGATTTCGAACGGATACGCCGTTTCAAGATACTGGAGCGGGAATTTTCAATCGAGCACGGTGAACTGACACCCACCATGAAGATTCGCCGCGGTAAGGTGCTGGAAAATCACAAAGCGTTGGTGAGTGAGCTTTACTTGGGACGCCAAGAGAGTGACTGAAGCCATCCAGCTTCTTCCGATTTTTCGCGAGCGGGTGTGGGGCCGCGAGAACTTAGCTCCGTTTTTTTCAAATACGCCGCCGAATCGGCGTATCGGTGAAGTTTGGCTTACGTTTGAGGAGAATGCTACCTCCCTCGGAGAGCCGTTGGGCGAGTTGATCAAACGGAACCCCACCATGTTGGGATCGGCCGCCGACCCGGAGCATCCCGGCATTTGTCCCCTGCTGGTGAAGCTGCTTTTCACGACAGAGCGTTTGTCCGTCCAAGTGCATCCAGACGATGAATACGCACGTCAGCACCACCAAAGTCTCGGCAAGACGGAGGCCTGGTATGTGCTGGATTCGCGGCCGCCAGGCGAAGTGGCGGTCGGATTTCGGCAAGCGCTCACCGCCCAAGGGTTTAAAGCGGCGGCGCAATCCGGCGAGATTGAGCAGTTGCTCGATTGGAGAAAAGTGAAGACGGGAGATGTAGTTTTTGTGCCCGCCGGGACGGTGCATGCGATCGGAGCGGGCCTTACCATCTGCGAGATTCAGGAGAACTCGGATATTACCTACCGGCTGTACGACTACGGACGACCGCGCGAGCTGCACCTGGAGCATGGCATCGAGGTATCGCGATTGGAACCGAATGGCTTCAACGCGAAAGGCCGCGCATTGGCGGAGTGGCGCGAGGAGTTGGTCGAGTGCCCTTATTTTCGAATCGAAAGGCTGAGGCTGCAGCGGCCAATCCGGATTGATAGAGGATTGCCCTATTATTTGGTGCTGATATGCGTGAACGGATCCGGAACGATTGCGGATCGAGCTTTTGCGACGGGACAGGCATGGATGATTCCAGCGCAGAATGCGGAGATTCAGATCGCGGGAGACGAATCAGAATGGATACTCACGTATACGGCAAACAAACCGGTGAGCCATTTGCACGAAGCGAGCTGATCTTCAGCGCAGGAACGCCCGAAGAAGTAACGCGACCTTCGTACGCGTGGGGACGTTGATACGGCGCGTGAGGACGGAGTAGTTCGCCTTTTCGATTTTAGAGAGGAGCCGCAAATAAACTTGCCGTAAGGCCCAAAGCGACCGGCGGCTTTTCGGATTCACAAGGCTGCTCAGGGGAGCGGATTCGTGGTAACAGGCGTGCGCCCGCGAGGCCTCGAAACGCATGAGGTCGCGGAACGGTTGATCTTCTTTGCCTGAGCGTAATTGCTCGATCGAGACCCCGAAGCGCTTTAGGTCTTCGAGAGGCAGGTAAATGCGTCCCAGTCCGGCGTCTTCCCGGACATCGCGCAGAATATTCGTAAGTTGAAATGCGACGCCGCATTTTTCCGCAAGCAGAAGCGCCTTTACGGATTCGAATCCGAAAACGTGCACGATGGTGAGACCGACGACCGAGGCGACGTGGTAGCAGTAGCGGTACAACTCGTGGAACGTTTGTATTTGCCGCGGCTCCAGATCGGACATGATGCCATCGATCATTTCGTGGAAAAAACGATCTGGAATCGAGTAGCGCTGAACGGTGTCATGGAAAGCGGGCCAAAGGGGATCGCCGTCAACATGGCCATGGAGGGCGCGATCCAGCTCGACGCGCCAGAGTGCAACGGCCTGGTAGATTTTCGATTTTTCAGCGGCCGAAGGCTCGTCGCTCAGGTCGTCGCATCTACGCATGAAAGCGTAGATCGCGCACATCGCATCGCGCTGTGTTTTCTCCAGCAAAAGGAAGGAATAATAAAAATTCTTGGCGCGGTTCCGCGCGATGCGGCGGCAGTGACGGTATGACTCCTCAACGGTGATGGCGCTCAAAACGGGAGCAATCGCGGCAGGCATTGAAGAAGAATACCTACGCGTTCCGCCTTTGAAATATGCGGACGGCGCTTTAGAACATCGTAACCCTGCGCTCTGATTTTCCACAGGATTTTCATGCCGCCGCGGCTGAACAACTCCAGATCGAGAGCGAGACGCCGATCTACCGTTTCAATCAGCGGCAGCCCTTTTTGAAACAGGCCTTCGGCGACAGCAACCGCGTCGCTCATCACGGCTTTAAATCGTTCGTCGAATTTGAGAGCGAATAATTCTTCGACCGCATAGCCGTGCTTCGCGAACAGGTCGAGAGGCAGATAGATGCGATCCTTTTGAAGATCGACAGTGACGTCTTGCCAGAAATTCGCGAGCTGAAGAGCGGTGCAGGTGTAATCGGAAAGTGATTGCCGCTGGGCGTCGCGATAGCCGCAGAGATAGAGGACCAGATGGCCCACGGGATTCGCGGAGTTCACGCAATACCCGAAAACGTCTTGAAATGTTTGGTAGCGAGCCACGGTTTGATCTTGCTCGAAGGCCCGGATCAGACCATCGAAAGGCTCGATGGGAATGTCGTGCCGCGCGACTGTGTCCCGCAAGGCCACAAACACCGGATGTGAGGCTTCGCCGCCGTACATCGCTTGCAACTCGCTGCGCCACCAGGCGAGCAGGCGCAGGCTTTCCCGAGGATCGCCGATCTCATCGCCAAGGTCGTCAGCCCACCGGCAGAAAGCGTACACGTTGTAGAAGTCCTGGTGCAACTCTTTGGGAAGAAGAAAGCTGACGACGTGGAAATTTTCGTAATGGTGAGTCGCCAGCCAACGTGTATATTCGAGCGCTTCAGTCGCCGAATGAGCGGTGCTGTCCGGAGGCATGTTCCGAACGTAGTCTTTCGGCTGTAGGCGGGCAACGGCCACGTCTTATTATTTCAAGCCGTGAGAGTGACCTGCTTCGCGCCGCACCGAATGCGTGAAGAAAGTTGCCCCATTCGCCCGAGTTCAATCAGAATAATGGAGCGGGAGACGGGGATCGAACCCGCGACGTCCAGCTTGGGAAGCTGGCATTCTACCGCTGAATTACTCCCGCTTGCCTGATTTTTCAGCTACTTAATTGTTTTCTTAGCCTCGCCAGCCGCGTGTCTACCTTGCAGTCCGTACCAAACCATGCCGTCCGATCGAAAAGTGGACACTGAAACGGCCACTAAACTGGGTTCCCATCCACTTCGCGACTGCTTCAATCTATCACAGTCTGCCGGCTACCGACGGGAGTCCGCTCCCTCCGATATACTGCCGCGCGTCCGGTAGGTGGAGAAGTTCGCAACAAGTGCAGGTGCGCATTGTTTATGGCTGAATCGGTGGGCTTGGGCAAGAGGTTGCGATGCTCGCGCTGATGGACTTGGCGCAACACCGTGGGATCTGCATCTTCGCTGCTGGGATCAACAGCTCCGACACCGAGTTATGTGTATACCCGCGAAAACCGGGTTCCCCGGACTTGGGCGGCGACGTCGACTCGGATACTTACTGTTGCTGCGGACAATTCTTATCAGCCCAGCGAGCGGGATTGTCCACTGAAATGCACATTCGACGCGTCCACCTCGGAGGACCATTGGGCTGAACGTTTGGCCGGATTGCGGCGTGGTTGCCAATTGGTGCCTAAATTCTTCAAAAATAGGGCCCGAAGCAGTGGTTCTGGCACTGTAGTGGACCCCTGAATTGAGACAAACCGAGCTTGCAAGAATTGGTAACACTTGCGGTCAGAATGAGAGGACCAAAGAGGGTGGCCATGAAAACGTACAGCAAGGAGTTCAAGCTCGAAGCAGTACGCAGGATGAAAACATGTAAGACGATCTCAGGTTTGGCGGCAGAGTTGGGAGTAGCGCGGCGGTTTCTGTACAAGTGGAGAGAGCAGGTCCATACCGAAGGAGAGGAGGCGCTAGCTCGGAGGCCGGGACAGCCGCGTAGCAGAGAGCAACTCGCAGCATCCGCGAAACGGGCTCGTGCTGCGGCGAAAAAGAAGGTTCAGGGTCCGCTACAGAAGCGTATTGCTGAACTGGAACGACGATTGGGCGCCAAGCAACTGGAAGTCGATTTTTTCAGGCGCGCCTTCGAGCATGTCAGGGGAACGATGCAGCATCCGGACGACGCTGGCGAAATGCCGTCTATCGAGGAATCGAGGCTTCGCTCTCACTCGAAGGGAAAAGACTGACCATCGAGCGGCAGTGCCAGTTAGCGGAAGTGAGCCGTTCGGGCTTTTACCGTTATCTGCAACAGGAGAAGCCCCAAGAGGAAGATTTGCTTTTGCGAGAGAGGCTTCAACAGCTCGCCGTCGCTCACGGCCGCAAGTGCGGCTATCGCCAGCTCACCGCATTGTTGCGCCGCGAAGGCTATCTGGCGAACAAGAAGCGGGTTCTTCGGCTGATGCAGGAAGACAACCTCCTGAGTCTGCGACGAGCAAAGTATGTGCTGACGACGGACTCTCAGCATGATCTGCCGGTCTATCCCAATCTGACCCGTCGCTTGAGCCTGAGCGGCTTGAATCAGCTATGGGTGGCGGACATTACCTATATCCGCTTGCGCAGTGAATTCGTGTTTCTCGCCGTCGTGCTGGATGCGTATTCACGACGGGTAATCGGCTGGGAACTCGGACGCTCTTTGCGGGTGGAATTAGCCATGAAAGCCCTAAAAATGGCCCTGAACGATCGCACCTGGCAGCCCGGTGTGCTGATCCATCACTCGGATCGTGGCGTGCAGTATGCTTCGCGCGAGTACACCAGCTTGCTCGTTGAACACGAAATCCGAATCAGCATGAGCCGGCGTGGAAGTCCGTACGAGAATGCGCGAGCGGAGCGGTTTATGCGCACGCTGAAAGAGGAGGAAGTACAAGGACGTAGCTATCAAAACCTGGACGACGCACGCCGCCCTATCGGCGAGTTTCTGGAAGAAATCTATAACCGGCAACGTCTGCACTCCGCTTTGCGCTATGCGACGCCAGAAGAATTTGAGCAATCCATGAAGATTGTGGAAAGTGACGGCGCTGATGGAAACAGTGGAAAACCGAAAGCAGGTTTCCCACCGTTTCCACAGGCCTTGGAAATCCCTTCGGGATTCCCACACTTCCCACAATCCGAAGGCGACGGATGTTAATTAAAATGCTAAGAACGCGGTGTTCCCATTTCTCGGAAGGCTAGTTTGTCTCAGAAGAGGGGTGCAGTGCCAAGTGGTACCTATGTCTTAGGAACAATCTGTTACCTATGTGTCCGGTCCGGACAAAAAATAACTTGGTACGCCCGGTAGGATTCGAACCTACGACCTTTTGCTCCGGAGGCAAATGGCCATAAGGCGTAAGGAGCTTTGCTTCACACGACAAGCTCAACGCTTCGAGCCTTTAGGCCAACTTTGGGCCAACCCGATTTGACAAGTCAATCTGCAACTCTCTCCGTGAGACCGGGAAAGCTGTGATTCATGATCAAGCGGCCTAGCCTTGTCGCGCTAAGACACTCGTGCTTCTCGCGTCCATGCCGAAAAGAATATTGGCGAAAAAGCTTAGAAAAAGTCGAAAAAGCGAGGACTAAGACGCGTGCAAGCTGAGAGCAAAGCCGGGATGGCCGACGAAGTATTACTTCGACCAGAAAGAGCAATAAACATGGCGGCAATTGTCTTTGTGGCGCTGCAGGGCATGGACCTGCTCACAACCTTGGCGGCGTTCTCTCACGGGGCCATCGAGCTCAATCCGCTCGTACGCAGTCTGATGCCATGGACCGGAAAAGTGGCAGCCGTTCTGGCGAGCAAGGCCATCCTCATCTCTCTCGTTCTCATGCTCAGCCGACGAAAGCGAATCCTTCGTTTTGCGAACATTTTATATGCTGGTGTGGCGGTGTGGAACATCGTGATCGTGTTCACCCTGACGTGAGCAACGCCTTCCGGGAAGAGCCCTGTGGAAATATCTAGATGCGCTGTTATCTCCCTCCTGCGCGTCTGGGAGAGGCCTCGTTCGGCGCGAATTCTTCTTCTACCTCTTTCACCTTGCGATGGTACTATACGATTGTTCTGAGACAGTAGTACTTGCACCCCTTGACCGAAGGTCCTAGAGAGTACAAAATGAAGCTCCGGTTATAAATGCACCCGCATGAGCGGGGAGCATTGACCCGGACTTCGGAGGCACAGATGAGAAGAAATCGTTTAATAGGGCTATTTTTGCCCGCGATTTTCATATTCGCCAACTCAACACTTTCGGCTGACACTGTTACAGACACGTCCCTGAACGTCAAGTACACTGCAACCTCAACATTCACGCCCGTCACCGATAACACTTACGATGTATTCTTGAAGGTTGATCCCACGGGCTTTAGCCAGGGCAGCGGTTTTCTCACCGCCGTAGAGATGGCCTTCAAAACGGGCCCCGACGTATCGACTTCCGTCACGCTTGTGGCGGCTCCGGGTAGTCCGAGCTCCTGGAGTACCGAGATCCCTGGCGGGCTCAACTCCGGCGGGTGCAATGGTAATGGCGCGGCGTCTGGTGACGTGTGCTTCCAGTACACCAATACGGCAAACACGACGAACACCGTTGTCCCGGGCGGTCCGTACAACTTTGAGTTCGCCGTGACTCTGCCGAATGGCGATGCGTTGACTCCCTCTTCAGACATTAAAGCAGCATATAACACCCTCACAAATAATAACGGGAAGAACCTAGGCCTAACGTCCATGGGCATCACCATTCAGCAGGGTACTCCGCCTCCTCCAGTTCCCGAACCAGCCTCCGCTCTGATGCTCGGGTCCGGCTTATTGGGTCTCTCTCTTGTAGTGCGCAAACTCCGGAAGCAAAACTGATTAGTCCTATCCCCGCTTAGAACGAGCCAGCGCACGGGGCGGAGCATTCACTCCGCCCGTTGTACGTAAACGCGTGAACTACTAGATTGCTGCGCAGATTGATCAGGAAACCATCCCCCGTTGCTCGGTTCTCAACGAGGGTATCGACTGGGGCGCTCTGTCACTTGGCTTCCTTCCGGGACCGAGACCACCTGAAGACCCGGGAATACGCGTAAGAGAGCAGTACTACCCTGCCATTTTAGTACTGTGCCGTATTGAAAAACCCGACGATTGACGGGTATTCTCAAAGCTCCAGATACAACGTGAATCTACTAGATGAGGAGATGATGTCTATCATCCGCTTGATTCGGGTCGGTGTGTTTTCGCAGGACTCCAGATTACAGCCGCTGCTCGCTCCGGCTCTCGGTTCGGGTTTTCAGGTGGTGGCCGAAAGTGACTGTGAGCGCCTGAAGGAATCGCTTTGGGCAGACGCTTTAGACGTTCTGCTGCTGGACTTGGACACTACCTACTGCAGCCTGGAAGAGCAGGTTGCGCTCTTCGATGAGGTGAGCAACTTATCGGTCGCCGTAGTAGCCATGGCAGACGACGATGCTCGTACCACGGCAATGGAGTTGGTACAGCGCGGCGCACACAGCTACTGTCGTAAGCCCCCTGCCCTGCGGGAACTGAAAGCGATCATCCGCAGAGCCTTCGAGCACATTTCAATGAAGCGGGAGCTCGCGGGCAAACGGGTGCCCGATTTTATACCAGCTCCACCGCGCGATCTCCCAAGCTGTGACCGGCTGATCGGCGGGAGTTCCGAAATGCGCGGCGTATACGACCTCATCCGTCGTGTCGCCAATCTAAACGCGTCCGTGCTCCTCAATGGAGAGAGCGGAACTGGAAAAGAGCTGATTGCTCGAGCTATTCATAATCTTGAGACCGGTCGAAAGCACCTTTTGTCGCGGTCGCGTCCGGAGCTATCCCCGAAACCTTAATCGAATCCGAGCTCTTCGGACATGAAAAGGGCGCATTCACCGGCAGCACCGGGATCCCGTGCGGGACTATTTTGAGCAAGCGGCGACCGGTACCCTCTTTCTTGACGAGATCGGCGAATTGAGTCTCCAAACACAAGTCAAATTGCTGCGCGTGCTGCAAAATGGGAATTTATGCGCCTCGGTAGTGGGCGTGCCATTCCTCTGCGTGCAAGACTCGCTCTTCGCAACCCACCGAGGATCTTTCGAGCATGGTGACCGAAGGCACTTTCCGCCTGGACCTGTTTTATCGCATTAATGTGATGATGATTAAGCCCCGGCGCTCGCCGACCATCCGGAAGACATCCCGCTGCTTGCTGATCATTTCGTGAGGCATATATTCGCTGCTTTATGACAAGGCACTCACGGGCATCTCACCGCCTGCGCATGACGCTCCTGCAGAGTAACGATTGGCCTGGAAATGTTCGCGAACTCGAGAACGTCATCCAGAGCGCTCTCATCTGCACGGATGGAGAGAGCATTGAGCCGGAAGATCTGCCCGAACGGTTCCGAGGGAAAGAATTCTTTGAAAATGCGAGCTTCCCCAGTTGGGCTCGTTTCGAGAGGCTATTGCGGGAATTCTAAAATCAAGCTCGCCCTAAAGCCATCGAAGATTGCAACGGCAACAAGACGCTGGCAGCGCGAAGCCTCAGTATCTCGCGAGCCTACCTGCATCGCCTAATCCGTCCGGCATCTACCGTTGACGTCATAGATGCAGCTTGAGATAGTGGCGCAGCCGGACTCCATGTACTTTCGGACGTGCCGGGCAAGCGTCGCATCTGGCGCCATATTCTCATTTCCTGTGACGCTCGGGTGCTCCTGACAGTGCTGACCGTTCTCACCGTGCGGTCGCGCTTCAACGACCCGGATCTTTGGTGGCATCTTAAGACCGGCGAACTAATCTGGAATACACATTCGATTCCGCGCGACGATCCGTTCTCGTTTACGGCGAATGGCAGTCCCTGGATCGCACAGGAGTGGCTGTCGGAGGTCACCATCTACGGTGCGTGGAAATTCGGCGGATATAGCGGCTTGATGCTCTGGCTATGCGCCTTACCGTCGCTGGTGGTCGTTGGGGCTTATACGCTTTGCAGTGTTTATTCAAGCAACGCAAAAGTCGCGTTTCTGGGTGGACTTGTTACCTGGTTATTTTCTACTGTGGGGTTAGCGATTCGACCGCATATCCTTGGATATCTGTTTCTGGTCTTCGAACT
The DNA here is from genome assembly GCA_963808405.1 of uncultured Acidobacteriaceae bacterium. Taxonomy (GTDB): domain Bacteria; phylum Acidobacteriota; class Terriglobia; order Bryobacterales; family Bryobacteraceae; genus Bog-105. Next base: position 41,716 of record CAWEFG010000004.1, on the reverse strand, counting down.
GCTCATCCTGCAATTCGGCCGTTCCCGCGACACACGATGGTTCCTGGCTCTGCCGCCGCTTTTTGCTATTTGGATCAACTGCCACAGCTCGTTCTTTCTCGGATTGGTTGTTCTTGCGACAGTCCTGCTTTGCTCGTCCTTCGATTTTCGATTGGGTCTACTCATTTGTCGCCGTCAGGAAAAGCACAAGCGAATCATGCTCGCCGTCGGTTTTGCGTTGTCACTCGCGGCGCTGTTTATCAACCCGATAGGAACCAGACTGCTGGTATATCCGCTTGACGTAATGCTGAACCAGCCGCTGAACCTGCAAAGTGTTTCTGAGTGGCAGCAACCCAACTTCGCGACCGGGCGGTCATTGGCCCTGCTGGGAGTAGCGGGGCTCATCCTCCTTGTGCCACTGCTGCGCCGTGTCGAGTTACGGCTTCAGGAGCTTGTTCTGCTCGTTCTCGCGTTGAGCCTTGCCATCCGGCATGAACGGATGCTTTTCGTTTTTGGCATTCTTGTGGCGCCTATTCTTTGTCGGCTGCTGGCAACGGCTTGGGATCAATACCAGCCCGAGCGCGACCGAATTTGGCTCAATGCAGTCCTGATCGGAGTTTCCGTCGCCGCAGTGCTTCTCGCCTTTCCAAGCTCTCGTAACCTCGAACGGCAGGTGCAAGACGGAAATCCTGTGAAGGCACTGGAATTCATTAAGCGCTCGGGACTTTCCGGTCCGATGCTCAACGAATATATTTACGGCGGATATCTGATCTGGGCTGCCCCTGAACATAAGGTGTTCATCGACGGGCGGGCCGACGTTTACGAGCCGGCAGGCTTGCTTGCCGAGTACGGAAAGTGGAACATGCTTGAGGCTGACCCGAAGACAGTCCTCGATAAATACCACATCGCGTTCTGTTTGCTCGCGCGCGAGAATCGCATGACCCGAGTTTTGCCCTTGCTGCCGGGATGGAAGTCTGTGTATTCCGACGAGCAGTCGGTTGTTTTGGCGAGATCTGGCGCACAGAAAACACCGCCCGTAGCTGAATTGAGCCAGAACTGATGCAGTTATGACACCTGACCGGGGCAGAATCGCGTACTTAACGTTTGCTCGATCAGCTCCCCCCAGGGGGTCCGCGGGAATCCTTACACTTCCGAGCCTGAAAGACATCAACATCGTTTGCTGGCTAATATGCATTAGCCTTGTCGCTCCTTTGATCGTTGCGGTCCACGACCAGCCACAGCAAGTGGCGCGGGGCACAGATTTCGTGGGCTTCTATTCTGTAGGTCGAATACTGAATGAATACCCGGCTGAGCGGCTGTATGACCATGCCTTGGATGTGCTTGCGCCCTTGTTAGTGCTTCAGAAGAGCGGACCGTGGTTCGGATTCGTCCTCCTGCTCGGATCTGTTGGCTCTGCAGGATGGTTCCCTCTGCGTGCTTGGCAGAAATCCACCATTCATGCCGAAAAGCCCTTGCCCGCTCTGATTTGGGGGACAACTATTACGTGGACGATGTTATTAAACGTCTACGTTCCCGTCTATGACACGGTGCTGGTTGTACTGAGCATCATCATAACGGCAGCGGCTTTTAAAGAATTCGCTCATCGTTGGTTCCTAGGCACTGTACTTGCTTCTTTTTGTCTCTTCCTCGGTGACGCAGGCTGTCGCGAGGCAGACCGAGTTCCAAGTTCTAAGCGTAATTCCAGCCGCGCTTGGGACTATGCAACTTGCAGCCAGTGTTCGGGCTTCGGGACAACCCGCTTTGCCTTCTGTGATCGCGGGAGCGGGTAAAAGCGAGAAGCACGATGGCGATGGAAGTTCGGAGCGTTATTACACTCGACCAGAACGGATTGCGCACCCACTTGAATCCATGGCCCAGCTGGCAACGCACTGTCTGAAATGGGCGCAACAAGAAACGTCAAGGAGCAAGAGCCTGAGTTCGAGCGGCACGGCAGCACTGAAAACTTAAGATCAGGAAGTTTTTCGCAATGTTCGCCAGATCTGGCACACCCCCCGGGGTGTAGGTCGTCCGAGTGGAGCCGAAGAGCAAGTCTCGATCACCGCAGGCTATGAGCCGAGGAGCAATCAGCAAGGTTGCAGTGGGTGCCTATGTTGCCATCGGTACCGCTATCGTCATGGCGGGATGGGCCATGGTCGCGCGTCAGTCACCACAGCTGGGTTGGGATTTCCCGGTTTTTTACATTGCGGCAAGACTGCCTCTAAAGCTCATCTATAATCACGCGGCGTTTGTTGCCTTCGCACATCGATATCTAGCCCCGCTCGGGGTCCCTTACTTTCCTCCGTTCTACATTCGCCCTTCGCTATTTGCACTACTATCCCGGCCAATCGGCATATTCGGGTATTGGCAGGCGTTTGCAGTTTGGGCCGGCGTGGGCCTGTTCGCTTATCTTGTCTCCGTCGGAATATTAATCCGCCACTTTCGTCTTCCAGCGTTTCTGCTGCCCGCTTATGCTGCATTCTTCCCAGCAATGGCAGGGTTGATAAGCGGACAGGATTGTTGCGTGTTTCTCTTTGCAATCGTCGCGGATTGGCTCCTGCTTCGCGCGCGGCGAGATTGGCTTGCAGGAGCTTTACTTGCGTTGTGTCTTTATAAGTTTCATCTGATTTTGCTCATACCGTTGATGCTACTCCTACACAAGCGTCTTAGAGTGCTCATATCGTTTACAGTTGGAGCAATCGTGCTAGCTGCATGGTCGGTTGTGCTCGCCCCGCCCCGTGACTACCTGAACGTACTGGTCAATTCTCCAAAATTAGTGGCGGGGTATTTTCCAGTAGGCCTACTTGGATTTAGCGCTGCGATCGGCCAGGGTTGGTGCTACCTACCCTTGGCCGCGCTGGCATTTGTGGTCTGCTGCTGGTTAATGAGGCGACTTCCCCTCACTGAGGCGTTCTGCGTAGCTATTGTCGGGACGCTGCTTATCTCGCCCCATGTCAGCTGGTACGACAGCACGTTGCTCGCGTTGCCTATAGCAGTTGTGTTCGCGCGTGCAGGAACAGCCGTTCGGATCATTTGCGTAGCCGTGCTGGCCGCGATACCGCTTTGGGAGCATGGAGGAGGCAACAACGGGCCGATCGGCTTCATGCATGTGGGGGTTGAATTGCTGCTCCTCGGGTATTTCCTGCAAGCAGCTGGAATTCCTCCAATGCGCTGGCGAGTCCAAGCCCAAGCCCTGCCTAGTCGTGGCTGAGAATGCATCCACTTTTCAGAAATCCGGCACGTGAATCCCGCACTGCGCACCAAGCGCGCAGCTTGCTCAGCAGCTCACGATAAGGACGCGATGCCGTAAACGAGCGTACACAGATCTGCCCTCGAAAGCGCGACGCGTATGAACTGCCCAGCCATTTTTCTGGGGCGTCGGCGATAAAGTGACATTTGCAATCCCAGATTCGTGTGGACCTTCCCTTGCACTTAGCATTTGCACTTCCATGTTTGGTCCGAAGTAGTAAAGCGAGTTCGTCACATAATGCAGCCGTTTCCGACTCTTTCGCCCGGCACCAAGCCAGAAAAGCTCGGCAAGGGCGGGGCCGCCGCACTGGCGCTCCCCGGCATAATTATCGCGATTGCCGTATCACTGCCCTTCCTCAATAGTGCTTATCGAATGGACGATCCCTATTTCTTACTACTCGCGCAACATGTCCGAGTTGATCCCCTGCATCCTCTGCATTTTGAAATGTGCTGGTTCAGTTCGCCTTTATATGCTTGCGGACCCGCGTCCCAATTAGCCCCTGGTGCGCCGCTGATGGGATACTTCCTGTTGCCGCTGACACTGATGGGGTACAAGGAACCAATCGCCCACTTGATGCAGTTGGCACTGCTGTGCCTCGCGATCTCGGCAACTGTGCGCCTCGCCCTTCATTTCGGTCTAACTCAAACTCAGGCTCGTATTGCTGGATTGCTGCTTGCGACCACACCCCTAGCCCTCTGGAGTGCTAATACCGTCTTGCCGGATCTCCTGGCGATGACGCTGGGCGTGTGCGGAGTTGAGCGTTTCGTTGCCTGGATAGAACGCAAAGGGATGCTTTCAGGGTTTGCGGCGGCCGCGGCACTCGGGCTCGCGCCTCTAGCACGTGCTCATCTGCTGTTGCTGATCGGGGTCGCAGGCTTAGCGGCGGCTCGTTACATGTGGAGCGGGGAAAGCTTGCGTGCCACTCGCTTCAGAGATTTTGGGCCACTAATCGGTGCCGTTGCAATTTTTGTCCTACTTACTGCGATTACGCGCGATCAGGGTACGAACGGAGTATTGCCGCCCGCAGGAAATTTGGGGTCCGGCAATGTACTTCGAAATTCAAGAGCCTTCTTTCTCTATTGTGTTTTCCCATTTCCGATCGCCTTCGTTTGGACGATTGCTAACCGGGCATCGATTCTTCGGACATCCGTTCTTTCTGCCATAGCCGCCGCCGGGCTCATATGGCAACTCCTGATTAAATCGGCACCGCAGTCACTGCTGACCTCGGCAGCGGTGTTGGGATTCATCTGTGTAGCACACCTCCTGCTCTCGGCATGGCAATCACGAGAGTGGAGGATCGTAATGCTAGCGAGTTGGCTGCTGATTCCGCTCGCGGCGCTTCCGTATATGCAATTTCCGCCCAAATTCCTGCTGCCGAGTTCTCCGTCCATAGCAATCTTGATGTCCCTCATGTTTCAGGAGGAGCGAACTTGGTTCCGAAATTCGGGCTTGCTCATTGTCCTAGGAGTGTGCCTGACAACTGCGATTCTGATTCTCCGCGCCGATGTGCGGTTTGCCGAACTTCCGCGGAAAGCTGCTGCGAATCTTATAGCTCCGCACGTAAAACGAGGCGAAAGGGTTTGGTTTACGGGCGAGTGGGGCCTGTATTGGTATGCGCAGCGAGCCGGTGCCGTGTTAGTCACGAATGTGTCCAAGCCTCAACCTGGTGATTTGATCATCGTCGGCAAGCAGGAGAGCAACAACGGAGTCATCAACGAATTTCGTCAACGCGCACTCGTAGAGGAGAAGATTTTCGCGTGGAGGGGCGGAAGGGTTATGAGCGCGGGCGGTATGGCCCGCCTCTATGGTACGGGACAGCTTGCCTGGTCCTGGGAATCAGGCGAAGTAAATCGGTATCAGGTTTGGAGACTTGAGTAGATTCCAAGCCCACGGTCCGCCTGACGATGCCATTGCGAACTTCTCGCCCGCCCGGTGAACGTTCCACGGTGAACAGGCCGAAGGCCGTTCAAACCTAATCTGCTATTGGTTCGTACCTGGCTCATTCTCCGGAATATACGCTGAAATCCTGGGTGGGTTGAGATCTGGCTCTACCAACCAAACCTTACGGGCCTTGAAATATCGAAGGAGTTCGCTGTTGCTAGAGGCGCCCATATCGCGGGCCCAGACCACGTCGGACGCATCGATGTCGGGTGCGTTGTAAACCCAGTCGTTCACGACATTGTGAGTGGAAGAGTATTTAACAATTGCGAGTTGCTTGCCCGGAGAGTTCTCCAATTGCTTCAGAACGTGGGCCCGCGGCAAGCCCAGGGGTTTAGTACCGAACCAGGCTCGGGTTGAGAAAGTATCTGGCGCCAAATAGAGATTCAGTGGCTGCGCGTACAAACGGAGTGTTGCCAGTGCGACGCAGATTACCGGGATCGCACGCACGAGAAACAGACCTGATGGACGATTGCCGACCTGCCACACACGCAGATGACGCATGCATTGCATGAGGATGGCATAAAGTGCGGCTGTGAAGGGCGCGACGTAATGTGGAATGAGCCAGGTCTCGATCGCCAATCCGATTCCAAAAACAATCCCCCCGACAACCAGTAAACGGATGCGGCGATCTCGAAATACTCGAGGAAGCATAATGAGCGGTGCAAGTAGCGCGAACCCGAGGAAAAACGTTGTGGCCCACGCCAGCTTGAGAGCATTCATTTGTAAAAATCCTGACAGAGTCCGGGACTTCAGAAACCAACCCAATTCCCAGCCGGAATAGAGTTCACGGAAGACTGGGTGGCGGTATACGGGCTCGGGGCGTGGCTGCTGCCATAAGAAGTGCGGAGCCGAAGCATACATTGCACGATTTAGTGCGTATGGTGGCGTAAACACATTTCCGAAGACACGGTAGTTGTAGTAACCCATGAAGGCGAAGGTCGCTAGGAGCACCGCTGCAGCCGGCGCGATTCGTCGCGCCAGAACCAGTCCGGGTGGATGCGGCTTCCTGGCTATCAACCAGCACAGAACGAACAGAGCCGGTATCGAGACGAGCAGCCCTTCATACGGTCGGCTCGTAGCGAGGATGGCCATGCCAAGCCCCATCCAGAAGATATCGCGAGCGCGGAACGCGCGCCAGATGCGTGGAAGTGCTCCGAGCACCAGAGCTCCTCCAATCGCCGCCACCGCACCACCGGTATAAGTGTTCATCCAGTAGCTGAAAAGTCCGAGCCGCAGCACGGCGAGCATTCCTCCGAGTAATGCCCACCCGGGCGGCAACCATCCCTGCAACATCCAACAAATGGCGGCGCACATGAAAGCGGCGCTGGCCCAAACGCCGTACCACGCATGTCCTGCGAGTATCTTCCCGGCTGCCAGCACCATCCCTTGTGCAGGGAAATACATGGACATATAAGTGGGCGTGTGAGTGATATGAAAGCTTTCGAAATGCACCCACATCGGATGAGTGGGGTTCGTCAGCCGTCCGGAAGCAAACGTATCTGCAGCTAGCAGATAACTGAAATCGTCTTCAATGAACGGCTGCGGGATGGGGCACAACGGAAGGATCAGCAGCCGAAGAGCGCCGGCGGTAAGCCCGACGACGAGAACGGATGCCGCACGCCTCCGCGCCAAATGCTCAAATAGATCCTCTAACTTGCGAAATATTCGGGAAAACGCTCGCGGCCAACAGAATGCGATCGCAATCGATATCGCGGTAACCGCCGCTTCTATGATCAGAAGCGATGGTTCGTCCGTTACCGTATGCGCCGATGTCATGACAAATAACGATCAGTCAGCGCGCAATCTTCTCGTAAAGGAGAAGGGAGAGGCCGCAACGCACCGTCGGATTCCGCTCTCCACCGGAATTCAAGACTATGTAATGCTGCTATTTAGCTTGGTGGCAATGTTGGTGAACGCAGTATTGATGCCACCGGCCAGCGAATTCATTCCTGCGATGGCGGCGAAGGCGATCAGGGCCACAACGAGCGCGTACTCGATGAGGTCCTGCCCTTCCTCGGCCTTCAACGTATCGCGCATCATCTGCGCTTTCACATACAGCTTTAAAAAACCGTTTCGCATTCTATCTCTCCTTAAAGTTGTCCTCGCGACAGCAAGGTTCATAGTGCTCCCTCGCAATTCAGGACCCAAATAGAAAGTTGCGGCTCAGACCGCCTAAGATGGCATCGGCTCTCTTCAGAGACAAGACGGGATTAACGCCATTGCCCTATTTATGCTCCCTGGATAGGTGCTGCTCTCTCCCGGAATGCAAATACTCCGTGTGCCAAGGTCACTGTGGGGCAGTGTCCGCACGTGTGTACGCCCCGCAACTTGGGCACCCCACCTGTATACAGTAGTTGACAGGCCTCAGCGGCCTCCTACCAGAAACATGCGTTTCCGAAGCGTTTTCCGTTTCGGTGGACTGGTTTGTCAATTGCTACTTGCTGACATGTCGGCCGGAATGTGCGAGCCGCTTTTTCCGAGGAGAAGAACGAACGATGATCAAAATGTGGGGCGCGCTTCTGAAGCTGCACACAAACCTCGAGTTGAACAGCGAAGACGGCCAGGATCTCATCGAGTACGCGCTGGTCGTCGCGCTCATCGCGTTCGCCGCCATTGCCGGCATGAATAGTGTGGCAAGTGGAATCAACGCCGCCTTCACCAACGTCGCGACCACGCTTAATTCGAGTCTGACGTAAGTAAGAGAGAGGACGGATTGACGCCGATCCGGTTGATTCGTCCATCGCGTTGCGAGATCTCATCCTGATATGCATTCAATCGCCTGGTGGCCCACTCTCATCGTGGTCTTGGTCGCGACGATCTCCGACATACGCAGTCGGCGCATCCCGAATTGGCTAGTATTTCCATTTCTGCTGGCGGGAATCGTTGTTTCGGCTCTGACGCACGGATGGAGCGGACTTGGGCAAAGCATTTCGGGCGTGGTGATAGCGGGATTTTTGCTGGGAACGCTCTACTGGCTCGGGGGCATGGGAATGGGAGACGTGAAATTGTGCGCGGCCATTGGGGCATGGATCGGCCCCAGACAGCTCATGATGGCACTCGTGATGATGGGCGTTGCGGGTGGTGTTATGGCGCTCGCCTGGGCGATTCGCGGCGGCTTTTTGAAAGAGTCGCTGACGGGCGCGAGCGACTTGGTTTTGGGGGTCCGCGGACGAGGGTGGCGGCCACACGCTACCCTCGTGCTGACGAATCCTTCGGCGCGGAAAATGCCTTATGCGCCTGCTATCGCGATCGGAACTATCTTCTCGTTCTTGGCGATGTCATGACGAATAACTGTAGATCAGTGCCGGGTTGGTTCCTCCGGATTCATGCTGGCGAGAGCCGCACGCATGCGAAAGCGACCATGACGTGATGGCCACTTCGGTACGCGACGCGGAGTCGCTGAGCATGGGCGCGCTTTCGGTAGCACTCATTGGACCGAATGACGAACGGCGTCAAGCGGTTGCGAAAGCCTTGGCAGGCCCACAGGCCAACATCTCCCTTGAGCTCACGTTGTACCCGGAACTCGACGATCTGGGACAAATCCTAGGAGCCGACTACGATGTTGTGCTGATCGATCTCGATTCGGATCCGGAGCGCGCACTGGACGTCGTGGAGCATATTTGCGGGAGAGACGGCTCGATCACCGTAATGGCATATTCGGCCCACGCTGACCCCGAACTACTGGTACGCTGTATGCGCGCGGGGGCGCGCGAATTTCTATCGCATCCTGTCACGCGCAGCTCTGTAGCTGAGGCGTTGGTCCGCGCTTCGGTCCGGCGCGATGAAGTTCGGCGGCATAAGAAAGCGATCGGAAAGCTGCTGGTGTTTGTGGGCGCGAAGGGTGGCTCCGGAGTGACCACCGCGGCAATCAATTTTTCAGTAGCGCTGGCCAAGGAGTCCGCCAGCAAAGTAGCCCTTGTGGATCTGGACCTGCACTTGGGCGATGCGGCGCTGACACTCGGGGTCACTTCGAAGTTTTCCGCGATGGATGCCCTGGAGAATACGAATCGTCTCGATTCAGACTTCCTCGATGGCCTGCTCGCGAAACATAGTTCCGGCGTGGCAGTGTTGGCCGCACCGGACATCATTCCCACGCTTCAACCGTCTAAGGGTGCGATCGAGAAAGTGCTCCGGGTTCTGCGTGGAGGTTTTGCTTACGTCGTGGTCGACGCAGGCTCCCATTCCACTGAAATGTATGGACCGCTGTTTGAGATGGCGAGCACGGTCTATCTGGTGACCCAGGTCAGCGTAGCCGATCTTCGGAATGCGAACCGTTTCGTGACCCGATACTTCAGCAGCGGGGAGACCGGAGAGCTGGAAGTGGTCTTGAACCGGTTCGTCGCGCGAAATATAGAAATCGATGAAGCCAGCATCACCAAAGCCATTACCCGACCCGCGAAATGGAAGATACCGAACGACTTCCCCGCCGTGCGGCGAGCGCAGAATGCGGGTATACCGATTTCCTTGCAGGATAACCAAATAGCACGCGCTTTCAAGGCCATGGCGAGGACCGCTGCGGGCCAGACTGACAGCCGCGGAAAAAAGAAAAGATTTGGGTTGTTCGGCAGAAACGATCGCTCACGGACGTAAAGCGAATGGAATGCGATGGAAAAACTGAATTTTGAGCAGTTCAAAGCTAACGTTCACCGAACGCTGATCTCGAAGCTGGATCTGGAGAAGCTCTCTACCGTACAAAATGCGAACGCCAGACAAGCTGTTTCGAGCTTGGTTCACGAGATCATTGTCGATGGCAAGCTCCCCCTGAGCGCGGCGGAGAAAGAAAAGATTCAAATTGACCTGCTCGATGAAGTGTTCGGGCTTGGTCCTCTGGAAGCGCTGCTCCGGGATTCCAAAGTTTCCGATATTCTTGTAAACGGCAAAAATTCAGTCTACGTGGAACGTGGCGGCCTCTTGCAGAAGACCGATGTTGTCTTCCGAGATGATCGCCACGTGATGCAGATTATCGATCGGATCGTCTCGAAGGTAGGCAGAAGGGTGGACGAATCGTCCCCTATGGTAGACGCCCGGCTTCCGGACGGATCGCGTGTCAATGCGATCGTCCCACCTCTGTCTCTCGATGGGCCGGCGATATCAATCCGGCGCTTTGGAACGGGCCCGCTCACGGCGGAGACGCTGGTTGAATTCAAGAGTGCCTCTCGCGAGATGCTGGAGGTTCTTTCCTGCGCCGTGCGGGCGCGTATCAGTGTTTTGATCTCTGGCGGCACGGGCGCGGGTAAGACGACGTTTCTGAATATGTTGTCGCAGTACATTCCGCCTGCCGAGCGGTTAATCACCATCGAAGATGCCGCTGAACTGCAGCTCGCTCAGGAGAACGTGGTGCGCCTGGAAACGAGACCGCCGAACGTTGAGGGGCAAGGCGCGATTCGCCAACGCCAGTTGTTAATTAACAGTCTCCGCATGCGCCCCGATCGCATCATTGTCGGTGAGGTTCGTGGCGACGAAGCTTTCGATATGCTACAAGCCATGAATACGGGTCATGAAGGCTCCATGACAACCATTCACGCCAACAGCGCGCGAGACGCGCTCTCACGGCTCGAATCGATGGTTGCGATGAGTAGTATGAATATGCCGGAGCGAAGCGTGCGCCAGCAGATTGCCTCGGCCATCACCATCGTGGTGCAGTGCGCGCGTCTCAGCGATGGCAGCAGAAAAGTAATGAGTATCTCCGAGATTACCGGCATGGATGAGAATGTCATCAGCATGCAGGATATCTTCACGTTTGTGCGAAAGGGGATCGGGCCCAGCGGACGGGTAATTGGAACATTCCGGCCCAGCGGCATCCGTCCGAAGTTTCTCGAACGGTTGCGAGTCGCCGGTGTCATGCTGCCCAGTGAACTATTCGAAACCTCAATGGAAGTCAGTTGATGGGGGATAAATAAGCATGCTGCTCGCAGTATTAGTTTTCGTAGCCGTCTTCCTGCTTGTGGCCCTCCTCATTGTCGCGAGCGGCACGGGCGCTTCAGAGAAGGAAAAGCAGATTTTGGCCAGGTTAAATTCCGCCTTGGCTACAGACGGCAGCAAAGCTAAAGAGGAACTTGTCGACATCCGTAAGGAAGAACTTTTCAGCGCCATACCGCTGTTGAATCGCTTGCTCCTCCGGTTCGAAATCGCGCCGAAATTGCGGAGTTTGCTCTACCAGGCCAACGTTACCTGGACCCCTGGAGGCGTCATCCTGATATCCGTGCTCCTATGGGTCGTACCCGCGTATCTTGTCTACCTGCGAACCGGCGCGCTCGTAGTAGCGCTGATTCTGGGAGTAGTAACCGGCCTTGCTCCATTGGCATACGTGCTTCACAAGCGCGCGAAGCGGTTTCAGCACTTCGAGCGGGATCTTCCCGGGGCGATTGACCTTATGGTGAATGGTCTTCGCGGAGGGCATAGTCTGGTCTCAACGCTGGGCCTGGTCGCGCGCGAGATTCCCGATCCAATCGGCCGTGAGTTCCGCGCCTGTTTCGACGAGCAGAATTATGGGTTGGACTTACGCACCGCGATGGACAACCTCTCGGAGCGTGTTCCGATCCAGGATGTCCGCATCATCGTAACAGCCATCCTGATTCAGAAGGATACGGGCGGGAACTTGGCGGAGGTGCTGGACAAGTGCTCCCATGTCATTCGAGAGAGGTTCCGCCTGAGGCGAGAGATCCGAGTGCGCACTGTACAAGGGCGCCTCACCGGATGGATTCTGACCTTTCTACCCATCGTGCTCGGAATTCTTCTCTACATCGCTAACCCGGAACATATGAGTTTGTTATGGAGACGGCCCATGGGCTTGAAAATGCTATACACATCTTCCGTGATGACGCTGATTGGAGCACTGATTATACGGAAGATCGTGCGGATCCGAGTCTAAAAGGCCGACCGTTTATGGGAATTACTGTTTTCGCCTTCTTTGCAATTTTCCTGCTGCTGGGGAGCGCCGGGTTGTTGATTTTCCACCGGGCGGGTATCATGCAGCGGCTCTCCTCGGTGATCTCGCCGAGCGCGGAAGAGGATCGGAACTTTCTAGACCGATTCAAAATGAAAAGCGCTGGAAGCTCAATCGGAGCTGTCGTCCAGCCGTTCGAAAAGGTACTGCCGAAGAGCACCCAAGAGGTTTCGGTAATCCAGAAACGTCTGATTCGGGCTGGTTACCGGTCAGATTCTGCCGTGCGGATTTTCTACGGCGCTAAGGTGCTGGTTCCTCTTGCGTTGTGCGCTGTGATCACGGTCACCAGGTTCAGTAATCATGGAGGATTCTTCGTATACATTCTCGCTGTCGGGCTGGGCTACCTGCTCCCGGATTTCTGGTTGGGGAATCGAATTAAAGCGCGACAACTCAATATTCGGATTGGAATGCCGGAACTTCTCGACTTGATGGTCATTTGTATCGAGGCGGGATTAAGCCTCGACCAGGCGCTTGCCCGGTCGAGCGAGGAACTGCGTTTGAGCCAGCCCGAGATCGCCGATGAGCTGGGATTGCTGATCCTCGAACAGCGAGCCGGGCGACCGCGGGTAGACTGCTGGAAGCATTTTGGGGACCGGGTGGATATCGATATCGTCCGCGCGCTGGTTTCCGCTGTTATTCAGGCCGATCAGTTCGGTACGAGCATTGCAAAAACTCTGCGCGTCTACTCCGACGGCCTTCGGGTTCACCGGCGTCAAGCTGTAGAGGAGATGGCAGCCAAGACGACGATAAAACTAGTCTTTCCGCTGGTTTTGTTTATCTTCCCCTCTTTATTCGTCGTGGCTCTTGGCCCTGCCATTATCGTCATGGTGGAATCTTTCGAAAAATATTTTAAATAGATCAATGAAAGGAGATCAACATGGATAACACAACTCTGATCCGGATCATCGCCGGAATCCTGTTTGTACTGGTGCTTATTTTTTTGATCCAGCGACGTCGAACACGGGTTCGATAGCAGCTGAACGAGAAAGAAAAAGTATTCGAGCGTCAGTTCGGCTGATGACAGTCCGGTCGTATCGAACATTTCGCGCGTGGTAAGCCAAAGCACCGTGACAGTCAAGAGGTTTCTGGCGAAGGTGAAGAGTCGTAAGGAAGGAGGACCCACTCTGGTCGGCAGTTTCGATTTAAAGAAAAGCCAACGGAGGGGTCAAAGCAGATTGATCAACGAGTATCAAAGGTCGCGGAACACTTACTGTGTTTTCAATAAAACGCGGGAGTCTTTTCTCAGCTTGAATGTGGCAGCGGCAGATACTCATTTCGCGCGGCTCAAAGGGCTACTCGGGAGAATGAAGCTCAAGTCCGACGAGGGGATCTGGGTTCTTCCATCACAGGGAGTTCACACGATTGGGGTGTTGTTTGCCATCGATCTGGTCTATCTGGATGGAGATCGTCGAGTGATTCATCTGGTCGAGTCGCTGGGCAGCTTTCGAATCGCGCCGATCCGTACCCGGTGTTCGAGTGTTCTGGAGCTGCCGACTCGAACCATCTATTCCTCGCAGACACAGATTGGCGACAGGTTGCTGATTTGCTCGCCCGCGGAGATGGAGCGGTATTTGGGCCAAAGGGAAGACAAAGGGGCGCAGGCCGCGTCGACCTGAGTTCCCCAGTAGGGTCCGCTTCACCATGGATTTTCTGAGTTGGTTCAAATCGCGGCCGCGGCGGCGGGGCAGCCAAGCACGGGATGACGAGAGATCGGAAATCTTCGTCTACTACTGGAACGGAGGAGCGCCTGTAAGGCGTGAGCTAAAAGATTTTAGTTTGGCGGGGGGTTACTTATGTACGCCGGACCGCTGGTGCATAGGCACCATTATTACGGCCACACTGGAGCGAGATTCCGCGTCTGGAGAGACGACAGCAGGAAAGGGTTGGATATCGGTACAGTGCCGCATTGCGGCGCACGGCGGAGATGGGGTTCGTGTCACATTTATGCTCCTTAAACGAGAGGATCAAGAAGCCTTGACCCGGTTTCTCCGCGGTGGTGTCTTGAACGGTGTCGCTCCAAGCGGCACCGCTCCAAAGGCTACTGCTTCAAACGGTACTGCTCCAAATGGGCGCGCAGGTCCGTTGGTATACAAGGTAAGAGTGCGCGACGGACAAGCGCTCATCGAATGTGCGCTGATGATTCCGTTGTTATTTCTATTGATCGTTCTTGCAGTGAATTTTGGAGGCTTCATTTACGACTGGATCGCAGTGGCCAATGCCGCTCGCGCCGCGGCCGATTATGAAGTACTCGGGGGCGCTTCGTGGGACTATCCGGCGGGCGCTACCTCAGCTAACATCCAAACCTTGGTCACATCCGACACTTCCACGCTTCCGAATGCGAGCGCGTCGAACCCCAGCGTAAAGGTGTGTACGAATAATACAACAGCCGATTTACCCGTCTCCGCCGCATGCCCGAGCGGTCTTAAGGCCGACCCGGAGGCGCCTCTTTACGTTTCCATGTCCATAGACGTGACCTACACCTACACACCTTTCATTCCTGTGTTTAGCTTCCCTAGCCTTGGCATCGGTCTACCGACTATGGCGAGCACCATCCGCCGGCACACGGTCATGAGAATGCTTCAATGACACTTCAAACAGCGGCGAAGCGGCTATCGGACGATCACGGCCAAAATCTCGTCGAATTCAGTCTAGCGGGCTTGATGTTGGTCATGTTGCTGATTGGCGTGGTTGAGATCAGCCGGATGGTTTTGGTGTATACAAGCGTGGCCAATGCCGCGAAGGCCGGCACCCGCTATGCGATCGTGAACGGCGTCGATTCGAGCAACGCGAGTGGGCCTGCCAACGATGACTCGAAAGTGATCACGGTAGTCAAGAATTTCGCCAGTGCGGGCGGACTCAACACGGCAAGTCTGACCGTTCACGTTTATTACTATTCCTCAGGAGGCGTTTCGCCAGCGTGTAACACGCCCGGATGCTGGGTCCGAGTCACGGCGTCGTATCCTTACGATCCTTTGCAGAGTTATTTTCCGATCACGACAAATCTCGGGAGCACCAGCGAGGGGGTAATTACATTTTGAGAGTACCTATTCGAAAGCGAAAAAATGAAGCGGGCCAGGCGATCCTCCTCGTGGTGCTGGCAATGAGTGTCTTTCTGCTCGGCGCCGTCGGATTCGGCGTCGACGGTTCGCGTTTGTACGCTGAGCGCCAGATGGCCCAGGCTGCGGCAGACGCTGCGGCACAGTCCGGCATCATGAGCATTTTCGATGGCACCAGTGGCGCTTGGGGAACGCATACTGCTGGCAGCGCGTTCACCTGTTCCGCGAGCGATTCGGCAACTCCTTGTTACTATGCGCAGACGATGGACGGGTTCAACGGAACATCCGACACTGTGACAGTCACTCCGAATCCCGCGGGAGTAACCGTTCCGAATCTCAGCCCAACCACCGTGGACCCCGTGCATCTGCTTCAGGTCACTGTTCAGAGGCAGGTACCTACTACGCTGATGCAGCTACTCGGGCCAGCCGCATCCACGATCAAGGCCACGGCGACCGCGGCGATCCTCGCGCAGTCGGAGCCGGTGCCGATTATCATCACGGATCCTATCGGGTCTAATTCGCTCTCGATGAACGGGACCACGGGGATCAAAATATGTGGTGGACCACAGAGAAGCATCCAAATTAATTCGAGCAGTTCGAGCGCGTACACAGGTGGCGGAACTGTGGATCTCTCGCATGCTGGTCCGCTCGATACTTTCGGCAACTGCACAAGCGGTACTGGTGGAGATTTTGGCGTTTTCGGAGGGGATGCCACCAATCCTGGATCGGTATCCCTCGGGAGCGCACCAGGTCATTACCTTTCGCCCTCTTCTCCGATTCAGGATCCATTGGCTTCCGTCGCGGCGCCCGGGGCACCTACAACGACTCCGCCACAAAGCGGGCAATCGTGTTCGGTGCTGGGTCATTGCAGCAGTTGCCCCGGTGGAGCAAAAACGTGCACGGAATACTTGCCCGGGCTTTATAATTCGGGTTCCGGCATCAACGTCAAAGGTTCTACCGCTATGTTCGATCCAGGCGTTTATTACATAAAGGACGGCGGCGGTTTTACGCTGAAAACCTCCACAGTTGGAATGTGCTCCGTCCCATCTTCGTGCAGCGCAGACCCAACAACCGGCAGCGGCATGCTCATATACGACACGGGGCCGAAGTCGGGAAGCTGTAACGCAAGCGGAGGCTTTGGTATTTCCACGAATGTTACCGCGAGCCTATTGGGTGCCGACCTCTCGAGTGCTAGCCCGCCCGGTGCGCCCGCAGCTCCCTACTACGGCATCCTCTTCTTTGAAGATCGGAACGCGTGTGCCCAGACGCATACTCTTGGCCAAGGAAACGGCTGTTTCGATCTGATCGGGACCATTTACATTACCAACACGCTGGCCCAAATGAAAGCCGGTGTCGATCAGACGGTCGACTACCACGGGACGCCGTGTAGCGGCACGATCAATCAAGGGGAGATCATCGTAAGTGACCTCTCAATGCAAGGAAATTCCCAAATTAACATGGATCTCTATCCGACCGGGGTTTTGAACATCCGACAAGTCGCCCTGGTGAACTGACGGCGCTAATCCGTTTCACGCGGAATAATCAGAAGAATCTCGACCTGTATGGGCTGCCCGTCACGGCTTGCGGGACGAAAGGCCCATTCATTGAGCGACTTAAGGAGCAGAGTCTTCGCTTCGAGATCCTCGGGAAAAACGAGTGAGAGCTGATCAAAACGTCCTTCCGATGTGATCATTCCGTGAACCACGACGTAATCGGAATCGGAGTTTGCCAATCGGTCCGGACGCAGAATGAGGAAAGGCCAGGGCGCATCGACTGGCGTGGCGCTGCCCTTTGTGGCGGTCCGTTGCTCCGCATTTTTTAGGAGACAGTACTGTAAGATCCAGCTCTTGCGAAGCCCGACACGGAGATAAACAGTGTAAACCATTTTGCCGCCCAGGGCACCCACGCTTTCCGGATAGGGCGCTGCGGCGGCAGACCCAACTACGATAACGCCGAACTTTCCATCCTCCGGAAGGGTGAGGCGCGTGACTCCAGGTATGGCAAGGCCGGGGGCTCGTGCCGAACCGCCCGCCGAGCTGTCTCCTGTTGCATCGCCACCACTGCCTCTACCAGAACCAGCAACGCCGCTCCGCCCGACTCCGGGTCCGCTGTCGTTTGCGCCGTTCGACGCTGCGACTGCGCCACTGCCGGACAGAACCTTTGATGCGCCGCCACTCCCGGTAGCGTCGCCGCGTGATCCTGCCGCTCCGCCGCCCGCGATAGAGGCGCCGAGTCCTTGGTCAGCGCCGCCCATTCCCCGGCCTGCACCTTTCCCGGCTCCCTCGCCCCCTGCAGACGCCGCCGAACCCGAGGCTTCGGAAGGTGCGATTTGGCGCGCTGGCGGCAAGACGACGACGGCGCCAAGATTTGAGGGAGAAGCGGGTAGCGAGATCACGGCGGCGGTAGCTATCTCCGGGGCCTCGGGCAGAGAAATTTCCGGAACCGCATGGGCCGTTTCCGCATGGGTAATTCGAATGGGGGAAGTGGATGCCGGAGCGCGGACCAGCCGAGGATTATCATTCAGCGCAAGGGCCGAGATCTTCAAATCCGCGAGGCTGGGTTCTTTCGGAATATCGAGCGCCGGAGCCGCCGGGAAGTTTTGCGCCAGCTTTGTGACCTGCTTTACTGGGGGCGAGACAAACGGCTTCTTTATGGGTACCGGCAGTGGCTCACGCCATAACAGCAGGGTAGGAAGAGGAATTTCCTGCTTCAGCAGAATGTCCGGTGGAAGGTCGAGTTGTACTAGAGTTTGCTTCACGGGGTTTACGTGGATATTGGGCGCTAACTCGAATGGGCGGCGGCGCTGCTCTACCGTTTGCTCGGGAGCGCCCCTGGCGATCACATTAGATGAAGACGAGGTGATGGGCTGCGCCAAACCTGAGCTTGAACTCTGCGCCCGGGCCGATTCCCCCGCTGGCTTTGCTGGCGCTCCGCCGCTGCGCGAAACGCTAGGTGCCGGATTCGTAGGAGGCATTTGCAGCCGGAGGAAGTGAACCGCATATCTGCGCGAGATGGGCCGCGCCACGGTACCAGGCGACTTTACAGACTGCAAAGTTAGCAGAGAAATCAGTGCGCAATGCAGTAGTCCAGATCCTGCAAAGGGCGACCAACGTCTGCGCGGGTGAGTGTCGTGAGTAAAAAGCATTGTTCTAGAAGCCCGCGGGAAGAAACTGGGCGCGAGCGCACACTTTGAGCAGCTAGTTTGGAGACTCCGGAGCCAAAGCTACAGAGGAGGTAGCAAGAGAGAGGCCTAACAAAAATTCTCTCTGTTCGTTTTAGAACGGCGACTGACGTGTCTGACGTGTCTACGTAGATACACTGATCTTCCTTTCGCTGTAAACAGACGTTCACACTACCGAAAAGCGGGGGCGCTAACAACCTGAATACCCGCCGCCCTCGACTCCATTTCGTGGCCACTGGATTGCCACCCAGCCATACCGAGAGCGCTCGTTCGAGCTGCCAGGATGTGAGCAGTCAATGAATCGAAGACTAACAACCATTCTTTTAATTGCGTTCGTAATAGCGGCCGGAGCCAGCTACCTGGTTTTTCGGGTGGCAAGCAGGCAAATAAACAACGGACCGCGATTGAACACGACGCGGGTTATTGTTGCCGCCCGCGATCTGGAACTGGGAACGCTGATTCGCGACTCTGATGTGGCTAGCACCGAATGGGTGGGCACCGTGCCCAAAGGTGCGATGGTTTCGAAGGATACAGTGGTGGGCCGGGGTGTCGTTTCCGTGGTGTATCAAGGCGAACCGATTCTAAACAGCCGGCTTGCCGCTGCCGGTTCCGGCGCAGGGTTAGCTGCCACCATTCCGCCTGGAATGAGAGCATGCGCCGTGAGAGTCAATGACGTCGTAGGGGTCGCGGGATTTGTTATTCCAGGGATGCGGGTAGATGTCTTGATAGCCGGAAACAATGCAGGCGGGCCGGCAACAGGTGGGCCAAAGGTCAAGACCCTGCTGCAAAACATCGAGGTTCTATCGGCAGGAACCAATATTCAGAAGGACAATGAAGGCAAGCCGGTCCAGGTCCAAGTCGTAAACCTTCTCGTCACGCCCCAGCAAGCGGAAATCCTTAGCCTTGCGAGTAATGAGACGCGGATCCAACTGGTGCTGCGCAACCCCTTAGATACAGAAACGGCCAAGACCACGGGAATCGCGATGGCGAGTCTGTTCTCGGACGGAGCAGCGCCGCCCAAGCCGAAAAGTGTTGTACCCGCAAGATCGATCCCGCAGGTTGCAACGCCCGCGCCGCGTATTTTCCTGGTTGAGGTTCTGAACGGGTCCAGTCGCAGTGAGGAAAAGTTTGTTGCTCCGGCACACCAATAGCATATAGGAGAGTTTCGGTTGACAAAGGGAATACAGTGAGAGCGTTCCGCGTGCATACAAGTGCGTTGATCGGAGTCGCTTATCTAGTTGCGTCCTCGTTCGCTGCCGCGGCGACGTCACAGCAGCAGCCGGGAACTCAGACCACTACTGCTCAGACACCGGCCCAGGCAACGGCGCAAACAGAAGAGGAGTCTCCCAACGATCTTTTTGTGAACGTAGGAAAGTCGGTGATTGTGAACAGCTCGCTCCCAATCGAGCGCGTTTCGGTTGGGTTCGGCGATGTTGCGGAAGCGAGAGCGGTTAGTCCGCAAGAGGTGCTGGTCAACGGAAAGGTACCGGGACAAACAAGCCTTATTATTTGGCAACAGGGGGGTAGCAAGCTATTCTTCGATGTTACGGTGCAGCCGAGCCGCTTCGCGAACAGTAGTCGGCTTGACATCCTTCGAAGACAACTTGGCAGGGAGCTGCCGGGGCAAAAGATTGATGCCAGCGTCGAAAACGATCTGATTTTCCTGCGAGGCTCAGCCAAGGATCTCACCAGCGCTGACCGCGCTCTGGCGATTGCGTCTGCTCTCGGTAAAGCTGTAAACCTGCTCTACGTCGATGTCCCGGCTCCCGAGGCTCAGATTCTCCTGAAAGTTCGATTCGCCAGCGTGGACCGTAGCTTGAGTTCCCAGCTGGGCATCAATCTCTTCAGCACGGGCGCAGCCAGAACGATTGGATCGGTAACGACGCAACAATTCTCCCCGCCTACCTTGAGCAGCGGCCCCTCCAGCAGCAGCAGCGGAGGCGTAACCAGCAACGGGGTGACCGCTACTCTCTCCAACGCTCTCAACCTGTTTTTCTTCCGTCCTGACTTGAATTTGGGCGCAACCATCCAAGCCTTGGAAGCAAGGGGACTTGTGGAAACTCTGGCAGAGCCGAACGTCTTAGCGGAAAACGGGAAGGAGGCGAGCTTCCTGGCGGGCGGCGAGTTCCCCTATCCAGTGGTACAGGGCGGAAACGTCGGAGGAACAACCGCGATCACGATCCAATTCCGCCAATTCGGCGTCCGTCTTAATTTCATCCCGACAATTACCCCACGCGGAACAATAAGGTTGCAGGTCGCACCCGAGGTCAGCGCGCTCGACTACGCCAACGGCATCACGCTCCAAGGATTCACTGTTCCCGGCATTTCTGTGCGAAACGTCAATACGGAGGTCGAATTAGCTGAAGGACAAAGCTTCGCAATTGGTGGACTTCTCGATAATCGAGAAACCGAGACCCTCAATAAAGTGCCGTTTATCGGAGACATCCCGATCTTGGGGAAATTCTTCCAATCAAGAAACAAAAGTCGAAGTAATACCGAGTTGATGGTCATTGTGACACCACAGATAGTTCGCCCGATGCCGGCTGGCCGGCCGATTCCGGTGCCGAATTTCCCGGTGCCGTTTCTACCTCCGAACACGCCTAAGGAAATCGCCACTCCCGGTCAAAACGTCACCGGCCCGGTGCCTGTAACGCCGCCCGTCGCGTCCGTACCCGTCGAGTCTCTCATCCAGAGTCTTGCTGAAAAGCCCTTAGTGGTGACGTCGACGTCAAGCTCCTATGCTTCGGGTTCACCGCAAGCGCAACAACCGGCGGCGCCTACCCCGGCTGTTGTGCCGGGTCCACCGCACTAAGTCGCGCACGGAAGCGGGATGTTCGACGCTACCTTCCATGGAAATGACAGCGAAGTCTCAAATTAAATCTCGAAGCATGCTGGTGCGCAACGAAACTCGCAACAGCGTTCTTGCGGAGTTCGCCGAGATAGCTGATCGGAGCGCCGCGAGGCGAAAAGGACTGCTCGGCCGTGCCAGTCTTCCGGCTGGGCACGCGTTGTATATTGTGCCGTGCGCAGGGGTGCATAGCTGGGGAATGAAGTTTCCCATCGACGTGCTGTACCTGGATCGGAAGAGAAAGGTGCGAAAACTCCACAGTGCGATGACGCCTTGGCGTCTCTCGATCTGCCTTTTCGCTCATGCGGTCCTGGAACTGCCTGCCGGAACAATAGCCGGGACGCGAACCCAGGCGGGAGACCAGCTCGGTTTCTCATTCGCAGTTGGGGGGAACTGATTTGACGCTCGAGCCTTCGAAGGTCCCAAACGTGCTGATCAGCTCTAACGAGGGCCCACTTCGCATGATCGATGAGAACAGGTTTTCGTTGTGCATAATATAACTTTTTCTTCCGGTTTGCCGCTGGAAGGACCCCCAGAAATCAGTTTTTCGGAGTCGTCGCACTCCCCGTGGTATGCGGTGAAGGTACGCACCAAAGCCGAGGGGCTTGTCTGCGCTTCCCTGGAGCGTAAAGGCTACGAATGCTACTCTCCGTCATACATCGAGTGCCGCAACTACTCCGACCGCATAAGGAAAGTACAGGCACCGCTGTTCCCCGGGTACCTGTTCTGTCGACTCGATATCGCCAAGCGATTGCCTGTGTTGATGAGTGAAGGCGTTCTGTACTTTGTCAGTTTCGGCGACGTGCCGCAACCCGTTGATGAATCTGAGCTCGATGCCGTGCGGGCGGCTCTCGGGTCCGGCTTGCAAGTCCAGAGCTGGCCCTATTTGCGCACTGGAGATCGCGTCCGAATTGAAGCAGGATCTATGGCTGGAGTAGAAGGCGTGCTTCTCAAAAGTCAAGGCGTGGATCGCCTGATCATCTCGGTCCACCTGTTGCAGCGCTCTCTAAGTTTACAGATCGATCGGACCTGGATACGTCCGTTAGCGGGAAGCGCTATCAACTATCCGCCGATCGCGAAATTATCACGCGGCACGAAAAGTGCAAGTACTTTGGAAGTCGCGGGGTTCTAGTATTACATTCTGTTGACGTTTTTGTACAACGCTCCGTAAACTGGTGCTCGCTACCCCAACAGCACCGCCGGCATTTGGGCGGTTGTGGCCTTCAGTGCCGGTTTTACAAAGTCGCACACGGCAATGTGACGAAAAGGGCGGTAGCTTGTCTCACTACAGCGCGAAGGGCCTTGGCCTCTTAGAAAAAACAATGGTCGACCGCAAGAGCAAGATGGTCAGCTTCCGAGTGTCACCCGGAGAACTCCAGTCTCTGCAGATCGCTTGTTCAACTCGGGGGCTTCGCAGTATTTCGGAATTGGCCCGAACCTCCATGCAGTGCTGGATGTCTTTGGCTTCCGAGCCTCGTCCTTTAGACCAGCAGGTGGACGAACTGCGAACGCGCCTTCAGTCGCTGACAGAAGAATTGGAACAGATCTGGGCAGCGGTGCGGGGGGCTGGGCCTGCGGAAGAGCTTCGTGAATAGGATCTGTTCGCGAGCACTCTGCTAAAGACAACGATGATCGACATCCATTGCCACATCCTTCCCGGTGTAGATGACGGCGCGAAGACGCTCGAAGAGTCGATCTCGATGCTGCGGATGGCGTCTGCCTCGGGTACAACTGACATCGTAGCCACTCCCCACGCTAATCCCCATTACCGGTTCGACCCCGAAATCATTGACCTGAAGCTTGCAGAGCTTCGGCGAGCCAGCAACAATCTCCTAAACCTTCATGTGGGTTGCGACTTTCATCTCACCGCGAGGAACATCGAAGACGCGCTTGTGAATCCCACGAAATATGCAATCAACCACGGGTCGTACATTCTCGTCGAGTTCTCAGAATTCTTGATTCCTCCCAGTTCGGCTGAGATCTTCCGGCGCCTGCGCGCCGCCGGCCTGATACCGGTTGTCACGCATCCTGAAAGGAATCAGCTATTGCAGTCTGATCCGAAGCAAATCGAGGCCTGGGTGGACGACGAATGCCTCATACAGGTCACCGCTCAATCTTTTCTGAGTCGTTTCGGCAATCGAGCCAAAGACCTTGCTGACCACCTGATGAGGACGGGCGCAGTCCATTTTGTCGCTAGTGACGCGCACGACACACAGGATCGAACGCCGGTTCTGAGTGAGGCTTATCGCTACGTTGCGAGTACCTATGGCTCCGACCAAGCCGAAAGACTCTTCGTCGTGAATCCAAAAGCCGCCCTGTCCGGGGAGCCTCTCGAGTGGTTTGAAGCAGAACCTAACGAGAAAAAAAGGAAATGGTACCGATTCTCATGATGCTCGACAGTCGTTCAATACTTCTCTCCTTAAGCTCACTCAACAAAAGGATCATCCTAGTCGTCGGCGCCCTTTTGGTTTCCGGGCTGCATCTGATGCCCCAATCCCTGCCACCGGCTCCTCAGCCAACCCCGAGCGATAAAGACGTTCGATCGAGCTATATTTTGGGGCCGGACGATCAGATTGTGGTCCATGCGCTCAATGTTCCGGATATCAGTGATAAACCACTGCGCCTCGATCTGAATGGCGACCTGAAGCTCCCCATGGTCGGGCGTATACATGCGGGTGGCCTGACCTCGGAGCAGCTCGAGGCCGAGATGACCAAGCGTCTCTCCGTGTATCTGGAAAACCCCGACGTTGCCGTAACCATCGCGGAGTTCCACAGCCAGCCCGTATCGGTCATCGGGGCGGTAAACGCTCCCGGTGTCCATCAAATTGAGGGACGTAAGACGCTCATCGAGATTCTCTCGTCCAGCGGGAGGGCTACGGCAGGATGCTGGTCCCAGCGTCACAATTACGCGGCGGATAGAATGGGGCCCGATTCCACTCTCGGGCGCAAAAGACGATCCGACGGGCAAGTTCAGCATCGCTGAGATCGACCTTACGCCGCTCATAAACGCCAAGACTCCGGAAAAAAACATTGTCATCCTTCCGTACGACGTCATCTCAGTTCCTCGTGCAGAAACCGTCGCTGTAATAGGTGAGGTCGGTAAAGTGGGAACGCTCCCGCTCACTGAAGGGCACACAATCTCTGTGCTCCAGGCTATCTCCTCGTCTGGCGGGCTGTTACGTACGGCAGCGGCAGGTAAGGCGAAGATTCTTCGCCCGGTCGCGGGTGGTTCCAAATGGGCCGAGTTTCCCGTTGACATCAAAAAAATTCTGAAGGGACAAGCTAAAGACCAAACGCTCGTGGCAGGGGACATCCTCTTCGTTCCTGATAGTGCCGGTAAGAGGGCTGGCCTCCGGGCTCTTGAGGCGGCCATCCAGACGGGCACCATGGTCGCAACCTACGGAGTGGTTCGTTAATTGGAGAAACGAGTGATAGAAACGCATCATCTTCAGCGCATTCCGAGGAGCCCAGTACCCGGGATAGCTGTTCCTATCGTCGAGAACATTCCGCGGGGGCGGATTTCGCCGGCAGAGATACCCGGGGCCGGAGTGAAACGCGATTATGCCGGCGTGCTCGAGTACTGGCAGATGGTTCGCCGCCATAAGGCTGCGGTTATACTCGCCACGCTTCTGGGCGGCCTCATCGCATTCGCATCCACTCTCCCTGCACCGCGCATTTATCAGGCGCGAACAACCCTCGAAATTCAAGGGTTAAATGATGACTTCCTGAACTTCCGAAACGTTAACCCGACTATGGAAGGTTCGAGTTATTCTCCTGATTACGACATCCAAACACAGGTCAAAATCCTTCAGAGTAAGACGTTGATCAAGCGCGTACGAGAAAAACTTGAGCAGCAGAAGCGGACCGAGGGACTCGAACCACCAGATCGACTTTCGGCCTGGAGAAAAGCTCTCCGGATCGCCTCTCCCACGCCGGATAACCTCTGGAAGCAGGCGCTAGGGGTTGCAGCCGGCAGCGTAAAGGTACGCTCGTCCGGAACCAATCGAATTGTCGAGGTTTCCACTGATTCGACTAACCCTCGTGTAGCTGCCGATTTCGTCAACACGCTAGCCGCCGAATTCATCGAGCAGAACCTGGAGGCCCGGTGGAAAAGCACTGAGCATACAGGCGAGTGGCTCACCAAGCAACTGCAGGACCTGAAGATAAAGCTTGAAAAATCCGAAGAACAGCTTCAGGCCTACGCACGCGCTACCGGTCTGGTGTTCACGGACGAGAAAAACAATGTCGAAGAGGCCAGGCTGGCCGATCTCCAAAAACAGCTCTCAGAGGTTCAGGCTGATCGAATGGCGAAACAGTCGAAGTACGAGATGGCTGCGGGGAGTCCTACTGCTGCAGTACCGGATGTGCTCGATGACTCGTCATTACAAGATTCTAGAAACACATTGAATGGGCTCAAATCGCGGCTCGCTGAAGCGCGTGTGACATTCACTCCGAACCACCAGGATGTCAAACGTATACAGGCGCAAATCACGTCGGTGGAAGCGGCACAGCAGGCCGACTCTTCGAACATTCTGACGCGCATTCGAAATGAATATGAAGCGGCCCAGCACCGCGAGAAACTCTTATTAGCTTCTTACACGCAACAAGCGCACCTCGTCTCGGAAGAAGCAGACAAAGCCGCTCACTATAACCTTTTGAAACGCGAAGTCGACACCAGCCGCACTCTTTACGAGAGCGTGCTTCAGAAGCTCAAGGAAGCAAGTATCGCGTCGGCTTTGCGAGCCAGCAACATACGGGTGGTCGACGGAGCGGACCCGGCAGGAGGCCCTTACAAACCCGATGTGTCACAAAGTACGACTGTAGGTCTGCTGACAGGTCTGTTTTTCGGAATCGGTTTTGTGGTCATGCGCGAGCGAGCCGATCGGACGCTTCAGGATCCTGGCGATCCAGCGTTCTACCTGAATCTGCCGGAGCTTGGCATAGTGCCGCTTGGGGAGTGCGCAGGCCAACCCGCAGAACCCGAAGCGGCTGGGCGCCCAATTGAATTTTCGACACGCTAACGGAAAATCGTTGGAGGCGAATGCAATCAGTGATCCAGTGGAGCTGACGACCTGGAATCATAAGTCTTCACTCATAGCCGAGTCATTTCGCACTCTACTGACTTCCATCCTCTACTCCGGCCAGAACGGCGATCGACCTCGTGTTCTAACTCTTACCAGTGCGAGTCCGAAGGAGGGAAAGACTACCGTAGTCTGCAACTTAGGCATTGCAATGGCAGAAATCAGTCAAACTGTCCTGCTGATCGACGCCGACATGCGGAGGCCCCGTTTGCACGACGTGTTCGATATCGAGAACGGTCTCGGTCTGAGCGACCTCTTACTGCAGAAGGCACCTCTGGAGGTCGAGCAGTTAATGGCGCTAATCCGGCCGACGGCGATTCCAGGCCTCCTCGTACTCACCAGCGGTCAATCCCGACACAGTGCCTCGAGTTTGGTGCATTCGGCGCGACTGCCCGAACTCATGAAGCTAGCTCGTGACAAATTCGATACCGTGATCGCGGACACGCCCCCCATGGTGAATATCTCTGATGCCCGCGTGATTTCACGGCATTCTGACGCGGTGATTCTGGTGGTGCGCTCCGGTGTGACCACGCGCGACGCCGCTTTGTTGGCTAAGGGCCGCTTCGCCGAAGACGGCATATCGATACTCGGAACGATCTTGAATTGGTGGAACCCGAGCACTCCAGGGTACGGATATTATCGATCCTATTACGCGGGCTACTATCACTACTACGGCAAAGCTAATGGAAATGGAAACGGCAACGGAAATGGAAATGGGAACGGAAACGGAAACGGGAGCGACTCTTAGTGTGTGGCATTGCCGGATTGATTCGGACTGAAAATTCAAGCTCCTGAAGATGTCGCGGCCGTGACACGCATGACCGCCGCCCAAATTCATCGCGGCCCCGATGCCGACGGCTTGTACGAAGGCGGTCGGGTCATATTGGGGCATCGCAGACTGTCGATCATTGATCTCTCCGTCGTAGCCCGCCAGCCCATGTCGAATGAAGACGGTACCGTGTGGGTGACCTACAACGGAGAAATCTATAACCATAAGGAGCTTCGAAGTGAATTGGTTTCGCGAAGACATCATTTCCGCTCCCAATCGGATACTGAGGTCATCCTGCACGGTTACGAGGAATGGGGCATCGATGGGCTGCTCGAAAGACTCAGGGGGATGTTTGCCTTCGGATTATACGATCCGCAGCGCAGGCTGATTCTTGCCCGAGATCGTTTGGGTATAAAGCCGCTCTACTACTCCGTTCGCGAAAAAACCGGGCTGTTAATATTCGCCTCCGAGGTGAAGGCACTTCTCAGAAGCGGCTATTTGCCCCATGAATATGACTTGGACGGGATAGCGGGTTTCTTGCTTGCTGGTTCGGTTCCCGCGCCCATGACCACAATTAAGGGCGTCCATTGCCTGTGTCCAGGACATTATCTGATCTGGCAAGATGGCAGGATCACCATTCGGAAATACTGGGATTTGAATTGCGATTCAGTTCACGATCCTCAAAATAAGGAGCGGCACGCAGAGGAGCTACGGACACTCCTAGAGGATTCCGTATCGCGTCACCTGATGAGCGATGTTCCACTCGGTGTGTTTTTGAGTGGAGGGGTTGATTCGGCTGCTCTCGTCGCATTCGCGAAACGGGGATTGAAATCCGGCACGCAGCCGAGAACGCTGACCGTGGCTTTCGATGAGCAGGAATTCAGTGAGGCCGGGCAGGCGCGCGAAATCGCCGAACACTTCCAAACGAAGCACTCTGAAGTTCGCGTGACCAGGGATGACTTCATCCAAGAGTTACCCGCGATTTTGAGAGCGATGGATCAGCCCACCAACGATGGCGTCAACACATATTTTGTCTCCAGAGCTGCTCGTCAGGCTGGCTTGACCGTCGTTCTTTCCGGGCTAGGCGGAGATGAGGTTTTCTGGGGTTACCGGCACTACCGCTGGTTGACCGGTGCGGCTCGTCGGCTCATCGGGTGCCCAGCGCTTGCCCGGAACGCGTTAACCCGATGCGCCTCCACTTGGGGCCGGATTCGCGGCCGCGAGAATTGGATGAGGATGGCTTTCCTCGATCGACAAGGCTCGAACCGAGGCCTCTACCTCGCCATGCGCGGCTTTTTCGCGCCTCAGCAAATCATGCGTCTGCTTGGGATCGACAGTCGCGAGCTCAGCGCGGCCGTAGAAAAGCATTTCGGCGCGCCGCTCTCGAACGGTCACAAGGGCACAACTACAGGGGCGTTCAACTATTTGGAATTTAAGCGCTATTTGCACGACCAACTCTTGCGTGATACGGATACTTTCAGCATGGCCCACTCGATTGAAGTGCGTGTCCCTTACCTGGACCACATGATCGTCGAGTATGCAGCCAAAATCGATCCCGCGTTGAAGATGAGCAACGGTATCAACAAGCCGTTGTTGGTGGGCGCCGTAGACGATCCCTTGCTTCTGAAGCTCGGTGGTGCGAAGAAACGAGGATTCTCGTTTCCCATGGATCGCTGGATGAAGGCTGATTCCGGCGAGCTGGAAGAAATGGCGACAGGGACGAATTTTCTGGATGGCGGTACAGTCCGCGAGTTCTGGAAAGATTTCCGTTCAGGACGGCTGCACTGGTCACGCGCTTGGGCGCTGAGCGTTTTGGGCGCGAGCCAATAAAAAAACAAAGTATTCAACTGGAAGCGATGCACCAATATCTGCACGAGATGAGAACTTGCCTCAAGTTGGGTGCGAACTACAGCACCAGAGCACGGCTCGCAGCAGCGACGCTCCAGTTCCATCTGAGTAACTTCATGAATTGGGATCAGCGCCGAGCCGATACCGCTGTTGTTAATTACCGAGTCGAACTTGAAAATGGGAAAACGGACTTCTGGCTACGCCCACGCACCGGAGACTTTTTCATCTTGCACGAGATATTCACGAACACTTGTTACCGCCTGCCGGAGGCGCTAGTCGAGCGAGCCGCCACGATCATGGACCTTGGAGCAAACATAGGCATGACAACGTTGTTCTTTTCGCAGTACTTCCCCGATGCGAAGTATATTTGCGTCGAGCCGAATCCAGCAAACACAGCCGTTCTAAGGCGTAACCTGTCCTCGCTAGGAGATCGAGCGGAAGTGATCGAGGCGGCGATCAGCGATAGTTCGGGGCAATCAACGTTTGACGATTCCGGGTGGAGTTGGGGAGGGCACCTGATCGATAATGCGGATTCTGGGCGCCCCATCCGCTGCTGCACTGTAGATCAGATCCTGGCGGAGTCGAGGGTCGGAACTATCGACCTCCTGAAAGTGGATGTTGAAGGTGCGGAGAGGCGCATCTTTCGTAACACGCCAGCATGGCTCGCTCGGGTTCGCTGTATGATCGTTGAGCTCCACGACGGCTATTCGCTCTCCGATTTTGAACGGGACGTATTTCCAGCGGGCTTCACAATCGTGCCTGCTGGATCCGCCTACGGAAACAGCATGGTCATGGCCGTCTCGAACCGAGAAGCTCTGAACTCGTAGGCCTATGCAAGCAGTTGCCTCTGAGTCCGTTCTAATTCTCCAGCCTTCGCGCGGATTTCTCCGCCTGAAGCTGCGAGACCTTTGGGAATATCGTGAGTTGCTGTATTTCCTGGTGTGGCGCGACGTGAAAGTGCGTTACAAGCAAACCGCGCTTGGCGCAGCTTGGGCGGTCCTGCAGCCTGTCATGACCATGCTCGTTTTCAGCGTGTTTTTCGGGCGGCTGGCGAAAGTGCCCTCGGACGGGATTCCATACCCTGTGTTCGCGTTTACGGCGCTTCTGCCATGGCAACTCTTTGCGTACGCACTGAGCGAATCGGGCAACAGCCTGGTATCGAGTCAAAACCTGATCACGAAAGTGTATTTCCCCCGGCTGGTGATTCCCATTGCGGCAGTGTTGGCGGGACTTGTAGATTTTGCGATTGCATTTGTCGTGCTGCTTGGATTGATGCTCTATTACGGGATTGTTCCGACCCGGGCTGTAGCGCTGTTACCCCTGTTTGTGCTGCTGGCGATCCTGACAGCTTTGGGGTAGGGCTGTGGCTTTCGGCGCTCAACGTGAAGTATCGCGATGTGCGGTACACGATACCTTTCCTGATGCAGTTCTGGCTGTTCGCAACGCCCGTAGCTTACCCGGCGAGCCTGGTGCCTGAGCGCTGGCGGGCGCTGTATGGTCTCAACCCAATGGCCGGAGTGGTGGAAGGATTTCGCTGGGCCCTGCTCGGGACATCGCATGCGCCCGGACCGCTGCTCTGGGTTTCGGTTGCGGTTGTGATCGTGATGCTTATCGGAGGTCTGCAGTATTTCCGGCAAACCGAGAGCACGTTCGCGGATGTTGTATGAGCGATATCGCAATTCGGGTCGAAAATCTCGGAAAGCAGTATCGAATCGGGAAGCGGGAGCGCTATCGAACCCTGCGCGACTCGCTTGCCGATGCAGTAACTGCTCCGTTCCGGCGCTTGCGAGGCGCAGCGAACGGTGATGGAGAACCTGATTCCATCTGGGCGCTGAAAAATGTTTCTTTCGAGATACCCAAGAGGCGAAGTGGTAGGGATCATCGGGAGAAATGGCGCAGGCAAATCGACCCTATTGAAGGTGCTCTCGCGAATTACAGAGCCGACGGAAGGGCGCGCAGAGACTGCACGGCCGTGTGGGCTCACTGCTCGAAGTGGGAACGGGGTTTCATCCGGAGTTGACCGGGCGTGAAAACATTTACCTGAACGGCGCGATATTGGGGATGAAGCGGGCCGAGATCGATCGGAAGTTCGAGGAGATCGTCGCGTTTGCCGAAATTGAGAAATTTCTGGACACGCCCGTCAAGCATTATTCAAGCGGCATGTATGTGCGGCTAGCGTTTGCGGTCGCGGCGCATCTCGAACCAGAGATCTTGGTGATCGACGAAGTGTTGGCAGTAGGAGACGCGGCGTTTCAGAAGAAATGCCTGGGCAAGATGGGCGACGTTGCGCGTGAGGGCAGAACTGTTCTGTTCGTAAGCCATAATATGACGGCGATGCAGGCATTGTGTACCCGAGCCGTATGGCTTTGCGAGCGGGAAGATCGCTGCGGACGGGCATGCGCCGGAAGTTGTCGCGCGTTATCTGAGATCCACGTAGCGAGTCGTCGATGCATCGCGACTGGCCAGATGATGATCTATGCACCTGGAAATGAGCTTGTGCGCTTGCGCAGTGCACGAGTGGTCTCAGCGCGGCGGGACCACATCACTGTCAATGATCCAATACGGATCGAAGCCGTGTGCCAAAACAATAGCCCTGGCGCGATTCTAAATTTCAGTCTGATTCTCTATAACCTAGAAGGTA
The DNA here is from genome assembly GCA_963808405.1 of uncultured Acidobacteriaceae bacterium. Taxonomy (GTDB): domain Bacteria; phylum Acidobacteriota; class Terriglobia; order Bryobacterales; family Bryobacteraceae; genus Bog-105. The sequence continues at coordinate 10,179 of CAWEFG010000004.1, read as the reverse complement.
TTTGTGTGCTTAACTCAGTCTCGCCTTTTGGACCCCTTCCCTCCGGTCTATTCAGCGGGGTGTGCACGATCCCAGGTAACCTTCTTAATGATGGTTACTACCGTGTTCGACTGATGATTGTGAGGGATACGAGTGTGATATTGCTTGACACGCAGGAATTGCTCATGTTCGAAGTTTATGACATACCGCGTGATGCCCACTGGTACGGCAAATGGTCTGGTGTTGTGCGCCCGAAGCTGCGGTGGGAATGTCGATGTTGATCCCTGGCGGAGAGGCGGCGGACGATCTCGTTGCTGGAGCTGAATGCGATCACTTGAGACTCGTATACGGCGAAGGCGACAGGGACTGAAAATCTGTGGAATCAGAGGCGACCGGCGTACAAGAAGAAGTCAGGCGGCTGCGGTAATTCAACCCCATTAGTTCCTATGAAATATTATTCTGGTTGATAACATCCCAAATGCAAAATTAGTCGAGATCGATATGCTGAGCACCATATCCAGGAAGGTTTACAAAGGGACGGTTGTGATCGAAAATCAGCTATCGACACGCGTTATGCGAACGAAGGCAGTCAAACGCATCCGTCGATTTCCATCCTCCCTACAAGCTGAACCTCGGCTGTGGTGCGGCGAAATCGAGCGCTGGATCAACATAGACCTCGCTCCAGTCGGTGACATGCAATGGGATCTTACCAAGGCGCTACCGTTCGCCAACTCCTCCTGTTCAGTGATCTATAGCGAGCACTCCATCGAGCATCTCACTCCGCCGCGAGGGCGAGCGTTGCTCGCTGAATGTCATCGCGTTCTCATCGAAGGCGGTGCTCTTCGAATCGCTATGCCATCACTAGAGCACATCGCCCGCAAGTATCTCTCACCGGATTGGCGCGATCAGGAATGGCTGAACCAACAATATGCGTACATCAAGACGCCTGCGGAAATGTTCAATGTTGCTCTGCGCTCTTGGGGCCATGAATGGCTTTATGACGAAGTCGAGTTGCGACGCAGGCTCGCCGATGCCGGGTTTCAGCAGCATAGGCGCGCACGCCTAGGCCAGAGTGAGCTGCCGGAGTTCAGAGGCCTCGAAACTCGGCCAGATTCACTACTAATTTGCGAAGCCACTCGTTAACATGCGCTACGCATGATTTAACATCGCTCCGTGTTCCCCTACAACGCAGAAACTCATTGAGAGATTCAAATTGATGCGTCCACTGCTCGTTGTTGGGAGTTCGGGGCACGCAAGCGTGGTTATCGAGGCATTAACTTTGCAAAGTGAGTACGAAATCATCGGACTGCTTGACTCATTTCAAGCTAAAGGGACAGAAAGACACGGGCACCGCATTCTTGGGACAGCCGAGGATTTCCCGAGCGTTGCAGCTCTGCATTCAAATCTCTCTTTCTTTGTCGCCGTCGGAGATAACTGGTGGCGCGATCAGATTTCATCGCGAATCGCGGCAGAACTTCCAACCGCGCCGTTTGCAACCGTTATTCATCCGCACGCCTCCGTATCGAAATCAGCCCGTATCAGTCCCGGCACGGTCATCATGGCCGGGGCGGTTGTTGCACCAAACTGCAGCATCGGGCGGGGATGCATCATAAACACGAGCTGCTCGATCGATCATGATTGCAAGCTGGCCGATTTCTCGAGCGTCGCACCCGGCGCTCATGTTGGGGGCACTGTCTCAATTGGATTTCGCAGCAGTATTGGAATAGGCGCGGCGGTGCGCGAAAAGGTTGTGATTGGAGCGGACACAGTAGTCGGCGCCGGGGCGGTAGTTCTCACGGACTTGCCTGATAAGGCTGTTGCGTATGGCGTGCCAGCCCGGGTCAGGCGGCATCGTTCGCCTGATGAGAAGTATCTGCTCTGACTCGTAAGAAGGCAGACTTAAACCATTCGAGCTCGGCCAACTTCTGACCTGACCTCTTAAACGCTAGCGCAAACTAGGTCACCACAATGCACGTTATAAGTAAGCGATCGCTCTCTGACTTGGTAGTAATGGGCGGGCCACATCCAGCATTTGCTGATCCGTTGCATGTAGGCAAACCAAACGTTGGCGATCGCGAAGTGTTGATTGCGCCGTATCAACGATCTACTCGACCGGCGCTGGTTCTCAAACAACGGTCCATTTGTGCAGGAATTCGAAAGAAAGATCGAGAAACTCCTCGGCGTACGTCATTGCATCGCGATGTGCAATGGCACGGTAGCTCTCGAAATTGCCATCCGCGCGCTGAACATGCGCGGCGAAGTAATTGTCCCTTCGTTCACATTCATCGCCACGGCGCACGCTCTGCAGTGGCAAGAGATCACGCCCGTGTTTTGTGACATCGACCCGCGCACGCACACGATTGATCCTGCCAAGTGGAGCGGATGATCACCCCACGCACAACCGCCATTATCGGCGTTCATGTATGGGGGCGTGCTTGCGACACCGATGCACTATCGGACATCGCTCGGCAGACGGAATCTGCGACTTCTGTTTGACGCCTCGCATGCGTTTGGATGTTCGCACAACGGCATCATGATAGGAAATTTCGGCGAGGCAGAGGTGTTCAGCTTTCATGCCACGAAATTTTTCAACACCTTTGAAGGCGGTGCGATTGTTACGAATAACGATGAGCTGGCAGCCAAATTACGTCTGATGAAGAATTTTGGGTTCGCCGGATACGACAATGTGATCTATCTGGGGATCAACGGCAAGCTTCCCGAGATCGCCGCCGCGATGGGCCTGACCGGGCTCGAATCGCTCGACCGATTCGTTGAGACGAACCGCACGCAATCACGCCGCCTATCAACAGCATCTGTCGGGTATTCGCGGAGTTTCGTTGCACACCGCCATAACAATGCAGAGAGGCGTAACTGGCAATACGTAGTAGTCGAAATCGATGAAGAACTCGCAGGCATAAGCCGTGATGCGGTCGTTCGTATGCTGCACGCGGAGAATGTCATGGCCCGCCGATACTTCTATCCGGGATGCCACCGGATGGAGCCCTACCGCTCTCTGTTTCCTCATGCCGGTTTGCTTCTGCCCGAAACCGAACGGGTAGCGAGCAGGATTATCGTTCTACCCACGGGAACCGCGATTAGCACCGGCGAGATTTCCGAAGTATGCCAGCTAATCCGAATCGCAGTCGAGAACGCGAGCAGAAATCGAACGTTACAGCGCGTTGCCGCCGCGACATAAATCGACCTCGAATGGTGATATCGCTGATCGCCATCGGCCCCCTGTCTTCGAAAGCAAAATATAGGCAGCTAAGTGCCAGTTACTCCTCCTCTCGTTACTTTCGTAGTGCTTTGTTACAACACCGAACAATACGTTGCGGAGTGTGTCAGAAGCATCATCGATCAAGGTGACGCAGTTCGAATGGGAGATGATCGCTGTCGATGACTGTTCTAGCGATAGAGACAGCGGAGGTTCTTCTCTCATTTCGCGATCCGCGGATCCGTGTTATTTCGCATACCGTAAATGTCGGGCCTCAGGCTTCCATTGACGAGGCCATGTATTTGGCCCGCGGGCAGTTCATCGCACGCATTGATTCAGATGATCGTTATCGTGCCAATTTCCTCCTCGGATCTAGTTCCATTTTTTCATCAACATCCCGAAGTCGGGATGGTGTACGGAGACGCTGCGATCATGGACTGCACGGGTGAGATAGTAGCGCCAAGCTGTGATCGCATGGCACGCTGGAAGTGTGAAGGCCAATGACTTTCTGGGCCTTCTGCAAGAAAACTTCATCTGCGCGCCCACGATGATTGCCAGGCGCGAAGCCTGGCTGAAGTGCCTGCCGATTCCGAATCACATCGCACTTGCGGATTGGTATTGCAACGTGCTTATCGCACGCGAATACGAAACGTATCATGTGCATCGCGTCGTTGCTGATTATCGCGTACACCCGAACAATTTCCATAGCAACATCGTGGCCGACGGCAGGCATGAGACATCTGTTGTATTGCTACTCGGGCACGTGTTCTCCTCGAAGGAACAGGACGCAGAGATGGAGCGACAAAAGCAACGTGCGCGGCGACGCATCTATTCTGCCCAATACAAAACCTTAGCCGACAAGTATTTTGGAATAGGCATGAACACCGACGCCCGGCGGTGTTACCTGAAAGCGATCCGAAACCGCCCCTTCTGGTTGCTGGCGCTGGGCGTGCAGCGACACGTCACGGCCACTCTGATCGGGCGTCATCGATACGAGTTTGCTAAGGCGCTAATAAAGTCGACGGTGGCTCGCGGCTAGATGTTCCACGCCTGCCGATCTCTGAATGCCGTGCTGGTGCAACCCTTCCCTTCGTCGTCATCGCGCCTTTCGACTGGTTGTTCGGGGGAAGCCTTTGGCTGTTAGTCAGGACACCGTGGACGAGAGTCGATACCCGAGTATTATTCACGAGTCCAGCCTGTGGCGACAGCAACCAGTTCCGGTTAGTGCCGTCTTAATCACCTACAACCAGTGTCTGTTTGTCCGTGAAGCGTTGGCTTCTCTTTTGGCGCAAAGTTATCCACTGGATATCGTTATCTCGGATGACTTTTCATCCGATCGGACGTTATCTGTGATTCAAGCTATGCTAGCCGGCTATGGCGGACCCCACAGAGTCAGCCTACTCCAAGGCTTGGTGAATGTCGGCATTTGTCGAAACCAGAACAAGGCAATCGCCTTAGCTCAGGGTGAGCTGATCGTCCTTTTCGAAGGAGACGATATCAGTTCGCCCGAAAGGGTTAGTAAGCTTGTCCAGATGTACTTGTCAACCGAGCGAAAAACCGGCGCCTTGGGATCAGGCATCCGCCTCATGGACGGGGCGGGAGGAATAACGGCGGAGATATCTTGGCCCACCTCAGAAGCAGACGCATGGTCTATGGTGCGCGCCGAATGGACTGTTCATGGCTGCGGCCTTGCTTTTCGCAGGGACTGCTTCTTCGAGATTGGGCCCATTAGTCGGCATTTGATATCCGGGGATATCGCGCTTTGGATGCGTGCTGCCTTCGTGCGTAACGGTGGAATGATGCTTGTCCCTCGTGCATTGGTCGACTATAGGGTACACGGACAAAACACAAGCCAGCGATTCAAGCTGGAGTTCACATCACCCGAGGCGCTTCGTAAGTGCTGCCGACGGCTCTTGAAGAACGAAGTTGCGCAGATGCTCGAATTGAAGAAGATTATGAATTACCGGCGCAGGACATCGATCTCAGATGAGCGAACGGAGAGAGCTTTGAATGTGCTTCGACACGTTGCTCGATTGCGCGCGCGTCTCGTCTCGGCAATCAGCAAACACTCGGCGATGTTGTGGTTTTGGCCTGCGTTGTTATCTCTTCGCTATTCCACCCTCAGGCCATTGGCGCTGCGAGCAATAATCCTGGCGCTCTTGCCTAATGCGAATCGCGTCTATCGCCGAATGAGGCCAGGTTTTCTATAGGCGCCGTTTGCGCGTACCCACCGACCGATGCGAACGTTGCCTGCGGAACCACTTTAGAAATGAAGATTCATCCACGTTTCCTTCTGCTTTTACCCCGATCCGGTCGGCGGCACTGAAATCTATGTCGACGCATTGGCACGAAGACAGCAGCGGCAAGGTAATGAACTCGTAATCGCGGCTCCGGGTGAACGCGATGACGCTTACGCCTGCAATGGGATTTCGGTTCGGCGCTTTGCCGTCTCGGAAGATGTGACTGACGTGCGGGATCTGTATGGTGAGGGGATCCGTCTGCTGCGCGGGCGTTTGGGCGGATGCTCGATCAGGAGCGTCCAGATCTGGTTCACCTCCACGCATTCACTCGTGGCGTCTCGCTCCGAATCGTGCGGGAAGCGAAGCAAAGGGACATTCCTGTCGTGTTCAGCTATCACACGCCGACCGTGAGTTGTCAGCGCGGAACGCTCCTGCGCTGGGGTTCAGAAGTGTGTGATGGCGTATTGGACGTCCATACCTGCGCTCGATGCGCGCTGCACGGCCATGGGCTGAACAGGCAAGCAAGCCTTGTGGTGGGTAGTCTGTCACCGAGGGTTGGCCGGCTTTTCGGTGCTGCCGGACTGTATGGGGGAGTATGGACAGCACTCCGCATGGCCGAATTGGTCGCGTTAAGACAAGCATCCTTTCGCACACTGATGGCCGAGGCGGATCACGTCGTTGCCCTCTGCCACTGGGTGAAAGAGCTTCTCCTGCGCAACGGCGTTCCAGCGGAGAAGATCACTGTTTCACGACAGGGTTTATGCCAGGAGTCACACGACACTGGCCAGCGAACAGCCCAATCGTCTCAGCTCCGGATCGCGTTCCTAGGACGAATGGATGCCACCAAAGGCGCGCACATCCTGATTCAGGCGCTTCACGGCATTCCCCATCTTGCCGCCCAGCTCGACGTATATGGAGTGGTTCAAGGGCAAGCCGGAATGTCCTATTTGCAGGGATTGAAACGCCTGGCAAACGGCGATCCGCGCATCGATTTTCATCCTCCCGTGCCGTCGGGCGAAGTCGTTTCCCGATTGCAACAATACGATGTACTGGCAGTGCCGTCACAATGGCTCGAGACAGGGCCAATGGTCGTGCTCGAAGCTTTTGCTGCGGGGATTCCGGTCCTTGGCTCGAACCTCGGCGGTGTCGCCGAGCTAGTGGAGCATCGAACAAACGGCCTGTTAGTCGAACCTCAATCGATTGAGAGTTGGACGCACGCGTTTCGCTCGCTCTGTGAGAATACAGATCTTCTTCTCAAGCTCCGTTCCGGAATTCGACCTCCTCGGAGCATGAACGTGGTCGCCGAGGAAATGTCTGAGCTGTACGCGACAGTGTTGCAGAATTGTTTTCATATGGAAACCGTGGGTTCTGGAGGGGCAAGCTTCCTGGGTCCCCTTGCTCAAAGCTGATAAGTGCAAAACCTGATACATACCTGGGCGCGCGGCTTTGAGCTTCGAAGCCGAAGAGTGCGCCACAATCCGCCTCTTGGGCCATGCAGACGTACTGTGGGATATCGTACGGCCACTTTATAACCGCATCATGGCGGCTAATCGGGAGGCAGGGCTTAGAGCGGAATATCAATGGAACCGATCTCCTCAGGATTCATCCGGGTTGTCGCGGAGCCCAGGAAATCTATGAACCCGACGTATGGCATCACCTTTTGAGTTCGCTGCAACCCGGCGATTGCGTTGTCGACGTTGGTGCCCATATCGGTCTATATGCTGTTGCGATGGCAAAACGTCTTGGGCCAAACGGAAAAGTCTACGCATTTGAACCAGACGCGAGCAATAGAGCCTTCTTGATTGAACACACTCGATTGAACGGACTAGCCGGGCGGGTTGTCTGTTTGCCTGTAGCGGTAAGCTCGTCGGACGGTCTAATTGGATTTGCCGCGAACTCGAATAGCGAATCCCATATCGCGCGGAAAGATAACGGCTCTACGTCCGAAGTAGTGGCCAATCGATTGGATACGCTCTTTCATTCGACTCGAGTGGACATCTTGAAAATCGACGTGGAGGGTTTCGAAGAGCACGTTTTACGCGGTGCAACTGAGCTGCTGTCGGATCTGACGCGGAGACCGCGACTGATCTGCATGGAAGTCCACCCTTACGCGTGGGATGCCGCTGGTACGGCGCCTGATGCGCTTCTCACAGCTCTATCATCCTTGGGCTATCGTGCGCGCACAGTCTCCGGCGAAACCGTTACATCGATCCGTGGTTACGGTCATGTTTTCGCGAGCCCAATGTAGATGCAGTCAGCGCGGAAGATCCTCTACATGCAGTACACCAATCCTGCCGGCTATCCACCGCTTGAGCACAGCTCGCGCATACTTGCAGACGCCGGATGGCAGGTGATGTTTATGGGGACGGGCGCTGTCGGGGCGGACGGATTGCGATTTCCGCCGCACCGGAATATTACCCTCCGTCAAATGAGCTTCTGCAAAGCGGGCTGGCGACAAAAGCTGCATTATGCCGCATTCTGCGCCTGGGTTCTTGGTTGCACGATCGTGTGCCGACCGCAGTGGATATACGCTTCAGACCCACTCTCTTGTCCTGTCGCCTTGCTGTTGAGCTGGCTGCCGGGAGTTCAGGTCGTCTATCACGAGCACGATTCACCAGGCACCGAAGAAGTTGCAAGCTGGTTCGGCAGGTTTATTCTCTGGGCTCGACGCAAACTTGGGCGCGCGCGCAACGTGCTGTGTTTTCCCGAATGAGCAGCGCGCAGAACGATTCCGAGGGACAGTCGGGCGACCCCGGAACGTTTTGTGTATCTGGAACTGCCCGTCCAAAGAGGAAGCTTCGACTGCTCGGCAGCCAGTCAACGGTGATGCACTTTGGCTGTTGTATCACGGCTCTGTGGTGCCATCCCGCTTGCCGCTCACAGTTTTGTGCGCTTTAGCGCTGCTCCCGGATTGCGTGAAGTTGCGAATCATCGGCTATGAGACCGTGGGGCACAAAGGTTATCTGCGGGAGCTCAAAGAGAGAGCCTGCGAGTTGGGAATAGCTGACCGGGTGGAAATTCTAGGAACAGCACCGAGAGCGCAGGTTCTTGAATGGTCCCTGCGTTCCGATGTTGGTTTATCTTTACTGCCTCGCAGGACTAACGACATCAACCATGAGGCGATGGTGGGGGCTTCCAATAAGGCCTTTGACTACCTGGCTTGCGGGCTTCCGGTTCTCGTTTCGGATCTGCCGGATTGGCGGAATGCGTACGTGGATTCAGAGTACGGTCTGGCCTGCGATCCCGACCACCCAGCAAGTATTGCAGCTGCGATTCGACGCTTCCTCGATTGTCCTTGCGAATTGCGAACCATGGGCGAGCGCGGACGTCAGCGCATTCTGAGTGATTGGAACTATGAGACACAGTTCCAGCCTGCTGTTCGAGTCCTAAATGGATAGCTAGTCGCTAAATACGAGCTTGGGTCAATCGCGGCGTTCTGCGTCGTCTGCCCACAGTCGCTTAATGAGCCCGAATAATCTAAAAACCAAGGTAAAGTCATCGCTCGATCCATACTCGTTCGTATACAACGTGATCGCATGGATCTACGGAGTCGCAGTGGGAAATCCGTGTGTCAGGAGAGCCGCATGGATGCGAGGGTTCAAGGATAGCCGGTTCAAAGAAGAGGAAGTGTGGATGGCGTCTGGATGCCCACGAAACATTCTAGATGCCGTCTTCGACAAGTGGAAGCCAAGCAGCTGTCTTGACATCGGCTGTGGCATAGGAAGTGCGATGGAACATCTGATGAGTAAGGGTGTCGAATGTTTTGGTATCGAAGGATCGAAAGCTGCTTTTGTCGCGTCGCGGGTTAAGAATCGGATTAGGATTGCAAATCTAAACCGTCCCGTTGAGTTGGGCCGAAAGTTCGACCTCGTGTGGAGTTACGAAGTCGCCGAGCACATACACCCTCAATATACGAATGCCTTTCTTGACACCTTGACCCACCACGGCGATATTGTTGTGCTATCAGCGGCTTTGCCAGGGCAAGGAGGTGCGGGCCACTTCAACGAGCAACCGCGGATTTATTGGATTGCGAAGCTTCGAGATCTCGGATTTGAATTTGATAGTGAATTCTCGACGCACCTCCAGACGATGCCCGACGACCACGCGCGCAACCTGATGGCCTTTGTCCGGAAAAAAAGCAAAGCCACAGATGCGGCAGCATGTGGAAGCGCTGCGTGGAGCGGCATGAAACGGTAGTATTTCGTGGCGCTTCGAAACTGTTGCGGGATCTCGACTTCCGCCAGTATCTGCTGCCGTGCGGTACCCGCTTGATCACCCTGCTGACTTACGTGACATGGGCGAGCGTGGACGTCAGCGCATCCTGAGTGACTGGAACTATGAGACACAGTTCCAGCCAGCCGTTCAAGTACTAAATGGATAGCTACATGCGAGCCATCGCCGCGCCGTTGCGTCGTCTGCCGGGCAATCTACCTGGTAAGACCAGGCTTGCTCACTTCCTGCTTCGTAATGCTTTGTCCCAGAAAGATGTATTGCTGGAAGATAATGATGCAAATCGCTTTTTGGTTCCCCAACTCGCGGAACCGGTTGCTTTTCATCTCTTCACCGATGGTTCCTACGAACGCGAAACAAAATCTTTCATCTTGAGCCGACTTTCGGATGGGGACGTTTTCGTCGACGTCGGCGCCAACATCGGCGTTTTCACGGTCAGTGCATCAAAGAAGGTGGGCCAACGAGGCCGGGTTCTGGCCGTAGAAGCGTCGCCGCAGATCCTGAATTATTTAGAGA
>CAWEFG010000003.1:0-225015 GCA_963808405.1 uncultured Acidobacteriaceae bacterium | reverse complement strand
TCGTCTGGATTGGTTTTTCAACGAGTGGGTATATGGAACGGATGTACCCCGCTACAAGTTCGACTACCAGCTCGCGCCGGGCGAGAACGGTAAGACCAAGCTCCACATGAATATCACGCAGAGCGAAGTCGATAGAAACTTTGCCATGCTCGTGCCCATCTACGCCGATTTCGGAAAGGGTTTCGTTCGGCTGGGTCAATCGACGATCGTCGGCAATAACACACGGTCATACGACGTCGAGTTGCCGACCATCCCAAGAAAGTCGTGCTCAACGCGTACAAAGAGATTCTTGAGAGATAGCTGTCTCTTTAGTCGAGAATCTTTGCGCTGAGCACGACAAACAAAGCCGAATCGCCGCCATCGACATTCGAGTTGCCGACCACCACTTTTTGACCTTCGCGCATATCGATATCGGTATTGACATCCGCCCCGTGGGACTGGAAATGGAAATTCTGCAGCCGGATCAACCTTCCGCTCCTTCTGGCGACAGCGCTGAATTGACGTAGCTGACGGTGTAATCGTTCGGCGATGAATCCGCCACGGGAAAGTTCTTCATCATGCCCTTCGTGAGCGCGTTCCTCCCTTCGCGGGAACGGATCAGCATCGCCTCCAGCACTTGATAACTTCCGTATGGAAAAATGCTTTCCAGTTGCTTGATAACCGGCTGCATATCCTTGGGCGCGGCCGCGGCGGCTTGCGATTTTTCGTCGCGCCCAGCACATAGACCGTTACCTCGATGTCTTTGGAAGACTCGTCCGCCGGAGGCACGTCCAGCTCTTTTACCGCTTGTTCCGCCAGCGCCACGTCGGCCGGCCGCCCTTTCACCACAACAGCTTTCAAGCCGTTATCCCCGACGATGGTACGGGGCTGCCGGGCGCCACTAGTTCGGCGACTGTTTTGGCGCCCGCGTAGCGAACGCGAATCACTTTCGTTACGCTCGTCTCTTGCGCGTAACTAAGCGCCGGCAAGAGAGCCACACACGCAATGGCGATGATTATTCATAATTTGCTGTCCTTTCAGTCTGTAACAGGATGACGACATTGGGATCGGCAGTAGTCATCTTGATCAGCGGCGCCTGGTCTTCTCGCGCGATCAATTCAACCGACCGCAAACCAGCCGCAGGTCGGTGATGAATCTTTCGATTCACGTGCAACGCTGGTGGCAAGCTGACAACTCTACGTTCAGGCGCAACATGCCGGACCGTCACCACCGGAGGTATATAGACTGGAGCGCGGTGCGTATACAATGTCGCAAACAACACAGCTGCAGCCGCTGCCGCCATTCCTGCAAGTGGCGCAGACCATCGGTTCTTGTGATCTGCCAAATGGGACATCACCGCACGACGAACCTCGGATAATTGCTCCGGGGTAGGCTCAGCTGAGAATGTGTCAATCAGTTCGTGGCTCCGTTGAAAATCGCTCACGATCCGCTGACACCCCGCACAGCCTTGGAGGTGCTCTTCCACCGCGCGGCCTTCGTCGCCGTCAAAATCGTCCCTGAAATAGAGCGCCAGCCGCTCTTCGCCAGGGTGATTGCTCATGTACGTTTCCTCAATCGCGCCGTCACAAATTTTCTGATCTTCATCCGCCCCATCGAGAGCTGCGACCGAACCGTCGTTTCGGACGATCCCAGAATCTGGGCCACCTCGCTCGTCGCGCATCCCTCCAGATCCCGCAGCACAATCACGGCGCGTTCCCGGTCCGACAGCTCGCCTAGAGCACTCATGACAAGCGCCCTCTCTTGCGCCAGTGTCAGCGCCCGCTCCGGATCGAGCGCCTGGTCCGCGATTTCCCTCGCTTCCTCCATGCGAACAGTCCGCCGGGCCCGCCGCTTTTGATCCAGACAGACGTTGACCGTCACGCGGTACAACCACGGAATCAGTTCTCTTTCCTCGCGCAGCTGGGTCAATTTCCCATGCAGCCGCACGAAGACCTCTTGCGCCGCATCTTTGGCATCTTCGCTGTTCAGCAATAACCGCTGCGCTGTTCGCAGAACCATCCCCTCATGCAGCAGCATGATTCGCTCGAACGCCGCAACATCCCCTGCTTTCGCTTCCTTGATCCACTGGCGAAGCAAGGTCTGCTCCAGCATGAAGTCGGCCGTCCACGGAACTGCCATTCGTACCGCCGCTAAGGTCTCCACTCGTAATACGTGAGTAATGCCGGAAACGTTGAGATGAAACTGGAATGAAGATAATTGAGGCTGAAAATGGTCTGGAGAGAAAACGGCTATTTGCGGCCTCAACGCTTCGCATGGTGGGCGGTCACAAGGATCGAACTGTGGACCTCCTGCTTGTAAGGGAGCGAAATCGGTTCCCAGGAATCCATCGGCTTTCGCGAATTCCTAACATTTACAGTCAACCTGGGGATTCTGCTTTCGCTCAAAAAGGCAACTCCTGCGGGTGAAACAGATGCCATGCTGGCACACTTTTGGCACGGCTCGAAAGCGGGGGCGTTCCTCTCTTGCGGTTGACAGTTGTTTCATTAATGACAAAGATAGAATTTGTGATCCCCGATTAAGCGATGGCGGAGCCGCGGAAAACACGTCCCGTCTCTTGGATGAAGGCGGCTCTTAAGGAGTTCGAGAGCTTCCCCGCGGACGCGCAATCGATCTTCCTTAATGCACTTACTATTGCCGCTGAAGGTGGCAAGGCGGACATCGCGAAACCGATGCACGGTCTGGGCTCCGGCGTGTTCGAAATTGCACTCGCCTTTCGGGGCGATGCTTTTCGGGTCATTTACGCTCTGCAGATCGCTGACGAAATATGGGTCATCGATGCGTTTCAAAAGAAGTCGAAGCAGGGCGTCAAGACGCCCAAACAAGAGATCGAGCTGATCAAGAACCGCCTGAAGAAATTGAAAGAGGCATTCCAATGAAATCCGAAAAAATCGAAGTCGTGCGCGGCAGCGGCAATGTGTTCCGTGACCTCGGGCGTGAAGCCGCCGATATCGAACAACTGAAGGCGCTTCTCGCCGCGGAAATCATCAAGGCACTCGATCGGGAAAAGCTAACGGTCCGCGCGGCTCATTCACGAACGGGTTTCGCTGCCGCCGACTTCTCCCGCATCCGCAACGCGGATCTCGCAAGGTTCACCGCCGACCGGCTGATGTCAATTCTAAACCGGCTCGGGTCACGTATCGAAGTGAAAATCCGAGTTCGCCCTGTCAAACCGTTGCCAAATGAGGCGGCCTAAAGCGGCGTCTATGAATTCTGGCCCGTTAAGGGAATAGAATGAAGATCTTCTCAAGCAATTGAAACTATGATTCATGGCTAACCACAAGTCGGCCCTTTTGGAAGCTGGCGCTGTTCTCCGCAGGCGAATCGGGCAGACGCCGGAAGGCAAATGGACCATCGTCCGACCTGAGACCCACAAGGTGCTCTTTAAGCTGGTTCTGGCGATCGCCGCCGAACTCCAATTGCGAGTTCTCAACAGCGGAAGTTGAGAACCATGACATCCGCGGCGGCCGATCGGTACTGAATCCGACTACTTGGCAAACTTACATCCGAGTAGTACAGGATCGGCAACGAGATATTGACGACGTGCTCGGCTATATAAGTCACCAGATGCCGCCGCTATCGAGATAACTCGGGAGTAACGTAAAGCAAATCCAATTGGACGGTTTGTTTGAATCGAAGTCGATCGAGGAGCGCTTGAGGTGTGAAGGCTCACTCGCGCCTGCCGAGAAGTACCGCCGTGACTCCTGAATGGGTATATTCACCTTCCGAATGAGCGGTCTCGCTATCGTTTCTGTTCGTGCTTGCGCCCGAGCGCAGCGTCCAACGCCATCAGGAAGTTTCAAGACGGCCTGGCACGCTACCTTGCCGGGCAGGTGTTCGCTACTTTCGTATCTATGATCTTCGTTCGACTTACGCCACGCGGCTCAGTGCCGGCGGCGATGCGGACGAATCCGTCGCGCAACTGCTGCGGCAGGGCGATGCGAAGGTGTTCAAAAGTACTCGCAGATGAAGCTTCAGATGAAACACGAGGCGCTGACGAAGCTCAACCGGCTTGCAAACGAAGGAGGGTCGGGTTTGGCAAAGCACCGGGTCATGCTGAGCCGAGTTTTGGCACAGTTTTGGCCCAGTAGAGGCAAAGGAAGAGTGAAGCTTGGAACACGGATCGAATAACTCTTTTGTATGCATGGTGGGCGGTCACAGGATCGAACTGTGGACCTCCTGCTTGTAAGGCAGGCGCTCTAACCGGCTGAGCTAACCGCCCGCGTTGCTGTTCTTTATCTTCGCACCCGCTCCCTACGCCCCCACCAGCCGCGCATACAGGCTCCGCGCCACCCCCACATCCGTCGTACCTTTGACGATCGCCCGCCCGTCAGGGAAAAATGTCAAATGATATTTCGGCATCGCGAGGCGCAGCGCAAATTCGTTTACACGGACATCGCCGAGCGGCCGAAGTCTCGCGGCGAGTTCTTGCAAGTTTAACGGCCGCGTGCTCTCGTGCAGTTGCACCGCATTGCGCCCGCACAGACTCACCGGCCGCTGCCGCAACCCTTCGAGATACCGAAATTCATGCGAACCGCAGACGCGGCATTCGGCATCGCGCTCGCCTGCACGAACCCGCTTCGTCGTGCCCTGCCACACATCTAGCGTATGAATGAAGCACTCGAAATCCGGCCAGCCCACTAACAAGCGCAAGGCCGCCGCAACCTGCAAAGAAGCCACGCATGCGGTCGTCGATGCAAGCACACCGTTTACATCGCACGTAGGCTGAATTCCCGCGGGAGGCTCAGGATACACGCATGCAAAACACGGGCCGCGGCTCGGCACAACCGGCATTACCAGGCCATAGCTGCCGATCGCCGCCCCGTAAATCCAGGGAATTTGCAGCTTAACGCTAAGATCGTTAAGGAGATACCGCGTTTCAAAGTTATCTGTCCCGTCAATTATGAGGTCGCATCCGGCGGCCAGTTCCTCCGCGTTTGACGGCGTCATGTCCGTCACTAGCGGTTCCATCTGGACGTTATGGTTCAACTGGTGCAGCCTTCGCGCCGCCGCTATAGCTTTGGGGGATTCTTCCCGCGCATCGGTCTCATCGTAAAGCCACTGCCTTTGAAGATTTGTGTAGTCTACGTAATCGCGATCGATCAGCCGGAGTCGGCCCACTCCCGCCCGAACGAGCGCTTCTGCCTGGAAGCTTCCTAGTGCTCCGCAACCGACCACAATCACGGCAGCGTCTCGAATTTTTTCTTGCCCTGCTTCGCCAATCGCGGGAAACAAAATCTGCCGGGAATAACGCTCTTTTTCATCCGGCGTCATATAGGACGATCCTAACAACCGGCATGCTCCTGACCGCATGCGCAATTCGCATGACGGCGGCTCAAGACCCGCAATCACCTGCGATAGAAGAGGCCCTGAAGTACGATGGCCAGCCAATCGCGTCCATCACTTTCGAACCCGCCGACCAACCGCTGACCAGCGAGGAGCTGTCACGCAAGCTCCCCTTTAAAGCCGGTTCCACATTTCACGAGCACGATCTGCGTGAAGCGATTCAGAATCTGTTCGAGACCGGCCGGTTCTCCGATTTAGCGGTCGACGCGCGAGAAGTGGGCGATGAAGTAGCCCTTAAATTCATCACCAAACGAGCTTACTTTGTGGGACGCGTAATGGTCTTCGGCGTGAAGCCGCCGCCCAATGGCGGACAACTCGCGAGCGCCACGAAACTACGATTGGGGACGCCCTACGCTCCCGCCGATACAGCTGAGGCGAGCGACTCTTTGAAAAATTTACTTCGCCAGAACGGCTTTTATCGGACCGGCATCGAGGCCGAAGTCGAATATCGGCCCGCGTTCGAAGAGGCCAACGTCAGGTTCGACATCGACACGGGAAAGCGAGCGCGCTTTGAGCAGCCGGCGATCACGGGAGCGTCGGAGCGCACCGACGAAAGTATAGTTCGCGCCACGCACTGGAAAAGACTTTACGGTCTGCTTGGATGGCAGGATGTAACCGAAGCGCGCGTCCGCCAGGGTCTCGATAACGTGCGCCGCTACTACGAAAAACGCGATCTGCTTGAATCGCGCGTGCTCCTGACGAAGCTGGATTATCGCGCTGAAACGAATACCGTGCGGCCGGCCATCCGCGTGGAAGCGGGCCCTCGCATCACCATTCGGGTGACCGGCGCCACGATTGGTAAAGGAAAACTCAGGCAGCTTGTGCCTGTTTATCAAGAACGTTCCATCGATCCCGACCTGTTGATCGAAGGCCAGCATAACATCGAGCAATATCTGGAATCGCAGGGTTATTTTGGAGCGCAAGTGACTCTCCGAACTGTGACGGCGCAAAACTCACAGGAACGAACAATTACCTATCAGGTCACACGGGGGAGCCGTCACAGATTCGTGTATCTCGGGATTGCGGGCAATCGCTATTTCTCACCGGCGACTGTGCGCGAGCGCCTGTATTTGCAGCCCGCCGAGTTTCCTCGCTTTCCTTATGGCCGCTATAGCGACGCGTACTTACGGCAGGATATTCAATCCATTCAGAACCTTTACTCCTCCAATGGCTTTCGCGACGTGAAAGTAACCTCGAAAACCGAAGACGATTATCGGGGAGCGAAAAATCATCTGGCGGTCTTCATCAGCATCGAGGAAGGCCGGCAGTGGTTCGTATCGGAATTGTCGATGGAGGGAGCGGCCGCGGAGGACCTTGCGGCTTTGCGCTCGAGACTTGCGTCGTTCGAAGGGCAGCCATTCAGCGAAGCGAATGTCGCCGGCGATCGCGAGAATTTCCTGAACTACTATTACGATCGCGGGTATCTGAATGCCACCTTCGATTACTACGTGAATCCGGCCGGCCAGCCAAATCGCGTGAATATTCGCTACGTGTTGCACCCCGGTCCGCGCAAGTACGTTCGCGATGTATTGGTAAGCGGATTAGAGACCACCCGTCCACGAGTCGTGTACCAGCGCATCGAGCTGAAGAAAGATCAGCCGCTGTCGCTCGCTGAGGAGACAGACAGCCAGAGGCGCCTGTACGACCTCGGAATTTTCGCTCGTGTCAATACAGCGATACAAGATCCCGACGGAGACGAAGACGAGAAATACGTGCAATACGATATCGACGAGGCGCGGCATTACTCGATGAACATCGGCGTAGGCGCGCAAATTGCGCGCATCGGCGGCGGCGTAACCAGTCTTGACAATCCCGCCGGCAGCACCGGTTTTGCGCCCCGGCTCGCCTTCGGAATCAGCCGCATCAATATATTTGGGTTGGGCCAGACCCTCGGGCTTCAAACCGCTCTATCCACCATCGAGCAGCGCGCCGCGCTCACCTATTTCATACCGCAATTCGTTTCTCACGAAAATCTAAGCCTTACCACGACAACGCTGCTGGAGAATTCGAACGATATCCGCACCTTTACGGCGCACCGGAGGGAAGGCTCCATTCAGCTGGGCCAAAGACTTTCGCGAGCATACAGCGTGCAGTACCGTCTCGTATTCCGCAACGTGACGCTTTCGAATCTTAAGATCGATCAACTGCTGGTGCCGCTTCTTTCGCAGCCCGAAACCGTCGGCATGGGCGAGTTTTCCATCATTCAAGACAAGCGCGACGATCCAACCGACGCTCACCATGGCATCTACACCACTCTCGATGTCAGCTACGCGCCTGGATTTCTCGGCTCGCAAACCCAGTTTGCCCGCGGGCTTTTTCGAAACTCCACCTACTATCTGCTCCACCGCGACCTGGTTCTCGCTCGCAGCACGCAGTTCGGCGTAATCAGCCGGACCGGCGGCCGTCCCAGCATTCCGCTCGCCGAGCGGCTCTATTCCGGAGGATCTACCTCGCTTCGCGCCTTTCCCGATTTCCAAGCCGGCCCTCGGGATGCCGCAACCGGTTTCCCTCTCGGTGGTGATGCGCTCTTTACAAACAACACCGAATTGCGCTTCCCCCTATATGGCGACAATTTGGGCGGAGTGCTGTTCCATGATGCCGGGAATGTCTATAGCAGTCTCGGAGCCTTCAGTGTGCGCTTCCGCCAACGGAATTTGCAGGATTTCAATTACATGGTGCAGTCCGTCGGCTTCGGGATTCGCTATCGCACCCCGATCGGACCCATTCGGCTCGATCTGTCCTTCAGCCCCGATGCCCCCCGCTTTTTCGGTCTTAAGGGAACCGAGCAAGATTATATAAACGGCACTGCTGTCTCAACCGTCCAAAAGATCAACGCCTTCCAATTTCATTTCTCTTTAGGGCAGGCATTTTGATGCGTCGATTGCTGCTGATTGCGTGTTCCATTTTTTGCTTGCGCGCCGAAATTATCGATCGCCTGGCGATTACGGCCGGCAAGCAGGCGATTACGCAACTGGAACTGGATGAAGAGCTCCGCGTCACGGCATTCCTGAATCGCCAGCCGATCTCGCGCGGCTTGGCCGCAAGGCGCGCCGCTGCCGATCGCCTTATCGAACAGTTGCTGGTCAGGCGCGAAATGGAATTGAGTCACTATCCATTGCCCACTCCGGAAGAGATCGACAATTACCTGACCCAGGTCCGCTCCGAATTCGGCGCACAGTCCTTCAATCATGCGCTCGCGCAGTACGCCCTCACGGAAATCACCGTACGAGAACATTTGGCGCTCCAGCTTACTACTTTGCGATTTATTGAATATAGGTTCAGGCCCGCTCTCGGCATCTCCGATGCCGATATCCAGAGCTACTATCGGCATGAGGTCTCGACTTGGCGAACTACTCACACGGGAACAGCGCCTGCGCTCGAAACGTTGAGGGATTCTATCCGCAAGACTCTTATTGAACAGCGGACCGACCAGGCGCTTGACACCTGGCTCACGGAGACCCGCAAGCAAATGAACATTGTCTACGTAGACAAAACACTCCAGTGATTTTTATATGAGCCGTAAATACAGACCGCTCTGGATAGCCGCCCTCGCGATCTGTGCGGTCTTCGCGCTGCTGGTCGTTACTGCGCTCTACGCCCTGCAGTCGCATTGGTTTAAAGAGAAGGTTCGCCAAAAGATTGTTTTGGCCGTCGAGGAGACCAGCGGCGGCCGCGTTGAGCTGGACAGTTTCGATTACGATTGGCGCACCCTCACTGCCGATTTCAGAAACTTTGTTGTCCATGGAAGCGAGCCTGTCGGCGGACCGCCGCTGTTCAGGGCCACGTCCGTTCGCGTGGGCTTGAAGATCGTCTCGCTGCTCAAGCGCGACGTCGATATCGCATCTCTGGTCGTAAACCGTCCGGAGATTTACCTGCTCGTGCGCGCAGATGGAAGCACGAATATCCCGTCTCCCAAACTTCGACGCCGTCAGACTAAGGAGCTTGTCGAGCAGTTGTTGCATTTGAAGGTTCGTCGCTTCGACTTTAACCATGGCGCGATCCAGGCCGATCTGCGCCGCATCCCTCTCAGCGCGCACGGAGAAAACCTGAATGCTGTTGTCGCTTACAACAGGGCCGGACCTCGGTACGACATCAGCCTGTCTTCCCACACGCTGCACCTCGATTCCGATCGGTTCCGTCCCTTCGCGGCGGATCTGGATACCAAAGCGGAACTTCAGAAAGATCGAGTGGTGATTCGGCAGCTCACCTTGGCTGCGGGCACGTCAAAGGTCGAGGCCGCCGGAACCCTACAGCATTTCGCGCAGCCCACGCTAGATCTACACTCGACCGCCCAACTCTCCGCGAAGAACTTCGGGGAGCTTGCAGGCGTAAACGAGCTGCAGGACGGAGATTTAACAATCACCGGCACGGCGCATTACGATCGGTTCACGCCCTTTACCGTCGCGGGCAAGCTGGCCGGCCACAGGCTTGCTTATCGATCCCACTCGTTGGCTTTGAAAAACGCGGAGGTACGGTCCGATTTCACCGCGCAGCCGCAAGCAATCAGATTCACGTCCCTAGACGTCACCGCTATGGGCGCAAAGCTGACCGGCGGAGCGGTACTCAGGCGATTTCGGCAGCTTCAGCTCGATGGACGCATTAGCGGCCTCAAGCTCCATGACGCCGGTCCATTCTTGACCGATAAACCGTTTCCCTGGAACGGTGTCGCGAATGGACCGGTTCACATCGAAGCCACGCTGAATGCTCGCGCCGAAAATTTCATGGTTCAAAGCGAGCTGGAGATTACTCCCGCTTCACCCGGCATTCCCGTTTCCGGCAATCTGGACGCCTCCTATCGCGAGCCGGGAGGCGTTATGGAGGTACAAGATTCGCATTTGCATTTACCGGACACGCAGTTGTCCCTGTCGGGAATTGTGGGCGCGAACTTACAAGTTGTGCTCGACAGCACGGATTTAACCGATTTGAAACCTGCGCTGCCGCTTTTCGCTTCAGCTCAGCGGCCCATGTCCCTGCCACGCCTTTTGAAGGACGGAAGCGCGCATTTCGACGGTATGGTAGCGGGGCCTCTTACGCATCCGCGTATCGAGGGCAATCTCGCGCTTACTCACTTTCAAACGCAAGGGCCAACTTGGGACCGCCTGCGTTCCCGTGTCGAGTTATCTACCAGTGCAATTGACTTTTCGTCCTTAGTGATCGATCAGGGAGCGCTGCATATCGCAGCTGATGGGCGCATTGGATTGAATGACTGGTCTGTTTCGCCCGACAGCGCGTTCCGCGTTCGCGGCCAGTTTCGAGGTGTGGACATCGTCAAAACCATGGCCGAATTCCCGGCGATCAATCGGGCGGTCAGGTTGCCGGTCGTGCGCGGGACCGCGTCCGGCTCTATCGACGCAGCCGGCTCGATCCGAGACCCTCACGGCAGCGCTCGAATCGTCGTCGACAACCTCGCGGCGTACGGCGAGCGCATCGATCAAGTCGAATTACAAGCCACGGCGAGCGGCGATCAGTTGCAGATAGACCGTGGCCGGCTACAAGCAGGCCCGGCGCTGATCTCTTTTTCCGGCACCTACAATCACGTTCACGGCTTCTGGAGGGAAGGGCAGGCAGACCTGCGGGTGGACAGCAACGCTTTCCCGCTTGCCGGCATCGCGCCCGTTCGAAGGTATGAGCCGGGATTGAACGCACAATCCGAAATCCACGCCCGTGCGGCCGCGCGCATTTCATCCGGTCACATCCAACCAACCCAAGCCGATGGGACCGTCGTTTTTCGAAACGTCACTGTTTACGGCGTGCCGTATGGAAGCGTGACGTTTGGCGCCTTGACGCGCGGCCAGACGCTCGATGCAACTTTCTCAGGAGATCTGCGCGAAAGTCATCTCCGCGGATCTGCTCAAGTGCAACTTGTCCCCGGAGCTACGGCCAAAGGCGAACTGCATTTGGATCGTATCGACTTTGCCGTTCTCTACGCACTTTTGAACTCCGCGCAAAAACAAGCCTTGCCGTTCGACGGGTTCTTGCAAGGTGGATTGACGTTCGAAGCGCCTTTGCAGCAGTTGAACCGTTTGCGCGGCACCGTACGAATCGATCAGGTGCAACTCAGTCCGAAAATCCCAGTTGAAACCGGCGCCCGGATCAAGCCCGCGGATTTCGTTTTCCGCAATCTCAGCCCCATTGTGCTGGATGCGTCCAATGGAGTGGCCATCATCCGCAGCTTTCAATTGGGCGCGAAGGACACCAATGTACGATTCACCGGCTCTGTCCCATACCTTCAGCAACTCCCCATGAATCTCAAGGTGGATGGCGCGGTCGACTTGACGATTTTTCAACTCTTCGATCCCAATGTCCAATCGTCCGGGCAATCGCGCATTGACGCGTCGATCACGGGTACGGTAACAGATCCATCGGTCAATGGCACATTGAATCTGAACAACGGATCGTTCTTTCTCAAAAACGTCACCAATGGTCTGAGCGCCGTGAACGGCACGGTCAGGTTCGATCACGACCGCGCGACGATTGAAAAGCTGACCGCGCATAGCGGCGGTGGCGAGCTTTCACTCGGCGGCTTCGTGAGTTTCGGTCTCGGCGGCCCGGTGGTATACGGACTCCAGGCGAACGCCAACGATGTGCGCGTGCGCTACGCCGGCGGCATCAGCGTGACCGGCACGTCTACGCTCCGCCTCACCGGGACCAGTGAAAGCAGTCTGCTCTCAGGTACCGTGACTGTCTCGCGCGCCGTATTCAATCCAAACACCGATCTCGGCAACTTGCTCGCTTCCGTAAGCGCGCCCGTAGCCTCGCCGAGTAACGAAAAGGATTTTCTAACGGGCTTGCTGCTGGACGTACGCATCGAGAGCGCGCCGAACCTGCAGCTGAGCACTGCATTGAGCCAGGATGTCGAGGCGGGAATCGATCTTCGGTTGCGCGGCACACCAGACCGCCCCGTTCTCTTGGGCAGCGTCTCCGCTAATCAGGGCGACATCAAGGTGTTCGGAACCAAATACAGCATCAATCGCGGCGAAGTGAGTTTCGTTAATCCGGTGAAGATCGAGCCCGTATTGGATCTCGATCTTCAAACCGAAGCGCGCGGCATTACGGTGGACATCACGGTCTCCGGCACCCTCAGCAAGCTGAACATTAACTACCGCTCCGATCCGCCTCTTCAGCCCCGCGACATCATCGCGCTTCTCACGGTGGGCCGCGCGCCGAATAGTACTTTGAACTCGCCGAATATGCCGGTGACTAACGACGTCAGCGCGCTCCAATCCGGCGCGAACACCGTGCTCGGACAAGCCATTTCTCCCGTCTCCAACCGCCTTTCGAAGCTTTTCGGAATTACGAACATCAAGATCGATCCGCTGGTGCAAGGCATCACCAACACGCCGCAGGCAAGGCTCACGCTCGAGCAACAAATTTCCCGCGACATTTCGGTGACTTATGTCACAAATTTGTCGCAAACCTCCGAGCAGATTTTCCGGCTCGAATGGGCCCTCAGCCGGCAGTATTCGATTGTGGCGCTTCGCGACGACAATGGTGAGTTCGGCATCGACATCCAGTACAAGAAGCGCTTTAAGTAAGGACAAATGAGACTGCGAGCGGAGCACGGCAAGCTGAAGGTGGAACATAGCATCATCGACGGATTGCGGCCGGTCCTCGAGCGCTTGCTCCGATCGAATTCCGAAATACGTTCCGTCATTCCCGGCGTCATCCGGCCGGTGCGGGATGCGAAAGGGAACCCGGTTATTCGTGTGACGGTTCCCACCACAACCGGCTGGAAGGCCATTGCCTTGAGCCAAGGCGCGCGGCAGGAATTGTTCATCAGCACGGATCTGACCAAGAGCGAAGTAGAGAACGCGATCCGCGCCGCGCTCGAACCGCGATAAGCAGAAGCGTATGACACGGATTTGGTTGGCGCTCCTGGTGCTGCCGTTATGGGCCCGGCCGATCACGTTCAACCGGGACATCGCACCTCTGGTCTTCGAGCATTGCGCCCCATGCCACCATCAGGGCGGAGTAGGTCCCTTTCCGCTGCTCACTTACCAAGACGTTCATAAACACGCATCGCAAATCGTCGCTGTTACCGCACGCCGCTACATGCCGCCATGGCCGCCGGAGCCAGGGTATGGCGACTTCCGCGACAACAGAAGATTGAGCGATCCACAAATCCGTCTCCTTGCTGAATGGGTGAACCAGCACGAGCCGGAGGGCGATCCCGCCGACCTGCCTCCCGTGCCGCACTTCACCCAGGAATGGCAAATGGGGACGCCCGACCTCGTTCTTCGCATGCAAGCGCCGTTTCGCATGCCGGCGAGCGGCACCGACGTTTTCCGTAATTTCATCGTTCGCACGCATCTCAAAGAAACGAAGTATATCCGCGGACTCGAGCTGCGGCTCGACAACACGCGAGTGGTCCATCACGCGAATGTGGTTCTTGACCGCACCCAATCTCTGCGTGCCCGCGATGGTCAGGACGGGCAGCCCGGCTTTCCCGGCATGGATGTGACTACCGAAGCTGCCGCCAATGACTTCGATCCCGATTCTCACTTTCTCTTTTGGAAGCCCGGCACCGTTCTGCATCCTGAACCGGACGACATGAGTTGGGGGCTCGATCCCGGCACGGACCTGATCCTGAATCTTCACCTGCAGCCCACCGGGAAAGAGGAATCGGTCCAAGCTGAGATCGGGCTCTATTTCGCATCGCGTCCGCCCACCCGCTTCCCCATGCTGATTCAACTCGAGCATGATGGCGCAATCGACATCCCGCCCGGTGATCGCGCTTTCACCGTGACCGACAGTTTGACCCTGCCGATTGCAGTCGATGTACTGGCCATTTATCCGCATGCGCACTATCTCGGCAAAGTGATCGAGGCTTGGGCCACGCTGCCCGACGGCAGCCGCCGCTGGCTGATTCGTATTCCCGATTGGGACATTAATTGGCAAGCGGTGTACGAATACCGCGAGCCGGTTTCACTCCCGAAAGGCACGAAAATCGGGATGCGGATCGCTTATGACAATTCCGTTTTAAATCCGCGGAATCCCAATCATCCGCCAAAGCGCGTGAAAACCGGTAACCGCAGTGAAGACGAAATGGGACATGTCTGGCTGCAGGTATTGCCGGTGCGCCGCAGCGAATCGCAAGAGGATTCCCGATTTGCGCTTCAGGAAGCGATAATGCGGCGGCGGCTCGAAAAATATCCCGGCGATTTTCTCGCGCATTACAATCTCGGCGCCCTGCTGCAAGCACGAGGTAAGTTCGCCGAAGCTATCTCCTGTTATGAGGACGCCTTGCAGGTAGAACCGCGGAACGCGACCGCGCGCAACAGCTTGGCAGCGGCATTGTTGATGGAAGACCGAATCCCCGATGCCATTCAACAGCTTCGCGAGACCCTGCGCGTCGATCCGTCATATCTGAACGCCCATTACAATTTGGCGCGCGCGCTCGGCGCAAGCGGCGACCTGGACGACGCCGCTGCCGAATATTTGTCCTTCCTAAAGGAAAAGCCGGACGATGCCGCCGCGCAAGCCGGCTTGGGCAGCATCTACTTCTTGCAGCGACGCTACCCCGACGCGCTGCGCTGTTTCCGCGAATCCGCGCGCCTGAATCCGAATGACGCCGACGTGCAGGTGAATTTAGGCACGGTACTCGCTATCACCGGCGACCTGCCTGCCGCAATTCAAGCCTTCGAAGCAGCGCTGCGGATCGATCCGGAGCACAAACCCGCGCGCGCTAATCTCGAGCGGGCGCGAGCGGCTCTGGCAATCCGACGCCAATAGCGCGATGAATTCCGCTACCCCGGATTCCGCCGCCGAACGATCCATTCAGGAAGATCGCCCGCCTTTACCACTCGAATGAAGTGATCCGTAAAGTTCAGCGCCGGGTGCAACTGCACATACGGCATATGGCAACCGATGCAGTCTCCTTTTCGCCTTTCGTCCAAATGAAAAGCCTGGCTGTCGTGACACGCGTGGCACTTCTCGTCGTAAAAATCGGGATCGCCCCGGCGCGCGTCCTGATGCGCCGGGTGGCAAGTCGTACAGGCGAGTTTCCCGGATTCAAAACAGCGGCTCTTCATCAACCGGAGCGGCTGAAACCGCAGATTTTCCAGCTGAGCATCGTCCAGCGGCGGCTTTACTCGATGGCAGCTCCCGCAAAAGCGAACCTGCTCGGGGCCTGACAGCCTGCCCGGGTTAAACGGCGCTTTGCCCCCTCGAGCATGCTCGTCCGCTCCTTCATGGCACTTCTCGCACTGCACGCCTGGAATCGCCGGCTGCAGATCGCTCGTGATCCCGGTCGAGTGGCAGCCCATGCAATTCCGCACATCTCGAGCAGTCTGTTTCAAGCCCAACGCCGCCTCCGCATTAGCCGAAGCTCCCGCGTCCTGTCCCACCGTGATGCCATATTGGCGCAGTTGCGGAAAATAGCTCACCCGAGATTCGAGCATTCCTCGCTCGGTCCGTATTAGCGGTGTTTGCCCTTGCGCGCCTGCGCCGAGCACCCAATCGATGAGCCCCCGGGCGTGTTCGCCGCCCCGAAACGCTGTCACTTCGATGCCATTTGCGAGCCGCCGGTACGCAAACGAATATCCGTCGCTCGATTCATGCAGCAGCCCATCGGGCAGGTTCTCCGCAAACGCGCTGCTGAGAGCCGGCATCATCGCCTGCGCCATTTTCGTGCGTTGATGTAATTTCGTTTCAGCCGGGTGGCAACTTGCGCATTGTGAGCCAGGCGGCGCGCCGTTGGCAACCCCGGCCACTGCAAGCGCCGCCAGCGCCACCCTCAACCTCATGGTTGCTGCCGCAGCGATTTCAATTTCTCGAATACGGCTCTGCCCTCGTCCTGCTTCCCCTCAGCCATCAGCGTCTGCCCCAGAAGATACGTCGCCGAGTAGTTGCGCGGATCTAATGCGAGCGCATTCCGTAGTATCCCCTCCGCGTTCGAAAAATTTCCCGTCTTGAAATAACATTTGCCCAAGACGATGTAAGGTCCGCTGAAGTCCGGATTCAACCACACCGCCCGCTGCAGATTTGGAATAGCCAACTCCCAATGCTCCTGCCGCGCATAAGCGTCGCCCAACCGATACCAGGCCATCGAGAAATTCGGATTGATGGCAAGTTCCTTCCGCAGATCCTCGATTGCCTCCTCAATCCTGCCCCGGTAAAGGGCAACCTCCCCCAGCAGAAAATGCGCTTCCGGCAAGTTCGGGTCCAGCGCCAATGCCTCTCCCACTTCCTTCACCGCTTGTTCTTCATACTCTTTCTTCAGCATCATCTGACCCGCCACCAGATGCGCTGCGGCCGAGTCCGCCTTCAATCCGAAGAGACGCGCGAATGCAGCTTCTGACTCGTCTTGCTGCTTGGTTTGAAGATAGGCGTATCCCAGCATGTAGTTGGCTTCGTTAACAGCCGGCGCCTTCTCCAGCCACGGAATCGCTTTCGGAGCCTGTGAAAGCATGAAATAGCTCTGACCGATTAAGACCACCGACTCCCGGTATTCCACTGATTTCGCGTCTTCGCTCTTCAGCGCTTCTTCCAACGCTGGAATCGCCTCGGCATATTTTTGCTGCTTGTAGAGACTGACTCCACGCTGGTGTGCCTCGTTTGGGCCGCTTCCCGCGGCTAAGAGCGCGACCAGAACCAGCAGCATAACTGAAATTATAATGACGCGCCGCACGAAGGGCTCGTGCTCGGGAAAGTTTTCGGCGTTGTGGGTGTGTTCATTGCCGCCTTCTCGTGTACGAGCGTGGCGCGGCGGCGTTCGGGCTGCGGGGCCATATGGAGGGGAAGATGCCGATTTGGAGAGCGTTTTTTGAGTTGTCGGGTCAATGCGCAGGGTGAATCAAAAAGAGGAAATTACGAAAACGAACCGCAGCTTTTTTCAGAAAGCGGCACTCTTTCTGCCTGCATTTCTTTTTTTTGGCTTTTTTGCTTGCATTCTGCTCCAGTACGAGTAGCATCGGGCCTCATGGCCTATATGACACTCGAAAGGATTTCGTTCATTTCGGTTATCTGCGCAGCCTGCTTGGTGTCCGCGTCGGCAGTTCATGACTGGTACGCCCTCGGAAATGGGCCGCGGACGGTTCCATCCAGCCGCGTGCAAGGTGAACACCTGCAGCTATCGGGCGTGAACTGGAAGGATCACAAGGCCACCGTTGTGCTCGCACTGAACACGTGGTGCCATTTCTGCGGCGCAAGCGCGCCGTTCTATAGGCAACTCGCTGACCTACGAAACCGGCGGCATGACCTCGGTCTAGTCGCCGTGTTTCCACAGGCGGAATCGGCCGCCATCCATTACTTAACGGCAAAGGGAGTTGCGGTCGACAGGGTTATCTGCGAACCTCTCGATCGAATTATGGTCGAAGGCACCCCCACTATGTACGTCGTCGGTCCAGACGGGAGAGTCAAAGATGTCTGGATAGGGTTTCTGGGCGAGGATAAACAGCGGGCGGCGGTCGCCAGCTTGATGTCATTAGTGGACGGTTGACATGAATCTAAAACTAAGTTCTGTTGTGTACCGAAACGTAGGAATTACGGTTCTGCTTGCCGCCGTATATTTCCTTCATCCCCTGCGCGTGAGCTCGCAGAGTAACTCGTCGGGTGGCCCTTGTCATAGCCAGCAATCCACGTGCAACCAGACGGCCACGGACAACTATAACAGTTGTGTAGCTTACTGCAATGGAGACTCCGACTGCATTAGTACCTGTCAGACGAATTTGACCGACGCGAAGAATCTTTGTTCAAGCCAGTTCAACCAGTGTATTCA
The DNA here is from genome assembly GCA_963808405.1 of uncultured Acidobacteriaceae bacterium. GTDB lineage: Bacteria > Acidobacteriota > Terriglobia > Bryobacterales > Bryobacteraceae > Bog-105. The sequence goes on along the minus strand of CAWEFG010000003.1, from coordinate 206,954 downwards.
GAATGAAACGGATCAGTGCGAACAGATGTCGACGACCTGCCCAGGAATGGGCAATTCCGGAGGTTACTGTTCCTTCGCTTTCTCAAATGAGCAGTGCATATGCGTTCCGTGCCAATGCCCCTCGTCGCCTCCTCCGTGCCCCAATCCATATTGCGAATCCGGCGGGTATTGGCAGTGCGACAGCCCAATTCTGATCGACGGCTACGGGGAGGGATTTCACCTTACGAGCGCTGATGAGGGCGTCTATTTCGACCTGTGGGGCGACGGACAAGGACGCAAGTTTGCCTGCACAGACCCCAAGTATCGCAACGCCTGGTTGGCTCTGGACCGGAACGGCGACGGCCTTATCGATAATGGTACAGAGTTATTCGGTTCAGCCACGGAGCAACCGACTCCGCCGCCGGGAAGAACCCCCAACGGCTTCAACGCGCTGGCGATGTTCGACAGCCCGGAAAATGGCGGCAACGGTAATGGCTTTATTGATCCCGGCGACGCCATCTACGGCAAGTTGTTGTTATGGATAGACGAAAACCACGATGGCATCAGCCAACCATCGGAACTGAAGCACTTGGCCGACCTAGACATCCGTAGGATCGATCTGCAGTACCAGCAGTCCCATTTCGTCGATCAATTCGGCAACGCGTTCTTCTACAAAGCGCGCATCTGGGACTCTGCAGACCGGGGCGGAAGATTCGCCTGGGACGTTTTTTTGAAGACGGTTGAATGAGATCCCCCGACGGCCAGCGGCCAAATCGCGACAGCTAGATAGGTCGCCTGTACTTAAGAGGTGCGCGGCGTCGCTCCGGGCGTCAACGCGTGATCGGAATGTCCACGGACCCGATTCTCCCTGAGGTCTGGTCCCGGACTACAATCCGCATGTATCTCGTCGGGCCGCGAAGCGCAAGAGCTACCTGGGTTGTGAGCCAACCACGGGAATTTAGCAGCGAGTCGGGCACGCTCAAAGGAACGGAGTAGGGCGGGATCGCAAATATCCTGCCCGCGCCATCTTTTTGTCCGATGAGGATGTCTAACCGGGCGTGCTGGGTTTCCCCATCGCTCCGCAGGGCCAAGTTACGGGGATTGATATAGATCGCAACCACGCATTTTCCAGACTGTCCCGGTTCCGCCCTAGTGTCTGCCTCGACCTCAATCGAGCTCGTCATAAATGGACTCTCTAGGGCCGCGCGCAGTTGCCCCTGTGCTGTACCGGCGCCTTCTTGCACAGTAGGAAAGGCCCAGTAGCCCGGTCTGTATCTCAGTTGGATTTCTGGCCTATCAACCGTCAGTTTGATGGAATGATATCTGCCATCGGGCTCGCCAGATAGGTAGAATCCGAGCGTATAGCTGCTGCGCTCGGAAAACGCCGCGTCTCGCAGGGATTGTGCTACGCCGTTTGTATTGAAGTATGCTTTCCCGCCGCTGCGCCTCGCGAGGTCCATGGGCGCTGAAAAATCGTAAAGGTGCAGCGAGTTGCTCGCTCCGGGGCTGACGGGACCTATCGGGATGTTTTCGCTCTCGGCGTCGAAGGTATGGTCGGGCATCAGTCCTCGCGCATCGACCGGGTAGATTCCAACATCGTTCGCCAAAAGATGATTGATGGCCTCCAGCATTCTCGAGTGATATGCTTCTCCGGTCGCACTAACGGGATGCAGAGGCGGAAACGGATCTGGAAACACTCCAGAGAGCCAGATCAGCGATTTTCGCCCTGAGCGTCCCGCCATGTGATCGGCGATTGCATTGAGCGCGTTAGTAAGCCCTTGCAAGCGGCCGAGGCTCAGCAGCTCCGGCATTTCCCTGTGGGCATCCCGCTTAGAGAAGGATGCGGCCGCCGAATCTTCGTAAGGGGCCATGGGCGGCAAAAGCGCCACCAACGTTGGATGCGGCAGCTTCTGCAACCTAGTGAGCAAGCCGCGCGGATCGTCGTCATAATCTTGCAGCACCCGTAGCCCGTTGACACCGTCCAGCGAGTAAATGGCAATGCGATCGCTGGGACTTAACCGTTCAATGAAGCGAAGCACTTCCGGCCAGTCTCGCTCCCAGTCCCCCCGGCCCGTATCCAATTCATCCAATAAAAGGATGTTCAGGCTACCGCGTCCTTTCTGTTGAACGCGGTTCGAAAACCGCCCAAAGTTCGCGGCCGACGTTGCCGTGGGCGTGTCCTCCGTTACCCAATTCTTGGTGAAGATAGATATTTGACGGAGGGTGCCTTGCTCTGATAATCGGAAATCATCGCGCGCGAGGTCCGTGACCATTGCGCCCTTGGGACCGGTCGCCACCACCGTCACCTGGACGAGTTGCGTGGTGCTCCGAAGGACGGTCACGCGGGATTGAGTTGCTTGCCGCCCTTGCATTTCGTCACTGACCCCGTACAGGGCAAGCACGACCGTGGCAAATAACCAACTTAGTTGCCGTGCCCTCATTTTCAAGTGCCGTTCCGGCGCTAGGTATCAACCCGGCTTGATTCTCGACGTATCGCAGGCCGCCAAGCAGGCACGCGAGTTCGGCCTTCGCCAGCAACGATGCATACGCAAAGGCCAGTCTAACAAGCCGACCGACTAAAGATAAGAGGAGGCGGTGGCCGAGGATGCGTGACCTAAGGCAAGTCGAAGCAAGTCAGGCAAATTTGGTTTGACGCGCTGCGATATTCGGCGCGGCACAACTTTTCTCGTGCGTTTGCTAGATAAATCCATTACACTATTCCAAGGTGTGAGTGGTAGATTGCTGTCCATGCGTCACTTCGCCGGCGGTAAAGCAGGTCGTAAGAGGCTCTTTGTGCTTCCAAGGAGAATATATGGTTAGCTTTCGCGGGCGGCTTTGCTGCCTCGAGTTCGCGGTCGGCCTGTTGTTGGTGTTCGGGGCCAGCGCCAATGCTCAACAGGTTTTTGGCAGTATCATCGGCACCGTGACAGATCCGACCGGATCCGCCGTCAACAACGCCAAGGTCACCATTACCGACGTAACCAAAAACACATCGTCGGTGGTGAACACGAATGAATCCGGTCAGTATACGAAGGGCCAGCTCATTCCCGATACGTACAAAGTGACCATTGAGGCTCCGGGCTTCCAAAAGGTCGTCTCTAACGAGCTGACCGTGCAGGTCGATCAAGCTACGCAGTTCAACGCGGCGATGCAGGTCGGCAATGTCAATCAAGAGGTCGAAGTGACCGCCGCAGCCCCGCTGCTGCAAACCGATCGCGCCGACGTCTCCCAGACCTTCACCTCCCAGCAGATTCAAGATCTGCCAAGTATCGGGCGCAATCTGCAGTCCTTCGAGCTTCTGAACCCGGGAACCGTCAAGACTCCCTGGGCCCACGCCTCCGATGAAGATCCGCAGGGCAGCGTTCAGAGTGCTGTGAACGGCTTGCCGTTCTACATGACGGGCTATTATCTGGACGGAACAGTCAACCAGGACCCGATCCTCGGCATTATTGTTGTCAATCCTACGTTCGACTCCGTAAACGAAGTCAAGCAGTCTAACCAGGATTACGACGCCGAGTTCGACTCCTTTGCCGCCGGTCTTTTCACCTACTCCACCAAGTCCGGAACGAATTCTTTCCATGGCGACGCTTTCGAGTATCTCGAGCTGAATACCCCCGGGTTCCAGGATTTCGGACGCAACCCGTTTACCGAGAATACGCCTATCGGAGGCCACGCCGGAGCTTACTCACCCACCACGCACTTCAACCAGTTCGGCGGTTCGATCGGCGGAAGGATTATCAAGGACAAGCTCTTCTTCTTCGGCGACGCGCAGTTGACCCGGAAATATCTCGGCGGATCCGTGCTGACCAGCGTCCCGACAGCCCAGGAGCGCAGCGGCAATCTGAGCGACTGGCTGGCTCTCGGACCTCAATACCAGGTCTATTGTCCGCAGAACAGTACAGCCAATGCAGGGAAATCAGTGCCGGGTAATATCCTGAGCACTGGCTTCTGCGGGGCTATTCCCGGGCAAGCTCCCGGCACGTTCCTCAGCCCACAAGCGCAGGCCCTTATGAATTATTTCCCGCTGCCGAATACCGCTGGAACCGTGGTCAACGGCATCGTGGCGCCCTATAACAACTACGCAACTTCGGGAACTTTGGCCGTTAATGGCAATCAGTGGAACACGCGTTGGGATTATTACGGCAACGAGAAGAACACCTTCTTTGGCCGGTATAGCTACGCCGGCTTTACCGAGCAGGCCCCCGGCGCCTTCGGCTTGCTCGCGGGCGGTCCGGACTTCAATAACGCCAACTACGCCGGCAGTTCCCAGGCCCTGAACCAAAGCCTTTCAGCCGGCTGGACGCACACCACGAGCGCCACCACCATCAACGAATTCCGCTTCGGCTACATGCGCTACCACGTTACCGACGTTCCCAACGGCTATGGCAGCACGCCTGCGACCGCGGCCGGCATCCCCAATACGAATACCAGCCAGATCACTTCCGGCATGCCGACCTTCGCCATCCAAAATCCGCACGGTGAAGAGGATCTCGGCTATTCGCTTCATAACAATCAATGCAACTGCCCGCTGACCGAATTCGAGCGGCAGTTATCAATTTGTAGACAACGTCAGCCACATTTCCGGCAAGCACAGCTTCAAATTTGGCGGCGATGTCCGTTACGCGGTGAACCTTCGTGTTCCCAGCGACAGCCACCGCGCCGGCGAATTCTATTTCGGCAACAACACCACCGCCCTGGTAAACGCGAACGGTTCCACCAGCAACGGCCTGGCGTTGGCCAGGTTCCTGCTTGGCGACGTTACCAGCTTCAACCGCTACGTCAGTTCCAGCACCGATGCCCAAGAGCGCCAGAAACGGCTGTTCTGGTATGGCCAGGACGAATGGCGTCCCACCGCCAAGCTGACCGATCACCTACGGCCTGCGCTGGGAAATGGTGTTCCCGGAGACCGTTAACGCCCCGGCAATGGCGCTGAGCTGAATGTGAATACCGGCCTTGTCGATGTGTTCGGAATTGGGCCTGATCAGCAGCCATGGCTACCAAGCCATGAACTGGCACGAATTCGCTCCGCGCGTTCGGCATCGCTTACCAGCTCGGCACGAAAACCGTTATCCGCGCCGGATATGGCTGGACCTATTCTCTCGGAACTTTCGGTTCAACCTTCGGTCACAATGTGACGCAGAATCCTCCCGTGTTGGTGAACCAGACTCTGAATTCTCAGGACGTTGCAGGCAACAACTTCGCCGACGTCTTCACGCTGGCTCCGGGCCCTCCGGCACGCAAGCTCTGCACGCAGCCGAATCCGGACGGCACTTTTGCTCCGCCCACAACCGGCGTTTATATCAAGACGCGGCCGGGAATCTTCACCATGCCTGTTGCCTATGCGTATAACTTGACCGTCCAGCAGCAGTTGACCCCCAAGATCTCTGTTTCCGGCGGTTATGTGGCAACTCCACCCGGCACTCCTCGCTCGGAACCGGCAATGATTACGACGAGAATCCGACACTGTTCATTCCCGGCTACTCGGCGATTCAAAACACTCTCAGGCCCTTCAATGGCCTGTACGGTCCGCGATATAACTATGGATGGACGAAGGCGTAGACTGCTACTGCAACGACGCTAACAGCCAGTACAACTCGTTCCAGGGGATCTTCACGGTCAAAGCTTTGGCAGGCTACACGCTGCAGGGTAATTACACCTGGCAATCGGAACAGGGCGATGGCTACGGCCCTGCGTCGAACTACACGTTCCTTTACGACCGTCCGCTCGGATATGGCAACTCGAACCTGGTCCCGCACCAGCAGTGGGTGCTCGCCAATAATCTGGATATTCCCTTCGGAAAGGGTCGTAAATTCGGTGCCAATACCAACCGCTTCGTCGATGCAATCTTAGGCGGCTGGAATTTCAGCGGTATCTTCACCTATTACAGCGGCCTCCCCTTCATGCCGAATATCGGCAGTTACCCTGCAGGCGCAGGCCAGCCCTATACCGGCCCGAACAGCGTGCCGAACGTCGGTTCTGGAAGCCCTTATGCTGCGAATCCGAATCGCAATGAGTGGATCGTTCCGGGCGGTCAACTAACGGGGCTACCGGACCGTATCAATTGCCGGCTCCCAACACCTTCGGAAACTATCCGATTAACAACCTCTACGGGCCACAGTTCGTGAACCTGGATGCCACCATCATGAAGCAGTTCAGCATCACCGAACGCATGAAGTTCACTTTACGCCTGGATTCGACCAACGCACTAAACCACACCAATCTCGCGAGTCCGAATAACGATATCACCAGCGGCTCGGTGGGTCAGATTACCAATATCGCCTTCAACGGCAACGGCTACACCATGCGCCGGCTGCAATATTCCGGAACTTTCCGCTGGTAATCGAAAGACTGGCTGGCTAAATACCTTTTATTGTTTACCTTCTAACCTTGAAATCCGGTTCTCGTGATCGGCAAGGATGCGCATGAGATTGTCTTCTATGCGTTGGAGGCGCTCCGCCAGCAGATTGAATTTATCGTCAATGTGCCGATTCACCTCATCGAACCTGCGGTTGATCTCGCCGTTCATGTCCCCGAAGCGCTGGTTCACGGAATCTCTGAGATCGCCGATTCGCGAGTTGTTGAAGAGCACGGCTATGACTGCCGCCAGAAAAGCAACCGTGATAGTGACCAATTGTGTGTCGGTCATTTGCTTACCTATAGCGTAGCGCCTTTCCCCTCAATTACAGTAACAACGCGATTGGCTTTCACGCCCGCAATCCTGTCCACCTGCCCGCTGGGCCAGTGAATCTCTAAATCCGCCTTCGCCGCTTTCCTCAACCCGAAGTGCACGCGCAGATCGCTCTGCGAAATATAGCTCCCGCCGCTTCGCACTTCGTCCATCTGCCGATGCTCCCCTTCCGGCTGGCAGTAAACGCGAGCCCCAATCCCGGACCGATTTGACTTCGTCCCCACGGTCTTGACCTTCAACCAGTTGTTCTTCAGCGTGCTGTCGCAACGCAGCAGCTGCGGCACGTCGTTCACGCAATTGACGACCACGTCCAAATCCCCGTCATTGTCGAAATCTCCGACCGCGCACCCTCGTCCCGGAACCATTTCCAGGATCCCCGGTCCCGCATCGAGCGAAACATCTTCGAATTTGCCGTTGCCCGAGATTGTGATACAGCACCTTCCGCTCCCGATATCCGGACTCGCTCGCTTTTTCGCTGACTTCCGGATACACATGTCCGTTGCAGGTCATGATGTCCGGCCATCCGTCATTATCGAAATCCAGAAAGCACGCGCCCCACCCCAGGAACCGCGTGTTACGGCCCAGACCCGCTTGAAACGTCATGTCTTCAAAATCGCCGCCCCCTGTGTTGCGGTACAGACTGGACGTATCGCCCGCAAAGTTCGTCTTGAATATTGCCAGCTTACCGTCGCCGTAAACGTCGGCCGCCGATACCCCCATCCCAGCTTGCGTTTTCCCGTCCGCCCCAAAAGCTACCCCGGCCTCCAGCCCAATGTCCGTAAACGTCCCGTCGTGGTTGTTCTTAAACAGCGCCGAAGGAGCCGAGTCGTCGGCCACATAAATATCCGGCCAGCCGTCGTTATCGAAATCCCCCACCAGCACGCCCAGCCCATAAGTGCCGTTCTTCTTCCCTATTCCGGCTTTCTCAGAGACGTCGCTGAAGGTGCCGTTTCCGTTGTTGTGAAAAAGGATGTCCTTCCCGCCTTCGAGCCCTGGAGGACCGCAGGCAACAATCAAACCCTCATATAAGCAGGGTCCGCTCTCCGGCAGCGGCGCCGTCTTCGGATCGAAGTCTATGTAGTTTGCGACGTAAAGATCCAGGTGTCCGTCGCGATCGTAATCGAGAAACGCGCAACCCGTATTCCAACGTTTTAACCCTGTGGCCGTCCGCGTTGTAACACCCGCCTTCTGCGCCACATCCGTGAATGTGCCGTTGCCGTTGTTGTGATACAGCGCGCAATCGCCCCAATACGTCACAAACAGATCGTCGTGCCCGTCGTTGTCGTAATCTCCGGCGCATACGCCTTGCCCCCAGCCGCGTGCGCGCCACGCCGGCCTTTGATCGTCACGTCCGTGAAAGTGCCATCGCGATTGTTCTTGTATAGGCGGCTCATCGGTTCGGAGCCCTTCGGATAAACCGTGTCGAAGCGCGTTCCATTCACGAAAAAGATGTCCAGCCATCCATCGTTGTCGTAATCGATAAAGGCAACCCCGCAGCCGGTTGTTTCAAGCAGATATTTATTTTTTTGCTCAGCCCCGAAAATCGTCTTCGCATTCAGGCCCGCTTCCCGTGCCACGTTCACAAATTGCACGCCGAGAGGTACCCCGGCCATCAATTGATCCAGCGAGAATACCGGCACTGCCGCACACAGCGACCGGACGAAAGACCTGCGGGAAACCATACGTCTAACGCGGGTTAGTCAGCGCTTTGGGGAACGTTCCGCCCCGCATGCCTTGCTCGAGCGTGTTGGCCAGCTGCGATTCTTTCTCTCTTTTCAAACGCGCCCCGGTTGCGAATGCTTCTTCGCTCGCCTGCTTATCGCCCTTCTTCCGAAGAATTTCTCCCATCGTGTTATAAGGACCTGGCGTGGTCGGGTCCAGCCGTATTGCTTCCCGCAGTTCTGGTATCGCGCCATCCAAATCGCCGCTCTGCTTCAGCACGATTCCCAACATGTAGTGCGCTTCTGCGTATTCGGGCCGAATGGAAATGGCGGCGCGCATCTGCTCCATCGCCGCCGGAAAATCGCCCAGCTGCCACTTCGTGATGCCAAAAGAATAATGAGCTTCGGCGAGAGAAGGATCCAGCCGCATCGCCTCCTTGAACTCGCCCTCCGCCGCTTCCAGCTGATCCTTCTGCTTCAAAGCGATTCCAAGGTCGTAATGAGCTGCGGCGGAATTGGGATCCGCTGCAACCGATTGCCGGTACGCTTTTTCGGCTGAATCGAAATCGCCCTTCTTAAGATTCGCGTAACCGATGTTCATCAATGCCGTAGTATCCGACGGTTTATCGGCAAGCACCTTCAGCGATTCCTCGATCGCACGGTCCGCTTCCCGCGTCTCGATCAGCAGGAAAGCGTACTCGTTGCGGGTCGCATCGCTGGTGGGATCGAGCGCTACCGCGTGTTTGAACGCATCCGCCGACCCCGCCAGATCGCCCGTATGCTGTAATGCATGGCCCAGATCCACCCAGGCCGCCGCCTTCGAGGCATCCATCGAGACTGCCGTCTTTAGCTCCGCGGCTGCGTATTCGAAATTGTCCAATTGCAAATACGCGGAACCCAGCCGGTACCGATAATCGAACACTGCCGGCCCAAGAGCGACCGCTTGTTGCAGTTCAGAAAGCCCCGCATCCCGTTTGTTCTCCAACCAAAGCGCCACGCCAAGATGATAATGCGCGGCCGCATAGCTTGCGTCCAACGAAATGGATTTTTGAAAATGCCCTATAGCCTCGGCTTGATTCCCGAGCACCGCGAGCAAAAACCCGATCTTGTCTTCCGATTCCGCGGAGGCCGGCAAGCTTGCGGCAGCCTTCGACAGCGCCTCCAGAGCCCCTTGCCGGTCACCGCTCCGAATCAGCTGCTCCGCTTTGGTCGTCCATTCCGTCGGAGTATCGGCTCGCACCGGCGCGTAAATCAAGCACGCCGCCGCACAAATGAGAACAGCCCTCAAGCCCCCATTATATGGATCGCGCTATCAACTTTCAGAACGGCAAATGGGGTGACCGGAGAGGATCGAACTCTCGTGGAGCGATCCACAGTCGCACGCCTAACCCACTCGGCCACGGTCACACTTGCGCCAGGAGCCCTGCGTCACCCGCTCAATGATAACTACTCAATGCTCATAACCTCCTCCGACTTACACTCCTCATGCCTCGCTTCCAACAGGAAGCAAGTTAGACAGCATCTTCAAATTCCCGCCAAAAACAAAAAGCGGGCGGCCCCTTTTTTGGTGGCCGCCCGCTTCTTGAAACCGGTATGTTATTCCAAGACGGTCAGGTCACCGCGCGCGCATCATGATTCACGCACCAGTGCGCACCTTTCAGTTCGCATCCGAATTGGATAACTTGTAACACCACTTACAGCCTAACCTAACTTCCGAAAAGATTCAAGTACCTTGTGTGCTGTCTTTTCTCTTCTCTCTTGTGGAGCGCCGCCGCGGATTCGAACCGCGCTCGCCGGATTTGCAGTCCGGCCGCTCTCCACTTGCTGTTGCGGCGCACCTGGCGGGGAACGTGGCCCTCGAATCCACCCCCGGGGGTGATTCGAACACCCAATTGCGGGTTTGGAATCCGCTAGCCTCACCATCGGCAACCAAGGCGCATAGTCCTCGGGAACTCAATTATTATTTTAAGAAGGGAAAATTACAGGCTGAACGAGCGACAGCAAAAGTGTCCGGCTGTAAGTCGGTAACAAATAAGATCGCGACTGAAGAGTAACTGCCGCATGTCTAATTACTCTACAACCAAAACGCCGATCGTGTCAAGATAGACCGTTTCAGATCACCCGGATCATGTGATCCGCGCAAGCGAGTTGTGTTTGCCCCAGTAATCGCTGCGGCAAATCCAATCCATGCTTTGCGAGAAACGGAATAATGGAATAAAACCGCTCCTGTAAGTGCCTCTGCGGATAGATCAGATCCATTAAGTATGCGGCATCTTTCGCAGCACGCTCTGTCGCGGCGCATAGTCTCCCGCGCCGCCTTCTGAGAAAGTTTCTCGATCTGGTAAAGAATCTTGGCCGTGCTCTTCTTCGCAGCCGCATCGAGAGTCGAATCGAAATCGCTTAAATCGGACCGCAATCTCTCAAGCGAAGAAGATATGCCCGACCGCAAAAATTGAAACTTATCGTTGAGACCACTCGGCACGAGCCGCGCCGCAATGCGGCTGCTTACCTTCTCCTTGTTGTCCCACAGATCCGGAAACGCACAGATCGTAACGCTCCAACAGCTTTTTTGCCCGTCCGTCCAGCAGCGTAAAGCTGTTGCGCGGGAACACCACGGGCATGCGGCCCAATAGCTGTTCATACAGCACCTGCCCCTGGGCCATGTAAGCGATCTCCGATGGACCCCCAACGTAACTGACCGTCGGCAGAAGATAATCCTGCATCACTGGCCGCAGCAGCGCATTCGGAGAAATGCTTTCAGCCTGACTGCGCAGCTCGGCGGCGGTAAACGAGCGGTCCCTTGTAATAAACCGCCCCTCTCTCCATCGCACCGGAACGCGCTTGCCATTCACCATCAGGAACAGCAGCGATGCGTCCTCGTCGACATGTACTTGCGCGTGATAACCCGCCGCAATCAGGTCCCGGTCTCGCTGCCGTAATGCCGTCAATAACTCAGGCACCCGACCGACTGTCTCATCGAGAAATTCTGCCGCTATTTCGCGAATCGCAGGCGCAAGCGGATCCAAATACAGCAATCCGCAGTCCTTTAGAATGTCCTGCAGGAGTCTTCGAAAAGCAGAGCCAAAGGTTCCCTCCGCATGGTAAGCGCTCGCTACCCGTTTGACAACTTCCTCCGCAAACGGTAAATCGCCAAGCCCCCGACGTAACTCGTCGATCGGTATTTCGCCCAGCTTCACCCCGCCAACCGGTGAACCGTTCGATCCCCTGTCGCTAAGCGCAACCTTCGAAGGTCTCGCCTCCCGATCGAACACCCAAGCGTGATCGACTTCCGCAACATCGTGATCTTCCGTGGCAAGCCAAAAAATCGGAACGGCCGGCGTACCTGACTCGCTCAAGTGTGCCGCCAGCCGCACTGCCGTCAGTGCTTTGAAAATCGTGTATGCGGGCCCCGAAAAAAGGCCGACTTGTTGTCCCGTGACAACCGCTGCCGTTCCATTTTTTTCCAACTTCGAAAGTGTTGAAGAATCTCCATTCTGCTCTCGCAAAGCGGAGATGAGTCGCGCGCGCCGCGCCTCGGGAAACTGCATTCGTTCAGCGGCATCGACCATCGCCCCGCCATCTGAAAAATGAGCCGAGTAGAAATTGCTTACTCTATCGAAATTGTAGAGATAGTCGTCGAACAGCTTACTGACACCTGGCAGCACGGTTTGGCGAACACACGACGACTCCATGGAATTACGCGCAGTTAGCAGATGTCCCCGCTAACGGTAAAGTTACCGAAGTTTCCGCCGTCTAAGTAGACAATGTAGGTAGGCGACATGGACGAACAAGAGTTTAAGAAGAAAGCCGACGCGGCATTAGAGTCACTATACAAGAAGCTTACCTCCGCATCGGAGCGCCACAACTTTGAGCCGGACTTTAACGCGGGCGCGCTTTCGATCGAGCTTGAGGACCCGAAAGCGAAGTTCGTGATAAGTCCCAACACACCCGTTCGGCAAATCTGGGTCTCGGCCCACTCGAGAAGTTTCAAACTCGATTGGGATGCCGCTAAGAATAGCTTCGTGCTGCCGGAAACCAGCCAGACGCTCGACGAATTAATCGGCTCCGCCATTGCGCAGCACGTGGGCGAGCCGGTCAGCCTATAATCGCCATGCCCGGGGTTTACATCTCTTATCCCTTCTGCGCGCAGAAGTGCAGCTTTTGCAATTTCGCCTCCAGTGTGTCTTCGGCTGAGACCAGATCGCGGTACCAGCTCGCTTTGCGGAACGAGCTGCACGCGCACGTCTGGCAATGGCTCCCGGAGACGCTCTACTTCGGCGGCGGCACGCCCAGCCTCATGCCGCTCGAATTCTTCCATGCCCTCATCGATGCTCTGCCTCGCGAGCGGCTCTCCGAGCTCACCATCGAGTGTGCGCCCGGAACGCTTGATCGCGACCATATACAGGTCTGGAAGCGCCACGGAATCAACCGCATCAGTCTGGGTGTTCAATCGTTCGTGACCGCGGAGCTTCGCGCCACCGGCCGCCGTCACACTGCTGAAACGGTCCACGCTGATCTGAAGCTGCTGCGCGAATCCGGTATCGACAACATCAACATCGATCTGATTGCCGGATTGCCGAACCAAACACCCGATTCCTGGGAGCATTCGCTCGATTGCATCGAATATCTGCATCCGCCGCACGTCTCGGTTTACATATTTGAAGTCGATGAAGACAGCCGGCTGGGAAAAGAAATCCTGATGGGCGGCAACCGTTATGCAGCCTCTCGAGTTCCGCCGGACGATCTCACTGCGGACCTCTACGAGCGCGCTGTCACCCGTCTGTCGAAACAAGGTCTTAAGCGATACGAGATCTCAAACTTCGCCCTTGAAGGGTGGGAATCGCGCCACAATCTGAAATACTGGCGCCTCGAGCCCTACGTCGGCTTTGGACTGGACGCCCACTCCTTCGACGGCCGACAAAGATGGAGCAATCCTGATACCCTCGACGCTTACTTCGAGCATGGGCAAAGCCCCGTCTCCGTAACCGATGCTTCAGAAGAGCATTTTTTCGTCGGGTTGCGCCTGATGAATGGCATTCAGCCGACCCCGCACGAATGGTCCCGCTTCGCGCATCCCATCGATAAATGGATCGAGGCTGGAATGCTGCAGCGGGACGGCGCATGCTTGCGGCTCTCCGATCGCGGAGTTCTGCTCTCGAATGAAATTTTTCAGGAGTTCATCGATGCCTGATCCGCGGTCCTCCGGCAACCAGTGGATCGATCTTCGCAGCGACACCGTCACCAAACCAGACGCAAAGATGCGCGCTGCAATGGCGAACGCCGAAGTCGGCGACGACGTCTACAGCGAAGACCCAACCGTGAATCGTCTCGAAGCCCGCGCTGCCGAGATCTTCGGCAAGCAGGCGGCACTCTTCGTGCCTACCGGAACCATGGGCAACACCATTGCCGTCAAGCTGCACACCAATCACGGCGAAGAAGTGATCTGCGAGTCGCGCTCCCACCTGGTCGATTGGGAGCTGTCCATGCTGGCGTGGTTCTCAGGGTGCCTCACCCGCACGCTTGAAACTGAAGATGGCGTGATGACCTGGCCACAAATCGAAAGCGTTCTTCGCCCCGGAGGCCACCACAACGCCCCCACAACTCTCGTCGTAGTCGAAAACACTCACAACATGAAAGGCGGCACCGTCTATCCACAGGAAACCCTCGACCGCATTTGCGGCGAAGCGCACAATCGCGGCCTCAAGGTCCATTTGGATGGCGCTCGTATCTTCAATGCCTCGATAGCTGCCCGCACCACGGTATCGCGAATTGCCCGCGATGCCGATTCCGTAATGTTCTGCTTATCGAAAGGTCTGGGCGCTCCCGTCGGCTCTCTGCTCGTAGGTACGCGCGAAGCGATTGAACGCGGCCATCTGTATCGTAAACGCCTGGGCGGAGGCATGCGCCAAGCGGGCGTCCTCGCTGCGCCCGGACTCATTGCGCTCGAAGAATCGCCCGCGCGGCTCGACGAGGATCACCGCAACGCGCGCTATCTGGCCGAGCGATTGGCCGAAATCCCCGGTATTAAGATCGACCTTGCCCGCGTCCAGACCAACATCCTGGTCTTCGACATTTCGGGCACAGGACTATCTGCATCGGAATTCAGTCGCGAGTTGAAATCGCAAGGAATCCTTGCGAACGGCATCGACGCCACACACATGCGCATGGTCACCCATAGAGACGTCACCCGCGACGAATGTGAGCGCGCTGCGGAAATTCTCGCCTGTGTCGCGGTTTGATACCATCTTTCGGTGCTCATTCTTTCGGCCGTCCTGACCATCTTTGTTTATGGCCTGATCGCTCCCATGTTAGGCGCGCTGCTGCCCTCCTACGGCCTCACGCAAGGTCAGGAAGGAAGTCTCGGTCTCAGTTACGCTCTCGGCTTGATCGTGGCCTCTTTGTCCGCCGGCCCATTTATAGATCTAAAAGGTAATAAACCGGCGATCCTGTCCGGTTTGCTCTTAATCGTGCTCTCGCTGTTCGCCGCCCCCAACGCCGGAGGCTATGGCGGCCTCTGGGCGGTGTATCTCATTCTCGGCATTGGCGGAGGCATTGTTGTCACTGGCGCGAATTCCCTCGTCGGCGCAGTCGAACCAAGCAGACGCGGCTCCGCTCTCAACTTCTTAAACCTGTTCTTCGGGTTAGGTGGAATACTCACCACCTATGCCGCCAGCTATTTATTTAGCCCGCTTGTCCTCTGCTACACCATTGCGGGCCTCACTGCCATCACGCTGATCGTCAATGCCTCTACCGCTATGCCCGGTCCCGCCGGCGCATCCAGCTTTAAGCCAGGAGACGTCCCCCCACTCTTCTCCAATGTCGGCCTGCTCTTGCTTTGTCTGTTCTTGTTCCTATATGTCTCGTGCGAAGTAGGCGTCTGGAATTGGCTGAAAAGATATCTGCTGTCGATCGGGTTTAACGACAGAACCGCCGGCGGCATCGTCAGCTATGGATTTGCGTTTGGAATCCTGGTCGGCAGAGTCGTGGTCTCGCGAGTCTTGATCAGAGTCCGCGCCCTGACCGTGACCTTGGTCGCCGCCATACTCATGGTAGTCACTACGTTCGCTATGTTGCAGTTCCATTCGCAAGCCGCAATCACGGTTGCGGTCTTCTGCGCCGGATTGGCCATGGCTCCAGTTTTCCCCACCACTCTCGCCATTACCGGAGATACCTTCCAACGCGCCGCCGCGACTGCCCTCGGCATTGTCATTACTTGCGGGTGGATCGGACTCGCCGTCAGCTCACCCATCATCGGCGCATTGGCGGAAGGCAACCGCTACCGCCGCGGCCTCATGTTGATCCCCATCTTCTCGATACTCATGGTACTAGTGAACTTGGTACTCCGGCCCGTATTGCGCCGCCCCGTTACCGTCTAGCATTTCGCGCGAATCTGGAATAGACTCGTAAGAACCATTGGCTTTTTAGCCGGGAGGGTTTATGGCATTCTGTCCTAACTGTGGCGCGCAAGTGTCGGGTGCTTTCTGTCCAAATTGCGGGACCGCCATGGGTGCGGCAAGCTCGACATCGGGAACTGCGGCGACTCCGGGCGCTTCCGCTGCCCCGGGGTATGTTCCGCCGGCCCAGGCCATACAAGCCCCGGGATTAACCGAAAACGTGGCCAGCGCGCTCTGCTATCTGTTTGGATGGATCACCGGGATCATTTTCTTGGTTGTCAGTCCCTATAACCGCAACAGGACCGTTCGCTTCCATGCGTTCCAATCCATTTTCGCGAGTATTGCCATCATTATCTGCTACATCTTATTGAGCATCCTGCTTGGAATGCTGTTCTTTGCCAATGCCTGGTGGACCGGCGTTTTGATCCATCGCTTGTTCGATCTGGTCGTTTTCCTCGGCTGGTTGTACATGATGTACACCGCTTATTCGAACAAAAAGGTCAAGCTTCCCGTCGTCGGCGATCTCGCGGACAAACAGGCTTAAATCATACTGAAGTAGTGAGATATTGCTGCATCCTCGCTCTCGGCCTCTGTGCTCTGACAAAGGCCGACGATATAACTCCGCATATCGGAACCATCGAGATCTACGGCGCGCGTAGGGTCTCCCTCCAAAAGATCAAGTTGGCCGTCGCCGCCAATCCGGGCGATCCTCTGCCTTCTCGCGAAGACATAGAAGAGCGCATCGACAAAATTCCCGGCATCCTTGCTTCGCGTGTAGAAGCCGCCTGCTGCGACCAACGGAACATGATCCTTTATGTCGGCGTGCAGGAAAGGGATGCTCCGCATTTCGAGTTTCACGCCGCCCCTACCGCCGACATCGCTCTGCCCGTGGAACTGAGCGCCAATTACCATACCTTCCTCGATTCGGTCGCCGCCAGCATTCGCGGAAACAATGCGGATGAAGACCTCACCAACGGTTACTCGCTCATGGCCGACTCCGAGTGCCGCGAGCTTCAGAAGACTTTTATTCCGTTCGTCGAGCGCGATCTTACTCTTATCGATCAGGTTGTGCGCCAGGCCTCCGACCCCGAACAGCGCGCCGCCGCCGCCTATCTTCTTCAATACGGCCCGCGCGGACCTCGCACCTCGAAGATTATTGTGGACGCCCTGCAATATGCCCTTCGCGACCAGGAAGATATCGTTCGCGAAAACGCCATGAGAGCGCTCCAGGCCGTGGCCGTCGGAGCCACGCTCCACCCCGAACAGCAGATCCACATCGAGCCCACCTGGTTCGTCGAGCTGATGAACTCAGTTGTCTGGTCCGATCGTCACAACGCCAGTCTCGCCCTTGTGAATCTGACCGAAAAGCGCGATCCGGAAACTCTTGCCCTCCTTCGAGAGCGCTCCCTTTTATCTGTCGTCGAAATGGCCAGGTGGCGAGATCTGAAACACGCCCTTCCCGCCTTTATTCTCGCCGGAAGGCTTGCCGGACTGGATGAAAAAGCGATTCAGGACGCCTGGGTCAGTGGTGATCGCGAGGCAGTTCTCGAACGTGTGCTGAATCCCCGCGCCCATTCTCGTGGCCGTTAAGTTCGTGATTCACCGCGTGCATGTAGCACGTACAGCAATCGCTGCAGCAATGACACCGCTCGCACAGGTGATTACTGCACGCGTCTTTCGTACAGAATACGCAGATATCGCGTGATTCCTCTCCGCAAATGGAACAAGTGAACGTAAGTGCTTCCATCACTCTTTCTTCGACCGTTTGGCTGACGTTGGCGCAGGCTCCTTGCTGATCATGCCGCGGCACCGTTGCGCCTCTTCATCGGCGATTTTGAAGTTTTGCTCCATGCTTGTTGCCAGATCCCGCAGATAATCGCGAAACCGCTCCCTGCTGTTGAAGTTATGCGCAATCAGCTCGCTTAGCTTATCGGCACTCGCCCGATCCGCATACTTTCTCGCCCCCTCCTCCAGCGACCGCGCGGTCACCTCCAGCGCCTCCAACCGAAAGTACTCATCCAGCGCCAGAGATAAGCTCTCGGTTTTTTGCGAAAGCAGCGTACTTGTAACCATGACATCCCTCAACTGCTGCTGCGCCATTTGCCATTGCAGGATGTACGTCGTAGGGGCGCCTTTCTGCTCATACCACTGCTGCGGATTCAGATTCGCAAACAGTGGCTGCAGCTGCTGGCTATCCTTATCAAGCCCCGCCAGAATCTTGCGCACATCCCAAGGCGTTTCGAGCCCCGCCGGCACAGGCTGCTGCTGCGCCCCATAAGCCGAAGCTGCGATCAGAACCGTGACCGTAAGGGAGCGGTTTGTCATTTCGCCACGCAAAACCAATCCCAACGTTTCGCTTCCGCAAGAAATCTCTTGCCCTCCACCGGATCCCCATTCCCTTTCCCCGAGTGCCCCAGCTTCACCGCCGTCCACACCTTATTGGTGTACCGGTAAAGCGAGCCGCGATCCACGCGGCGTGAGATCGGTTGGTCCGTTTGCACCATAATGGCATCGATCGCCCGCACCACCGTCGGCTCATTGCGCGGCAGAAGCGTGTGCTGAACGCGAATCTCGCCTTCCATTACATCGATCCGAACCGTGTCCTCCTCATCGATCGCCACCGCCACCGTCGCCGGTCCATGCGTGCTGATCACCGCCGCCGGAGTGAAAACGCGCTCCTGCTGCTGTCCTGCCGTGGGCCGCAGATGAATGCGCACCCGGCCTGCCAGCACGTCGAGCAGATCGCCTGCGCTTGCCGCATTCTGCCGGAATATCACCCGCGAGTTGCTGAACAAATCGAAGCTGCTCCCGCCCGCTACTTCGAAGTGCGCATACCCGTCGCTGCCGGTAGTGATCAATTGCTGAATCGGTACCCGCTCTCCGGCAGTCAACGCCCAGGGTTGCTCATCGCGAATGCGTGTGACCTGCCCTGTCACCGACGTTGCATGAGCTTCATACACCTGCATTGCCGACGCATCCACCGGATTCTGCGGGCACATCGCTAGGAACACCATGAACGAGAGCATCGCTGGAAATTCAATTGTTCCACACTTCAGCACCGTTCGCCGCCACCGCTTTATCCGCTGATCGACGCGCCGGGTCGGTGCCCATCCATGCGACCAGAACAGCCAGCTTGCGCCGCTGCCGCTTTATCCGCTGATCGACGCACCGGGTCGGTGCCCATCCATGCGACCAGAACAGCCGGCCTGCGCCGCTGCCGCTTTATCCGCTGATCGACGCACCGGGTCGGTGCCCATCCATGCGACCAGAACAGCCGGCTTGCGCCGCTGCCGCTTTATCCGCTGATCGACGCACCGGGTCGGTGCCCATCCATGCGACCAGAACAGCCGGCTTGCGCCGCTGCCGCTTTATCCGCTGATCGACGCACCATTGCGCCGGATCTGAGCCGTGACCGAAGGGAGCGGTCGCCCCACTCATTCCCGATGCGGCTCCGCATTCAGCTTCTTCGTATATTCCGCCCGCTGCCGCGCCTGGATCTGCTCCGCCATTCTTTGTTCGCGCGCCGCTTCCGCCGTCCGCCCCAATTTTCGCAGCGCCGTTCCTAACGCGTAATGCGCCTGCACATAATTCGAATCGATTTCAATCGCTTTGCGCAGCGGCTCGACTGC
Organism: uncultured Acidobacteriaceae bacterium; assembly: GCA_963808405.1. Classification (GTDB taxonomy): domain Bacteria; phylum Acidobacteriota; class Terriglobia; order Bryobacterales; family Bryobacteraceae; genus Bog-105. The sequence goes on along the minus strand of CAWEFG010000003.1, from coordinate 187,603 downwards.
TTCTTTCGCCTGGTCGAGCGCCAGTTCCGATTTCCCCAAATCGAACAGCGCCTCCTTATATCGGGGATTCGCCGCAATCGCCGCTCGAAGCCGCGGAACCGCCCCGGCAGGATCGTTTTGCTTTATCAGTATCTCGCCCAGCAAACAGTTCGACACCGGATCGCTTGGGTAATTCTTCAGCTCAGCCTCAAATTCCGCCGCCGCCGGCTCCAGCTTGCCTTCCTTCCAGTAAATCTGCCCCAGCCCCGAATGCACTCCCGGAAAACGCGCATCCGATTGCCGCGCGGCTTCATACTCGGCTCGCGCTTCGTCGTCGCGAGACATCTTGTCATAAGCCATCCCCATCATCACGTGCGCTTCCGGTGAGTTCGGATCGATCGCCATGATCCGCGCGAACACATCGGTCGCGCCTTTGTAATTTTGAGCCCGCATGTACGCCTTTCCAAGCACGTCCAGCGTCGCCAGATCCGTCGGATTCAGTTTGCTCGCGCGTTCCAGATATTTAGCGGATTCGGAATACCGGTCCAACGCGAACAACGTCAGCCCAGCCAGATCGAGTGTCTGAAAATCGGGAGCCTGTGCGCTAAGCTGCTTCAACAGCGGCCACGCCTCCGCGTATCGTTGCGCCCGAAAATACGCGATCGCCAGATTGCGGCTGGTCGTCGAATCCCCAGGCTTTATCTTCAGAGCCCGTTCATACAGCGCGACCGATTCCGTCTGTTTGCCCTGCCGCGCCAGAGAAATAGCCAGATCGTTCAGAATCTCAATCGAGTTCGGCTCCGCTGCCAGCGCCCGCCGGAACGCATTCTCCGCCGCGGCATTGTCTCCACTCTCGAGCGCCCGCGACCCTTCCGCAAGCAACGTGTGTAAATCCTGCGCAGCACAAAGAAAAAGGCACGCCGCCAATAGCAGCGTGCCCTGAATGCGTAAACTGCGGATCAACTACTAAAAGTACAACTTTGCGCCAAGCTGAATCACACGCGGACTGTAATCGCCCGTCAGCCTTCCGAACGTCGAGCTGGTCACGCTGGTGCTGACGCTCGTGAAATTTACGTGGTTGAAGGCGTTAAAAAACTCGCCGCGAATTTGAATGCTGGCCCGCTCGCCAAATTTGATATTTCTGATTGCGGCCATATCCCAATTCTGTAAGCCGGGTCCAAGAAAGAGTCCTCGTCCCGCTGTCCCGAAATGACCAATTGCGTTTGTAAATGCTGCGGTATTGAACCACTGCGCAACCGTCCCAGCCCCGATCAGAGACATGCCAGGCACAACGTCTGCGCGCGGTGAAATCGGGCTCGGATCAATTCCGATACCGCCCGGATACACGCCAGGTGTTCCCGCAGGCCAATCGGCCGAGTTAAAAGGATCGCTGCCCTGTGTCACTGTCAGCGACTGGCCCGATTGCACGCGCGTGATGCCCGACAATTCCCAGCCGCCTAGAACGTGCCCCACAAAGCCCTTCTGATCTTTGAAGAAGGGCAGATCGTACACGTAGTTCGCAATAAAGATGTACGGCGTGTTCATCGACGCCGGACCGTAGCTCAACGCGTAATTATAGGTGTCATAAATAGGCGAGTCGCGGTCGGCGGGGTTGTCGCTCAGGTTCTTGGACCAGGTGAACGACGCCCCCAAGGTCAAACCGTTTGCTACCCGGCGATTCAACGACGCCTGCAGCGAATTGTAGTTGCTGTCGAAATTGGGCACCCGGTCTTTCATATATGAGTAGCCGAGATAAGGCCGGATCGCGTTCACGTTTACCGTGGGATTTGCCTGACGAACCGCCAGAGTGGGTTGATTTGCCTCGATCTCACCCAGTAGGTGAGTTCCTTTCGTCCCCACGTACGCGATCTGAAAAACCGTGTTTGGAAGGATCTCGCGCTCAATCGAGAAATTCCAATCCTGATAGCTTGGCACCTTGAACGTCGGACTGCCCGAAGTGTCGAAATGCGCCGGGCCCAAAGGAACACTCGTCGTGCCTCCTAACGGGTGATCGAAGCTGTCGTACGTGGTGTACGTAATCGTTGTCGATTGCACCAGCGGCGGCTCCGTGAATGCATTCTGCTCCCAAAGTCCGTTCAAGCTCCGGTCGTAATAAATTCCGTAGCCGCCACGAATCGAAGTCTTCCCGTTCCCGTGAGGATCCCAGGCGAATCCAACGCGTGGACCCCAGTTGTTATTCGAGTTCGGATTAACAATGCTTCCGTACGGGGAACACGTAACCGGCGCAAGTTTCTGAGCGTTCGCACACGCCGTTCCCGCCGGGAAAATGATTCCGTTCACGTAAGTTGCCGGCGTTATGCCTTGCCCAGCCACAAAATTCCCGTTCGCCGGGTTGATCAGCGGGACGTTCGCGTGATTGAAAAGCAACGGATCGAAGTTGTTCAGCGTATTATTCGAATCTGACGGGGCCGGGAAATAACTATAACGTACGCCCAGATTGACTGTCAGATGCGGCGTAACTTTCCAGTCGTCCTGAATATAAGCCTCAAAATTGTAATAGTTCAGGTGCGGAATGGTATCTTTGCTCGCCTGTGAAAAAGAGCTCGCGTCGCCAAGAAGAAAATTCGCGAATGCCGAACCGCTGATGCCGTTGATTGCAGTGAAGCTGAAGCTCGCCGGGCCCACGGGGCCGTTTTCCGTCTTCTGCATCCATTGCACTGTGGCTCCGGCGCGGATCGTATGGTTCCCGAGAACTTTCGAGAAATTGTCGTAAATGTTCTTATCGATGTTTCTCTCGAAATACGGGGCAGAGGGCGCTAATACTCCCGAAAAACCCGTGATGCCAACGCCATACACACGGCTGTATGGATCCGCGTACGGAACGCCGCCTGAAAGTGCCGCTACGAAAGCCGGCGAATTCGTAACCCCCGTCAGGTTGCTGTTGATTGCTCCCCACGAATAGTTATAAGCAATTTCATTGACAACTGTCGGCGAGATGGCCCACGACATATTGCCCACCACGTTTCTTCCCGGCGCATTCGTTGCGGTCGATGAAATGCCCGGCAGCGGACTTCCCGCAAACAGCCCACCGGGTTCCGTTGTCGGAACAACGTCCTCGATGAAGCGGCCGAAGATGTGGACCTTATCCGTGATGTTCTGATCCAGCCGGACAAGATCCTGCCGGTAATTGTTCAGCGCGACCACGTTGGAAATATATTGCGTCCCATTGGTGGCATTCGCCGGAAATTTCGAGTACACATTCGCTAGATACGCCTTCGCATTCTGGCTTAAGCACGACGGGCTGATCTGCGACGTATTCGAAGCGGCATTGTACGTAACGCATCCCGCGGGAGCCGGAGCGGACGTAAGATTACCGCTAAACGTACCGCCAAGCTGTCCTGCCGTGGGGACTGTAGCAATCAGGGTTGAAGGCTGATGCGTCTTCCGCCATTCTTCAGACCAGAAGAAAAACGTCTTCGATTCGCTCTTCTTATACAGCTTAGGCACGAACAGCGGACCTCCGATCGTAAAGCCGAAATCGTTATATCGGAGAACGGGTCTTTTTGTGCCTGCCAAGTTCGCAAAAAAATCGTTGGCATTGAAGAAGTTGTTCCGAACGAATTCGTAGGCGTCGCCATGGAATTCACTGGTCCCCGACTTCGTCCCCACGATGACCTGGCCCCCTCCACTCCGCCCGTATTGCGCGTCGTAGTTGCTCCTCCAAGCGTGAACTCCTGAATCGCATCCACACTCGGCACGTTCAGCAGCGTCCCATTCGAACCGCTATCGTTGATATCCGCTCCATCCACTGTCCAGTTATTCGCAGTATTCGCGAGCGCCATTGATCACCACGTTGGTGGTGTTCGATATCCCGAATTTGACCACTCGGCCAAAGCCGGACACACGCCTGGCTGCAGCGTCACCAGCTGCTGGAAATTCCGGTTGTTCAGTTCGAGTTCACGAACCTGCGTCCCGGTGATAGTGCCCGTCTGTGCCGCGCTTGTGGTCTGAACCGGCGTGGTCGTTTCGGTGACATTCACTGTTTCGGTCACCTGACCAGGCTGCAGTTGCACATCCAGTGTGCGCTTTTGTGCTACGTTTACGACCACGTTACTCGCCGTATAAGTTCGGAACCCGGCATTCTTTACAGTGACGGTGTATGTTCCGGCGGGAAGATTGGTAACTGTGAAATTGCCGCTGCCGTCTGTCGTGACAGTTCTGAAATCTGTATTTGTCTCGTTATTGTGGACCGCTACGGTAGCTCCCGGAATGACCCCGCCCGTTGGCATCCGTTACGGAGCCCATGAGTGTCGCATTAATTTCCTGCGCAACTCCAACCGCCGCCATAAACGCAATAACGTAAGCAAAAATATCGCAACAACTAACAACCTCTTGACCATCGGCCAAAACTCCCTGATAGTGAACACGTTAGGCGTGAACATAAACTACTGAGAGCGATGTTAGCTCACATTGAAAAAAGGCGCAACAGGGCACAAACCCGCCGGATGATCAAACGTTTCTCAAGCCTTCCGTTTTTACTCCCACAGCAGGGCTCATCCCCAAGAATCTGCGTTAATCGGCAGCCAATCTTCGTGCCCGAACGGAAAGTGTCACTACCTAAACGCTTCCGTTTTAACCACCCCCGCGCCCTCGCGAACCGTGATCAGCCGATCCGCCGCCACATTCGCAATCCGCTCCGTCCCCCCGTTCGGCCAGCGAATTTCCAGATCCGCCTTTTCCGCCGCGCCCAGCCCGAAATGCAGCCGCGGATCGTTCGCCGAATAGAAACTCGCTTGGCTCAACACTTCCTGCGCCTGCACTTTCCGCCGTAATGCGCCGTCACGCGCGCCCCGATCGCGCTGCGATTTGACTTCGTTCCGATCAGCTTCACCTTGAACCAGTGGTTATTGCCCGCTGACGTCGTTGCGCAACAGCGAAGGCGGCTCGTTCAGATTCATGATCAGCACGTCCATGTCGCCGTCGTTATCGAAATCGCCGAAAGCGCACCCGCGGCTGGCATGCAGCGCCGCAACTCCCGGACCCGCCTGATCCAGCAGCTCTTCGAATTTCCCGTTCCCCAGATTGCGAAACACAATGCGCGGACTCTTGAACGGATAATTCGGCAGGGTCTTTTCGATCTCCGGATAAACACTTCCGGTTACCCAGAACAGATCCGGATATCCATCGTTATCCAGATCGAACATGCCCGCGCCCCAGCTGATAAAACGCGTCTCGACGCCCAGCCCCGCCGAATTCGTCACGTCTTCGAAATTCCCTTTGCCGTCGTTCCGATACAGAACCGCCGTATCGTCCGCGAAATGCGTCTTGAAAATGTCCAGGCTGCCGTCCAGGTTGTAGTCGCCGATTCCCAGCCCCATGCCGCCTGCTCCATCCCATCCTCGTTCAGCGCCACCCCGGTTTCCAGCCCGATGTCGGTGAACGTGCCGTCATGGTTGTTCTTGAACAGAAAGCTCGGTGTCGAATCGCACGCGACGTAAATGTCCGGCCATCCATCGTTATCGAAATCCGCCGCCACCGTCGTCATGCAGTAGCTGCCCTTCGCCTTCGCAACGCCGGATTTCGCGCTTACGTCCTGAAACGTTCCGTCGCCGTTGTTGTGGTAGAGCGCAACCGAACCGGGCGGCAAACCGCGCGGTCCGCAATTGACCGGAATCCCCTTCCAGTTGCAATAGGCGCTCTCGCCCGGCTTGGGCATCTTCTGCGAGATCGAATTCCAGGTAATTCGCGACGAACAGATCCAGGTGGCCATCCCGGTCGTAATCGACGAAACGTGCACCCGGAGCCCCAGCTTGTTCCCGCATGCAGCAGGCCCGCTTTTTCGGTCACGTCGGTGAACGTTCCGTCGCCATTGTTGCGATACAGCACGTTCTGGCCCCAGTACGTGACGAACAGATCCTCGAAGCCGTCGTTGTTGTAATCGCCCACTGCAACCGCGGACGCCCACCCCGTCCGCCGCAGTCCCGCTTTCTCCGTCACGTCCGTGAACGTGCCGTCGCGGTTATTGTGATACAGCCGGTTCGTTGCTCCTTCGGGCGCGCCCTCGAATCGTGTGCCGCTCAACAGAAAAATGTCGAGCCAGCCATCGTTGTCGTAATCGAAGAACGCGCACCCGCAACCGACCGTCTCGACGATGTAAGTCTTGTGATCCGCGGGGCCGTAAATCAGCGGCGCGTGCAGACCCGCCTGCGCGGCAATATCTGTGAAACACGCGTTGAACGGCAGTCCGGAAGGTTTACCGCGCGGCTGCGGCTTTACGCCGCGCGAAGACACGCCCTGGCCCAAGGCATGCACGACAGGAGCGCCCATCAGCGCCAACATTCCCCGTCTGGTCATTCTTCGCTACCGCGCCCTGCTAGTCAGCGGGCCTGTGCCGCGGCTGTTTACCGATGTTTCTCGAGATTAACGAGTGAATAGCCTATTCCGGCCCTTCTGCGCCATCCTCAAGCTCAGAAATCCGATGTTCGTGGATCTCGGCGATACGTGCGAGCGCACGGATGTTGTCGCCGTCCCTCTCGAGCGCAACTAAAATCTTACGGATGTTCTCGCCGTCCTTCTCGATCGCAACTAAAATCTTGTCGAGCCTTTTATTCTGCTCCTCGCCTTCGATCGCCATATGTTCGACGGTTTGCGTCAGCGCCTCGTGACGCTCGGCAAGCCTCGTCAGCTGGTCATCTAACTTGCCGTTCTCCTCAGCCATGCTGTTTTCAGTCTACCTGGATAGGTTCACCCAGGCGGAACCGTCAGTCGTATCGCGGATTACCGTGCCCGCGCCGCGGCTGCTCGTTGAAACGTTCGCGAGATCAGCGCCCGCGCTTCCTCCTGAATGCGCCGCAAATGATCCCTTCCCAGAAAGCTCTCCGCATAAATCTTATAAACGTTTTCCGTCCCCGATGGCCTCGCCGCAAACCAACCGTTTTTCGTCGCCACCTTCAGCCCCCCGATCGGCGCACCGTTCGCCGGAGCCTTCGTCAGCATCGCCTCGATCGGTTCACCCGCCAATTCCTTCGCCGCCACCTGCTCCGGAGACAGCTTCTGCAAAATGGCCTTTTCCTCCGGAGTGGCTGGCGCATCGATTCGCTCGTATACCGGGTCCCCAAACTTCTCCGTCAGCGCCCGATACCGTTCGCCCGGATCTCTCCCGGTCTTCGCCGTAATCTCCGCCGACAGCAAACCCAGAATCAATCCATCCTTATCCGTGCTCCACGCGCTCCCATCGATTCGCAAAAACGATGCACCCGCACTCTCTTCTCCGCCGAATCCGAGCGAGCCATCCAGCAGTCCGTCGACGAACCACTTGAACCCGACCGGCACCTCCACCAGCCGCCGCCCCAAATCCGCCGCCACTCGATCGATAATGCTGCTGCTCACCAGCGTCTTGCCCGACACCCGCATCCCGTCTCCATTGCGGCCGGTTGCGGAAAAGATAATCGATCGCGACCGCCAGGTAATGGTTCGGATTCAGCAGTCCCGCCGCTGCGCGTCACGACCCCGTGCCGGTCGTGATCGGTATCGCACGCAAACGCCACATCGAAGCGGTCTTTCAACGCAATCAGACCCGCCATGGCATACGGAGAAGAGCAATCCATCCGAATCTTGCCGTCCCAATCCAGAGTCATGAACCGGAACGTCGGATCGACAGCCGTGTTCACCACCGCGAGCTTCAGCCCATAGCGCTCCGCGATGCGCGGCCAATACGCAACGCCCGCCCCGCCCAGCGGATCCACGCCTAAATTCAGCCCAGCGGCTCGACCGCTGCCAAGATCGACAACGGACGCCAAGTTCGTTCACATACCCCGAAACGTAATCGTAGCGATGCGTTGTGCCGGCCTTCAACGCCCTTTCGTACGGAACGCGCGCGATATCTTTTAAACTCGTTCGCAAGCAGATCGTTCGCATCATTCTCAATCCACTTCGTCGCGCTCGTATCCGCCGGACCGCCCGAAGGCGGGTTGTACTTGAACCCTCCATCCTCAGGCGGATTGTGCGACGGCGTGATCACGATTCCGTCCGCCAACCCGTCCTTGCGCCCCAGATTGTAGGTGAGAATGGCGTGCGACAGCGACGGAGTCGGCGTGTAGCCGCCGTCCTGATCGATCATCACCTCCACATCGTTCGCGGCCAGAACCTCCAGCGCGCTCGCGAACGCCGGCTCCGAAAGAGCATGTGTGTCCATGCCGAGAAACAGCGGCCCCGTTGTCCCCTGCTGTTCCCGGTAGCGGCAAATCGCCTGCGTGATCGCCAGAATATGATTTTCGTTGAACGAACCGCGCGAATGAGGAGCCGCGATGCCCCGACGTCCCAAACGCCACGCGCTGTGTACTTCTCCGCCGGATCGGGTTTCAGCGAGTAATAGCTGGTGATCAGCCGCGGAATATTAACCAGTTGCGAAGGATCGGCGGGTTTACCTGCGCGCGGGTCGATCGGCATGTTTATTCTCCCGACCGCGCCACGTAGAACCCCGCCGACGCTCCAATCCAATCCAGATTCTTATTGAAATCCACGCCCATCATCTTGCCGCGCCCCGTCCGGATGACCGTTGTCACCGGCCCCAGCTCCTCGCCATCGCGTATATACATGATGCGGATCTCGGCTTTCGTCATCCCGCTGGGCGTATCGATAGTCGGCACGAAATCCATCTTCCGCTGCAGAATAAAATCCGATCGCCGGTCCTCCGGAATCGCCGCGATCTCGTCCTTGCGTAGGCCCGATCTTCACGCCCAGCCCCGCGAACGAGTACAGCGGCTTCAGAACATAATCGTCCAAATTGTCCGGCAGCTTCTTGATGTCGCTTAGAAACCACGTCTCCGGCACGCTCACATGCCGGAACCAGGGCAGCGAAAATTTGCTCAGCCGGAAAAACCAGTTGGGATGCCCCGCCCACTCGACATCCAGATCGTCCGTGAATTGAAAATCCGCCTTTATGCCTTTGCGGACCAGCTCGTCCACAATCACGCGGTTATAAATTCGCTTGATCTCCATGCCCTCCAAGTACAGTTTCCGCCCGCGCTTCTCCACCTCGGTGATCGCAGCGATCCGAATGCCCAGCAGCTTCTCGCGTCACCAGAAAATCCGGCAGCGTCTTCTGCTCGTAAGGGTCGATCTCGAGCAGAACCACCTGCTCCGGCGCGTGCCCGTTCAAAATCACGCGCCGCAGCAACTCCACGTAACTCTGCTCATCGAACCCGCTCAAGGTACGGCGTCAAATTCGCATTCAGCTTTTCATTCAGCCGGTAAACCCGCTGGTATTCTTGCGCCATCACGGCCTGAAAGCCGTAGAGCGACGGGAATCCCTGGATCTCGACCAGTTTCGGCTCGAGCGTTCCATCCGCTTCGCGAACCAATCCAAAATCCGCCTGCACGAACAGCGGGTGTTCGCTCTCATTCGGCACTCGAAATTGCGGCGGAATAGCGGTCTCGGAAGCCGCCCGGTATTCCGGCATTCGCATGCGAGCTGCTCGTACAGTTCCCGCCCATACCGCACCATCGTTTCCAAAAGCGGCGGCGGGAAGAAAAATCGGCGTTTCGCTGCAACGGAAGCTTATGCCGTGCCCTGCGGCTTCCTCCAGCCCCCGAAGGAATTCCGCATACAGTTCCGGCGTCCACTGCTGCGTTGAATCGCCGGCGTAGTTCGGGTATCACGCGCCACTTCTCAGACCAGGAACTTGCCGCCGCTCATGATCTGACGATCGTCGGCCCAAATATCGAAGTTTCTTCCCACCACGTCGATATGCGTCGAAGAGCTCCACTGCGCGCCCGTGTGCGCTCCATACGGATCTCCGAACGCCATATGCACGCCGGGTATTTTTTCGTCCTGCAGAATATTTCCGACCACATCGTGCAGCGCCAGATTCGTGCCGATCGCGAATTCGCCTACGCGATCGCTGTTTTCATCGCGGTGCGTATAGCGCCAGAACTCATCCTCAAGCTCCTTGTTCTCCGATCTGCGCTTCGATCAGCCGATTACCCTCTATCTGCAGCGTCAGCGGCGTCTTCTTCAGATCGCCGTATTTCGCGCACAAGTAATCGCCGACCACCCCATCCACCACGAACGTGCCATTTACTTCCAGCGGCGACGTAAACGTCTTCGCCGCCTGGCAGATTTCCCCATTTATCGCGGCTGATGATCCCGCTCGTCTTGATCCATTTGTAGTCCGGCGTCAATTGCGCGCTGACGTCCGTGCCCGCCGGCGTCGTGGCGCGGATCTGCTTGCGCCTTGTTCACAATGTTCATCACGCGAACGCTCAACTCGTCCACCTTCAGAAAATCCGCCCGCATGCCTTCCAGCATGATTTTCTTCTCGATATTGACCATGTGCGCATGACGCAGCCGTTTCCGATTCACTACGTCGCGTCATCTGCATGCGCGTTCTCAGTTCGTTGGCCTGCGCGTGAACCGCAAAAATGCTGACCTGGCTCGATTCCATATCGTCCAGAATCACCTCCGGCATCTCCGTCAGAGGCCGCGGCGCAAGATCTTCCAGAACAAACGTGTGGTACGTGCAGCCGCAAGCATTCAATTCCGAAGCCATGCTCGCCGCGATCTCCTCGCAAGCGCGATCGGTGATCAGCGTCACCTTCTCCGATGGCTGAACTCTTCAGGCACACAAACACGGCGTTGTGCGCGCCCGGCCTCAGCTCGGGATCGAAAGTCGTTCCATTCAAGCCCGTGCTCATCACGCTGTCCCCGCGCCCAGTCTCCGTCGACAGGCCGGCCTCCGTCTCGTACACGATGTAATCCATCACTTTGGTCAGATCCCCTGTCTCTTGGAAAATGCGCAGTTGACGGTCCGCGCCCGTGCCGTTCTCCAGAATGCGATGAATGTAGTTGATCTCCTTCCGGGACCCCAGCTCGTCCACCACATCGTCGACGAACTGCAAGTATTCGTAAATCAGATCGCGCACCGGCACTTCGATCTGCTTGCCGAAATCGATCAGCTTGCCGTCCAGGCCGTAGCGCAGCGCGCGCCACTTGTTCTCCATAATCAGCGCGCGCCGTAAAGCCGGAAGCCCTGATTCGCCGCATGCAGTTTATGCAGCTTCGCGATGGTTGCCTGAATCAGAGCCGCTATCGCAATCGTCTCGTCCGCCCGCATCGGAACGTCGCAAATTCGAAACTCGAGCGTCGGGAAATTCGGATGCGGCCGGATATCCCACCAGATCTTCTTCGCGTTGTCTATGCAATTCGTCTTCACCAGCAGGTTGACAAAGCTTTGCATATTCGCCGTAGCTCGGGAAGATAATCCGGAATGTTCGTGCGCGGAAATTTGTCGAACACCTTGCAGCGATACGATTTCAGACCCGTATCCATCCCCAGCCAAAACGGCGAATTCGTCGAGAGCGCCAGGATGTGCGGCAAAAAATATCGCGCCGCGTTCATCAGGTGAATCGAGGTTTCGCGATCTTCCACGCCGATGTGCACATGCAGGCCGAAGATCAAATTGGCGCGCGCCACCATCTTCAGATCCTGCACAATCGTCTGGTATCGCTCGTCCGGATAGATGTCCTGCTTGCGCCAGTCCGCGAACGGATGCGTTCCCGCCGACGCCAATCGCAACCCGTTCTGCTTTGCCAGGTCGCATATCTGGCATCGCAGCCCCTTCAATTCCCGCGATGCCTCCTGATGTCCTTGCAAATGCCCGTGCCCACCTCGACCACCGATTGGTGCATCTCGGCCTTCACCGCTTCTTTCAGCAGTGTCTTCCCCTTCGCGATAATCTCCGAGTCGATGTGCGAACGCAGATCCCGCGTAACCGGATCAATGGTCTGGTATTCTTCTTCGATTCCGATCGTCAGGCTCGGTTTCATCGCTGCTCTCAGACCTAGGTTGACTGCACCGGCTCTACTGTGACGCTGCTGTACTTCGCGATGCTCCGCTCAGGAAACGGCTCCAGCGATATTCCAGTTGCGGCTGTTCGCTCGCTTAGCGCCTTATCGATGGCCAGTTGCGCCACGTTCTCTACCACCCAATCGAAATTTGCCTCTCCCACCGAATGCACATCCGCGTCGGGCGCGGGATTCAAAAAATCGATCGCGTACGGAATGCCGTTCTCTACCGCGAACTCCACCGTGTTGAAGTCGTATCCTAGAGCCCGGCACAGCGTCAGCGCGTCTCTCACAACCCGCTCGTGCAGCTCCTGCGAACTCGCCGTGCCGTCCTTCACGTAGCGCAGGTGATGCGGCTGTTTCGGATCGTATTTCATCACCCGCACTTTCTCCTGCCCGACCACATAACAGCGGAAATATTCGTCGAACTCCACCGCCGATTGCAGCGTCATGCACATGCTGCCCGTCTGGTCGTATGCATTGTAAAATTCCTCGCGGCGAGTTCACCTTGTATACGTTCTTCCACCCGCCGCCGCTAAACGGCTTCAGAAATGCCGGAAACCCGATGTAGTCGAATACCTCCTCCCAGTTCAGCGGATAGACCAAGTTCCGCATGGATTGCACGGTCGTCCCGGGCGGATGCGTCTTGTGCGGCAACACCACTGTGTTCGGAACCGCCACGCCCAATTTGCTCGCTAACGCATAGTTGAAGAATTTATCGTCCGCGCTCCACCAGAACGGATTGTTGATCACAATCGTCCCGGTCAGCGTCGCGTTCTTCAGATACGCGCGGAAAAACTCGATGTCGTGCGAGATGCGGTCGATGATCACGCGATATCCGCTCGGCTCCGCCATCTTGATCGCCGCCGATACGGATATGTTCCGCGCTCACGCCGGGAACCTTCTTGCCGTTGATCCGATCCACCAGCGCCGGATGGAAACGTGTTCTCCATCCCGTAAATAATCCCAATCTTCGGCATTCTCTCCTCCGTCGCTCAGAAAAATTTTGCCGCCATCCGCTGCCATAGCGGCCAATCGTGGCGCTCGCCCCCGGTCCAAACATCCAGCCAATGCGGAATTCCTTTCGTCCCCAGAATGTGCGCCATGCGGAAGTTCTCGCCCAGGCAAATATCGTGATCTCCCGCCGCCAATACTAGTTTCATCTTTTGATACTGCTCCAGAAACCACCGGATCGCTCATGTTCGGCAGATAATCCACCGGATTGTTGAAGTAGAAATCGCTGTCGTAGTACCCGTCCATGAACGACCTCATATCGAAGGACCCGCTCATCGACACGCAACCCGAAGCCAGCATCCGGGTGCCGCATGGCGAAATTCAACGCATGATATGCGCCCAAACTGCAGCCGGTCGTGCAAATCTGCCCGCGCCCCGTTTACATCCCTGAATCAGCGGCAGAACTTCATAGACGATGTAGCTCTCGTACGCGTTGTGCCGCATCACCCGGTCGTGCGGATGGACGCTGCGGTTGTACCAGCTCTCCGGATCCACGCTGTCCACGCAAAATACCTGCAGATTGCCCGCATCGATCTTCTGCCAGATCGCGTGAATCATCTGCCGATCTTCGTATTCGAAGAAGCGCCCCTGCGAGCTGGGAAACACCAAAACTGGAAGCCCCGCGTGCCCGTAAACCAGCATTTCCATGTTCCGGCCCAGCCTGTGGCTGTACCATTTGTGATAGTCGCGGCGCATAAGCTGGCCTTTCGAGCCGTTTTCATCTTACTTGAGGTGAGCTTCTTGTCCCTGCCGTCGCTTCCTTCGTGCACTCCGCCAATACCATCGGGAGCCATCCTTCAAACCATCGCTGAAACACCTGCAAACTCGAACACGTATCTTCATCCGGCGGCAATCCAAAATGGTTCAGCTTCCACCCCCGTCGAACCGCGGCCTGCTTGATCGCAACCGTTGCCGGAAACCTGTCCACCCACCCGGCGAATTCTTCAAGCCTGGAATTCAGATGTCGCGCCCGTTCTACCTGGTTCGCGCTGATGGCTCGATCGAGCGCAACCACCAGCTCCGGAACCGCTGCCGCCGCTCCCGACACTATGCCGTCCGCCCCGGCCGATCGAGCCCTTAGATACAGCCACTCATTTCCCGCCAATAGCCTGAACGGAACCCCCGACCGCAGGGCCTTCAGAGCTTCGAACATTTCCCAATCGCCGCTTGAATCTTTAATCCCCGCGAACGTTCCCGATCCGAGCAGCCGTTCCGCCAACCCTATCGATATCGGATTCGTGAATTGAGGCAGATTGTACAGATAAATCGCCGCCCTTCGCCCGGCGAGCCGCGCGAAATCTTGATAAAAATTGAAAAGCTGATCGTCGTTATAGCGATAGAAATACGGCGGCATCAATAATACGCCCGCCGCGCCCGCCTCCAACGCATGATCCGCCAGCAATCCCGCGCCCGCAAGCGTCGAATGCGAGACATTCACTATAACCGGCACACGGCTGCGCCGCATTGCGAGCGCCACCGTTCGCACTCGTTCCGCTACATCAAAGTGGACGAATTCGCCCGTCGACCCGAACAGCACCAGTCCATCGACCCCCGCCTGCACCACCCCATCCATATAATCGAGCAAAGCCGCTGCATCCGCTTCAATCGACTCCGCACGGCGAGGCGTGGCAAGCGCTGCATAAACACCCCCCGCGCGCGCATGCCCGCCCTTCACCATCCCGAACGCCGCACTTTGCCGAATTATATAATCGAGCCACACTCTTGCCATGCCCTTTCTTGACACCCGCTCCCTCAAAGTCATTGAACGCCTGCCGGGCTGGCACGGCCGCTATTTCCACTCGCCCAACATCACGTTCGCGCACTATGACTTCGCCCGCGGCTCGTCGATTCACGATCATTTCCATCCTCAGGAAGAGATTTGGAACGTGATCGAGGGCGAGCTCGAAATGACCATCGATGGCGTCACCGAAATTGCGCGGCCCGGTATCGTGGGGATCGTACCCGGTAACGTTCACCATTCCGTTAAGGCCCTCACCGACGGGAGAGCCATTATCGTCGACTATCCGCTCAGGCGCGATTTCGATTAGCTCGGTCCGCCGCCATCGAAACGTGCCGGATTACCGCGTCACAAGATAGCGATTGAAGAATGCGAGTGTCTCGATCGCCAATGTCCGGCGCGCTTCGGCAGTCTGAAATGTATGGACGTCGTTCACTTTGACCAGTGACACGGGCACGCCCGCAGCCTGCAATTTGTCATAAAGTTCTTGCGATTGCGACAGGGGAACGCTTTCGTCTTGTGTGCCGTGCACAATCAAGAACGGCGCGTCTCCTTTTGAAACGTGAAAAGCGGGCGACGCCTCACGCCAAACCTCCGGCTGCTTTGAGTACTCGGCCCCTAGAAAGTTCGCCAGAAACGCCGAGGCGTCCCTGTCGTGGTCTGCCGTGAAATCCGTAGGCCCGCTGACATCCACCACCGCCTGCACCTTGCTGGAATACTTCGCGAGGGCAGCATCGGAATTGTCCCGTGTCTCTTCCATTCCCAGCAGCGCCGCCAGTTGCGCCCCGGCCGAATGCCCGAAAGCGCCGATGCGCTCAGGATTCACGCCATACTGAGCGGCGTTTGCCCGCACCCAACGAACCGCCCGCTGCACATCGTCGAGTTGCGCTGGCCAGCGGCTCTCTTTGCCTTTGAACAGACGATAGTCCACCGCAAATGCCACCAACCCCGACCGCGCAAGAAATTGCCCCATGCCGCGCATCGTGCTCTTGTCTAAACTCGTCCATCCGCCTCCGTGAATCAGCAGCACCGCTGGAGAAATCTGAGTGCGCTCGCCCGCCGGTTCGTAAACATCGAGCCGCAGCTCGAAACCGTTTACCGATCCATAGGCAATGTTTTCCTTAACGCTTACCTGCCCATTGCCGGTTTCTTGAATAGTCGAAGGTTTCTGCTGCTGCGTAAGCGCCGCCGCAACCACCGTGGCTAACCAGCCACTCACCAGCAAAGATATTAGTCTGTGCATCGACCGAATTGTACAGGCCATTCTTAACTTTGACATGGACGCACATTTTTGCAGCCGATGCCCTGATCAGCCATATTGCTGTCCTTCCGCGCGAAATTTCGTGCCTTTTGTCACAGACTTCCCCGCAAGCTCGCCAGCAAGATGGTAGCTGGAGTTTCTCATGAGACTCGATCCCCAGACCACCGTAGGCAGTTTGCTCAGAGCCGTCCCAAGTTCTGCAACAATCTTTGAACGATTCGGAATTGAGGCTGATCCAAGTGAGGAAAAAACTCTGGAGCAGGTATGTACCGGTCGAAACGTTCGCATCCAGGAATTTCTCCAAGCCATGGACGAGGTCGACTGGAATAAAGAATCACCTGAGAACTCGCGATCCGAGGGGGACATTCCGTCCCCCCGGTTTTTTAACAGCCTCTCGGCTGCAACGTTTACACCTTCCTAGTAAAATCACGAAAAGCTTGATCTAAGAGACCGAGATCTCCATGGCTGAAAAGCGCGCGCCTGCAAACAAAAAATCGAGCACTACGAACAAAGTTGCGGCTCTCCGCAAAACCGGCTTGTTTGGCACGCTCACCGACGAACTTCTCGATAAAATCGCCGCACTCGCAACCACGCGCCGTCTGGACCGAGGTCAAGTGCTCTATTCCGAACACCAGGAAGCTTCCGCGGTGTATGTCGTCGCTAGCGGCGAGCTTCGCTCCATCCGGCAAAGCGCCGAAGGCCGCGAGCAAGTATTATCCACCGAACGCCCCGGCGCGGTTCTTGCCGCCGTTCCAGTCTTCAATGGAGGAAAATTCTACAGCACCATCATTGCCGATCTCTCTTCCGAGGTCCTCGCCATTCAAAAACCCGACATGCACCGGTTATGCCGCGAGCATACCGAGCTCCTTTGGAATCTTGCCAGAGTTCTCGGGCATATCGTCCGCCACCATGCCGAGCTCATCGAGACCCTCGCCTTGCGCAACGTCGAGCAACGCGTTGCCGAGCACGTTTTCACGGTCGCTCAAGAAAGAGGAGTTTCCGTCGGAGACGGTTGCCTGGTTGAACTTACCTTAACCCGCACGGAAATTGCAAACCGCATCGGCTCGGTCCGCGAGGTCGTCTCCCGCGCATTCGTTCAACTGCACAAATCCGGGTTGATTCAGTTACAAGGAAGAAGGCTCATCACCATCCCCGATATGCGGGCGCTGAGCGCGGCCGCCGGTACGCGCCGTCATCATGACGCCAAGCTTGCCTCCGACCTATCTTCTGAAATCGTGTGAAACCCCGCCGCTGCCCTCTCAGGCGAGCGCCGCTTTGTATAAAGCGACCAGCTTGCCCCACGCGCGTTCAGCAGCGGCCGTGTTATAGATCGGCACGCCGTTCTGCATCGGCATGTCCGGCACGCACCAGCCATGCAGCGCTCCCGGATACACCTCGATTTCGGCGGGAACGTTCGCCGCTGCGAATGCCTCTTTCAGCTTGTCTTTCGCGTCCGGCTGATGCGCATCGTCGTTCGACGCGATCCCGAAATACATCCTGCGCCTTTATCTTCGGCGCGAGCAGATGCGGGCTGTCCGGGCTTGTCGGTTACAAGGCCGCCCCCATGAAACGATGCGCCCGCGCCAACGCGATCCGGCACCGCCGCGGCAGTCCTCACCACCAGCGCGCCGCCCATGCAATATCCCTGGGTTCCGATCTTCTTCGCTTTGTTCACTTGTTTTTGCGCGTCCAGAAACGCAATGTAAGCCACCGCATCTTTCTCCGCATTGCCCGGCGCATTCACCGACGCCATCAGCGGCTGCAGCTTCGCCATGTCCGCCGGATTCTGAAAATTGAATCTGGACGCATCCGGGAAAGGAGCTTTGCGACACGCGATAAAAGGGATTGGGCACGAGCACGGAATATCCCTCGGCCGCAATGCGCTTGCCGATCTCTCGCATCGCAGGCCGCAAGCCGAATGCATCCGGCCAGATCAGCACGCCCGCGATGCGAGCCCCTTCTCGGGGTGAATGAATGCGGCATCGCATGTTCCATCCGGAGTCTTGATCTCAATATCGGTTTCAACGACTTCCATTCGGATTCCAGGTTCTCCTCTAATTCGTATGATCTAACACGATCTGCCACTTGCCGTCGCGAAGCTGTAGAACCAAACTAAAAACTCCACCCACCGCGCCGCCCGATGTGGATGCCCGATCGATGTGCCACTCACCCGTCACCACCGCAACATCTTTATCCAGCGCCCGCACGTTTAGCTTCTGAAAGCTCAATCTCCCCATCGCCTCGGGCGTCGGATAAGATTTTTTATAACGCGCCAGCAAGCTCGTTCGCCCCTCCAGAATCTGCTTGCCGACGAACGTGCAGTCGTCCGCATACGTCGTGACAAAAGCCGCCGCGTCTCCGCGGTTCCAAGCCTCTACCTGCGAGTGCAGCGCGTTCTTTATTGCCGTTTCCGCATCCGCCGCCCTGCCCGGCACCGACGCAATTGTCAGAACAACCGCGAAAAGTATGCCACTCCAAAGCTTCATCGCTGTATCATACAGCCCAAGTGCAAATACGCAGCGTTCTTTGCCGATGGCTTATCGATTTCTGCGACCTTGCTCGCTAGCCTTCCTTGGATCCCGTCCCATGACACGTCTCTCGCAGTTCTCTTGTCGAGTACTAGGCCGATTAGTACATAAGTTTTCTTGTAACTTCATTGCATTTAGAGCACTATCTAGCTCAGACCGCATTCGCTAGGAGAGAACGGGCATGACATTCGCCCTCCGATTGAATTGTTCCTTCTCGAGATTGGCTGGTCTAGTGCTCGTGCTATCAACTGTGGGCGCGGTGTTCGCGCAGAGTAACGGCACGTCGCGAAGCGCTGCTGCCACGGCTGCCGCCGCCAAACAACATATCGAGACCGAAATCGTCACCCTGCAAGGCGGCCGGGCATTTCCATCGCAAATCACGCGCAAGCCGGGAATATTCTTTCTCGAGATTATCGGCCGTACCGCCGACCCGGCACTGAACATCGCACTCCTTCCCACGTCTCCGGGTCTTGACAAGGTGAGCGTTGCGAACGCGGTGGACCTAAAGTCCTTACAGGTAAAGCGTCGCTCCGCAGGCGCAGTCGACCTGCTGCCGGGCGAATATCAATTGCAATCGACAGCCACCGGGCAAGTGCTCTGCACGATCACGGTGAAGTAGGCCGTCTATGCGAAGCTCTGCTGTCACACGGATCTTTTGGAGCGCCGTCGTTTGTGCATTTTGCACGAGGATGCAGGCGCAAACGACAATACAATCCAACACCGATGGCGTCATCGCGGCGGCGATCGAGGGCGGCAATCCCGCCTCCAGCTATGCACTCGGAATTGATCACGTCAACTTCTACAACGGAAAGCTGAACGTCACGATTCCGCTCGTCCATATCGGCGGACGGGGAACCGCCGGATATACCATGGTCGTGCCGATCGGGACTCAGTGGTCAGTTCAAAGCATTCAAGGGTATGGGAACGTCGCATACGCGGCTGCTCCCAGCTTCGGCGGCACTGCCGCAAGTAACCTTTACGAGTATTCGCCTGGCGGCCTCACCATCAGTTACGCCAGCGACTTTCCGGGAGCGTGCCAGGACGACAACGGAAACTATTACGACGAGGGCACGTACGCGACCCGGCTGATCTGGACGGCGCCGGACGGAACGGACACAACCCTGGTCGACACCCGGTATGGCGGCCAGGCCTTGGATGGCTTTTGCAACACAAGTCCGCGCGATCGCGGCCAGGTGTTCGCGAGCACCGACGGATCGAGCCTGACGTTCATCGCCGATCAGGACATTTACGACTATAACGGCGAGACGGGCGGCGGCTCAACGGTAGGGACGCTCTATTTCCGCGATGGGACGAAGTACAGAATCGATTACGGCGGACGGGTAACGCAGATCGAGGATCGAAACGGCAACTTAGTGCAGTTGACCTACGGAACGGATAACGCGACCCTTTCGATTGTGGATCCCCTGGGCCGAACGACCAGCGTCCTCACCGGGAGTGGTCAGGCTGCAATCACCTACCCGGGCGCGAATGGGACCCAGCACACCATTATCGTCAATTACACCGACATATCCAACGCCTTAAGCGCGGGACAGTCGATCGAGACCTATGGATGTCTGTTCCCGGAGCTGGACGGATCGAAGTATACGAATCTTTCGTTGGAGGTCGTCTCTTCGATAGTTCTAGCGAACGGGCACTCTTATAACTTCCAGTACAACAGCTACGGAGAGGTGAGCCGGCTGCAGTTGCCCACCGGCGGCGTGTATCAATACACGTTTCCCGAGGCGCAGGGATGCGCGGCAAACACCGGCAGTGGAGTAATTCCCACCTACGCTCCCAGCGGGTACAGTATTTACCGGCGCATGGGGGAGCGCGACGAGTATTCCGACGGCGCAAACCTCTCCGCGAAGACAATATTTCCGGTTCCGCAGTACGGCAATGTGGGCCCGAACAATGCTTGGGGCACCAACGCGGAGGCGGATTACGAAGACGCCTCCGGCAATTTACTTCGCCGCGAGAACCACTTCTTCTATGGCGATCCTTCTTCGGGCAGTTCCATCCCGGGATCGCCGACTCAGTATGAGAGCTGGATGGATGGCATTGAGTTTCAGACCATAATCGGCGACGCGAACACCACGTGGCGGACCATGCAGAACGTATGGATGCAGCGCCCCTGTAGCCAGAACGAAGCGTGCTGGTTCGATCCGCAGTTCGGCGGATCGCCGGCGCATGATCCGCAACTCTGCCAGACGAACACCACGCTGGACAATGGCTTAACCTCGGGCCTGGTCTGGACCTATGACCAGTACAACAATCAAACCGCTCAATATGAATTCGATTTCGGAGCGGCGCCGGCCATCGGGTCGAGTTGCCCGAGCTCGCCGGGCGGGTACGCTCGCCGAACGCAGACGCAATATGCAGGCAGTCCCTATACAGACAATCACCTGTTGGGCGTGCCGCTCTTGAAAACAATAGACGCGGGCGGCGCGGCAGTGGCGGAAACGCATTACGGCTGGGATGAGACTTCGATTTCGGACGCTCCGGGAATTGTCGGGCATGACGGTAACTACGGAACGAGCTTCACCGTGCGCGGCAATTTGACGAATCCGGCCCAGTGTGTGAACCCCGCGGCGAATTGCCCCGTCTGGATCAATCATGCCAGCACCTATGACATCGCGGGGAACGTGACGACTTCACAGGACGGCAACTCCAATTACACCTGGATCGGCTATAACGACGATGGCGCGAACAAGTACGCGTTCCCGACCTCGGTCACGAATGCGGCGGGGCAGACGACGCGGTTCTGGTATGACTACGGCGCGGGCAAGCGATACTACTCGACAGATGCCAACGGAGTGAACACTTGGTATAGCTTCACCGATTGGTGGAATGGCCAGACCGACCCGCTCGACCGGGTGGCTGTAATAGCCCAGGCTTACGGCACGGCGAGCGAAGCGCATACTTTGTTCGATTACAGCAATAGTCCGGCCTTTGTCGATCAATATCAGGATCAGAACACAACCGGAGATTCCGCGCTTCACAGTCGAACCGTCTACGACGGCCTGGGGCGCGCGGTCGAAAGCGACACGTTCGAGGGCGGCTCGCAATACATTGCGACGACGCAGACTTATGACGCACTGGGCCGACTCGCTTCGGCCATGACTCCGGCGCATCCGGGCTCTGGAATGAATTACGCGACCACCTATTCTTACGACGGCCTTGGACGCGCTACGCGGGTGCAAACCGCCGACGGAGCTGTTGCGACGAACAGCTACTGGGGAAATTACACGACGGCCATCGATGCGGCGGGCAAGGCGCGGGTTACGGGCGCGGATGGTCTCGGGCGCATCGTCGGGGTGTGGGAAGATCCGAACGGTTCCAATTACCCGACCGGTTATGGTTATGACGCCCTCGATGATTTAACCGTGGTCAGTCAATCCGGCCAGAGCCGGACGTTTGTTTACGATGCCGTGGGTCGGCTAACGCAGGCCACGAACCCGGAAAGCGGGACAACCGGGTATGGGTATGACGGAAATGGGAACGTGACCACAAAAACGGACGCGCGGAGTGTCACAACCAGCTACCGCTACGACGCCCTGAACCGGTTATACGCTAAGTCCTACAGCGATGGCACGCCCGCCGTGAGTTACACCTACGATACGCCGGGAATTTCTAATTCGGTCGGGCGGTTGACGCAAGTAAGTAACTCGGCGGCGACTACCAATTACACAGGATATGATGCATCAGGGCGGATTACCAGCAGTAATGAGCAAACGGCCGGCCAGACTTATAGTTTCAGCTACGGTTACAATCTCGCCGGAGCGCCAACCAGCGAGACGTATCCCTCTGGGCGGGTGGTGACAACGATATTCGATGCGGCGAACCGGCCCTCGACGCTGACCGGCACCGTAAATGGGCAGCAAACCGGCTACATCACCCAGACGGCCTATTGGGCGCATGGCGGCGTTTATTATTTCGTGCGCGGCAACGGAGTCTGGCACGCCGTTTCTTACAACAGCCGCTTGCAGCAGACCGAGAGTTACGAGTCTGCCGGTAACCAGCTCGGCGGCATGCTGTTTGTGTCGTGCCCGAATTGGGGAGTGAATTCGAATGCCGGTCTTTACGATATCTGCCCTCATGCATCGCAGACCAACGACAACGGGAATCTGCAGAGTTACTCTGAGTTCAATAATGGGGTGGGATGGTTCAGCCAGAGTGTTTCCTATGATGGCGTGAATCGGCTGACCGCGGCGAGCGATTCGGGCGGATGGTCGCGCAGCTTCGGCTACGATGCCTGGGGGAACATGTCGGTCACCGGGAATAATGGCGTGCCTTTGTATGGAACGACGCCCTATTCGTCGAACGGCTACAATCCGTACAACTCGGGGAGCAACCGCTTGCTCTCGGGAGGATACGATGCAGCGGGAAATCAAACGGCGCTGGGTTCGATTTCCGTTCAGTACGACGCGGAGAGCCGGCAGAATCAGACCAACGACAGTAACTCACAGTTGCAGGTGAACTACTATTACGACGGCGAAGGGCAGCGCGTGCAGAAGAACGTGTACGGCGGCGCGGCAAGCGTGTACGTCTATGACGCATTCGGGCAGTTAGCGGCGGAGTACGCGCCGGCAGCAGCGCTTTCGAAAGATTACATCCGGTTCGGCGGCCAGATCGCTGCCGTTGAGAACGCCGCGGGCGCGCCGTGCCAGACCTGCTATCTATCTTACGATCATCTCGGCACGCCGCGCTTGGTGACGGACCAATATGGAAACGTGATTGCGCGCCACGATTATCTGCCGTTCGGGGAAGAGATTCCGGCTGGCTGGGCGGGGCGAAGCTCGCAATGGGGAGCGGGAACCGACAACGTGAGTCAGAAATTTACCGGCCAGGAGCGGGACCCGGAAACGGGATTGGATTTCTTCCGAGCGCGGTACTTCGCGGGCGTACAGGGCAGATTCAATAGCCCCGATCCGATGAATGCGGGAGCGGATCTGACGAACCCGCAGAGTTGGAATGGATACAGCTATGTTTGGAATAATCCGCTGGGCGCGGTGGACCCGGACGGCATGGGCCCATTGGGTTACCAATACAAGGACCTGCAGAACCCAGCTCAAGTCCCTTGGAGCCAAGCTTGGTTTTCGGTTAACTTCGGCGGTGGTGGAAGCTGCTCTATTGACGGAGTTGATGTTCAATGCGGAATGTTAGGCAACTTCTCGCGCGACAGCATGGCGCAATGCCCCGATAACGGTTGCACCGGTGTTAGCGGCGGCCAGTATTATCAGTTCAGTTCCTACGCTGGCGGGCTTTCCGGCTACGTCCCCTCCGGGCTTCAACCCTACCGCATTCAGGACACGTTGCTCGGCCAGACCTATACGTCATATGGCAACATTATTCTCGCGTCTGCACCTCAAGACGGCAATGGCAATCCGTTGCCTCCGCCTGTCGCATTGCCACCGGGGGGAAATGGGCAACCAAACGTATGGGTGCCAGCGCCGGGATCAGGCGCGAGAGTCAAGTGGAAGCCGTTTGTGCCAGTCCCCAGTCCCAAAGGAGCGCAGCCGCAAGCAAGTTGGGACCCGAGCGGCCATTGGGATGTGGACTGGGGCAATAAGGTTCGGGAGCGGTATCTGCCAAACGGGACAAAAGTAGGTCACTTTAACAACCCGATTCCGTTCGTCGCGGCAGGGGCTGGTGCCGCGGGTGCCGCTGTCGGGTTCTCGATTCCGACGATTCTCGAATGGCTTGGTCTTGGTCTGGCATTTGCTTTCTAATTCCTATGAAGACGATAGACATTCAATGGCTCAAAATGTGTTATGCAGGCTCAGGGATTAACGCTCGGAGCGATGGAATTTTCGAACTGTTACAGACGGATGCGAGTGGACCGGAGGTCGTCATCAATACGGAGCACATGGAGTCGGCGGACTTGGTGCTGCTCGCAAACCGCCTACTCTGGCCGACGTCGGAGGACGACGGAATTGCTCCTGACGGCGTACATGCACCATACGCCTTTTGGATTCGAGAGAGCGGCATCTGGAATGATGTCCATGAGGCGGTGGCCGCAGAGGCGTTTAGAGCAATCCTTACGGGATATAAACAGTCCGCCGAGGCGAGGGGGCTAGTATTCGATGACACAGACCGTCTGGGTGCGGTCGTGTTCGTCTTACACGCGCTTCTGTTTGCGTGGGACGCCTATCTTATTCCGCTTTCCGCGTGTTTCGTGTGTCACTTGAGCCACGACGGATACGTGCAAATTAACGCAGGGAAGAGCGGCTGTGCGACATGGCTGAACGATCGACTCAGTGCCTGGGAGTCGCAGCCAGCGACATGACGGCCTGCGGATTGCTAGGCGACTTCGCCGGGGCGGCAAATACGGACAGGGCAAATACGGACGGGGCAAATACGGACGGGGCAAATACGGACGGGGCAAATACGGATGGAGCCAGTTAAATCTGAGAGCAATAGCCCAACCAAATAAGCCACAAGTTATGCTGACGAGCGAGACGTATCCCTCTGGACGGGTGGTGACGACGACATTCGATGCGGCGAACCGGCCGTCGACGCTGACGGGCACCGTAAATGGGCAGCAAACCGGCTACATCACCCAGACGGCTTACTGGGCGCATGGCGGCGTTTATTATTTCGTGCGCGGCAGCGGAGTTTGGCACGCCGTTTCTTACAACAGCCGCTTGCAGCAGACCGAGAGTTACGAGTCCGCCGGCAACCAACTCGGCGGCATGCTGTTTGTGTCGTGCCCGAATTGGCGAGTGAATTCGAATGCCGGTCTTTACGACATGTGCCCTCAGGCGTCGCAGACCAATGACAACGGGAATCTGCAGAGTTACGCTGAGTTCAACAACGGGGTGGGATGGTTCAGCCAGAGTGTTTCTTATGACGGCGTGAATAGGTTAACCGCGGCGAGCGATTCGGGTGGATGGTCGCGCAGCTTCGCGTACGACGCCTGGGGAAACATGTCGGTCACCGGCAACAGCGGCGTTCCTTTGTATGGCACGACGCCCTATTCGTCGAACGGCTACAATCCGTACAACTCGGCGAACAACCGCTTGCTCTCGGGAGGATACGAACAGCGGGAAATCAAACGGCGCTGGGTTCGATTTCCGTTCAGTACGACGCGGAGAGCCGGCAGAATCAGACCAACGACAGTAACTCACAGTTGCAGGTGAACTACTATTACGACGGCAATGGGCAGCGCGTGCAGAAGAGTGTGTACGGCGGCGCGGCGAGCGCGTACGTCTATGACGCATTCGGGCAGTTAGCGGCGGAATATACGCCTGCCGGAACGCTTTCGAAAGATTACATCCGGTTTGGCGGCCAGATCGCTGCGATTGAAAACGCCGGCAGCGCGCCGTGCCAGACCTGCTATCTCTCTTATGATCATCTCGGCACGCCGCGATTGGTGACGGACCAATATGGAACCGTGATCGCGCGCCACGATTACCTGCCATTCGGAGAAGAGATTCCGGCGGGCTGGGCGGGACGGAGCTCGCAGTGGGGCGCGGGAACCGACAATGTGAGTCAGAAGTTTACCGGCCAGGAGCGGGATGCGGAAACGGGTTTGGATTTTTTCCAAGCGCGATATTTTGCGGGTGTACAAGGAAGGTTCAACAGCCCCGATCCGATGAATGCGGGAGCGGATCTGACGAACCCGCAGAGTTGGAATGGGTATAGCTATGTTTCGAACAATCCGCTGGGCGCGGTGGATCCGGACGGCATGGGCCCACTGGGTTATCAATACAAGGACCTGCAGAACCCAGCCCAAGTCCCTTGGAGCCAAGCTTGGTTTTCGGTTAACTTCGGCGGCGGCGGAAGCTGCACTATTGACGGAATTGATGTTCAATGCGGACTGTTGGGTAACTTCTCTCGGGATAGTATGGCGCAATGCCCGGATAACGGTTGCAGCGGGTTCAATAGCAGTGGCAACTACTCGCAATTCACGGCGGGAGCCGGTTCGGCGCAGGCGGGATATTGGAGTTACGTCGCCGCCAACGTGTCATCCGGTCTCGTAGGGCAGGTGGGTCCGGGTACGACGACACGGTACTGGGACTTCATCGCCGCATCTAGTGGCAAACCGCCCTTCCCGGTCCCCGGTGCGCCAGATTCGGACTGGTCTTGGTCGCCCGACTCTAGAAATCCGCGCGGGGGAACTTGGCGCCCGACGAATTATCCTCAAACAGCGGGCGGCCGTCCTTCGGCAAGTTGGGATCCGGAAGGGCATTGGGACTTAGATACAGGCAAAGGAAAGGACAGGCGCCGTTTTGATGCGAATGGGAGTCCACTTACGCCGGGGCAGGTTCATGGCAACAAATCTTCGTTTTCTGCCTTCGTCGAGAACCACAGGGGAGCAATCATCGTTGGGGGGGTAATCGTCGTCGGCGGGGCTATTATCATTCTGAGTGGCGGGGCCGCCGCTCCACTCGTCGCCCCTGCGCTAGCTTTTTAACGGATCGAAGCATGAAAGTATTTACTGTCGAAGAGGCCGCAAGCCATTTGGCGGCGGAACGTAAGTTGGATGAATTTCTGGCCTCGCTATCGCGAACAGTTGATTTTCCGCAAAGATCGTATTCATCACCGCCCGACTCCGGGGAAAAGACTGCGATCGCAAGGCTATTATCTGAAGTTCTAATGAGGCACTCGCCCTGTTACATTTACATACACGGCTGGAGCGCGTGGCCGTCATCTGAAATTCTAGAGTTGTTCTACGGGTATCGTCGATCCAAGCACGAAAAAAGACTCCTAATCGAAGCGCCGGTTCATTTCTTCGATTTAAACGAAGGCGAGGAGTTCACAAGTATATTGGCCATGGCTCTGTTTTTCTTTTGGGACGCTCAGGTGTTTAACAGCGGTAGAGACTTCCTGATCACAGCGGACAATGACGAACTCATCGAGCTGGGAATCAAGGACGCGCCGCTCGAAAGGCAGCTGACGGAGGCGCTTCGCCAGTACGGCTTTGAGGAGATTGTTAGAGCGTGAGCTCCAGCTCCTTCCTGCCCACCGCACCGAAGCGTGCCAGGAACGCCGGGCACTCGCATTCAGCTTTCAAGGGGGTAAAGTCGGTAAAGGGAGCCGTGATCATTTTGGCGTTAGGGAAGCTCTGCCAGTCGGGGTTGCTGAGAGCTTGCGATTCGTTCTGAACGCAATGCGCCTCCACTCCACGGGCTAAATGGCAAGGCTGTTGTCCCGGGTAGAGTTTAAACATGCGCTGCAGATCTTCAGCTACGGTTACAATCTTGCCGGAGCGCTGACCAGCGAGACGTATCCGTCGGGGCGGGTGGTGACGACGACATTCGATGCGGCGAACCGGCCCTCGACGCTGACGGGCACCGTAAATGGGCAGCAAACCGGCTACATCACCCAGACGGCTTACTGGGCGCATGGCGGCGTTTATTATTTCGTGCGCGGCAACGGAGTCTGGCACGCCTCTGTCTTACAACAGCCGCTTGCAGCAGACCGAGAGTTACGAGTCTGCCGGCAATCAACTCGGCGGCATACTGTTTGTGTCGTGCCCGAATTGGGGAGTGAACTCGAATGCCGGCCTTTACGACATGTGCCCTCATGCGTCGCAGACCAACGACAACGGGAATCTGCAGAGTTACTCTGAGTTCAACAATGGGGTGGGGTGGTTCAGCCAGAGTGTTCCTATGACAGCGTGAATCGGTTAACCGCGGCGAGCGATTTGGGTGGATGGTCGCGCAGCTTCGCGTATGACGCCTGGCGCCGGGCAATGTGTTTGTGAAAGGCAAGGGCGGAGTTGGGGAGGCGATCCCAACGGGCTTGAAAATCAATTACCCATGAGTAAGAGCGGCTGCTTCGATGATCGTGTAACTATCTACTTGGCGATCGAGAGCGTTGAATTGACACCATCCGAACTGACGACTCGGCTGGGGGTTCGTCCTGACAGAGAATGGCTTATCGGTGGCGTTCGGGGCAAGACCGGAAAAGTTTGGGACCGTAACGGTTGGGTCGTGGAAACGACGATCCGTTCCGAAGACAGCGGAAGACGATCGGCATCTGAGTTGATCCCAATAGCCATGGAGAGGTTTCAGAGCAAGGTGCAGCCATTTGCGAAGACGGCTTCTTCCCTGGGGAGTTCCGCCCAGAGATATGCCGTCCTTGCGATACTTGCCGAGGACGTTCCAGGCATCGAATTCAGCCATTCTTTTCTTCAGCTTCTTACCGATCTCGGAGGGACTTTCCAGATTGACCTTATAACATAGCCGGTCAGCCCGGGGACTACGCGGGACGGCTCATCGAATGGATGAGTCTGGCCGGCTATTCTGGGGCGGGTCGCTCTCCAGCGGCGGTATGAAAGCCGCTTATCTCACCTTCCGCTTCCCCTCACTGGCCCGCTTTCCCTCCGACCTCG
The DNA here is from genome assembly GCA_963808405.1 of uncultured Acidobacteriaceae bacterium. Lineage (GTDB taxonomy): Bacteria > Acidobacteriota > Terriglobia > Bryobacterales > Bryobacteraceae > Bog-105. Next base: position 158,939 of record CAWEFG010000003.1, on the reverse strand, counting down.
ATACCAACGAACTAATCTGAATCACCGGCATCAGCGAATTATTATCAACCTGCCGATGCGTGGCGCGCTGCGAAAGCTCCTGATTCAAGGTATCGATGAAACCTTCCATCTGCTTCTGCATCGCTTCCATCTTCTCCCGCATGTTCAGAATGATTTCGACACCCGCCAGATTCACCCCCAACTCGCGCGTCAGCTTCAGAATGATTTCCAGCCGCTCCAAATCCTCATCCGTATACAGCCGCGTGTTGCCTTCGCTTCTCGATGGCGCAAGCAAACCCTCCCGCTCATATAGACGCAGCGTCTGCGGGTGAATCGCATACTGCTCGGCCACCGCCGAGATCATGTACGCCGCTTTGCCTTTCGCCTTCGTCATCACACCCGTCCGCCTAAACAGCCGCCCCCGTCTTTTTCCACATCTCCGACCGCACGTCTTCCGTCTGTACTTGCGCCAACTCGCGCAGCAGCTCCCGCGTCCGCTCATTATGCACATCCGGTGACTGCAGCGTTACCTCGACAATCTCATCCCCGCGCGAGTTCTTGCGCCAGTTAAACACGCCCTTATCGCGCAACCGGAACTTCTGCCCATTCTGCGTCCCCTGCGGAATTTTCAGCAGCGCCCGCCCATCAATCGTCGGCACTTCGATCTTGGCGCCCAATCCAGCTTCGCTCACCGTCAGCGGCACCTGAATGTTCGATGTTGTCGCCTTCGCGTTTAAAGAACGGATGCTCTTCGACGCGAATCGTGATGTACAAATCTCCCGCGGGCCCGCCTGCTACACCCGCATTGCCCTTTCCAGGCACTCGCAGCCGCGATCCCGACGCCACTCCTTGCGGAATCCGCACCTCCACCGTATCGGGTCGCCCAATCCGCCCCTCGCCCCGGCAAGTCGGACACGTGTTTTTCAATCGTCCCGTGCCTCCGCATCGCGGGCACGTCAAATTGAACTTCATCGCGCCCGCCATCTGCGTTACAGTTCCCGACCCGTCGCATTCCGGACAAACCGCCACATTACTTCCCGCTGAACCCGTCCCATGGCACGTCTCGCAGGTCTCTTGCCGCGTGATGTTCAGCTTCACTTGCGTGCCTCGAATCGATTGCCAGAAATCGACGTTCAAACCGTATTCGAGATCCGCGCCTCTCTCCGCCTCAGGAGCGGTCTCCCGTGAACCACCCCGGTTGAAGAACTGCCCGAAAATATCTTTCAGATTCCCGGTGAAGCCTTCCGGCGCCTCGTGCGCCGTTCCAGTGCGCCCGCTTTGCTGCTGCTGGCGCATGTATTCGCCGAAGTCGAATCCATCGAAATTCATTCCACCCGGTCCGCCCCCCGCGCCCGGCCCTCGGCCACCGTTCGGTGGAATGTTATCCGAATAAAATCCGTACTGGTCGTAGATCTTTCGTTTTTTCTCGTCGCTCAGGATGTCGTTTGCTTCCTGAACTTTCTTGAAGCGCTCTTCTGCCGCTTTGTCGCCCGGATTCAGATCCGGGTGATACTTTCGGGCCAGCCGCCGGTAAGCCTTGCGGATCTCGTCCGCGTCCGCTCCCCGCGCCACCCCAAGCGTTTCGTAGTAATCTTTCTTCGTTGCGGAAGGCATTTCAAATCACCCGTCGCTTCGGAACGGGCCGACTATGTCCCAAGCCGGTTTCTGGCGCGTGGACATAGCTGCCCGTCCCATTCCTGCGTCTTACTTCTTGTCTTCCACGTCGACGAACTCCGCATCCACGACGTTGTCCTTCTTCTCGCCCGCCTGCGCACCGCCTGCGCCCGCGCCCGCTTCAGGACCAGCACCCGTCGCGCCGTTCGGCCCCGGCGCCTGCGATTTATACATCGCCTCCGCCAGCTTGTGGCTGGCAGTCGTCAACTTATCCGTCGCCGACTTGATCTTCTCCAGTCCGCCCTCCGACATCGCTTTCTTTACTTCCTCGACCGCCGATTCCACCTGCTTGGCGTCCGCTATCGGAAATCTTCTCGCGGTGCTCCTTCAACATCTTCTCGACGTTGTAGACCATCGCATCGGCGCGGTTGCGAGCCTCGATCTCTTCTTTCTTCTTCCGATCGTCCGCCGCATTCGATTCCGCGTCCCGCGCCATTTTCTCTACTTCGTCCTTGCTCAAGCCCGAAGAAGAAGTGATGGTGATCTTCTGCTCGTTGTTCGTCGCCCGATCCTTCGCGATCACGTTGAAAATGCCGTTCGCGTCGATATCGAACGTCACCTCCATTTGAGGAATGCCGCGCGGCGCAGGCGGAATTCCAACCAATTGGAACACGCCCAGCAGCCGGTTGTCGTTAGCCATGCGCGCTCGCCCTGGTACACCTTGATCTCGACCGACGTCTGATTGTCCGCCGCCGTCGAGAACATCTCGCTCTTACGCGTCGGAATGGTCGTGTTGCGCTCAATCAGCTTAGTGAATACGCCGCCCAAAGTTTCGATGCCCAGCGACAGCGGAGTAACGTCCAGCAGCAGCACGTCCTTCACTTCGCCGCCCAGCACGCCGCCTTGCACCGCCGCGCCCACCGCAACCACTTCATCCGGATTCACGCTCTTGTTCGGCTCTTTCCCGAACAGATCGCGAACCTTCTGCTGAACCTTCGGTATGCGCGTCGATCCGCCCACCAGAACCACTTCGTCGATGTCCTGCGGCGTCACGCCCGCGTCCTGCAAAGCCTGCTTGCATGGCCCAACCGCGCGCTCCAGAATATCGGCCACCATCTGCTCGAAACGCGCCCGCGTCAGCTTGATATTCAAGTGCTTCGGACCGCTCGCATCCGCCGTCAAAAACGGCAGGTTGATTTCCGTCTCGAGCAGCGTAGACAGCTCGATCTTCGCCTTCTCGGCCGCTTCCTTCAGGCGCTGCAAGGCCATCTGGTCTTTTGAAACGTCGACGCCCTGCTCTTTCTTGAATTCCTGAATCAGCCAATCGATGATCCTCTGGTCGATGTTGTCGCCGCCCAGGTGCGTGTCGCCGTTGGTCGACTTCACTTCCACCACGCCGTCGCCCACTTCCAGAATCGAAATGTCGAACGTCCCGCCGCCGAAATCGTAAACTGCGATGGTCTCGTCCTTCTTCTTGTCCAGCCCGTATGCCAGCGCCGCCGCAGTCGGCTCGTTGATAATGCGCATCACTTCCAGACCCGCAATCTGCCCCGCATCTTTCGTCGCCTGCCGCTGCGCATCGTTAAAATACGCCGGAACCGTGATCACTGCCTTCGTCACCTTTTCGCCCAAATAAGCTTCGGCCGCTTCCTTCAATTTCGTCAGGATCATCGCCGAAATCTCGGGCGGAGAATACTTCTTCCCTTGAATCTCTACGCGCGCATCGCCGCTCTCTCCCGCGACGACTTTATACGGCACCAGCTTCATTTCTTCGCTGACTTCGTTGATGCGCCGCCCCATGAACCGCTTGATCGAGTAAACCGTGTTCTCCGGGTTCGTCACCGCCTGGCGTTTGGCCACTTGGCCCACCAACCGCTCCCCGCTCTTCGTGAATGCCACCACCGATGGCGTCGTCCGCCCACCTTCCTGGTTCGGAATCACGGCGGGCTGCCCGCCTTCCATTACCGCCACAACAGAGTTTGTGGTCCCAAGATCAATTCCGATAATCTTACTCATGTGTTCTCCATCCTCCGCCAACCGCTCCAGCGATCGACCGTCCTTAGCACACTCCTAGTATGCAATATGAGTCTTTCACTTGTCAAGTTCCCTTCCTCCAATTGCGACCCAAACCACATTAACTGTCGCCGCCGCCTCCGACCTCACCAACCTCGAACCCGACCTCGCCAAGCAATTTGAAAAAACGAACCCGGATGTCTCGCTTCGTTTCGCCTCAGGCGCCAGCGCCATGCTCTCCCAGCAAATCCAAAACGGCGCCCCCTACGACGTCTTCCTCTCGGCCAATGCCGCCTTCCTCGATCGCTTAATTCGAATTCGAAAAATCGAACCCAATTCCGTCAAAATCTATGGAATCGGCCGCGTCGCGGTGCTCTGGCGCGACGGTAAACACCACTCCATCAACGACTTACAAGAAAATTGGGTTCGTTTCGTAGCGCTGCCGAACCCCGAACTAGCGCCCTATGGAGCGGCCGCCCAGCAGGCCCTGGAGCACGCCCACCTCTGGGAGTTCGTTCGGCAAAAAGTGGTCTACAGCGAAAACGTCCGCCAAGCGCTCCAGCTTTTCGACAGCGGCAACGCCGACGCCGTTCTCACCGCCAGTGCCCTTCTTGAAGGCCGGAATCCCGACCTGATTCCAGCCGATTGGCACCAGCCCATCATTCAAAAAGCTGGAATCGTGACCGGTACCCAGCACCCGGACGCCGCTAAGAAGTTCATGGATTTCCTGGCCAGCCCAGCCGGCCAAGCCATCTTTGCCAAGTTCGGCTTCAGCCCGGTCAAGCCTTCGGATGCGCCCGGTCGTAAACCGCCTGAAGATCCTTGAGCGAGACCTGGGTGTACTTCTGCGTGGTGGACAGTCGCGCATGCCCCAGCAGCTCCTGGATGGCCCTCAGGTCCGCCCCATCGCTCAGCAGGTGGGTAGCGTAGGCGTGCCGGAAGCTATGCGGATGGACAGTCGAGTCGCCCGTCGCGAGCACCGCATACATCTTGACCAGCCGCCGGACCTGCCGGTCGCCCAGCCGCATACCCCGTGAGTTGACAAACAGCGCCCGTCTCAGCCGCCGCCGCGGAGCGTGTTACAAGATATCGCTCGACAGCCGCCGCCGCGCTGTCCCCCGATCGGCACCTCGCGTTCCTTGTTCCCTTTCCCGCGTACCCGCAGCCATCCTTCCCGCAAATCGATATCTTCGAGATCGATCCCCACCAGCTCGCCCACTCGAATCCCGCAACCGTACAGCAGTTCGAGGAACGCAATGTCGCGCTCCTTCGAGGGTTTTTCGACAGTCTCGCCCCGCTCCACTGCATCGAGCATGTTGTTGGTTTTTTCGGCGCTCATCACATCCGGCAAGCGCTGCCGCGTCTTCGGAGTCCGCAGACGGCTGGCGATGTTCTTCTCAAGCGTGCCTTCCCTCAGCAGAAACTTGAACATCGCCCGAACCGCTGCCAGTTTCCGCCGCACGCTGACCACCGTCAGGCCCTGGTCGTACAGGCTCGCCAGCCACTCGCGCATAAGGGGAAGATCGAAGTGGTCCATCTCCGGCGCGCGCTCGCCCGGAGGCTCAAAATAAGTCGCGAATTGCTCCAGGTCGGAGCGGTAGTTCCTCAGCGTGTGCTGCGAAGCGCCTCGCCGCTCGAGCTCACCCAGATACTTCGCAATACAATCGCGCAGAGCCGGCATATAGAAATCGATCGAACGCTGCTTCCGCCCGGCGGCACACTTCCCGATGCCGCGCCTTCTTGTCGTGCCGCAGCCTTCGCCTGGTTTCTTCATCGAGCGAAGGCAGCAGATCGAAGGTAATGTTCGCGGGCTGGAAATTGCTTTCATCCGCATGCGTGATGTAGTGGCACAAGCTGCCAAGCGCGCTTTCCCGCGGCAATTCTTCCGGTTCGTCGCCTCCCGCAATCGCTGCGGCATTCCGCCCCGCCATCAACCCGGTTGCAATCGATTCGACGTATCCTTCCACACCGCAAATCTGTCCCGCAAAAAACACCCGTGGATCACGCTTCAACTGCAAAGTCGCATCAAGCAGCGCGGGCGAGTTGATGTATGTGTTGCGGTGCATCTGCCCGAAGCGCAAAAAGTCGCCACGTTCCAAACCAGGAATCATTCGAAACACCCGCGCCTGGTCGCCGTATTTCATGTGGTTCTGAAACCCGACCAGGTTGTAGCTGTCCGCACGCTGATTCTCCTGGCGAAGCTGCACCACAGCATACGGCCATTTGCCGGTTCGAGGATCGTCCAATCCGGCTGGCTTCATCGGTCCGAACCTCAGCGTCTCCCGGCCTCGCCGCCCAATCTCCTCAATCGGGAGACATCCCTCGAAATAAGGCGTCCGGTCTTCGGGAATGTGGGGCTCGTAGAACTCCGCATCGAGCAGCGCGCTGACGAATCTCTCGTACTGTTCCTTGTTGAAGGGGCAATTGATGTAATCGTCGGTTCCGTCCAGCGATTTGCCGTATCGCGACCCCCTGTAGGCGATCGACATATCGATCGATTCCGCCGCAACGATCGGGCTGATGCTGTCATAGAAAAATAGGCGGTCGCGACCGGTAACGCGGCTGATCTCCTCCGCCAAGGCCTCGCTAGTCAAAGGCCCCGTCGCAATAATCACCACACCGTCTTCGGGAATCCTGGTGACCTCCGCGAGGCGAATCTCGATCTGCTGATGCGCTTCAATTGCCGCCGTGATCTCCCTCGAAAACACCTCGCGATCGACAGTCAAGGCATGCCCGCCGGGAACTCTTGCTGTTCCTGCCGCTCGCATGAACAGCGAATCGAGCCGGCGTATCTCCTGCTTGAGCAGCCAAGGCGCGGAATCCAGCTGTTCCGTCTTAAGTGAGTTGCTGCAGACCAGCTCGCCAAAATTGTCTGTCTTATGCGCCGGGCTGCTTTTGTGCGGCCGCATTTCGTACAGCACGACTCGCGCGCCCGCGTCGGCAGCCTGGAATGCGGCCTCGCAACCCGCAAGCCCCGCACCGACGACGTGAACCAACTCCACAGCCGGCTACTTCGGAACAGCGGATACGGCGGCGGAATCCATCGCGTCCGCATTTTGATCGGTCGCTGCATTCTGCGCAAAGTTGGAATAGTTGATCGTCAACTCCACTTTCCCAATCAGGTGAGTATCGATGGTGCTGTTCATGTACTGCGGAATCGCCATGCCGTTGCGGATGGCAAAGGCGCGCTCGAAATCCACTTTCTTAAAGAAGATACTCGGGTTCTTTACAAACCGTCCCTTCTCAAACACCGGCAGACAGGTACCCCCATCCAGCCACATCTCGCCCTTGAACAACCCGATCTTCTTCTTGTGCGGAGAGAGTTGGAAGACATACACGTTGTGGCCCGTATCGGTCGCCTTCTCACCTTTATATTTGAACTTGTAGTTCGCCGGCGTGATCGCCAGACTCTGATCTCCCTGTCCCTGCTGTTCAGCTTGTAGATAACGGGCGATAACCTGGTTCTTCACTGTGTTGTCGCCCTGAAAGCCCAGCACGTGATAGGTTATCTGCCCAACCTTCGAGATGTTGCGTAAAGCATGCAGACGCCCGTGTTCCTTCAGCTTGGGCACGGAGGCGCTGATATCGACTTCCATGGAAGCTCCGCGCAGCACGTCCTCGTGGTTCTGAGTCGCTTGCAGATACTTCGAGATGATCGCTGCCGCCGGCCCCTTGGACTCGTCCTGCAAATCATCGTCCGCCGCGCTAAACCCCCACGCGGGCAGCAGCAGTATGGAAGCCGCCGCAGCTAGGATTTTGTGTCTCAAATCAATGTGATGCATGCCGTCCGCTCCCTCGGCGGCGACAAGTGACAAGGACCGAACTGTTGTGCCAGTTTAACAAATTCGCAGACACTTGTGCTTTCGCTTTCACGCTCACGTCGCTATGTTGGATGAAAACCATACCCGCCACAGTTGCAGGATCAAGCAGAACCACACAGATAATACGTTGCCGCGACACTGCCCTGTTCCAAATACCGGTCGATTGCGTAGCAAGCAGGTACCCACTCGGGCGTTCGCGGGAATGCAATAATCGTCAACTGACGGAGTTCTTTTGTCCACCCTTGTCGGCACTCCTCGCGAGACGTTCCCGGGAGAGCGTCGCGTCGCGATCACTCCACGACAGTGCGAGCCGTTGCGCAAAGCGGGAATAGAGCTCATCGTCGAGCATTCCGCGGGGGCCCGCGCCGGCTTCACCGACGACCAGTATATTTCGCGCGGCGCTCGCGTCTCCGACCGAAACGATCTTTTCCAGCAAGCCGATGTGATCGCGCAAGTACGATCGCTCGGCGCGAATCCCGAGGCCGGCCGCGCCGATCTTCCGCTCTTCCGTCCGGGGCAATGCGTGGTCGGCTTTGGCGAGCCGCTAACGTCCCCGAAAGAAGCTTCCGACATGGCCGAGGCGGGTGTCTCGCTCTTTGCAATGGAGTTGATGCCTCGCACCACGGGTGCCCAAAGTATGGATGCGCTGTCCTCCATGGCGACTATCGCCGGCTATCGCGCCGTGCTGCTCGCCGCCAGTTATCTTCCGAAAATGTTTCCCATGCTGATGACCGCCGCCGGTACAGTCACTCCCGCGAAGGTTTTCGTGCTGGGCGCTGGAGTCGCGGGTCTCCAGGCGATCGCGACGGCGCGGCGCTTGGGGGCGGTGGTTTGCGCTTATGATGTGCGGCCCGTCGCCAAAGAACAAGTGGAGAGCGTAGGCGCAAAGTTCATCTCATTAGACGTCGACTCGCGAGGTTCAGAGGACAAAAGCGGGTATGCGAAAGCAATGGACGAGGCGTTCTATAAACGCCAACGAGAGCTGCTGACTGAGGTCTTGCGCGATCAGGATGTCGTCATCGCGACTGCGGCCGTACCGGGCCGCAAAGCGCCAGTGCTGATCACCGGAGACATGGTCGCCGCCATGTGCCTGGGTTCCGTTGTGGTTGACGCGGTTGCCGACCGCGGCGGCAATTGTGAGGTAACTCGACCGGGCGAAACAGTCGACCATAAGGGAGTCACTGTCTTAGGGCCGCTGGATCTTCCCGCCATGGTGCCGTTTCACGCCAGTCAGATGTTCGGATCCAATGTGAGCGCATTTCTGCGTCATCTGGCTCGGGACGGCGTTGTGAACGTGAATCTTGAGGATCAAATCATCCGCGAAACTCTGGTCACCCACCAAGGTAAAGTCGTTAACGCGCGCGTGCTGGAGCTCCTGACGGTGAGTATATGAGCACATACGAGATCGCTATTTGGGTATTCATGCTGGCCGCGTTCCTGGGTTTTGAGCTCATCCGCCGCGTAACTCCGCTTCTCCATACGCCGCTGATGTCATTGACCAATGCGATCTCTGCCATCGCGGTCGTCGGCGCAATCCTGATCACCGGTGAAGCTGGTGCTTCCCCGCTCACCCGCACGCTGGGCTTCATTGCCGTCGTTCTCTCCGTAACCAACGTGGTAAGCGGTTATCTGATCACCGATCGAATGCTCAAGATGTTCAAAAAGCGCGGGCCCGAAAAGAAATGATGGAAAGTTTTTTCCCGGCCCTATACATCCTGGCAGCGGCTGGATTCATCCTGGCAATCAAATGGTTGAACTCGCCGGTTACCGCCCGCCGCGGAGTCATTGTCGGCGAGATCGGAATGCTGCTGGCGGTAATCGGCACTCTCCTGCGCCATGAAGTAGTGAACTTCGAGTGGATTCTCGTCGCATTCTTCATAGGAACGGCGATCGGCGTACCCATCGCGTACATCATGCCCATGACCGCCGTACCTCAACGCACGGCGTTTTCACACGCATGCGGTGCGCTGGCCTCGGCATTAATCGGAACCGCGGAATATTACCGCCACATGCCGCACGGGTTCGCCATGGGCGCCTTGGTGCTCGAGACCCTGCTGGGCTTTCTCACCTGTACGGCTAGTCTGATGGCCTTCGGGAAACTCCAGGAAGTGCTTCCGACGCGGCCCATCACTTATCGCGGCCAGAACATCGTGAATCTGGGTGTCCTCGCCATCGCCGTCGGGACCGGCATTGTGCTCGTCATCTCGCCGGAACGCACTTGGCTCTTTCCGATTTTTTCGGTACTGTCGCTTATCTTCGGCGTTCTTCTGATCGTCCCTATTGGCGGCGCGGACATGCCGACGGTAATTGCGCTTCTCAATTCCTACGCGGGGCTTTCGGCCAGCGCAATGGGTTTCGTGCTCGACAACAAGCTGCTGATCGTCGCCGGAGCGTTGGATGGCTCGTCAGGCTTCATCTTGTCGGTCATCATGTGCCGCGCCATGAACCGATCGTTCACCAACGTGTTGTTTGGCGCGTTCGGAACTATTCAGACGACTGCCGGCAAATCGGCTGAACGGCCGGTGCGTTCCGCCTCCGCCGAAGAAGCCGCCGAGATTCTCGACGCCGCGCGCAGCGTCATCATCATTCCCGGTTATGGCATGGCTGTTGCTCAAGCGCAGCACAAGCTTCGGGAAGTATTCGATGTACTGACCAAGCGCGGTGTCGATGTGCGTTTCGCCATCCATCCGGTGGCTGGGCGCATGCCGGGCCATATGAACGTTCTGTTGGCGGAAGCGGACGTGCCCTACGACCGGCTGTTCGAAATGGACGACATCAATTCGGAATTCCCCAGGGCCGATGTCGCGCTGGTGATCGGCGCCAACGACGTCGTCAATCCCGCCGCGCGTTTTGAAAAGAATAGCCCCATAGCAGGCATGCCCATCCTAAACGCGCATGAGGCCCGCACGGTTATGGTCATCAAGCGCAGCATGAGCCCCGGTTTTGCGGGAATCGATAACGAGCTTTATTACATGGAGAAGACGTTAATGCTGTTCGGCGACGCGAAATCGTTTGTCGCAAGCATTGTAAAGGAGCTGAATGCGGTGGGTGCCGCGGCTCGCTAAGGTTCTGTGCGAACTTTGCGCTTCCGCCCGCACTATTTAGACGACCCACGAAGGAGGAGTCCATGCAGCGCCTTTTTGCCTGTATCTTCGCAGTGCCGTTCCTCGCCGGAGTGCTTGCGTTTCCGATTCAAGCCACCACGCCCGCGCGCGCGGCGACCACGCAACATTCCGCGACACCCACCGATGCGCAACTTCAGGCCATCATTCAGACTAAACTGGCGAAGTCAAAGATAGGAAAGGATGGCTTCAAGTTTCACGTGCAGCGTGGCGTGGTTACCTGGGAAGGAACCACGAACGTGGTGCAGCACAAAGGCTCAGCCACGCGCATGGCCAGAACCGCCGGAGCCGTGCAGGTGATTAACAACATCCAGGTCAGCAGCAGCGCCAAAGAGAAGGCGACCGGGAATTTGAAGAAGGCCTCCGTAGTACAGCCGTAAGTAAGGGCGGCGTCGGCTCGCGCTTTCGCCGCCCGGTTGCGGCCCGTTGCTTAGTGATCGGTGTCGCGGCGCTCGTAATCGTGATAATGCCTGCCGTCCCGGTCTACACCGCGGTCTTCGACCCCGACGTCGAGCGGGCGCTGCAGGCGGAACGTCACCACGGAGTCCCGAGGAATCCGGACCGCTCGGCCGCGGGCTTGACCGCCGTTGATCGCGCCAATGATGCCTCCGACCAGGCTATCGTCGTGCTGCGATTCGACACGCTTCGGGTCCGTTTTGACCGCGTAGCGCTGCCCGTCAACCGTGATCGAATCCAGATCGAGAATTAGGTCGTTATCACGCGATATCCGCACCATCAGCTCGACTCTGGAACCGCGCGGCACCACCAGACGGTCGTGGTCGTTGCGAACGTCCTGGTCCACGATGCCGGTGTAAACGCGGTTATCGCCTTTATCCACATCGATACTCTCATTTGTTCGCACCGGGATAACGGTGCCGGGATCGAGTGTCCTGACCCTATCGCGATCGCGATCGTCTCTATCCCTGTCGCGATCTTGCCCCCAGACGACTGAAGAGAAGGTCAGAGCCAAAACCACGGATAACCCGCCGACGATTACAGCAGTTCTATGAAATGCGTTGGAAACGCCTAGCTTGTTTGCCATACTTATCCCCCCTGAATAGCCTTGTCTGCACCCTTGGGGCCAGTCCAGAAGCTTTATCGCTACCAACAGGTTAGAAGCCGCTCAACTGAGCACAAATTTCCGGCCGCGCAGAATTTGCATTCCCGGCTGAGGTCTCTACATCCGCGGCGCTGACGCGGCGTCGGATGTCGATCCGCAGCTCACGGGTTCGGGCGATTCTGGACTCGCTGTGTGCAGCTTAACGAAGCCCAAAGCGATGGCAATCCCGACCGCCGTACCCCCGATATTGATCAGTACATCGCTAATGGCCGGATCTCTTCCGGGGAAGAAGCGCTGCAGGAACTCACTGCAGGAGCCAACTGCGGCCCCGGCCAGGAGGATGCGCGGAATCCTCCAGCGCGGTTTGGAAAAAACCTGCCAAAGCAGGATGCCGAGTACCAGGAACATTGTGACGTGCAAGCCCTTGTCGGCAAGCAGGTGCAGCAGGCCATCGGAGGGACCCTGTATGTGTCCAAACAGTATGCCGGAAAGAAAACGGAAGACTTTTTCGCACCACTCGGCGGCAAGAGAAGTAGAGGAGAAAAAGATTACCCCAATCCATGCAAGGACCGCCACAGCCCAAAGGTTTAGGCGTATAAATGGCATTCATACGCAGTGTTGCACGAGGCGGCCAAAATTTAGCCGGCGCGAGGCTTAAGTGATGTGCGCTTGTGTGAGGGCTACGTGCATTTGAGTCATGACTCTGGACCAGAGCGTGTGCATGCTGCTGTCGGCCGTCCACGCGAAACTGACTGCGACTGCGGCAACCAGCGCCAACAGCAGCAGACATTCCAGAGATTCCGTCCAGTCGGCGCGTGCAACTTTGGGGAGCGGGCGCGGCTCGTTAATTTCTACGTGCTGGTTTGATTGCCGCGTTTGGGTGTTCATGGCGCAATTGCAGGATAACCGGCAACAACGCGGCAGCGCCAGTTCCTCCAGTTTGCCTGAACAGGTAGCGGCTGCGGGTTCGCGAAGATCCTGAAATGAAGCGAACGAGATCGTTTTGAGCTACGCCCTACGGCCTAAGCGACAGCGCGACTGGCGTTACGTTTCCGCGCTGTTTTCTTCGAAGAGGCTTTCCCGGCTGACTTTTCCGACGCGCCCGTTCGCGAGAGGCTTTGTTGAAGCGCTTGCATCAAGTCCATCACTGGCGCGGCCTTCGGTTGCCGGATCGGCGTCACCTTCTGACCCTTACGCTTCTTTTCGATCAGCTCTTCCACGTTCTGCTTATATTCATCGTGATATTGCTCCGGCTTGAACGGCGAGGCGAGCGTCTCGATCAGCTTTTTTGCCAGATCGATCTCTTTTTTATCGAATTTTGCTGAAGACGGTACTGTTACTTCGTTCGCCTTATGCAGCTCATCCACGAAGTACATTGTGTGCAGTACGATTCCACGCTGGGACGGCCGAAGAATGACGATGTGCTCGCGTCCATGCATCGAGACCTTGGCAACAGCATCGTATTCGGTCTCCTTCATGGCTTCGAGCAGCAGCGAGTAAGGGCGGCTGACCGCCTCCTCCGGCGCAACATAATACGACGTCTCCAGAAAAACCGGATCGACCTCGCTGATCCGGACAAACTGAAGAATTTCCATAACTGTCGCGGTAGAGGGAGCCATTTGTTCCAGTTCCTCGGGCTCGACGACGACGTATCGGTTCTTCTCGTATTCGTATCCCTTCACGATTTCGGAGCGGTCGAGCGGTTTGTCTTCTTTGGCGCAGAACATAACCTCTTTCACGCGCGAAAGATCTTTTTTGTGCAGCAGGTGAAAGTGTACCGGGTCCGATCGCGCGGCGGCAAAAAGCCGAATCGGAAACGAAACAAGTCCAAACGTCAGATACCCTTTCCAAACGGTGGCTGGCATATCACATAGAGTCGGACAAGCGGCGTGTCATTTCACAGTCGCGTGGACCGACGTTGCGGAATCCGCCTTTGGGCCCTCGAACATCTGAAAGCCAAGACGACATTAGTGAACGTCTGGGCGACGTAATAAGAGATACTCGAAGTACTGTGCCGTTCAGCGACACATCTGCGAAGGCGCGCGAGATTTATTTTCAACGGCTGAAGGGGATGACGCCTTCCGAACGGCTCGGCTTGGCGGCCGCGCTCTGGAGTGCGGCAGATTCTGTTCAGCGCGCCGCAGTTCTGCGCACCCATCCGGATGCCGATCAAGCCGAGATCGCGTTTCGACTCGCGATGACCAGGTTTGGATCGGAACTCGCGCGAAAGGCTTACCGACAAAAATAATGTCCCCCGCGGACGCGTTTGAGCCGTTGCGCTCCGCACTCGAACGAGCCGGAATTCGGTACGCAATCGGGGGATCCTGGGCCAGTACCGCGTTTGGCGAGCCTCGCTTTACAAACGACGTCGATATCCTGTTTGAATCCACGGAGCAGAACGTGGAGTGCTTTCTCGGCAACCTGCCGGACACCTTCTACGTGGATGCAGCGGAGGCGCTGGCTGCTATTCGCCGAGGCAGACCGTTCAACCTCATCTACATGCCGATGGCGTTTAAGTTCGATTTCTTCCCTGCGGCTGCGTTCACGCTTGGCACGGAAGAACTGGACCGCGCTATTTATCTCAGTGACACCGGGCTCTCCCGAGCACCTGCACCCTTTGTCACACCAGAAGACATCCTGTTGGCCAAGCTTCATTGGTTCAGGCTGGGCGGCGAGTTGTCGGAGGTGCAGTGGCGCGACATTCGAGGCATCGTTCGCGGGTGCGCGAACACTCTTGATCGTGCGTATCTGCAGCAAGGCGCGGCCAAAGCGGGAGTTTGCGATCTGTTAGACAAGGCACTCGAAGAGGCTTAGCTGTCCGGCACGAATGAATCGCCCGATTGACTGCTGTGAGCTTCAAATGCTTCGCGCGATGTACAGTAGGGAGGTTAATGAGCACGAGCACTGAAGTTGGGACGATCGCGGACGAGGTCGCGCAACTCCTGACAGAGCTCGGCGTGCCGCAGGCTGCATTCGTTGGCGGCGACCTGGCAGTGTCGACGCCGATCACCGGCGAAATAATCGGAAGGGTGCCGGTGACGACTCCTGAAGCGGCGGCCAGCGCGATTTCCAAAGCGCACGATGCGTTTCTCGCGTGGCGCAATGTGCCCGCTCCGCGTCGCGGCGAACTGGTGCGTCTGTTGGGAGAAGAGCTGCGGACTGCGAAGAGCTCCCTGGGCCGCCTGGTCACCACGGAATCGGGAAAGATTCTGTCCGAGGGTTTAGGCGAAGTGCAGGAGATGATCGATATCTGCACCTTTGCCGCCGGTTTATCGCGACAGCTTTGCGGATTGACCATCGCATCCGAGCGCCCTAACCATCGCATGATGGAGACTTGGCATCCCCTGGGCGTCGCGGGAATTATCTCGGCATTCAACTTTCCTGTAGCGGTTTGGTCGTGGAATGCGGCGCTGGCGCTGGTGTGCGGCAACTCTATTGTGTGGAAGCCGTCGGAGAAGACTCCGCTGTGCGCGCTGGCAACGCACGCGTTATTCGAGCGAGCTTGCCAACGCTTTGGGGACGCCCCCCCGGCGCTCTCGACGGTTCTGATCGCCGGTCGCGAAATAGGAGAGCTTTTAGCAGATCATCCACGCGTACCGCTTGTCTCCGCGACCGGTTCCACCGCCATGGGCCGGCAGGTCGCGCCGCGACTGGCTGCGCGCTTTGCACGGGCCATTCTCGAATTGGGCGGTAATAATGCGGCCATCGTCTGCCCCTCGGCGGATCTCGAATTAGCGGTTCGCGCAATTGCATTTGCCGCGATGGGCACGGCCGGGCAACGCTGCACAACGCTTCGGCGGCTGATCGTGCAGGAAAGGATCTACGATCCGGTGATAACGAAGCTCAAGCACGTCTATGGTTCTGCTCGAGTGGGCGATCCCAACGACAGCAGGACTCTGAGTGGGTCCGCTGATCGATCGCCGGGCGTTTGACGCGATGCAGAAAAGCCTCAAAGAGAGCACGGCCGCGGGAGGGTGCGTATTCGGCGGGAACCGTGTTGAAACCGGAGCAGCCGAAGGATTCTACGTGCAGCCGGCGCTGGTCGAGATGCCAAGGCAGACGGAAACGGTCAAGCGAGAGACGTTTGCCCCGATTCTCTACGTCATGAAATACCGTGATTTCGAAGAAGCCGTGCAGTTGCACAACGATGTGCCGCAGGGACTGGCTTCCTCCATCTTCACGACCGATCTTCGCGAAGCGGAACGGTTCCTGTCGGTGAGGGGATCCGATTGCGGGATCGCAAACGTGAACATCGGTCCGTCGGGCGCTGAGATTGGCGGCGCTTTTGGCGGCGAAAAAGAGACTGGCGGAGGACGTGAATCAGGATCCGACGTTTGGAAATCCTACATGCGCCGGGCGACGAACACGATTAATCATGGCGCGGAGCTGCCACTCGCGCAGGGAGTGAAATTCGATATCGAGTGACGACGCCCTAGACATCTACGATAAGCAGCTGTACGGGGCCGTAAATGAGCGTCTCCATTGCACTACTACGCTCCCGATTCTCCGAATAGCGATTTCATCTGCCGGATGAACTCGACAACCGCGACATAGATATTGAGAAGCCCCAATCCGCTCAGCGCGCCGCGGAAATAGCGGCTCATCCAGATACTTGAAAGCAGCGGCGAGTGCATCGGCGCCCAGTTCACGTCCCACGAGCTCAACCAGGGAAAAAGCAACAGGAACAGGCCCAGCTCGAACGCGAACACGGCTAAACAAAATCCGAGCACTCGGCGATGCCAGCGCATAAAGCGGGTGGGTTTCGTCCCGGGCGGCGCCGGCGTAACAGGCGCGCTCATACCGGCGCGTCCGCCTCCGGCACGTCGAAAAGCTCGGATTGAATCGGGCCATCGGTGATGTAGCCGGTCCAATGAACGTTCTTGCAATTGACGCGTACGGGCCAGAAACTGAAACGATGCAGCAGCGTAGGGCCGTGCTTTCGCAGCGCGCGCTTGTGATCGGGAGTCGAGTAGCCCTTGTTCGAAGCTAGATTGTATTGCGGGAAGACCTGGTCCCACTGCGCCAGGCAGGCATCGCGATGCACCTTGGCAACAATCGAGGCGGCGGCAATCGCGCGGCAGCGTGCGTCGCCATCGATAAGCGGAAGCTGCTCGACGGGCAAATCGATTTTGATGGCATCGATCAGCAGAAAGTCGGGTCTCAGCGCCAGCGCTTCCACCGCCCGCTTCATAGCCAGACGGGACGCCTGATAAATATTGATCCGATCGATCTCAAACACGTCCGCGCCGCCCACCGCCCAACAGACGCAACGCGCTTTGATTTGCTTTGCCAGCCTGTTGCGCTCGCCCGCATCCAGAATTTTGCTGTCGTGAAGACCGCGAATCGGGCGGAGCGGATCCAGGATTACGGCCGCGGCGAAAACCGGCCCGAACAAGCAGCCGCGACCCACTTCATCGACACCCGCGATTCGTGAAAAGCCGCGCTCGCGAGCCTCGCGTTCATAAGTGCTTACGCAGCGGATGCTTGCTGCCACGGCGGCTGAACCCAACCGCTATTCGCGCTCGCGCAGGCGGGCGGCTTTGCCCTTCAGACCGCGCAGGTAATAAAGCTTCGCGCGGCGCACGCGGCCCGTCCGCACCAGATCGATGTGATCGATAACGGGCGCATGCACGGGAAAGATGCGCTCCACCCCGTGACCGAAACTGACCTTGCGCACGGTGATGGTTTCGCCCATTCCGGTGTTCTTGCGTGCGATGACAGTTCCTTCGAATACCTGGAGACGCTCCTTGTCGCCTTCTTTAATTCTGACGTGCACGCGTATCGTATCGCCGGGTCGAAATTCCGGGTGCGCCTTGGCGCGGGCGTGCTTGCCGATGAACTTACTCACAAGAGCGTTTTGCATATTCTTTAGTTCTGCCTCTAGCGGCTGCCGATCAGATCGGGCCGAAGCCGCTCGGTTTTCTCACGCGACGCAGCCCGGCGCCAGCGTTTGATCTCCTCATGATTTCCACCCAGCAGCACTGCGGGCACTTTCCAGCCGCGGAATTCCGCGGGCCTGGTGTACTGCGGGCAATCCAACAAACCTTCATTTTCGTCGCTGAAACTTTCATTGCGCGAAGAATCTTCGTTCCCGAGAACTCCCGGCAATAAGCGGGCAACCGAATCCACAATTATGGCCGCCGCCAGTTCACCGCCGCTGAGCACGACATCTCCGATGGATATCTCTTCATCGGCGAGATGCTGAGCCACGCGCTCATCGACGCCTTCGTAGCGGCCGCAAATCAAAAGCAGATCCTCCAGCGCGGAATATTCACCAGCCAGCGATTGCGTGAACCGCTTGCCTTGCGCTGAAAGCAGTACCACTCGTTGCTTCGCGCTGCGCGCCGGCAATATCGCCTCCACTGCCTCAAACAAGGGCTGCGGCTTCAGCAACATGCCTTCGCCTCCGCCAAAGGGCCGGTCATCCACGGTCCGGTGACGGTCGTATGTCCAGTGTCTCAGATCGTGAATGTGAATTTCCAATTGCCCCCGGGCCTGCGCCCTTTGGATGACGCCGTGCTGAAATGGGCCCGAGAAAAACTCCGGGAAAATCGTGACGATGTGAAATCTCATCGCTACAAATCCAGAAGACCCTCCGGCAGGTCGACCCGGATTGCGCGGCTATCCAAATCCACCTCCGGACACATCGCACTGACGAACGGGATCAAAACTTCGCGTCCATCTACCCGTACAGCCATTAGGGGCCGGCCACCGAATTCACGCCAGCCTTCCACTAGACCCAAGCTCTTGCCGCACGCCTTGTCGACTACCGTGCAGCCGATTAAGTCCGATTGGAAAAACTCGCCAGCGGGCAGGCTTGCGCGATCCTGTAATTCAACCCATAGGTCGGCGCCTCGGAACCGCTCCGCCGCATCAATTGAATCGACGCCGTCGAATTTCAGGACCCAATCTGCGCCGTGCTGCCACGCTTCTGAAATCTTGATGTCGACGTCAGATCCATCGGCAAGGCGCGCCTGAGCGCCTTTCAGCGACTCCAGCCGGCCCGGGATGTCGCTCTGACATTTCGCCAGCAACTCGCCGCGATTTCCGCGAGGCCGCAGAATTTCCGCTATTACAATCCTGTCGCGGTCCATTGAAGCAAATGAGCGTAAAGCTTCGGCTATTCGAGAATCTCGAGCGAAAAACGTCGGTTCAATTTCGTACCGACCGCGCTAAGCAAAGTCCGGATCGAGCGCGCCGTGCGCCCCTGCTTTCCAATCACCTTGCCTAAATCACCCTCGGCAACGCGCAGCTCGAAGACGGTGGCATGCTCGCCGGCGACTTCATTCACCACCACCCCGTCAGGCGTATCGACAAGGGCCTTAGCAATCTCTTCTACCAGCGCCTTCACGCCATTGCTGTCATTCATTGTGATCCCAGTAACAAAACCCGCTTGCTTACGTGCGCGGTTCAGTCAAACTACGCAACCGCAGCGGGAGCTTGCGCCGGGTTTCGCTTCAGCAAACGGGTGACGGTCTCCGAAGGCTGCGCTCCGTTCTTAAGCCAAAAATCGATCCGTTCATGGTCGAGGTGCACTTGCGCGGGTTTGGCGATCGGATTGTAATGACCGACTGTTTCGACCGAGCGGCTGTTCCTCGCCCGGTCCTTCTCAATAACGACCACGCGATACGTGGGCTTCTTCTTGGCGCCGAAACGCGCCAGCCGAATTGCTAACATCGTAACCTTTTCTTTTTCCTATATTGTTACAAACCAGGAAGTCTAGAATCCCGGAATGCCCGGCAGCTTCATCTTGGCCAGCTTCTTTCCCAGGAACCCCGCCTGGCCAGTAAGGCTCCTCATCATTTTACGTGCTTGCGCATATTGCTTGAGCAGATTGTTCACGTCTTGCACCGTCGTGCCGCTTCCCTTGGCAATGCGGCGGCGTCTGGAACCATTCACAAGCATGTGATTTCGACGCTCTTTTGGTGTCATCGAATCGATAATGGCTACTACGCGGCCGACCTCATTTTCGTCGATCTTCGCGTCCTTTAGATCTTTCAGCGGCCCGATTTTGGGCATCATCTCCAGCAGACCGCCTAGCGAGCCCAACTTGCGAATTTGCTTGATCTGGTCGCGGAAATCTTCGAGCGTGAAGTCATCACCCAGAAGCTTCTCCTGCATCTTCTCGGCGGTCTTCTCATCGATGGCGCCCTGAACCTTATCGATCAGCGACAGCACGTCGCCCATTCCAAGGATCCGCGAGGCTACGCGGTCGGGATAGAAGGGCTCGAGTGCGTCCGTCTTCTCGCCTACGCCGACGAACTTCAGCGGCTGCCCCGTGATCGACCGAATGGAGAGCGCAGCGCCACCTCGGGCGTCGCCGTCCATCTTAGTCAAAATCACGCCCGTGATGCCGAGCTGCTTATGGAACTCGTCGGCGGAGCGCACTGCGTCCTGGCCGGTCATCGCATCGGCCACGAACAAAATCTCGGTGGGACTGAGCGCTCCCTTCAGCTCGCGCAGCTCACGCATTAAGTCATCATCTATATGTTGACGGCCGGCGGTGTCTACCAGGAGCACGTCGCGCCCTGTCTGCATGGCTTCACGACGCGCCGATTTGGCTAATTCGAGGGGCTTCGTCTCATCAGGGGTGCCTTCGTATATCGGCGTATTCACGTTTTTAGCCAAAATGCTCAGTTGATGCCGAGCGGCTGGCCGGTAAACGTCCACCGAGACGAGCTGCGATTTAGTACCTTCTTTATCCAGGAACCGCGCCAGTTTCGCGGCGCTGGTCGTCTTTCCCGACCCCTGCAGGCCAACCACTAAAATTACCGTCGGCGGCTCGCTTGCAAAACGCAGCCTGGATTGATGGCTGCCCAGCATTTTGGTCAGCTCATCGCGAACGATCTTAATGACTTGCTGGCCTGGCGAAAGCGCATTGAGCACTTCTTCGCCCATGGCTTTCTGTTTCACCTGCTCGATGAATTGCTTGACGACTTTAAAATGGACGTCGGCCTCGAGCAGGGCTACGCGAATCTCGCGTAGGGCCTCCTCCATATTGGCGGCCGTTAGCTTTCCTTCGCCGCGGAGATTCTTGAATATCCGCTGAAGCTTGTCGGACAGGTTGTCGAACATGATTGGAGTTGCGGAACGGGCCGGCCGCCTAGGAATCGGCCAGCTTCAGGACGAGTATAGCGGATACCCGCCACTCGTGTGAGGTGTGCGCTGCCTCCTTCTCCACTTTCGATTCAGAACGGAACTTCGGCCCGAATTGAAACAAGCATTGCGCCGGTGACGGATTTCAAATAAATTCCTTTTGCCATTAAATCAGCTACTTAGGAGCATTTTAAGGCGCTGATATTAGGCCCTCCGAATGTACTCTCGTGTGCGAAAGGAATTTCCACACATATGATCCCTCCAATCATTTTCGAGTCTTTGATTTCTCTGATGCTTGCGATGTTTAGTTAAAAAACACGTTCGTGGCAGCTAACCCAAATTAGGCAATATTCTCAAAGGGTGATAGAGTACTCTCGAACGGACTTTCTGTTCAGGATGATCTCTGTCGCCCAGAAGCTGGGCCGGGCAGGCCCTTGCGCTGTGGCTCCTCTCGGCTCTCTTACCGCAGCCCGTGCGCTGTCTAGCACACGACGACTTACGCAGTGCAAGCCAGGTCTGGGACACTGCGCCATTTGCCGGTCAATTTGACGCGGTATTCGCGGACGGGCACAAACAAGAGAAAAGCGGCCGTTTCGCGGAAGCTCTGGAGACTTTTTCACGGGCCGCCCGCCTAGCTCACCAGGCTAGCGACATTGATCGTGAGGCAAAAGCATTACTTCGCGTCGGCGTCTGTGAAATTCGGCTTTTCCAGTATCGTGCCGCTCTTGAAACGTTGGGAACCGTGCGCCAACTCGCACTTCAGGCAAACGACAATTTGCTGGGAGGCGCCGCCGCCGGCAATCTTTCCACGATTTATACGCAGTTAGGCGACCTTGCCTTGGCCTCAAGAAACGCAGACACCTCAGTGCGGCTCCTGGAGCAGTGTCCTCGTAAAGAGTTACTGGCGACAGCACTGCTGAACGAGGCCTCGCTTCAGCTTCGACGTGGCGAGGTTCGCGCGGGAATGCAATCGTCCGATCACGCGATCACGGTAGCGCAGGAAACGGGCCTTCCAGCAGTGGAAGCGATGGCGTGGGATCTCCGCGGAATTTCATTGCTGCTTGCCGGGGACACATCTCGCGCCTCCGATGCTCTGGACAAGGCCTATTCCGCGCGTTTGAAGATGCACGATGAGGATGGTCTTGCAATTACCGAAGAGCACCTGGCGGAGCTTCACCTCAAAAAACACGATTATGGGATAGCCCTGGGCTTTATTAAACAGGCATTCACGTCGCCCAGTCCGAGCTTCAAATTAAATCCGCAGTATTACCCCCTCCATATCTGGGGCCAGATCCTCCTAGGGCTAGCACACGCTGATGAGGCTTTAGCCAAGTTTCGTCTTGCCGTTGATTCCGCCAACCAATGGCGGCAGGGAGCGCTTCCAGGTGACGTCACGAGTACTCGAACGGTCGCCATGCTTCATGACGTCTACCAGGATTACGCTGCGCTGGCTGCGGAATTTGCCCTCAAGCGTCAGGATCCCGCGCTGGCCCGAGAGGCGCTGGAGTCCTTGGCTGAAAATCGCGCCGCCAGCCTGCGCGAGCAATTGACGCGGGCCCTGGGGAGCGAGCTGCGTCTGCCGCCACGCTATTTCGAGCTGTTGTCCGCGTTGCAATCTTTGCAGTCGAAAGTGACGCTAGGGGAAAATCCTCGGGAAAGCGAGGCGAAACTGCAAGATATTAGAGTACAATTATCCGAGTTAGAGAATCAAATAGGAATACAAACGCAGAATATTGCGCCAGCGAAAGAGAAAACTCCGTATAAGAATTCACTTAGAGATATTCAGTTACGCCTAAGCGGCAGCGAAATGTTGCTCAGTTTTTGCTTGGGGGAGAATAAATCGTTTCTTTGGGCCGTGACGGGAGATCACGTCGATTTGTACGAATTGCCGCGAGAAAGCGAAATCGCTACTAAATCCAAGGCATTCGCCGAGGCGATTCGGAACGGCTCCAACGCCGCTCAGCCAGGCCGTTCTCTCAGGCAACAATTATTTGGAAAACTGGGCCAGGACGCTGAGCGAAAACCGGATTGGCTCGTTGTCAGCGATGGCGTGCTGCTTAGTGGCGTACCCTTTAGCGCTCTTCCCGACGGCAATTCCTGGTTAAGCGTCACCCATACTCTACGGTTTCTGCCGAGCGAACTGTTGCTGGTGGCAGCCAAGCCGGCACAGCCGCAGCAAGGCTTCCTGGGGGTTGGCGATCCTATCTATAACGTTGCCGATTCGCGGCGGGTACGAAGCCCGAAGTTCGTCCAAACTCAATATGCCGATGGCTCGATAACGCTGGCCCGATTAGCCGGAAGCGATCGCGAGATTCGGGACGCGGCGAAAATGAGCGGTATGCCGGAACCTCGAATTCTGGTTGGCCGCGAGGCTTCAGGGGCGATGCTGCGCGAGGCATTGCGGAAGACGCCTGAAATTCTGCATTTCGCCGTCCACGTGGTGAGTCCGCCTGAACGGCCTCAAGAAGCCGCGCTCGCGCTAAGCATCGGAGACGGCAATATGCCGGAGCTGCTCACCGCAGAGGTGGTTGCGGCGTATCGCGTTCCAGGCACGGTCGTCGTTCTGAGCGGTTGTTCTTCACAACAAGGAGAAACCTTGCCGAGCGCGGGGTTAATCGGCCTGAGCCGGGCTTGGTTATTGGCCGGCGCTTCCGCCGTCATCGTAAGCGCGTGGCCCACTCCCGACGACTCGGGCCAATTCTTTTCCGCTTTCTACGGCCACTTTCAACAATTGAAAAGCGGCTCGCCTGCCAAACGCGCGGCTGCCGCGCTGCGGGCAGCGCAACTAGACATGCAGCGAAGCGGTGGATACCGAAGTTCGCCCTCTTTTTGGGCGGCCTATTCAATCATTTCTAAGGAGTAACTGGTAATGATAGCCACACAGCCGAAGCGTTCCCCCGCGCCTTCCGGGGACGGCGATCACGCCAATCAGGAGCCGAAAGAGAAAAGCTCGAGACCAGGTTTTGCCTCGGTGGAATGGCATGTGCTGGTTGCTCAGGTGAAAGCCGGCGAAGATGCCGGGATGGAACAGCTGTACAAACTGTTTAGCCGCGGTATCCGTTACTACCTTTGCCGCCAGCTTGGCCCGCAGGAATTGGAAGACAAGGTCCACGATACGTTTTTGATTGTCGTGCACGCGATCAAGCGCGGCGACCTGCGAGAACCGGAACGTCTCATGGGTTTCGTGCGAACCGTGGTGCGCAGGCAGGTGGCTGCCTATATTGAGCAGGCGGTGCATACGCGGCGCGAACAGGCGGATATTGAAAGCGGCGTCACGGTCGCCGACCGCAAGAAGAACCCGGAGCAGGAGGCTATGCTGCACGAAAAAGCGGAGCTGATGAAGAGCGCGCTTCAATCCCTGTCGCAACGCGATCGCGATATTCTGGTGCGCTTCTATTTGATGGAGCAGCCTCAAGAACAAATTTGCCGCGAGATGTCGTTGACGGAGACTCAGTTCCGCCTGCTTAAATCCCGCGCCAAAGCGAAATTCGGAGAGATAGGCCGGAAAAAGCTGGCGAGTAGCGGAATTTTCTCGGTTTTCGTGAGAGCCCAGGCGGGTTAGCTTCACTTACTGTACGGAGGATCTGAATCCTATTTCAGGCATCGCAAATGCGGAACCCCTATCTTGAACACCCCACGGAGGAGGCGCTCGAGCGCTTTCTCTTGAATCAGTCTCAAGAAACAGAACTCGAAGTGGTCGAGACACATATACTGGCTTGCGAATCCTGCGTTTGCAGGCTCGAGGGCCTGGAAATTCAGATTGCCGCGACGAAGGTGGCTTTGCGGGAGTTGCAATCTAAACAGCGCGCCAAGGAGCTGGCGAAGGAACAACGCTCCTGGAAAGATTGGTTCACGGTTCCAAAACTATCGTGGGCTTCGGCGGCGGTCGTTCTCGCTGTAATGTTTTTCACTTTTCTGCCGCGCAATGTGAATCTCACGTCCTATCGCGGATTGGAAAACCCGGTTGTGCCTACCGGGCATCGCCTGAACCTGCATGTAAATGCGAATGGTCTGGCTGACGGCCCGGTGACTCTCGAGATTGTGGACGCAACCGGAGCCCCGGTTTGGAAGAGCGCGGCCGCGGTTCGGCACGACGAGGTGGAAATCGGAGTGCCTGGTATCGGTGAACGTGGATCTCATTATCTGCGGCTATACGCTCCGGCTCGAGGAAACTCCGAAGGTGAGCTGTTACGCGAGTTCGCGTTCAAGACGAGATAGCCGCAACTTCGTACTTCTTCAAAAGCTCGTCCCAAACACCGCGCGTTTTTAAGAGCATCTCGATGACTTCGCGTACCGCGCCGGCGCCGCCGCGAGCGTCCGTAACAAGATGCGCCGCGTCCTTCACTTCAGGTCGAGCGTTCGCCGTTGCGCACGCCAAGCCGACCCGGCGCATGATCACAACATCGGTCAAATCATCGCCGATATAGGCGACCTCGGCCGGCGCAACTTGCGCTTCCTGGATTATCTGCTCGTACAGAGGGATCTTTTCTATATGACCTTGGAAAACCCAAGTCATTGCAACCTGCCGCGCGCGTTCGGCGGTGGCGGGAGATTCACGGCCGCTGATCACGCCTGTCTTAATACCAAACCAAGTGAGCCATCGCAGCGCTATTCCATCCTGCGAATCGAAGCCTTTGGTTTCCACCATATTGCCCTCGGCGTCCGGCACCAGGTATAGATGCCCATCGGTAAGAACGCCGTCGACGTCCATAAGCAATACCTTTATTCCGGCCGCGATCCTAGTAAGCTCGTCTTCCGTGAAGGCGGCGTTTAAGCGCATGGAAGGTTGAGACAGCTAATTGGGACTTACAATGTCGGTATTGGGCGAGACGTTAGCCGACCGGGTCGCGGGAATCATCCCTCGTTATAACATGGTGTCCCCGGGTGATCGGGCGGGGGTAGCAGTTTCCGGGGGAGCCGATTCGGTCGTCCTGCTGCACATCCTTCATAGCCTGTCCGAAAGGCTTCAGATCGAGCTTTTCGTACTCCATTTGAACCATGGATTGAGAGGAGCGGAGTCGGATGAAGACGAAGAGTTTGTACGGTCCCTGGCGCAATCGCTTGGGCTGCCGGTCGCGGTAGAGCGTGCGCAGCTAGGTGGCGGCAATCTGGAGCAGAATGCCCGTACAGCTCGCCGGGAGTTCTTCGGACGCGCCATGGAAAAACACGCGCTAAGCAAACTGGCGCTGGGACATACACGAAGCGATCAGGCCGAGACGGTTCTGTTTCGATTCCTGCGAGGGACGGGACTGTCCGGTCTGGCGGGAATGCGTATGGTAACGGAGGACGGCCTGATCCGGCCGCTATTGACAACCAGCCGTTGCGAAGTGCGGCAATGGGCGGCCGTGGCAGGAGTGAGCTGGCGAGAGGATTCTTCCAATGCCGACCTTGGTTTTGCTCGAAACCGGCTGCGGCACCGAACGCTTCCGGCTCTGGCGGAAAGCTTCAATCCCAATTTGGAGGGCGTCCTGGCGGGCGCCGCCGAACTGGCGCAGCGCGAAGAAGAGTACTGGTTTCAGCACATTGAACCCATTTACCGGCAAATTGCCAAACGAACTCATTTGGGTTCGATTTTGCAAATTCGGCTATTGAAGGCCTTGCACTTGGCCGAGCGGCGGCGGTTAATCCGGCGGGCTCTGGTGGACGTGCGAGGGGATTTGCGCTCCATCGACTTCGCGCATGTCGAAGCGATTCTGGCGCTCTGCGCCAGTGAACAGGGGCACGACCGGGTGATTGTGCCTGGATCCGACGCTCTGCGTTCGTATGATAAATTACTGCTAACTTCTCCGCACACGCTGAATTCAGAGCCTCGGCACTACCATTTAGAGCTGAAAATCGGTGAAGAATGCCGGCTTCCGTTCCACGCGGGTACAATCTATGTGAAGCAGGGAAACGCGACGGCAGATTTTTGTGCTAATTTCAAGAAAGAACAAGAGTTTACAATCGAAGCCGCCGATTTGAATTCCCGTGCTGCGATGCTGTCCGTACGCAACTGGGAGCCGGGCGACGAACTGCAGCGCGCCGGACACGCAGGAGCAGATAAGATCAAGTCCCTTTTTCAGCAGCACCGCGTTTTGCTTTGGGAGCGCCGGCACTGGCCCGTGGTGGTCTCTGGCGAAGAAATCGTTTGGGTTAGACGATTTGGAAGCGCGGCTAAGTTCACCGGGTCAGGCGATGACGACGGAGTACTGCATCTTATCTACCGGCCCACCGATGATTGAGAGAAAGCGAGTTACGTTCGAATCGAAGCCCTTGGAATTGACGTCTTTCATAGTGAGGGTTCAAGCGGGTGGTTGCACCCGGGCTGGTGGCAGCTTCGCCGGCAGAAGGTGAGTTCATGACTTCAAATGTAAAAACCGCCGTTTTTTGGGTGGTGATTGTCTGCGCGTTCATCCTGGTTTACATGGCCGTGAAGACCGGCAGGGGCCCGGCGCCGCATAATCTTTCCGCGTCGGAATTTGTCACCTACATCCAGGACGGAAAGATAAAGGACGCGACGATCACGGGAACGGATGTGCAGGGCACGATGTTGGAGGGGGGCGTCAGCTCGCCTTACCACACCGTCATTCCTCCGAACTATCCCGACGTTTACAAGATGCTCCAGGAAAAAGGAGTCAAGTGGACCTCGAAAGACACGAGCGGGAACGGTTGGATCGGAATTCTATTTAATGCGATACCGATACTGATTCTGCTGGGGCTGTGGATCTTTATGATGCGGCAGATGCAGAGCGGCGGGAACAAGGCTCTGAGCTTTGGGAAGAGCCGTGCGCGGCTGCACTCTTCGCAACAGAAGAAGGTCACGTTTAAGGACGTTGCCGGTGTGGAGGAAGCTAAGGAAGAGCTGCAGGAGATCATCGAATTCCTGCGGGAGCCGCAGAAATTTCAAAAGCTGGGCGGGCGCATTCCCAAGGGCGTTCTGTTAATCGGCCCTCCGGGCACAGGCAAGACGTTGCTGGCTCGAGCCATTGCGGGTGAGGCGAACGTGCCGTTCTTCTCGATTTCGGGGTCGGATTTCGTGGAGATGTTTGTCGGGGTGGGCGCGAGCCGCGTGCGCGATCTTTTCGAGCAGGGCAAGAAAAACGCGCCGTGCATTATTTTCATCGACGAGATCGATGCAGTCGGGCGGCACAGAGGCGCAGGTCTGGGCGGAGGTCACGATGAGCGCGAGCAGACGCTGAATCAGTTGCTGGTTGAGATGGACGGGTTCGAGTCGAACGAAGGAGTGATTCTGGTGGCCGCAACGAACCGGCCGGATGTGCTCGATCCGGCGCTATTGCGGCCCGGACGTTTCGACCGGCGGGTGGTTGTGGATCGTCCCGATGTGCGTGGGCGGGAGAGCATCCTGAAGGTTCATACGAAAAAGACGCCGCTCGGTGACGACGTAGATTTATCGGTGATTGCCCGCGGGACTCCGGGGTTTGCGGGGGCGGATTTGGCGAATCTGGTGAATGAGGCGGCGCTGGTGGCGGCGCGCCAGAATCGCAAGGTCGTGACTCAATTCGATTTTGAATTGGCCAAGGATAAGGTCCTGATGGGAGTCGAGCGAAAGAGCTTGATCATCAGCGACAAAGAAAAAAAGATGACAGCGTATCACGAGGCCGGTCATGCGCTGGTAGCGGCGCTTCTGGAGTATGCGGACCCGCTGCACAAAGTGACGATTATTCCGCGCGGAATGGCGCTCGGCGTGACTATGCAGCTGCCGATCGACGACAAGCTGTCGCACGACAAGAATTATCTGGAGACGCGCTTAGCCATTTTGATGGGCGGGCGCATTTCCGAAGAGATCTTCCTGCACCAGATGACGACGGGCGCAGGCAACGACATTGAGCGCGCGACAGAACTGGCGCACAAGATGGTTTGCGAATGGGGCATGAGCGAGCTTGGCCCATTGAGCTTCGGGAAAAAAGACGAACAGATTTTCCTGGGCCGCGAGATTGCGCAACATCGCGACTACAGCGAAGCGACCGCGATCAAAATCGACGAGCAAGTGCGTAAACTCGTCGAGGATGCTTACAATCGGGCGAAGCAGATCATCGAAGGGCGCTCGGAAGCGCTGGTGAAGATCGCCGAGGCGTTGTTGGAGCGCGAAGTTTTGGATGGGGCGGAGGTATTGGACCTGATCAGCGGCAAGCAGCTGCCGAAGCAGGCCAGCAGCGGACCGAAGCCGACACCACCGCCGGATGGTGGGACGGTGATTGCTCCGCATCCGAGCTCTATTCCGGGTCTGGTAGGAGGCGAGAGCCCGCAGCCGGCATGAGCACTACTCAGTGATGACCGACACTCAACTCTATTTCTCGATCGGGGTGCCGACATTCGCGATATTGATCGGCATCCTCGTGAACATGATGCAGCTAAGCACAGTGACAAGCACAATGAATGCCCGGTTCGCGAGCTTAGAGACCCGAATCTCGAACCTGGAATCGCGGTTCGATCTGCTGCTTGGGAAGGTTATCGAAATCGACAACCGGCTGACCCGGGTCGAAGAACGCCTGGAACATCTGCGTTAGCGATAGACGGTCAGCGGGGCCTCCAAGCGGAACGTGAGTACACTTTCCGATGGAATCCTTACTTGCTGTCCATGGGTGAATAGCTGATACCCCGCGCCGGCTCCGCCGCCTGCAGCGGCTCCTATGGCTGCGCCCTTGCCGCGGCCCGCGATAGCGCCGATGACTGCGCCCGCCGCTGCGCCAATTCCCGTGCGTTCGACGCTCTGCTTGCCGCGCGCCTTACCTTGTTCTTCATAGATGCTGCTGTCTATAGGGTAACTGCGGCCGTGATATTGCAAGCGGGATAGGCGCACTTCCAGTTCGCTTCGGCCTTTGATCCGGCCGGCATCTTTTGCTTGTGCCAGGAGCACCGAAACCGATGCGCCAGCGGGCACAATCACCTCGCCGTGCGAGGTCAAAGGAGCGTAGAGCGACGCTCGGAAGACTTGACCGGTCTGGCTGCGCGCGGAATCGACGGAATCGATCATGCGAACAGAGATGCGCTCGCCCGCGGGAACAGTGATTGCAGCAGGCTGTGAAGGGGAATAAGCAGGTTGTGCCGATTGGGGCGGAGGAGCGCCCGCGTTCGGAAGCTGCGTTGCGGTCTGGACTCCGTTCACCGTCATCTGATCGTTGACGCTGCTGACGCCGGGAGTGGCGTTGGCCACTTTCATCGCTTCGAGTTCCACGTCGGAGCTGGTGGCATCTCCGCTCAGCGTAGCGACGCCATTTTTCACCGCGACGTTTACATTGGCGGATTTAGTTGCGGGATCGGCGTATAGCTTCGCCTGGATATCGGTAGTGAGCGTCCGATCGTCAGCGGATTCCTTCCCACACCCGCAAATCAGGATTGTTAGGCCGCCGATGGCGAGCAGCGCTGTTCTTATCGTTATCATGTTTATATTCAGACTATCGCGAAACCGATGCTACCGCCCGCAAGCAGTGTACGTCGACTACCCGCCGGCGCGAAGCTGCAGCTTCCGGTCACACTTATGCTCATCGGCGTTCTGGCCCTGATCCTGAGTTTTGCCGCGTTGGCCTTTGGACTGCTGAGTTTTTCGTCGATTCATTACGTCAGGAACAAGCCAGCGCCGACGCCGGTTGCTCCAGTTGCGCCCAGCGCCCCAACGCGTCCGGAGGCGGATTTCGAGAGTATCGAAAAGCACTTGCGCGAAGTGCAGGCGCGCGCGCAGCAGCTTGACGAAAACGAGCAGCAGGCGCAGACGCGTATCGCGTCATTAGAGCAAGAGCAAGTTCAGCTAACGCAAGCCATTGAACAGCGGCAATCGGCATTGCGCGATGGCCAGAGTGATCTTCGGCGCCTCGAAAACGAACAGCAGCGCATCCGGGTGCTGCGCGCCGAAGCTGCGGCCTTGGAACGGCGCATAGCCGAGTTACAGGCCAGTATCGAGGCGGTGCGGCAGAGGGCCGATACCCGTCACGCGGAACAACCCACCACGCCGCAGGTTGTAGAGTGCGTGCGGGGAGGGATTGTCCTCGAGCCGCAGGAGACGCAAATACCGATCGCCAGGCTGCGGAGCGGCGTTCTCGCCTCGCTGGCGCGGCAACGCGGCGTGTACTTTCTGGTGCGGCCCACTGGATTTGAAAGCTTCATCGAGGCGCGAAATATCGCGCGGGGCGCCGGCAAAGTGGTCGGCTATGAACCCACCGAGCCAGGTGTGGAGGATCGGTAGATGCGCCTGCATTGGAAATGGGCCTGGGACCCGTTGCTGCTGTTCCTGATTGCGCTTGGCATTGGCACCGTCTGGCTGATTGGACCGATAGCTCGCAAAAGAAGTGTGACGATGTCGCGCGCCCGGGTGCATCGGGAGATTGGGCCTGTGCCCGTTCGTGCGATAACGAAGGCACCGGACACAACAACCGTGCGCGCGGAACTTCGTGCGGCGGAGGCGGCAGTTCGCGCGAAGGTTATGGATGCGGACTCGTCTGAGGCTGACCTCGATGCCGCGCAACGGCGCGTGGACACTCTTCGCGCGGAGCTGGCGGCGCTTGAGGCGCAACGCGCAGCAATGCGGCAGAATCGCGAGTCGTTGACGCAAACGACAACTGCCGGCGATCTAGAAGCGATTGCCACTCAGCGCCGCGAAGAGATTACGCGTCTCGAAAGCGATCTGGAGCGCATCAAAGCTTCCATCCCCCCGCCGCGTCCTCAAAATCTGCAACTGACTCGCGCTATCGAACCGGTGAATAAGCTTCCCGTGCTTGTGGAGCTATTTGAGAATCGAATCACGCCGGTGACCAAAGATTACTTCAAATTTCCCTTGCTGTCATTGAAGCCTCTATTCACGGTGAAGCGAACCCATTTGGGTGAGAGCATTGCTCAGGCTCGGCAGCCCAACAGCCGGTTTGCGCATTTCCTCTCGACCATTCATCCTCAGGAATCTTACGTTTCCTGCCTGTTGAATGCCGATTCGTTCGAGGCGTTTTACGTTGTGCGGCAATTGACGGAAAAGGCGGGAGTCGAAATCGGATGGGAGCCGGCGGAAACCAGCGGCGGCAGTATTTCAATATTGGGGGTGAGGCTGGCGACTGCAAAGGACAAGAACCGGATAAGGGTACCGGATATTGTTTCGAAGCCGGAGAGTCAACGATAGGCAGGCGGAAGGGGCTGTTGCCTGTTGCCTTCCGTAAGCTTCCGCACTACAATTCTGTCTGATAGGTTCCTGTTTATCAGCGGCGGACCATGCAAGGCAGTTCTACGGTCCCGTTTCCGGCGACGGTGTGGAGTGAGGTGCTCTGCGGCACACTTTCCACTCTCGGACGCTTGGGAATTCTATCGGATTGCCGGAACCGCGGCGGCAGTAAGTATTTTGCAACCGAGCTGGCCGGACGGTTTACAGCCGACGAAATGGACTGCCCCTTCGCGCGGCCCATGAGCTCGTATGGAGAGATTGGCTGAACGCCCGGCTCGAACAGCAGCACGCGGATCTCTTTTTGTATTTCAGCGAGCTTGGTGGAGGCGTTTCCTCTGGCATTGCGCTCTGGCGAAGCTCGCAAGTGTTTCTTGCACTTGTTCCCGATTCGGCTCCGCCGGAGGAGCGGGCGCTCTTCGCCATCGACTCTCGAGATAAAGGAGATCGCGGTGTCAGCAGAAGATCGGCGGCACGGTGCATTCGCAGGTCTCGTACGTGTTGGCGAAAGCTCATACCTGTATGCTGGCTTAACAGCTCCGACACATTCGACGAGCGTGCCACGGACGCAAGCGTCAGGCGCGGGTCGGAACAGCGTTCATGAATCACCGCCAGCGCGCGATCGACTTCGGGCCGGCTGCTGGCGGCGGATTGGAACCTTTCGCGACCTAAGTTCGGATCGGTGAGATTCGCGAACACCCCCAGCAGCGCGGAAAGGTTACTGTGCATCATTCTTTATACTCACTGCTGAAACGAGTTGGCCCTGAGCAGTTTCGGACACTGACAACTGGATTTGTATCCGAGGGTCGCTTGGGAGACCGCTCCGATGAATGTGAACTTCTTATTGCTAGCCTGTCTTTCTTTGGAATGTCTTATGCCTAGCTCAGCCACTCCTGTCGTGACCGTCAGCTTTCAAGGCATTTCCCATGCCAAGCTAATCGGCCCTTCTGACGCCGGTTTCCAGGAGGCTGAAAGCGCCATACTTCAAAGATCAGGGTCGAGCCCGGTGATCGATGATTTGAGAAAAGCGGCGATCCTGCTGAGTAACAGTTATACGAAGCCGATCATGGGGTATGTGCTGACGTGGATAATTACTCCGCAAACCGGAGAGCCGCATAACTTCTCCAAGATCTTTTGGCATCGCACCGACTTACGCGTTCTGAATGCAAAAGCTATAGCTGATCCATTACAGCGTCAGCTAATCTATTACAGCCATCCTGTTTCTGCCGGGGGCGCGAGGCTGATCACGCCTTTTTTCAACCTGTCGGAGTATTCCGATATGGGCCGTTACGGGCCGGGAAGCGTGTACTACGGCCCAAGCCATCTTAACGAAGAGATGATATCAGCGACGGCAATCAGCGTGAAATTGGACAGTGTGCTTTATGCGGATGGACTCTTCGAAGGTCCAGATACCCTTTCGTTCTTTGATCGTGTGTCTGGGGAAATCGACGGTATCAGGGCGGTCGAGAAGCGCGTATCCGGACAGCAGAGCAAGGGCTTGGACTCGCGGCGAATTCTTGATGGTTTAGCCGAGTGGGCTGGTAGCGCTCCCGCGTCTCCAACGGACTTCCCGCCTTTGGGCGCATCTCGCGCACGGTGGGCCTGTTTCAGTCGCGCGGAGTTCGTCAATGACATCTTGCGTGTCCGCCGCAAAGGTGACAATGCCGCTATCGGCGCTGCACTCGAGTTCGCCGGCCCATTCAAGGTGCATAGAGCCGGCGTGTCGGAAGGTGAATAGGAAGGTATCTAAACCATGATCGGGGTTAGCATCTGGCTGGCCGCAATTTTATTCATCTGCTGAGTGTGATATCGGCTCAGCCGCGATATTGCAAGTTTTTCTGACCTCTGGCGTGTGCACCAGTGATAACGTTTATATTCCTGGCGTGTCGACTGGCGCTGCCGCCATCTGCACTCGGGGATCGATGGCGGTTTTTCGATAATGAATGACCGGATTTTGATAATGATTTCGTTTGAAATGCCGCCCTTTGCGGATCTAAACTGCATTTCAGGACACTTTAGAGGCTTGTCGTGGGTCGCGCGCGCGAGCAAATAGAATTGTGGAAGGAGGAATCTGTATGCCCTTTCTACGTTGCGCCATCGTTGTCGCGACGATCTCACTAACCCCGCTACTCTCAGCGGCTCAGCAACCGCAATCCGATGCGTCGACGCCGGCAAATGCCTGGATGAGAGTTCCCGTACCGGATGCTTCCCCCACTGACACCACGCCTGCTTCGATTCGCGCGGAACGCGACAAATTTTGGGACGAACTCATAGGCCAACGATCTCCGTTAACTCCGGAAACGGTTTCCAGGGTAAACAGTTCTGGCGATTTTGGTCCGGATGCTCTCCGCCAGCCCGAAATTCCCAAATTCCGCGACCGCGTTCTGGCAATCGCCAGGGTGCAGGGCTACTCTACTTTTCTCTCTCATTCTCAAAGATCCATTTATACCGAGATGTCTCTGCAAGTCGAACGGGTGTTTGGGGCGGGAAATGCTCCCGTCTCTGAGAAACCCGTGATTACCGTACCGATAGCGGGGGGCACGGTTAGGCTCCCCGATGGTAGGGCGATGTCCTTCTTAACCGACCCCAGGGAGTTCTCTCTCAAAGTTGGCAATACGTACTTCTTAGCCCTTCAATACGAGAAGGCTCTCGACTGCTATGCCTTGAGGGGTGACTGGGACCTCTCGAACGGGGTGGTCGTGGCCAACACTTATCTTGACACATTGAGAGCCAAGCGCGGTCTATCAGCGCTGGTCGGCTTAACGCGTCAACAACTGGAGAGCTGGCTAGCCAAGCACGATTATTAAGCTCTTTGCAAGGCTGCACGCCTCGAGATTTTCGAGCGAGGTGGTGACATCAACGGACCGCGAGCGTAAATGACACGAAAGAATTGCCATCTCTGGCCGTCAGGCGGGTTAGCGCGTGCGCCATCTGCATTTCGGGATACATTAGAAATTTCTCGAGCTAGCGCGGCGGGCTCGCTCTCCGGGACAAATAGAATTGTGGAAGGAGGATTCGCATGCGGTCCCTACCTTGCGCCGTTATTTTCATTGCGATTCCACTAACCCCGCTGGTTTCGGCCCTACAGCAATCACAGAGCGGTTGCGCGACAGACGGGAATCTGTCCCTCGCGGGTATCGCCTGGTGCGCGGCGGCGGCGGGCGAGAGCACGGTCACTATGTACCAGCCCGATGGGCTCCCCCTGGATCTGCGCGATGTCCGCCAAGCTTCCACTCTTTACGCTGCGCTCGTGATAAAACCCCGCGAGAAGCTCTCTGCTCCGCTTGGCTTCAATAGCATTGCGACTTGGTACAAGTGCGACGTCGATGAAGATGTATCGGGACGCGGCACCCACAGCAGAGTGGTCGATACAGTGGACCCGGGTGAAGGCCCTCCGGGTAGCTTCCGCGCGTTGACAAAAAATCAGATACTCCTTCGTATGCCTGGGGGCCAAGTTACTATTGGTGACGTCACGATCAAGAGCATTGATCAAAACACTCCACCACTATCGCTGAACGAGAGGTACTTTGCGTTTCTCGCGTTTGACTCCACCGGTACCGTTGGCAATATCGAGCTTGTTGGGAGTGGGATCTATCGAGTATCTTCCTCCGGCATTCTTGCAAGACAAGGCCGACGGGACGATCTTGTTTCGAAGGACATACGAGAGACATTTCATGGATCGCTCGCTGAACTACGAGCCGCGTTGAACCATACGCCGCCATAGCTGGGCATCCAGGAAGAAGGTATCACGCCTAATCGTGTCGCAGTGCCACCATCGGATCTACGCGAACAGCGCGGCGCACGGGAACATATGAGGCGAGCAGCGCGATCGCGACGATCGCGAAGCCGCCGAAGACCAGCGGCCCTGTGCTATCCAGCTTCAGATCCTGAATAAGGCTCACAACCAGCGGTCGGCTCAAAAGCACCAGCGAGACCCCCGCTATGAGTCCGCCGCACACCATTCCGAGCGTGTCTCGCAATACGAGGCTGCTCACGTCAGTCGCGGTCGCTCCCAATGCCATTCGAATGCCGACCTCGTTTGTCCGGCGCGCCACCGTATAGGCCAACAGTCCGTAGACTCCGATTCCGGCGAGCGCCGCACCGAGCGCGCCAAAGAATTGCGACAGAGTGGCGATGAGACGTTCTGGAACAATATTCGAGTCCACTTGGTCGGCGAGCGTTGTGATTCGCGTAACGTGCGCCGTATTGAGGACGTCTCGCACGATCCGCCTTACCCTTCCGGAGATGGACGCAGCATTCATTGTCGTGCGAAGTTCAAACTGATCCATCAGTTGGTTTTCCTGGAACATATTGAAGTACATCGTGGGATACGGAGCGTCGCGAATCTCGAATGCCTTGACATCTCCGACCAATCCCACGACTTGGTAAGGCTGATCGGTGCCGAACCACCCAGGCTTTGAGTTCCTATCGACCGTGATGCGCTTGCCGATGGGATCGATGCCAGGAAAATAATGCCGCGCCATGGTTTCATTGATCATCACCACGCGAGATCGTCCCACATCTTCGAATGTGAAATCACGTCCCGCGAGGAGCGGTATACCCAATGTTTCTAAATATCGGGGCGACACAAACGTTACGCCCACCCGGCGCCGATCCTCAGTCGGCTCGATGTGCCCTTCCGCAAATATGTAGCGGCCGGGGGTACCGCAGCCTTCGAGCGGAGTACAACCGCTGATGGAAGCCGAACGCACTCCTGGAATGGCCGCCAGGCGAGGCAGCAGAGCTTGATACAAGGCAGCCAGATGCTCTGGCTTGTATCCGCTGTGAGTTGAATCGAGTGTTACCAGAAGTACATGATCGCTACGAAAACCGAGATCGAAATTCCGCAGTCGCGATAAATGGTTTAAGAAAATCGCAGCAGCGGCCACCAGGAAAATCGACAGCGCCACCTGCATCGTCACCAAGCCTTTTGAAAACAGGCTCCAGAACCACGCATCGCCGCCCTTTCCACTCTGCCGCAAATCAGACGCCGGAGCGAACCGAAAGGCGTGCCAGGCCGGCGCTATCCCGAACAGGAAGCCCGTGAGTAACGCGATTCCCGCTGTGAAGAGCAGCAGGTGAAGATCGGGTTGTACTTGGATTTCGATGTGCTCGAAGGCCCGGCCGCTGGCCATGATCCGCACCAGCACGCTGGTTCCGAGATATGCAAATAGAACGCCGAAGAGCGCGCCTGCAAAAGAAAGCAGTACCGATTCGGTGAGCATTTGTCGCACTAATTGGCCACGGCTTGCGCCCAATCCCACACGCACGGCGATTTCGCGCTGCCGTCCCGCGGATCGCGCCAGCAGCATGCCCGCCATATTGATGCACGCCAGCAACAGGAGCAAGCTGACCACAGCCATAAGAAGCACCAAGGGCTTACCATACTGGTCGCGCACCCTCACCAGGCCGGCGCCGGCCGGCAACAACTCCATCCTGGTTTCCATTCGCGGATTCTTGCTGCGCGCGGCCTCTTTTTCCAGCAGGGCACGGTACAGGACGGCAATTTCGGCTTGTGCTTTCTGGATGGTCACGCCGTGCTTCAACCGCGCCAGCATGGTAAGATCGCCGTGCGCCGCGGGAATCCAAAGGTCTGTCCGGGAGCCTACCCGCGGCCCCACATAGCCACGCGGCGCGACCCCGATGATGGTCTTCAGCGTGTCGTTGTAAAAAATCCGCGTGCCAAGAATCGCTGGATTGCGATGGAACCGGCGATTCCAGTAAGACCAGCTCACCACCGCCACGTCTCCATTCCCGGAAGCCGGGACATCCTCCGGGCCAATCAACCGCCCGATCGCCGGTTTCAGCCCGAGCACCTGGAAGTAGTTCCCCGGCACGCTCTCCTGGATCAATGTTTCCGGATCGGAACCTTCCGTGCCCACCTGAGCCAGATTGTCGAACGACATGCCGGTGATGCCGGAGAAAACGTGATTGTGGTCGCGGAAGTACTCATACTTTTCCCAGCCCCAATACCCTGCCCAATGAAGCTCGCTTGGAGAATCCCTCACCAACTCCACGAGCTGCTCAGGATGTGCGACTGGCAGCGTGCGCAGAACAATAGTGTAGAACAAGCTGAAGATCGCGGTGTTCGCACCAATTCCGAGCGCGAGAGAAAGCACAGCTACGGTGGTGAATCCGGGACTGCGCCGCATCAGCCGGAGAGCGTAACGCGTGTCGTTCCAGATCATAGGAAAACAGAACCCTAGAAGGTCAGTGGCTAGTATATCGAATTCTACTTAGGATCAAAGGACAGTTGCGGCGCTGGCTGAAACTCCAGAGGGTATTTCCTCGAGCCTGAGGCGAAAACGATCGCGAGCCAGCATGGGAACACGGCGTCTGCCGGGCGTGACCGGCACGCGTTCCAGCATCGTCAGTGCGGCAACTTCGTGATCGTAAACGTAACTCAAACCGTGATGGTCGATGACTTTAGAAGGAGTTGCGGGCGGGTCTGACCAAGGTGGAGTGGACGATACTTTCGGATCGAAGAAGATCATCGGTTCATTCAACGCCTGGCCCGGATCTCCGGCGAGCGGCTGACTGAGGAAATAGTGGCGGAAGAGGGTTGCAGCTGCTGCTATACGGTCTAAAGGCGGTCCACGTTGCAGTGATGCAAGAAGAATACGGGGTCATTAGGAGAAGTGCTCGGAAGCATTGTGGCCGAGATTGCCGTCCACCGCCCGGCAGGCGATTGATCGATAGATCAGTCCCAGTACGGAATGGTAAGATTCACGTCCCGGCGAACCGTCTGCAAATCGCGCTCAAATTGATATAGCAGTTCGCGATGCCACGACAAGAAAGCAGGGCAGCGATGTGCCCACATCCGCATTCTGATGTTCGAGACCACCGTCCAATTTCCGTTCGCGATGGGTTTAGCGGGATCATCCATACTTAACTCGAGCATGGCTTGCATGTGAATGTATACGTAATCGTCGTAGCCACTCATGCTTGGCGGCGTGAACCGGCTGGGCGCGGTCAACGCGGAAACATTCTTTCTGGTGTTCATTTTGGGCCGATGAATTCTATGCCAAATTTCAGAACGCGGTGAGGGGCGAGCCGTAGGCAGCGGCAAGGTGCTTTTGACTATTGCATTGTGGAAGGAGACTCATATGCTTTTTCTACGCTGCGCCGTTATTTGGATAGTGATTCCACTGGGCCCGCTAGTGTCCGCTGCCCAGCAATCGCAGGACAACTGCTCTAGAGACGGGAATCTATCTCTCGCGGGCATCGCCCGGTGCGCTGCGGCGGCGGGCGAGAGCACCGGGAGAGATTCCACGGATCGTTTGCCGAGGTCCGAGCCGCGTTGAGCGGTACGCGGCAATAAAAGGCCTTGCCTTGGTACAATCGCCCGAATCCGGATTTGCTTCAGGACTTGC
The DNA here is from genome assembly GCA_963808405.1 of uncultured Acidobacteriaceae bacterium. GTDB lineage: Bacteria > Acidobacteriota > Terriglobia > Bryobacterales > Bryobacteraceae > Bog-105. The sequence continues at coordinate 119,724 of CAWEFG010000003.1, read as the reverse complement.
TGACGTCTGGAGCTACAAAGATGTCGGTTCACGAAACCGTCAGCGAAGGTGTGCCTGCCTCGGGTCCGATTGACGCTGACGAGGAGGAAAACTTGGGTCGCAACGTTTGCAACGCGGACGCCCTTGTCCTGACAACATCATTTGCGCCTCACCGCATTTCTATCCGCCAACAACGCAGAAGTAATTTCAGACTATACAGTGCAGGTAAACGAGGGCGCTGAACGCTGACTCGGCAAACCTTCAGGCTGGATGATCAATCCTACCCACCGCTGAAAGTACGACGAAAATACCTGCTGTTTCTTTCCCGCGTGCCAAGCTCGGGAGAAGATAAGAACTTTGATTTTGTCAAGACGTACAGGGTCGACAATCAGGGAGGTCTTCACTTCTGCGATAAATTGGGGCGCAGTCCGCGTATAGGTCACGCAGATGAGTTCGCGAACCGAATTCGTGTCTTATGCGCTCTTGTACGTCGTCATTCGGCGGAAACGGCGGCTGAGGCGCGAGGCGGATGAATCTTGACCGAAATGGGATAATTCGCTTCCTCGGCCTGCTGACGGAGGTGTTCTGCTAATCGGCGGAGGACAGGATTTACCTCTCGAATGGTCTCGCGGAGATCTTCCAAGGGCGCGAGAAGACCGTCGATCTCGGGGATGGCGGAGGCCGCAGCGCTGCGCCGCACGGCTTGAAATCCAGTGGCGCCTCCGATCGCGTGCCCATTCTGATCCGGCGACATGGGATGAGGCGCCGTGACGGGTTTTTCGGCGACTTCGCGGACGTATTGGAGAACTGTTTCGAGGGCCTCGCATTGACCTAGGATGGACTGCTCGACGATGCCGAGCCGGTGAGTGAAATGGTCGTCGGACGCTTGGGTTGTTTCGACCGCAGGCTGCGGCGGGCGCTCACGCATGAGGGGCAACAGGCGTGACCGGCAGAGATCGTCCACGGCTCTCAAAACGGATTTCTCGCTGTGTTGGAGCAGAACATATGTCACTGTGACGATCAGGGCGAGCAGCACGGCGACGAGCGTGATCTCAAACGCGAAGGCGAGATCGGTGGTAGCTCTCGAGAGCGCGGTCCTCACCTGATCGGCATCTTGGGTTCCGGTGGCGAGAAACGTTGCAAAGCGTCCTGTCGCCTGGCCGAGGGCTACAATCGTCCCGATAAAGCCAAGAACCGGAATGGTCCAAGCGAAGACGCGAACGGGAGTATAGGAGGAATCGAGATCGGCTTGCGCGATTTCGGATTCGGAAGTCAGGGTCGCCGCGGCCGCCATTGGGTTGCGCGAAAAGCGGAACTCGTTGACGAACCGCTCGACGCGCCTACTCAGGAAATGGTCTCGGCATCGGGTACCCGATTCCTCGAAATCCGCAATTACCTGGCGCGCGCTCTCGTCAGAATCCAATGAGCCGGGTTGAGGAGCCGGACTATTCGCGATGCATCGAGCACGACGCGCGGAGCGGCGCCACTTGGCGAACAGAATACAGAGAGACCAGAAGGCCAGCAGGACGCAAAGGTATTGAGTCCAGTTTCCGAAGAAGCGGTCGCGGTATGCCAAGCGGTCGCCGAAGCGCTGCTGGAGAAAGAGAAGAACAAGATACGAAATTGCCGCGAGGACGATAGCAGCGGTCGATTGCGCCAAGGTCACGCGATATTTGTTTGTCTCAGGCATCACTTGGTCAAGGGGACATGGAGCGACGCCGGACCGGAAAGGGTGGCGGAAACAGCGCCGGCGACATCGGGCCGGATACGAATTCGAAGCTCAACGCGGCGGTTCTCCGGGCTGTACAGATCGTGAACATTCAAGGGGTGCGAATCGCCCCTTCCGGTGGCGGACAGCAAATCGAGAAAACAGGCGCGATTGTCGCCCAGAGTGGTCAGCGCTTCGGAGACGACGGCCATCGATCGTTCCTGACTTAATTTCAAATTCTCCTGCTCATCCGCCTTTTCATCCGCCAAGCCAAATCCCTTCTTGTCGGAGTGACCCTCGACCACGATAGTGTCGATTCGGCTTCGGACATCTTTGCGGCAAAGGACAGAGGCAAGGTTCGGAATGGTGGCCCGCAAATAGTCCCGTCCGGCGGGAGAGAGGTCTGCGCCACCCTGGTCGGCGGCGGCCTCCTTGAAGCTCATGAGCTCCTGCGGTATGGCGACCACGAGCACATCGCCATCCTTTCGAATCTTTTCGCCTTCGCCGAACAGTTTCTTGTTCTGAAGCTCGCTCTTCACATAGTCGATGGAGCGGTCCGTCCGGGTAGCCTGGTTGTTGAGTTTTGCCACGAGCAGCAGAATAAAAATGACCGCCAACGAGGTCATCAAATCTGTCAGTGAACTGGCTAGGTGATCAGGGGTGGTGCTGCGCCTCATTGCACAATTTGTCAAGGGCAAAGCTTAGACTTTCTAATTTGTCTGAAAACTGTTCCACATCCGAAGCCATAGCGGCGGCCATGCGGGGAATAGAGTCGTTCGATACCGAGACCATTTCCCGGAACGAAAGTATGGCTGTTTCAAGGTTCGCAAGGGAAGCGGATTGGCGGGCCAGAAGAGCTTGCGCTTCGAGCGTCACGCGGGCCGGCGCAATCGTCGGGATCAACTCGGATGTGGCTTCGAGGAGATCCTCAAAGGTATTGGTCAGGCGGCGCTCGCACCATTTTCGCTCGATCAATAGAAAGACGATACTGAGCAGCAGGCCGACAATAGACGTCAGAAACTTGCCCGAAAGACCTTCGATCAATTCCTTGATGCCGGTGATGGTTTCGGTGTCGTTGGTGACGGTGACGTGCAATCCGGTGAGCGCCCAAAGGATGGCGACGAAGGTGGCCGCCAAGCCGAGTCCGGTCAAAATACCGGGGACGGCTTGATAAAAGGACGCATGGTAATAGCGTTCCGACACGCTCTCTTCGGTAAGGACGTCGCGAGCAGGCGTTCCCAGGTACCATTCTTCGGCGCCCTCGCGAGTTATGTACGGCACCAGGTTGTGCTCCATGCGGGACCACCAGCTTCTCATGGGATTGCGCAAAGCATCGCAGGTCTTGCGCAATTCTTCGAGACGGCGGGGTTCGAGGCCACGCCGCGGCTCGGTTCGGCCTCCCTGGAGCACGGATTGAAGCGTGGACTCGAGCGCTCGCAAGGCGCGAATGGTCGCGGAAGCCTCATTCAACATGCGCGCGAGCAAAACCAAGAAAAGCAGAACCAAGACGCCGCAGGCGGCGAGAATGGGAAGAGGAATACTCATGGACGGAGTAACGCCCGGCTAAAAATGAATCGGTTTGTTCACCTTATCACAGCGCGGGCGATGTTCTGGCGCGAAACGAGGAGAAGACTGAACAGGTGCTTCGCGGCGATGTTTCTGCTTTGCTGGTTCAGCTTATTGTCGTTGTGTTCGAGTACCGGTCGGCAGGAGTCACCCACATTTACAGGGTCGGTGAAAGTGGTAGATATTCTCGCAATCGTTAGCGACGCAGAGGGGCGGCCGCGGTCCGATTTGACGAGAGATGATTTCCTGCTGGGAGTGGACGGACACTCGCAGACTTTTCAATATTTCTCGCGAGAATCGGATCTACCACTCGGCTATCGGGCGGAAGATACAATAAGGTTTCAAGGGCGGAGATGGAGCAAGAGACCGTCGCGGCGATTCCGCAGGCCGGAGAAACGCGGGCAAAAACCGGTACGCCTGCGCGGGGAATGATCGCGGAATGGGCGGTAACCATTCTGATGATGCTGTTCGCGTCGACCACTCTGGCGTGGTCGTATGTGATCCCGACCGGGTCGATGGAAGACACTTTGATGATTGGGGACCATATCATTGTCGACAAGCTGGCTTATGCCGCCCCGGGGGCATTGAGCAAGTACCTGCTGCCCTATGAAACTCCGAAAGACGGGGACGTGATCGCGTTCCACTATCCTGTCGATCCTTCGCAGATGTTTGTGAAGCGGGTTATCGGCATGCCTGGGGACCGCATCAAGATTGTGAATCAACAGGTGTATCGGAACGGCATTGCGTTACGGGAGCCTTACGTGTATCACAAAGCGCATTATTTCAGCGCGTACCGCGACGACTTTCCATCCGATGCCGCATGGATGGACGTGCCGCCGGATAAAACGCGCGATGGATTGCTGAACGACATGTTGAAGCACCACGTCGAACACGGCGAAGTAATCGTTCCTCGGAATGAGTATTTCGCGATGGGGGATAATCGCGACAATTCGCTGGACAGCCGGTACTGGGGTTTTGTGCCGCGGGAGAACATCGTCGGCAAGCCGTTATTGATCTTTTGGTCGTATGATGCTCCGACCGACGAGTTAATGCCCGGCTCGGCGCGCGATGTTGCGCGTCACATACTGGACGTGGGCGGGCACTTTTTCACGCGAACGCGCTGGAATCGCACGTTCCGGCTGATCCATAGTTACCCCGGATCTGCGCAACAGAGGCAATAGCAAGGATTGAATGGCAGAACAGACAGCAACCGTCGCTTCGAATAAGAGCGATCAGAATACACCGAAAAAAGAGCAACCGCGCAACAGCGTCGCCGAATGGGCCGTAACCATACTGCTGCTGTTGTTCGGAACGACGACGCTGGTGCAGGCGTTTGTGATCCCCACAGGCTCGATGGAAGACACGCTGGTTATCGGCGATCATCTGCTGGTGGATAAACTCGCCTACGCGTCGCCGGGACCGGTCAGTAAGTATATTTTGCCGTACGAAGAGCCGAAGCACGGCGACATTATTGTGTTTCGCTATCCCGCGGATATATCGCAGACGTTCGTCAAGCGCGTGATCGGCGTTCCGGGCGATCACTTAAAGATGGTGAATCGAATCATCTACAGAAACGGCGCGATGTTGAACGAGCCATACGTGTATCACAAGTTTGCGTACGAGCCGACGCGGGATAATTTTCCCGGCGAGCCGACTGCATTCGCGGAAGGACTGCAGGCGGAGTTGCAGCGGGACATGCTGGAAAATCATGTGGTGAATGGCGAGGTAGTGGTGCCGGCGAACAGTTACTTCGCTATGGGGGACAACCGGGACAACTCACTGGACAGCCGGTACTGGGGGTTCGTGCCGCGGGACAACATCATCGGCAAGCCGCTGGTCATTTATTGGTCCTATCGAGCTTCGACAGAAGACTTGGCCGGATCGTCGGTTGGTTCCTTGATGAGCCATTTTGTCGATCTGGGCGAACATTTCTTTACCCGCACGCGGTGGGATCGGACGTTCCGGCTGATTCGGGGCTTTCCGGATTCGCGATTGCCGAATCATCCGCTGCCGCTGAAAACGGGATTATTGACCCCGTAAGGCTTGCGACGGTTTGCGGACCGCTCCCTGCGGTCACGGCTCAGATAACGAACATGGCGAATCATCGGTACGGCTTGATTATGGCCGGGGGGCGGGGCACGAGATTTTGGCCGCGCAGCCGAAGAAAGAATGCCAAACAAGTGCTGCGCTTCTTTGGCGAGCGCAGCTTGATTCAACAAACCGTGGATCGGCTGGCGGGCGTGATACCGGCGGAGAATATTTGGGTCATTACCAACGCTTTTCTGCAGGCGGAGATTCGCAAGCAGTTGCCGGAGGTGCCGAAGCGACAAATTGTGGCCGAGCCATCGCAACGCAACACTGCGCCGTGCATTGCGCTGGCTGCGCACATTCTGGCGGAAATCGATCCCGACGCGGTGTTGGGTGTCTTTCCGGCGGACCATCTCATCGCGAAGGAAGCCAAATTCCGCCGCTTTGTGAAAGCGGCATTTCGTGCGGCAAAAGAGAGCGCGGTGGTGGTTTTGGGCATTCAGCCAAGGTGGGCCGAAACGGGATATGGGTATATCGAATTTCCGCACGGGGTCAGGCCGGGAGGCATGGACGCGGTACCTGTAGCGAGGTTTCGCGAGAAGCCGGACGCGCCCACCGCGAAGACGTTTGTTGAGGCTGGGAATTTTTTTTGGAATTCGGGAATGTTCTTCTGGCACGCTTCGAGCGTGCTCGATCTAACCCGTCGACATCAGCCCAAGACCGCGACTATCCTGGCGGGCTTGCCGTCGTTCACGGATAAAAAATTCAGCGGGCGACTGGCCGCGGCTTACCCGCTGTGCGACAACATCTCCATCGATTACGCAATTCTAGAGAAGGCTGATGGGGTTTTGGGCATTGCTCTGGACGACATCGGGTGGAATGATGTCGGGAGTTGGGAAGCAGTTTACGATCTGGCGCAGAAGGATGCAAACGGCAATGCTTCGCGCGGAGAGTTGATTGCGGAGGCGAGCCGCGGGAACTATGTGGATGCGGAGAAGACAGTGGCTCTGGTCGACGTTGAAAATCTGGTAATTATCGAGACTGCGGATGCGCTGTTGGTGGCGAGCCGCGAGCGTGCGCAGGATGTGAGTAAGATTGTCAAGTTGCTCGAAGCGAAGAAGCGGAACGACTTGTTGTAACGGCCTTCTTGAAGATCTTCTTCAGCGTTCTTATGGCGCGGTCCACATCCTGCTCGCGGAGAATATAGGGCGGCAGAAAACGAAGCACGACATCGTGAGTGCAATTGAACAGAAGGCCTTCGTTTATGCCATCGATGACCAGTTGCTTGCCGGGAATATCCAACTCGACTCCAATCATAAGACCTTGACCCCGGACTTCTTTAATAAATGAAAAGGTCCGCATCATATCGCTGAGCTTGCCTCGGAAATATGCGCCCACGGCGTTGATAGAAGGCAGAAGCTCATCGAGAATGTCGAAAAATTCCAACGCCACGCGACAGGCAAGTGGGCCGCCGCCATAGGTTGTCCCATGCATGCCGGGTTTGATGGTAGATGCGGCCTTTTCATTCGCGATTACGACGCCGAGCGGAATGCCGCAAGCCATAGGTTTAGCGGCGATTACGATATCTGGCAGCAGCACGGGATTCAATAATTGGTAGGCGAAGTACGCGCCGGGCCGGCCAACTCCGCATTGAATTTCATCGAAGACGAGCAGCGCGTCATGCGTGTCGGCCAACTCGCGCGCTTTGCGGGCAAATTGTTCCGATATCGGATAAATGCCGCCTTCTCCCTGGATGAATTCGAGCACGATGCCCGCGGTATTAGTATTGACTGCGGCTTCGAGCGCCTCGATATCATTTCGAGGGACGAAGCGCGCGCCCGGCAGTAAAGGCTCAAAATTTTTCCGGTATTTCGGTTGACCAGTTATGGAAAGAGCGCCGAGCGTACGGCCGTGGAAAGAGCCTTCGAGCGAAACGACCTGATGCTTATCGGCGTGGATCGAGTTTCCATGCGAGCGAATCATCTTGAGCGCGCCTTCCATAGCTTCGGCGCCGGAATTGCAAAAGAAGCTGCGATTGAGGCCGCTTACCTTTGCGAGGCGCTCGGCGAGGCGACCTTGATATTCGTGATAGTAGAGGTTCGAAGTGTGAAGCAAGAGTCCGGCTTGATCGCGAATCACTTTGATGATGCGAGGGTGCGCGTAGCCCAGCGAATTGACTCCGATACCGCTGATGAGATCGAGGTAGCGCTTACCTTGAAGGTCATAAACGTAGCAGCCTTTGCCGCGATGGAGGGCAAGTGGATAGCGCGAATAATTCTGTACTAGATAGCTTTGCTCGAGCCGCATGATCTCATCGAGCGTGGAGGCGGGTTGCGGAATCGGACTTAGTTGTGTCATTTGTAAACGTAATCGAATTTTACAAGTCCGTTGCGGTAATCGAGTGTGAGGCGGAACAGCGCGAGCACCGGGAGACCGAGGATTCCAGCCATGCGCACCTCTTCGTGGTCGTTTGAGTTGTTCAGGTTGATTGCCGTCAAGCCGAAATTCTGCTGATGATAGCCGGCAAACTGGATGTCGGCTTTATCGGCTTCAAACACATCCTTCACTTCGCCGGAAATGCCTTTCACATGCAGGTCGGAGTTTCCGCGGATTTTCGTGGATAAGCGCGCGAAAGTCGAATCTACGCTCGACATATCTGAACCAGTGTCCAGCAGGAACAGGCCGGAGCTCTTGCCGTTCAACGTAGTAGAGATGCAGAGCTGGTGACCAAACCGGAAGACCGGGGTGAAGCCCGCTTCATTGGCCGCGATCACGCGGTCATAACCTTGCGGATTGGGCACACGGGGCGGTTGCGGAGTCAGGTTGAGGAGGCGCTTTTGAAAATCGATTTCGATGATGTAATCGGAAAAAAAATCGGCGCCGATGAGGCCGTCCTTGTCTCCGGCAACGCGACCCTTGCCTTGGAGGGCGCGGAGCACGCAGGTCTTGTAAGCCAAAGCGCCGATCCGGCAATTGTCCGCTACCGCTACGAAGGCATTTCGCGGCCCTTTGTCTCCAATTCCGCGCGCTTCGAAGGAACCGAGGTGATTCAAACCAGCTTTATCAATGGCTGCCTGACTGATGAGAATGCCGCTTGCACCAGTGTCGAAGAGCAGTTTGAGGCGGCGGCCACCTTCGATAGAAAGTTCGAGTCCCAGGCCGCGAACGCGCGTGGGAGAGTCGCGCAATTCGACGAGATGTAGGGTGGTTGGCTTGCGTTCGCCCTCGAAGTCGAATGCCTTACGAGCGCCCATCTCCTCCGATACATTGGCATCGGTATTTCGATCCCGCTCATATTTCTTAAAAAGCCAAGGATGGGCAGCGATGAAAGGGCCGAGGAGCTCCCTGCGTTTTTCGGGCACCAGATAACCCAGCCAAGCACGCGTAATGAGTGCGTCGTCAGGATCGATTTCGTGAGCCCGCAAGCACAAAAGCCGCGCGGCGCGATAGAGCGATGCTGCATAAAAGAGACGATAAAGGCCGAAGGCGGCTCGCGGGGTCTCCTTGAGTTTTGCGGCATTTTTGAATAGCTTTTCCGCTTGGACCACATTGCCCATGTAGTATGCAAATTCGCCGCGAGCGGCGATCACTTCCGGGGAGTCGGGAAAATCCACGGCATCGGCGTCGCTCGCGTCCGAAGCCTCGTCAACGCGTCCTTCATAAACCAGGGCGGACAGCAAGGCCGCGCGAACGAGTGGATCTTTCGGATTGTTGCGAGCAGCAGCCTGAAGCAGGGGGATAGCGGTCTTGTAATCAGCTTCGCGATAAGCTGCCATTCCGTTGTGGGAATCAGCGCCGAATGCAACCAGACCGGTTGCGAACGAGAAAATGGCGAGTGTTGCGTTAATCGCGCGCATGCTTAAAGGGTAGGTTGCGCTAACAGATTCTCTCGCGGGCGCGAGTCAAAGCTTCAATGCGATTCTCGACCACGCGTTGCGAATCAAATCCCGTCAGCTTCAGCAAACCGGCGGCGGCCATCTCGAGAGCTTTTCGCGGCATGAGACCGATAAGCTCGCTTTCTTCAATTTCGACACCGTGAGCGGCCGCAATGCGTTGCACTTCCGCGTAAACCACATGGACAGGGGTCTGTTCAAAATCGGTGAGGTTCATCGAGACCTGAACAAGTCCGCGGGACAAGAGCGGCAGACCCAGAGCCTTGACAGCAGGAAAGCCTCCACTGCTGGCTCGAATGCGTTTCGCGATCCGTTTCGCCAGCGCTAGGTCGGTTGTCTTCAGATTGATATTGTAGGCGATCAGAAATTTTCGCGCTCCCACGATGACGGCGCCGGCGGTTGGATGAAGGGCCGGTCCACCTAGATCGGGGCGCTTGGTTTCATCGATCAGAGCTGCTTCGCGTAAAGCTTCGAATTCGCCTCGGCGAATATCCTCTAAGTTCACGCGGTCCGGCCGGGTTGCGGCGGCCTGGTAGAAGTACACCGGAATTCCAAGCTCGTTCCAGATGCGGTTCCCAGTATGGCGGGCAAGAGAAACGCAATCCTCGATCGTAGCCGTTTCCAAGGGGACGAAAGGCAGCACGTCCAAAGCGCCCAAGCGGGGATGCGCTCCGCGATGGCGATTCAAATCGATCAACTCCGCGGCTTTGGCGGTTGCGCGGACGGCAGCTTCCGCGGCGGCGGCCGGATTGCCGGCGAACGTGATGACGCTGCGATTATGGTCGTGGTCGCTGGTGCGATGAAGGACGAGCGCTCCAGGCACTGTTGAGATCGCAAGCTCGAGCGCGTCAACGTGAGACTGGTCGCGGCCTTCGGAGAAATTAGGCACGCACTCGATCAGAGATTCTGTCAGGAATTGCTCGCTTTCCACCGCGTTCGATTGAAGACAACGGCGCCATTGCGAATGGCGATATCCACATGATTGACGCCGAAGTGGCGCGGGATTTCCCGGTAATCGGGAACGCTCAGCACCAAAATATCGGCGCGTTTTCCGAACTCGATACTTCCGACGATATTTCCGCAACCCAGTGCATGCGCCGCGTTGATAGTGGCGGCAACAATAGCTTGCTCGATAGAAAGGCCGAGACGCATTACGGCTATGCAAATCGCCATCTGCATGCTGGAAGTGCCGGAATGCCTCGAGTCATATTCAGTGGAAAGGGCGATCGCTGCGCCGCTCTCAGCTGCAAGCTTAATGCACGCTCCGGCGGGACATTCGAAAGCTTCAGGCGCGGGCGCGAAAACGCTGATGGTGCGGGTATCGGTCAGAAGCATGCATTCGGCGTCGGTGAGGTGAGATGGAACGGATACTGTTCGAGGATTGAAACGCGCCAGCAAGCGGGATAGTAGTTCCGTAGAGCCGCCGGGCCACAGCAGTTTAATGCCGAGCTTTGCCTCTTGTGCGAGCGCGAACATGCGCTCCAAGGAGCTGCCGGCATTGTCGTCGACGGAATTCGGCGCGATTTCCACGAATTCAACGAGCTTCCGGCGTGCGATGACGGCAAGCGTCTCGCGGAAGTTGCTCAGATCGCCGTCATTTTGCAGAAGCGAGTGGCTGATTCGCCAAGTTGGGACGATGCGGATCGGATTTGCGATTTTGGCGAGTTGCCGAAGTCCTAAGATCCCGGAAAGAAGGCAGCTGTCGAGGGCCTCGGCTTTCATTTCCGCGGTGAGGGTTCCGTGCTGAAGACAGGATCGCAGCAAGGCGAGAGTACCGGAACACAGGCTGGCTATCTTCTGCTTGTGCGTGCGCGCGGCGGAGGCGTTGACATTTTCGAAGGTGACGTTGAGCGCGGCGTCTACAAAAGCGGGCATCAGGATTCTGCCGGTCACCGGGACCTCAATGGCATCGCGGGCTTGTTTGAGATTCTCGAGACGCCGGGTTGTGCCTATGCTGGCGATGACGCCATCGCGGATAAGCACGGAACCGTCTTCAATGATTCCTAAATCGTGGAGGGCTGAGCCGCGCCGCACACCACTTGGACCGCGCAATGTGAGCACTTGCTTGGCCCCGCGAAGCAGGATCGGTTGTGCCAATGTGATTGTGATGAACTAGACGTCTGGCAGCGCTCAAGTGTTACTTATTTGGGTTATGAGCGCGCGATAGGAGAGGAAATCCTGCCAGAAGGCATAGACGGTAATGGCGACGGCAAGGCCCGCCAGCACTTTCCAAAAAAGCTCGCGAGGCGTGTTGGGCAGACCGGGCAAGCCAGCAACTATGCCGACGAAAAAGCCGCCGGCGAAACCACCAATGTGGGCGGCCATATCGATGCCGGGCAAAATACTCATTACGAGGCCGAGGACGAGCCATTGGCCGTAGTGGGCACGCACAGCTTGGGCAAGCGGATCGGCGCGCTGTCTCAATCCCATGGCCAGCATAATGCCGAAGAGGCCGAAGCACGCGGCGGATGCGCCGATCGAAGGAGTGCGGGGCGCCCAGAGCATGCTGAGCAGAAATCCGGTGAAGGTGGAGAATATGTAAGCGACGATTACGCGGCTGGTGCCATAGAACTGTTCCGCCTCCGTGACCAGAATGAACAAGGCCCATGAGTTCATGGCAATGTGTATGAAGCCGCCATGCAAAAACCCGGCAGTGATCAACCGCCACCATTGGCCGGCGGAAATGAACGGGCCGTACTTGGCCCCGAACAGTACAAGGACCTGAGTGCTTAACCCGCTTGCCAAAGAGCCGCGAGTGAATTGGTAGTTGACAATTACCTCGGCCAGAAAAAACGCAACATTAATGGTCAGGAGGATGATGCTTGTGAGATTTGCGCCCGGAACAAAGGAAGCGGCAAACTGACTGGCCCGCATGTCGATTGCGCGCGGGCCGAGCTGTACGCCGCAGTATGGGCAGATACGGTCTTTGACCGTGATGAAGGCCCGGCAGTTTGGGCACATGCGCCGCTTTTCCACGGTCTTAATTGTAGCGGCCGCAGCAACGTTCGCCTGCTAAAATCGAGAATCGCATGAGCAAGACGGAGCAGGAACATCGCGAAGAGCTGGTTCGCGTCTGCCGCCTGGTGTATGAGAAAGGCTGGGTGGCGGCGAACGACGGCAACGTGAGTATCCGGCTTGACGAGCGGCGCATTCTGTGTACGCCGACTGCCATCAGTAAAGGCATGGTGGAGCTGGACGATCTGATCGTCTGTGACATGGCCGGGAATAAGGTGAACGGACATCGCGAACGTACCAGCGAGATCGCCATGCACGTGACTATTTATTCACTTCGGCCGGACGTGCGCTCGGTGGTTCATGCGCATCCTCCGGTAGCTACGGGATTTGCCGCAGCAGGCCGCGCGCTGGATAAGGCGCTGCTGCCGGAAGTCATCATTCAGCTTGGCGCGGTACCGTTAGCTTCTTATGGCTTGCCGGGGACGCCGGCGTTGAGCGAAGGGATGCTTCCTTTTATCCCAAACTACGATGCGCTGCTGCTTGAAAATCACGGATGCACTTGTTACGGGCGGGATGTTTGGGAAGCATTTTTCCGGATGGAAACGGTAGAACATTTTGCCAGAATCACGTTGGTGGCCGAGATGCTTGGCGGAGCGCGGCCGCTGCCGCGCGAGGAAGTGGAAAAACTATTCGCCTCCCGGGCGAGGTACAACGTAAATTCAAACGCGCGCATGGAGCCGGGCATGCCGCTGGTGGCGGAAGATCTGTTGCAGACGCAACGGTAATTACTTTGCCGGCAAATCGATTTTCTCGTATACGTCGGAGATATGGAGCTCGACGCCGATTGATTGAAGCGCGACGATCGCTTCGACATTGTCGAATTCTGTAAGCAGCCAGCGATCGTCGGGAGTGCGCGTATACTGCTCGACGTGAATCTCGTCTTGGGCGACTGTCAAATATTCCTTGAGCGAAGGGAGCGTGCGATAGCTTTGGAATTTTTGACCTCTGTCGTAATTTTTGGTGGATTCGGATAGAACTTCGATGATGACGATGGGATTTGTGATCGTATCGAAGTGTTCATCGATAGAAGCCGCTTCAGCACACAGGACCATTAGGTCGGGATAAGTATAAAGTCCTGTCGGGCTTACGCCCAAACGCACGTCGTTCGCACAGACATTGCATGGGCCAGCTCTCAGGCGTTCGCTCAACTCCCTGATCAAATTCGCGACGATAAAGGCATGCCTCAAGCTCGTACCCGCCATTGCGAATACTTCGCCGCGGAAGTATTCACTTTTGAATTCGGCCTTACGTTCCTGCTCAAGATATTGCTCTGGAGTCAGGTATGTCGCCGTCACTGAAGACATTGCAGCTTTATCCTAACATCGCTCACATGTCGATTCGCTGTTCCTTTTTTCCGCTGAGATACCAGCACGGATCGTCGCCGACGTGCGGAAACAGCGAGTGTACGCAGGTTTGGTCCTGGGGGTCGTCGAAAAGAAATTGGGTCTTGCCGTCTTTCTGCGGCACTGCGTAGTAGGGCTGTATTTTAACCGTTCCATAAGGCGTATGATTCGTCGCGATGCGCAGGCGCAGCAGCAGATAATCGCAGCCGTACAAGCCTGCGACTGAGAGAACGAGGATGATGAAGGCGCGTTTGAGGAAGCGCTTGATGATGTCGCGCCCCGTTCGCTGTTCAGCCATTTGGAATGGAAGCTGCTAAATCGGGCGAGTGCAGATGGATAATTCCGCGGCGCAGCGCAATCGTCACCGCGTGCGTACGGTCTTTTGCGCCTAGCTTGCTCAAAATGCTTTGGACATGGGCCTTAACTGTGCCGGGAGCAGTGCCGAGCACGTCGCCCACTTCTTTATTGCCGAAGCCGCGGGCGACTAAGCTGAGGACCTCAATCTCCCGGGGCGTCAGAGCGACTTCCGGGAAAAAGCCGTTGAGCTGCTGAGAAACCTCGAGCGGTATAAATCGCTTGCCGGCGTGCACGATGCGAATGGCATGGACTACTTCCGTATGCACCATCTCCTTCAACAGATAGCCGCGAACGCCGGCTTCGAGAGCGCGATAGATGTCTTGATCGCCATCATAGGATGTGAGCGCAATGATCTTCGCCGCCGGGTATTCATTGCGAATCTCGCGCGTAGTCTCGATGCCGCTTTTATCCGGCAGCCGTAAATCCATCAGGGTAACGTCGGGGCGGTGCTGTCGATGGAGCATGACGGCATCTTGGCCGGTACTTGCTTCAGCGACCAATTGAAGATCAGCCTCAGTCGAGAGAATGGCGGCAAGGCCTTTGCGCACCAGGTCGTGATCGTCGACCGATAGAACGGTAATCCTGCGGTCAGAGTTCAAAGTCGTTCCTACCTTATTTGATGCTCCAAAGAACGTTCGGGGTTACTTTCCGATGCGTTGGGCCGGCTGAAAGGAAGAAAGATGGAAACTTTGGTGCCAAGCTCCGGTGAGCTGGAAAGCGTTAGCTGCGCGCCGATTTCGCCGGCTCGCTCGCGAATGCCTATCAGTCCAAAGTGCCCCAATCGTTGATGCTCCATATCGGCTGCGAAGCCGATTCCATCATCTTCAATTGTCAACTGGAGCTTCTGTTTGTCGACCGCTAGATGAATCCGAAGGCTTGTTCCGTGCGCGTGCGTAAGGGCGTTCGAGATCGATTCCTGAGCGATTCGCAGAAGCTGATACTCGGTTTCGGGAAACATGCCGAGAGCAACAGATTCGAGGTGAAGCGAAAGAGAGATCGGCCGTCCGGCGACCGCCTCGCGCGCGAGTTTCGCGAGCTTTTCGGAGAAATCGGCGGACTCGGTGTCAATAGCCCGCAAGCCCCAAAGCGAGCGGCGCGCTTCGGTAGAGCATGCCCCTGCGTCCTTGATAATGTCGCCAAGGACCTGCCTCTCCTTGGAAAGCGGCAGCCTGGTCCAGAGCGCTTGCATTTGCATGGTGATGCCGGCTAAGCCCTGGAGAAGCGTGTCGTGCAGCTCGCGCGCGATGCGGCTGCGTTCGGCCAGAACCAGATCGAACCTATTCTTTAAGCGGCGGATGCGCACCCGATATCCGGCTGTGATCGCCAGACCGAATAGCACTGCAAGCACCGGAAAAAACCAAGAGCGCTGGTAAATCCGCGGCTGAATTGTGAACTCTAAAGAAGCCGGCTCGGTACTCCAGATTCCGTCGGCGTTCCGGGCCATCACTCTAAAGTGGAATTTGCGCGGGGGCAAATTAGTAAAAAACGCTTCTCTTCTGACGCCCGCATCAGTCCAGGTCTTGTCGAATCCTTCGAGCATGTAGCGGAAAACGACTTTTTCCGGAGATATGAAGCTGAGACCTGAATATCGGATCTCTACGTTCTTTTCAAAAGACTTCAATTCCAGATTCTGCTGCGGGTCAACGCGTTGGCCATTTATGACAATTGCGGTAATGTGAACCGGCGGAGGGACTTTATTGCTCAGCAAATGATTGGGATCGACAACAACCAACCCGTTGTTAGTTGAGAACCAGAGACGGCCATCCCGAGTGCGAGCCGCGGCAGGCTGCACGCCGGCGCGGCACTCGAATCGAAGCTGGCCGGTGCTGAATGGGATGCTGGTGACATTTCGCGTTTTACCGTCGGCGAAATCGTCCAGTTCTTTCTGGCTAACGCGGAAAATGCCCTTGCTGGATGCGAGCCAAAAGTTAGCGCTTTCGTCTTTCAGGATGCTGTAGATCCGGTTGTCGTAGAGGCCGTCTTTGACCCGGACATGGACGACCTTTCCATTCTCGAATCGCAGAAGCCCGGAGCCAAGCGTTCCCATCCAGGCGGTGTGCCGGAGGTGATCGAGATAGTAGCAGTCGACCGGATGAATGACGTCGAGCGGATAACTGTTCGATGCGTTATCGCGCAAATAATAGAGGCTAGGCCCATCGGTACTGGCGAAAAGGCGCACGATGTGGCCACCTGCAAGCGCTATTACAGGATTTGCGCCAAGCCGGGGGATGACGCCGCCATTGACAAAGCGGGATCCCGTAAAGCGGTCCAAGCCTTTATTGGTGCCGGCCCATAACGTTCCTTCAGGGTCGACAAACAACGCGCGCACTTCCGCGCCGGAAAGACCTTGGCTTCGCGTGTAGACGGCAACGACGGTCCGATCGCGCAACCGGTTCAAACCCTTGGTGGTGCCTACCCAAAGATCGCCGGCTCGATCCATTTCCAGGCTGAGGATGGTGTCATCGATTAATCCGTCGCGGGTGGTCAGCGCACGAAAACGATGGCCGTCGAACCAATTCAAGCCGCGGCCGAGCGTGCCGATCCAGAGATGTCCGGCCGCATCCTCAAGTACCGGACCGGCATCGTTGCTCAGCATGCCGTTTTCAGTGCTGTAGGGCGTCACTTTGCCGTCTGTGAACTGATCGAGGCCGTCCTTGGTACCGGCCCAGAGGCTTCCTTCGCGATCGATATAGAGCGAGAGGACAAGACTGTGCGAAAGACCATCACGGGTGCGATAAACGTTGATCTCGCCATTTGTGTACCGGCTGATTCCGTCGTTTGTGCCAATCCAAAGGCTTCCATCGGGCGCTTGGGCGAGAGAGGAAACGGCATTATCGGGTAGACCGCCGCGTTTCGAGAAAGAATGCGAGAATCCTTTACGGACTTGGGTGAGTCCTGAATCCTTTCCGACCCAAACGCTTCCGTCGTTTGCGCAGGAGAGCGCGGTGACATTCTCACGAGGTGAAATCTGCGAATCGGAGTAGGTCTCAAAGCGCGAGCCATTCCACCGGCTCAAACCGAAGTCCAATCCAGCGACCCACCGAGTGCCATCGGAGGCTTCACAAGTGGACCGAATTTGATTTGAGGGGAGACCATCCGCGGAGGTGAATACCTTCATGCCCAAACGATCTAAGCGAGCCAACCCGCGATCGGTGCAGACCCATACACGATCCTGGGGATCCGATGCAAGACAAAAGACGTTGTCGCTTGGCAGACCCTGTTTGGTTGTGTAGCGGGTGACCGCACCGTCCGGGGCAATTCTCGCGGCGCCGCTGCCGATGGAGCCGACCCAAAGATCTCCGTGCCGGTCCTCGAGCAACGCGCGAATGAGGCTGTGGTGAAAAACCGGCTCGCCGCGATACTCGAATTCGCGGAAGTGCATTCCATCGAACCGGATCAGGCTGTCTTGCGTTCCGAGCCACAAAAATCCATCGCGACTCTGCAGGATGGAATAGATGGTTGGTTGAAACAATCCTTCTTCCTGGCCCCAAATGCGGTGAGCATATTGCCCCAAGGTCTTGCTCGGATCGAGCGCGGCGCTTGGAAGGATGAACGCGGCAGTGAGTGCGACGAGCGCCGCGATACGGGTCGAAAAGGGGGAATGCACTACGAAAAGCCGCTTCGCTGCAAGTATATCGAAGCAGAAGAGGGATCGTTTTAGTCGTGTCGCGACCTATGCCGAATGGCGGAGGCGAGGGTAGATCTTTCGGCAGTCGCGGAAAGATTTATTTGCGAAGCATAGTTGAGATACATGCCGAGTATGAGCACTGCACGCGCCAGGAGACATTGGGCGGTCTGGATAGCCGCGATCTGCATTCTACTGGGCGGCGGCTACCTGCTGTCGCAGCGATCGACAGCGCCGGCGGCGGGTGGAAAGGGCGGGAAGAGCGGCAAGCAAGGTACGGGAGCGATATCCGTTTCCGTAGATACCGTTCGGCAAGGGAACATCGGCGTCTATATCACTGCAATCGGGACGGTCACGCCGGTCTACACAGCCAATGTAACCAGCCGTGTAGTGGGTCAACTGATGGAGGTACATTACCGGGAAGGCCAGATTGTTCATAAGGGCGATCTGCTCGCGGTGATCGACGCGCGACCATATGCAGCTGTGATGACACAAGCGCAAGGACAACTCGCGCGCGATCAGGCGCTGCTGAAGAATGCGCTCATCGACCTGGACCGTTACAAAATGATTTACCAGCAGAAGGCGATTCCCGAGCAGCAGCTTGCCACGCAGCAGGCGACTGTCGAGCAAGATCAGGGCACCGTCAAATTGGACGAGGGAAATCTCGATGCTGCGAAAGTAAACGTCGAATACACGCGAATCACAGCGCCCATTGACGGCCGCGTGGGATTGCGGTTAGTGGATCCAGGCAACATCGTGCAAGCCAATGGCACCACGAATTTGCTGACCATAACGCAGCTGCAACCGATTACGGTGATCTTCACGATGGCTGAGGATTACCTGTCGGAAGTGGTCAGCCAGATGCGGGGCGGGCACAAATTGCGCGTGGACGCTCTGGATCGCGCAGATCAAACCGATCTGGCGCAGGGCACCGTTCTGACGATCGACAACCAGATCGATACGACTACGGGCACGGTGAAAGTGCGCGCCACTTTTGCGAATCGCGATAACAAACTTTTTCCGAATGAATTTGTAAATGCGAAATTGCTTGTGCGGACGCTGAATACCGTGAATCTCATTCCCACCGCGACCATTCAGCGCAATGGGGATGCGGCATTTGTCTACGTAGTGGATCCAGCCAAGAAAACCGTACAGTCGCGGAATATCAACATCGCGACAACCGATGGCGATACTGCCGCAGTGACGGGGGTCAAGCCCGGCGAGACGCTGGTCACCGACGGCTTCGATCGGCTGCAGGACGGAGTCAAAGTAGCGATTCGGAAGTCCATGGCGCCATCCAACAACGTAAGCAACCCCGAAGGTAGTGGTCAGCAGCAGGCGCAGCCGAAATGAATCCGTCGCGTCCTTTTATTCTGCGGCCGATTGCAACTTCACTGCTGATGGCCGCGATCCTGCTGGTCGGCATTGTCGCGTATAAGCAGCTTCCGGTTTCGGCGCTGCCGGAGGTGGATTATCCGGTGATGCAGATCGTTACCTTTTATCCGGGCGCCAGTCCGGACGTGGTTGCTTCCGCGGTGACGGCCCCCTTGGAACGGCAGCTTGGCGAAGTGCCGGGATTGAACCAGATGCTATCGACCAGCTCGCAGGGCGCATCGGTTATCACGTTGCAGTTCGTCCTGAGCTTGAACATAGACGTTGCGGAGCAAGAGGTTCAGGCAGCCATCAACGCCGCGCAGACCTTTCTGCCTGCCGACCTGCCGCTGCCTCCCATCTACAGCAAAACCAATCCCGCGGACGCGCCTATCCTGACGCTCGCGTTGACCTCGAGCTCGATGGCATTGCAGCAGGTAGAGGATTACGCGGACACTCGTTTGGCGCAAAAGATCTCGCAGCTCGCCGGCGTAGGAGCGGTGACGATCAGCGGCGGACAAAAGCCGGCAGTTCGGATTCAGGCCAACCCCACCCAGCTCGCTTCTTATGGCTTGAATCTCGAAGACGTACACACAGCGCTGACCGCTACAAGTCTTGACCAGGCGAAGGGCAGCTTCGATGGCGCTCACCAGGCGTATCAAATCGGCGCGAACGATCAGCTTCTAAGCGCAAGCGATTACGCGCAAGTGATCGTAGCTTACAAGAACGGCGCGCCGGTCATGCTGAAGGACGTCGCGAAAGTGATCGACGGAATCGAGAACATACGGCAAGCCGCCTGGATGAATCAAACTCCAGCGGTGATCGTGAACGTGCAGAGGCAGCCCGGCGCAAATATTATCCAAGTCGTGGATCGGGTGAAAGCGCTGCTGCCAAAGCTGCAGGCGACCATCCCGTCGTCTATCGGCGTCCAGGTGTTGACCGACAGAACGATAACGGTTCGCTCTTCTGTTTCCGATGTGGAATTCGAGCTGCTGTTGTGCATCGTGCTGGTCGTGATGGTCATCTTTGTGTTCCTGCGAAATCTTGCGGCCACTTTCATCCCAAGCGTTGCGGTGCCGTTATCGCTGGTCGGCACGTTCGCAGTGATGTATCTGCTGGGATACAGCTTGAACAATCTGACGCTGATGGCTTTGACGATTTCGACAGGGTTCGTGGTCGATGACGCCATCGTCATGATCGAGAACATCATGCGTTACGTGGAGCAAGGCGAGCCGGCTTTGGAGGCAGCGCTGAAGGGCGCCGAGCAGATTGGATTCACCATCATGTCGTTGACGGTCTCGCTGATCGCGGTATTGATTCCGCTGCTGTTCATGGGCGACATCACTGGCCGTCTGTTCCGCGAATTCGCGGTTACGCTGGCTGTCACTATCATCGTGTCCGCGGCCGTCTCGCTGACGCTTACGCCGATGCTTTGCGCGAAACTCTTGCGGCACAAGCCCGAAGCGCAGCAAAACAGGTTTTATAAGGCCTCGGAAAAAGTATTTGAGCGGATCATTGCGTTTTACGGCAGGACCCTGGAATGGGTGCTCGAGCATCGAAACCTGACCCTGGCGATCGCCGCGGGCACCTTGGCTCTGACCATTTTGCTCTATATCGTCATTCCCAAAGGGTTTTTCCCGGTGCAGGATACCGGCGAAATCCAGGGTGTTTCGGAAGCGGACCAGAGTATCTCGTTTCCCGAAATGTCCCGCCTGCAGCAGCGCATCGCGGGGGTCATTTTGAAGGATCCCGCAGTCGACAGCCTCTCGTCGTTCATCGGGGTCGACGGCACGAATACAACTTTGAACAGCGGCCGCATCCAGATCAACTTAAAGGGCTTGGCACAGCGCAACCATGTCAATGCCTCGGACGTGATCCGGCGCCTGGAACCGGAACTCGCGAAAGTGGACGGCATGGTGCTTTACATGCAGCCGGTGCAAGACCTGTCTGTGGAAGACATCGTGAGCAGGACGGAATATCAATACAGCCTTGAAGATCCCGATCCGAATGAGCTCGCGAGTTATACCGCGCAGTTTGTCGACAAGCTGAAAGCGCTTCCTCAACTGGCCGACGTTGCTAGCGATCTGCAGACGCACGGATTGGCGACATCGCTGGCGATTGACCGCGAAACGGCCATGCGCGTCGGCATCACTGCGCAGAACATCGATGCGACGCTCTACGATTCGTTTGGCCAGCGGCAGGTCTCCACTCTTTTCACGCAGTTGAACCAGTATCACGTCATTTTGGAAGTACAGCCGCAATTCCAGACGCATCCCCGGAATCTGCAGAACATTTACATAAAATCGAGCAACGGCGCGCCGGTTCCGCTGAGCGCTTTCACTCAGACGTCGAGTTCTTCGATGCCCATCCTGATCAGCCACGTCGGCCAGTTTCCGGCGACGACTGTGTCTTTTAATCTCACGCCGAGAGCGGCTCTTGGAGAAGCAGTCAATGCCATACGCAATGTGGAGAAACAGCTGCCGCCGCCCGCGGCCATGCAGACGTCGTTTCAAGGCACGGCGCAAGCGTTCATCGCATCGTTGACGAATGAATCTCTGTTGATTTTAGCGGCGCTGGTGACGGTCTACATTGTCCTCGGCGTGCTGTATGAAAGTTATATCCATCCGATCACCATACTTTCGACGCTTCCTTCGGCCGGAGTCGGCGCGATTCTTGCGCTGCTGATATGCCGGTCGGAGCTGACCGTCGTCGCCATCATCGGCATCGTTCTGCTGATAGGAATCGTACAGAAGAACGCCATTATGATGATCGATTTCGCTCTCGATTCGGAGCGCAGCGAACACAAGCCTGCGCGCGAGGCGATTTTTCAAGCGGCGCTGCTTCGTTTCCGCCCCATCTTGATGACTACGATGGCGGCCCTGCTGGGCGCGGTGCCGCTGGCCTTTGGACGAGGTGTCGGATCGGAGCTCCGGCGGCCGCTCGGAATAACGATTATCGGCGGATTGATCTTCAGCCAGCTGCTGACCTTATACACAACGCCGGTCATTTATCTCTTCTTCGACACGCTTGCTTCGAAAGTCGCGGAGCTTCGCAAACGAGGACGGGGCCCGGCGGCGGGTATGCAGCCGGCGCCCGCGAGTGGAGATTAATTTGTGAGCCTCTCGTCTCCATTTATCAAGCGGCCCATCGCCACAACCTTGTTGACGGCGGCGATTGCCCTCGGGGGCGCCGTTGCGTTTCGACTTCTTCCCGTGTCTCCGCTTCCGCAGGTTGACTTTCCCACCGTTTCGGTATCCACGGGACTGCCCGGCGCCAGCCCGGAAATTATGGCGTCTTCCGTCGCCACTCCGCTGGAGCGTCAGTTCGGACGAATTGCCGGCGTCACCGAAATGACCTCGACCAGCACGCTGGGACAAACCAGTATCACGCTTCAATTCGATTTAAGCCGCAACATTGACGCGGCGGCGCGCGACGTGGAAGCCGCCATCAATGCAGCGCGAGGATACCTTCCCGCCGATCTTCCCAGCAATCCCACTTATCGAAAAGTGAATCCGGCGGATTCGCCGATCATGATCGTCGCTTTGACATCGAACAAGCTGCCCACCAGCGCGCTTTATGACACGGCATCGACAATTTTGATGCAGAGGATCTCGCAAATTCGCGGCGTTGGACAGGTTACCGTCGGAGGCAGTTCAGCGCCAGCCGTACGCATCGACGTCAACCCTACGCAGATCAACAGCTATGGGTTAACTCTCGACAATATTCGTACCGGGGTAGCCGCCCAAACCGCGAATTTGGCGAAAGGAGTTTTCTCCGACGCAAAGAGAACCTGGATGATCAATGGGAACGATCAACTGATGCACGCAGCCGATTACGCCCCTGTGATTGTCAGCTATCGCAGCGGCGCGGCCGTGCGGCTATCGGACGTCGCGCGCGTGACGGATTCAGTGCAAACTCTGCGGTCGTTGGGTTTGGCGAACGGAAAGCGATCCGCCTTGCTGATTATCTTTCGCCAGCCGGGGGCGAATATTATCGATACCGTCGACGGCATCAAGTCCGCGATGCCGCAATTGCAGGCGTCGATCAACCGCGCTGTGGAGATGACCATCACCTTGGACCAGACCGTAACCATCCGCGCCTCCGTTAAAGATGTGGAGCGAACGCTTCTGATCTCGGTTTCGCTGGTCGTTTTGGTCGTATTCGTTTTCCTGCGCGATCGTGCGGGCTACCTTGATTCCCAGCGTTGCGGTTCCCGTCTCGCTGATCGGTACGTGCGGGGTCATGTATCTGTTGGGCTTCAGCATCGACAATTTGTCGCTGATGGCCCTTACTATCTCTACCGGGTTCGTGGTTGACGACGCCATTGTAGTCCTCGAGAACATCACCCGATACCGCGAACAGGGCATGGGAGCCATGGAAGCGGCGTTCACAGGGGCTTCGGAGATCGGTTCCACGGTTCTGTCTATCAGTATTTCGCTGGTTGCCGTGTTCATCCCGATTTTGATGATGGGAGGAATTATCGGACGGCTATTTCGCGAATTTGCAATTACGTTGTCGGTCACCATTCTTGTTTCCCTGGCCATTTCTCTGACGACAACGCCCATGATGTGCTCGCGCTTGCTCAGCGACGAGAAAGGACGGGGAAGACTGTATCAAGCGAGCGAGCGGGTATTTCAATTCATCCTTAAAGTCTATGAGCACAGCCTGGCCTGGGTTTTGAGGAATTCGGCGTTGGTTTTGCTGATCGCGATCGCGACATTGGCTTTGAATGTGTATCTATACGTGATCATCCCGAAAGGCTTTTTCCCCCAGCAAGACACCGGCCGCATGAACGGGAATTTTATCGGCGATCAAAGCACATCGTTCCAAGCGATGCAAAAGAAGATCTTCGAATTAGCCAAGATCGTACAAGCGGATCCCGGGGTAGCGACCGTGCAGGCGTTTACGGGGGGAGGCGGCGGCACCACCACCAATACAGGGCGCGCATTCATGGCACTCAAGCCGTTGAACGAGCGCAAGGTGACAGCCGACCAAATCATCAATCGCTTGCGTCCGAAATTGGCGGTTGTTCCGGGTGTGAATTTGGTGCTTCAGGCATCTCAAGATTTACGCATTGGGGGACGTCAGAGTCCCGCTCAGTATCAATACACGCTTCAAAGCGACAATCTGGAAGAGCTGACGCATTGGGCGCCATTGCTGATGAATTTGATGAAGAAGATGCCGGACTTGACGGACGTCAACAGCGATCAGCAGAACAATGGGCTCGAAGCGAATCTGGTTATCGACCGTCCCACGGCATCGAGGATGGGCATTACTCCGCAGGCGATCGACAACGTTCTCTACGATGCGTTTGGAGAGCGCGAGATCGCCAAGACCTATACCGCGATGAATCAGTATTTCGTGGTCATGGAGGTGGATCCGGTATTCTGGCAAAACCCCGATGGTTTGAAGGAGATCTATGTCACAACAACGTCGACAACGGACGGACCAGGCATTCCACTTGCGACGTTCACGCATTTTCAGCGATCGACGGCAGCGCTGGCGGTAAACCATTCCGGCATTTTCCCTTCGGTCACTATCTCCTTTAATCTCGGGCCCGGCGTGGCATTAGGGACCGCCGTGACCGAAATCAATGCGATGGAGATGAAAGCGGGAATGCCCACCTCGATCACCGGAAGTTTCAGCGGAACGGCGCAAGCGTTTCAATCCTCGCTCGCCAATGAGCCGGTGCTAATTGCGGCGGCGCTCGCTGCCGTTTACATCGTGTTGGGAATCCTCTATGAGAGTTATATTCACCCGATCACGATTTTGTCGACACTGCCCTCGGCCGGAGTAGGAGCGATTCTCGCGCTTCTGATCACCCACACCGATCTGAGCGTGATTGCGCTGATAGGGATCATCCTTCTGATTGGAATTGTGAAGAAGAACGCGATCATGATGATCGATTTCGCGCTGGATGTGGAGCGGCGCGATCACAAGAGTCCGAGGGATGCGGTCTTCGAAGCGTGCCTGCTTCGTTTTCGGCCCATCATGATGACCACCATGGCCGCGATGTTAGGAGGATTGCCGCTGGCGCTCGGAACGGGCACGGGATCCGAGCTAAGGCGCCCGCTCGGAATCACGATCGTGGGCGGGCTGATCGTGAGTCAAGCGCTGACGTTGTACACCACTCCGGTGATTTATCTGTATATGGATCGCATGCGCCTGTGGGTGGAAGGTTTACGCGGGGGTCGATTGCCGGAAGCGCCGGCGGAAGCCGCTGGTCCAGCCTAGGAACCCCAATGGAAATTCACTACAAGATCATTGCGGAACGGCATCCGGCGGAAGGGTCTGTCACGCTCCTGCTCAACGGAAGATTCAGTGAAGACGCGCTGCCGGAACTGGAACATTCCATTTCCGAATTCAGAGGCGCCGATCAACGGATTTACATCGACTTGAGCGAGGTGACGCTGGTGGATCGAAAAGCTGTGCAGTATATATCGGCGCAGGCTGCCGACAACATCAAGCTTGTCAACTGTCCCATTTATCTGCGCCGTTGGATTTCACGGGTGAGCGATGAAGTTGAAAATTAGTACAGAACCACGACGTGGGATGCCCTCTGGGCCGAGTGGACTTACCGTAGTCGCTCTTGTATTGGGCCTGCTTTCCGCATGCAATCCCGCTCCGAAATACGCAAAGCCTCCCGCGCAAACGCCTACTGCTTTCAAAGAGGCGATTCCGCAGGAATATAAGGAAGGCACCGGGTGGAAACTGGCACAACCTGGCGACGATAAGATTCGTGGCAATTGGTGGGAGATGTACAACGATCCTCAGTTGAACGCGCTCGAGGAGCAGGTTCATATTTCGAACCAGACTATTGCGGGAGCGGAAGCGAATTTCCGGGTAGCGCGCTCGCTTGTGCTCTCCGGAAGAGCGTCGCTGTTTCCGGTGGTTACCGCATCGGCTCAATACACGAATTCCCGCTTCTCACAAACGTCTAAGAGCGCGCACGTGATAGGAGCGGGGGGCGCGGCAAACTCCACAACCACGACTACTGGAACAACGACCGGCGGCGGCGTTGCCGGGACGGGTTCGAGCACAGCCGTAGCGGGCAGTTCGAATACGGGAGTGATCAACGATTTCTCGCTGCCGGTCGACGTCTCGTACACCATAGACCTTTGGCACAAGCTTCGCAATGCGGTTCTGGTCAGCGCGTATCAAGCGCAAGCGAGCGCGGCGGATGTTGCAACCGCGCTGCTCAGCACGCAGGGGGAGCTTGCGCAAGATTATTTCCAGGTTCGGGCCATCGATGCGCAGCGGGTGATCTTGCGAGATACTGTCGCCAATTACCGTCAGACGCTTGACCTGACGCTCGCGCGTTTCCGCGGCGGAATCGATTCCGATGAAGACGTCTCGCAGGCGCAAACTCAGCTGGATACAGCGATTGCGCAGCAAACGGATCTCGGCGTGGCACGAGCTCAATACGAGCACGCAATAGCCGTACTCACCGGAAAACCGCCTGCAAGATTTGAGCTGCCGGTTGCGCCATTCGTTCCAAACCCTCCGCCGGTACCGGTGGCCTTGCCGTCCGAGCTGCTCGAGAGAAGACCCGATATCGCAGCGGCCGAGCGCCAGGTTGCGGCAGCGAACGCGGAGATAGGCGTCGCCAGAGCGGCTTATTATCCGGCTCTGACGCTCAGCGCCAGCGCTGGTTTCCAGAGTTCCAGCTTCACGCAATGGTTCGATTGGCCGAGTCGCTTTTGGTCGCTGGGACCTACGCTCGCCCAGACGATTTTCGATGCGGGGTTGCGGCGCGCGGCGAACCAACAAGCGCAGGCCTCCTATGAGGGGACAGTCGCGAACTATCGCCAAGCTGTTCTTACGGCATTTCAAACTGTCGAAGACAACCTTTCCGCTTTACGCATTCTTTCGGAGGAGATAGTAGAGCAGCACACCGCGGTCAATTCAGCCAATCATTATCTGGATCTCTCGCTGACCCGCTACAGGGGAGGCGTGGATAGTTATTTGAACGTCATTACCGCGCAAAACACGCTGCTGACCAACCGCGAAACTGAACTGCAAATTCAGCTTCGCCAAATGACGGCCAGCGTATCGTTGATTATGGCGCTTGGCGGCGGATGGGGCAATACTGAACTTCCGAATATAAAACAGCTAACCGCAAAGCAGCCGAACAGTTCGTCAAACGCTTCTTCGCCGAATGCAACGTCACAACCGCTCGCCGCTCCGAACCCGCCGCCTCTCAGTCCTTCAGCACCGGTACCGGGAGCGCCCAATTCTCCTCCACCCAAGCCAGTCCCTACCGCTCCGGCAGGCGCGAAGCCGCCAGGCGAACTTCAATGAGCGATAAAGAATCTGAATTTCTCTACCGGATGCTGGTAGACGCGATGCGCGGGCAGAATGCTCACATCGAGTTCGATTCCGCGGTAAAGGATTTTCCGCCTAAGCTTCGCGGCAGCAAACGATCCGGCGCTCCGCACACGGCCTGGCAGCTGCTCGAGCATATGCGACTCGCGCAACGGGACATTCTCGACTTTTCGCGTGATCCCAAACATGAATCTCCAAAGTGGCCGGAAGGATACTGGCCCGCGACTGAAGCTCCTCCCGACGCAAAAGCCTGGGACGATAGCATTAGAGGTTTTCAGAACGATACGCGGGAGCTGGAGAAACTCGTACAGAATGATCGGCGATATCTATTCAAGCTGTTCGAGCACGGCGATGGGCAGACGCTCCTGCGCGAGGCGCTGCTGGTTGCGTCACATAATTCCTACCATCTTGGCCAGCTCGTGTTCTTGAAAAAGATGTTGCTGCCCAATGGCTGACGCTGACGGGGTCAATAGCGCGCGCCGCATGGCACGGGCGATGCTCGCGAGCCGTATTCGCATTCCGAAGCCGATGAAGCTGGCTCGGTTGACTGGCGAGCTCCTGATCGCGCCGTTCACGGTTGCGTACCTGCTGATTTATGCAGGCGCCGTGCACATTCGTCGCCTACTTAGATAGCGGCGTGCCTTGCAGGACGCGCATGTTATCCTTGACGCAAATGGGTGCTACACGCGCCCAAATCTCGCCTCGGCATCCGCGAAAAACTGTGAACCTGAACGACAATCTGGACAATCCGGCAGCCATAGCCTCACTCATCGATCACACGCTATTAAAGCCGGAGGCGACGCAGGCGGATATCATACGCGTCTGTGAAGAAGCTCGTCGGTTCGGCTTTGCTTCCGTCTGCGTGAATCCCTGCTGGGTTCCGCTCGCGGCCGCGGCGCTGGGCGGTTCTCCCGTGCGTGTCTGCACGGTCATCGGCTTTCCGCTCGGCGCCAACCAGATGCGCATTAAGTTCGCCGAGGCCGAGCTTGCATTAAATGAAGGCGCGCACGAGATCGACATGGTCCAGAACATCGGGGCGTTGCGCTCCCAAAATTTCCAGTTAGTCGGAACAGAGATCGCACAGGTCGCCGAAGCAGCGCATGCTCGCGGCGCGATCTTGAAAGTGATTTTTGAAACCTGTCTGCTCAATCGTGAGGAGAAGCTCGCCGCTTGCCGTCTGGCGCGGGAAACTAACGCCGACTTCGTTAAGACATCGACCGGCTTTTCATCGGGCGGCGCGACTGTTGAAGACGTGCGCCTTATGCGCGAGGCAGTGGGCGAGTCTATTGGGGTCAAAGCATCGGGTGGGGTGCGCACGCTCGAAGCGCTTCGTCAAATGGTAGGCGCCGGCGCAAATCGCATCGGCACCAGCTCGGGCGTGAGCATTCTGCGCGAGCTTCCAGTGCTAGATGTACTCGATGCGCCGCTTCGCCTCAGCGGAGCAAACGTTCCCGGCGGCCATCTCGACTAGCTATTAACGAATGCCTGCTCCTCGTAAAGCCCAGGTGCGCTTCCAGGAACGCGCCGAGCTTCTCGATTTTCTGCTTGAGGTCAGTTCGGTCACTCCGGAAACGCTCGATCTCGATCGCCTGCTTGCGAATGTAGCCGAAATCGTCAAGGACGTCATCCCGTACGAGCTCTTCGCGATCCTGCTTTATAACGAACGCACGCGCGCTCTGCAGCATGCGCTACTCCATCGGCCACCGCGACGAGGTAGCGAAGAATCTTTCCATTCGGCTCGAATGAAGGCATCACCGGTTCCGCCGCCGCCATCCCGCCAGCCGATCTGGTTCGCGACGTGCGGACCGACCCGCGCTATTTGAACGCGCTCGACGCGGTGCGCGCGGAACTCGCCGTCCCGATGATCATGCGCGGCAAGCTGGTCGGCGTTATCGATCTGCAGTCCACGCGCCTGAACGCATTTTCTGAGCAGGATCGCGCTCTACTTCTCTGATCGCCAGCCGCGTGGGCGTCGCGATCGACAATGCCCGCCTGTATCGCCGCGTCGAACGCCAGAATCGCACGCTGAGAGTTCTCACGCATCTCTCACAGGAGTTCAGCTCCATTCTCGACATCGACGAACTGCTGACTAAAATTGCGGTCACGATTCGCGCCCTCATCAACTTCGATGCGTTCTAGCATTTTTCTCGTCGACGAGGATCGCAAGCTTGCTGCGGTGCCGCTTCAGCCAGCGCTACGACCAGAAATGGTCACGGTCGACAACATCGAGTTCGGCAAGGGCTGACCGGCGGTGCAGCCGCAAGTCCGCCAGGTGATCCGCGTGGCCGACGTGACGCAGGATCCGCGGTATATCGCGTCGCACCCCGATATCCGTTCGGAAGTCGCCGTTCCGCTGATCCTGCAGCGACCGCGTTATTGGAGTCATGGATCTGGAGAGCGTCCGCGCCAGCTTCTTCACCGAAGATCATGCGCGAGCACTTAGCTTGCTTGCTCCGCAGATCGCCACGTCGGTCGAGAATGCGCGCTTGTATGAAGAACTGGCGCAGCGCGAACAGCGGATGGAGCAGGATCTGAAGGCCGCTTACAAACTGCAGTCCGTTCTGCTGCCGCAGCACGTCTCGGACGTTATCGGGCTCGATATCGGCATCAGAGCCAGCCCGCTCGCGAGATCAGCGGCGACCTATACGACTTTTTCGAGCACAACGACGAATACACTCTCATCGCGTTTGGCGATGTGAGCGGAAAAGGCGCGGCCGCGGCTCTCTACGGCGCGCTGATTTCCGGATTGCTGCGCATTCTCGCGCTCCAGCCGCCGCACCCCGCGCAACTGATGAAGTGCTGAACGAAGCGTTGCTCGAGCGCAGAGTGGACGCGCAGTATGCCACGCTCTCCCTGGTGTTGTGGGACTCCCGAACTGCGGACATTCACGGTCGCGAGCGCCGGCACTCTGCCGCCGATGATTTGCCGCAATGGAGAGATTATCGAATCCGAGCGGAAGGAGTTCCCATCGGCCTGCTCGATGATCAGGAGTACGACCAAGTCCAGCTTGTGGCTCAACCGGACGATCTTGTCCTGCTGTACTCCGACGGCGTAGAGGATCAACTGGCAGAAGCGAAATTGAAGGAGTATGGAGCGGAGCGTCTGAAACAGCTTATGAAATCGCAGCTGCAGCAGACTCCGCAGCCAGATCGTGAACGCCGATCTTTGAAGATATCGACGTGTTCCGCGGCCCGACGCCTCTGACCGACGATCAAACCCTGATCGCGATGAGGGTCCTTTAGCCGTATTGATGATCTTCTCGCGACGAATTTTCATATCGGAATGGCACTCTTGTCGTGCGAAGACGTGCCTCTGACGACGATCGCGGATACCTATGGCACGCCCGCCTATGTGTATTCCAAGCGCGCCATCGTGACGCGATTCCGCGCTTATGAAGATGCGCTAGCCGGCTGCCGCATCGCGTCTGTTATGCGGTGAAGGCCAACTCGAATCTGGCTGTGCTCGCTGCGCTGGCCCGCGAAGGCGCTGGATTCGACATCGTGTCCGGCGGCGAGCTGTATCGAGTCCTTGCCGCGGGCGGCAATCCGGCGTCTGTTGTGTTCTCCGGCGTCGGCAAGACCGAAGATGAAATCCGTTTCGCGCTCGAAACAGGGAATTCACAGCTTCAACTGCGAATCCGAAGCGGAAATCGA
This sequence comes from uncultured Acidobacteriaceae bacterium, assembly GCA_963808405.1. Lineage (GTDB taxonomy): Bacteria > Acidobacteriota > Terriglobia > Bryobacterales > Bryobacteraceae > Bog-105. The sequence goes on along the minus strand of CAWEFG010000003.1, from coordinate 88,861 downwards.
ATTGATTTCCCGTTGCGCGATTCCCTTCAGGACGAACGGCTTCCATCGCGATTCGAGTGAACCCGGACGTCGATGCGATAACTCATCCTTATATCTCGACCGGACTCCGTGAGCACAAATTCGGAGTCGACATTGCCCAGCGCCGAAGAGATCTATAACCGGCATCGCCAATTTTCCCTGGACTGTCGCGGAGGGCGTCACGCTGCCACATCGGATCGCAGCTTCTGGATATCGATCCCTTGCTTCGAGGCCGCGGATAAAGCTGCTCGCGCTGGTTGCCCGCTTGCGCGCGCAAGGACTTCCGATCCGCATATCTCGATCTGGGTGGAGGGCTGGGCGTGCCTTACGACGCCAGCGATCGCGCGCCGGTCGATCACAGCTACATTCGACGGCTCCGAGCCTAAACTCGAGCGTCTCGATCTGATGCTCATGCTCGAGCCGGGCCGCTCCATCGTTGCCGAAGCCGGCGTCCTTGCTCACCCGCGTCCTGCTCGTAAAGCAGAACCGAGCGAAAGACGATTTGTCATAGTCGATGCCGCCATGAACGATCTGATTCGGCCCGCCCTGTATCAAGCCCATCACCAGATCACGCCCGTTCATGAACCACTCTCGACTGACCGAGCAAGAGTTGATGTGGTCGGCCCGGTTTGCGAAACCGGCGATTTTTTCGCGCGCGCTCGCGATCTTCCTCCTGTTTAGCCAGGCGACCTGCTCGCCATCCGCACCGCCGGCGCCTACGGTTTCGCGCTCTCGTCGAATTACAATTCGCGGCCTCGCGCCTGCGAGCTGCTGATTGACGGCGTCCAGTTGATCTGCACGTGAGCCTTCGCATCATGCGGCGAGACGTCTACCGTATAGACCTGATCCGCGGCGAACTTTGTCCGTGCTTCGTCGGGTAACGATCGTGCATACTGTACTAGAACTCAGCCATCAGATGAACGACTCGCTTGCAATCTCCGTGCAGACCTGCACAAATCCTATGGCGATTTTGAGGCTGTCAGCGGAATCGATCTCGAAGTCGGCAGGGGCGAAGTCTTCGGACTGCTCGGACCGAACGGCGCAGGGAAGACTACCACCATCGAAATTCTGGAAGGACTGCGCCCGCGGACAAGCGGGGAAGTCTCTGTGCTCGGATTCGACCCGGCCCTCCAGCCGCAAAGAGATCAAGAACCGTATAGGCGTGTGCCTGCAAGCCACTAACCTCCCGGACAAAATGAAAGTCCATGAGGCGCTCGAGCTCTTCGATGCTTTCTACGACCAGCACACCGATCGCGATGGCGTTGCTGAAGCGCCTTCAACTTTGGGACAAGAAAGATGCCTTTTATAAATCGCTTTCGGGCGGCCAGAAGCAGCGTGTCGCGTTAGCGCTGGCGCTACTGAATGAGCCCACGCTGTTGTTTCTGGACGAGCCGACCACGGGGCTCGACCCGCAGGTGCGGCACGAGATTCACGGCGTCATTCAAGAGTTGAAAGAAAATCGCCGCTCGATTCTCATCACCACGCATTACATCGAGGAAGCCGAACGGCTTTGCGACCGCGTGGCGATCATCGATGCGGGCAAGATCATCGAGCTCGGTACGCCGCGGGAAATTCAGCAGCGCGTCTTAGGCCATACGCTTGTCGAGGTAACGACGAACGAACCCATGCCGCTTGACCAGATTCCCGATGGGCTTGCGAAAAGAGAAATACGTTACTCGCGACGACGGCCGCACGCTTTCCGTGCAGACCGACTCGGCAGCGGCGCTTATAGTTGAACTTGTCAAATGGATCGATCAACAGAATCTGCGGCTGGTCGACATCCATATGAAGCGTCCGACACTCGAAGATGTATTTATCGAACTGACTGGAAAGAAGCTGCGCGAATAATGAGACCCTATATCGCTCAGATGCAGAAGCAATCTGCGGCTTGATGGGGCGTGACCGCTCCATCCTATTCTTCAGCTATCTTTTCCCGCTGGTTTTTTTCTTCCTGTTTGCGCAATTGTTCGATGCCAAGGAAAGTCCGGCCGCGATGGCGCAGGTGATCTCGATGGTGCTGATCATCGGCGTCCTGGGGAACGGTTTCTTCGGGGCGGGCATGCGCGCGGTGCAGGATCGCGAAACCAATGTCTTGCGGCGGTTCAAAGTCGCCCCCGTGATGCCGCGCCCATTATCGTTGCATCGCTGAGTGTCGGGCCTGGTGGCTTTTCTCCCGTCCGTGTTTCTCTTCTTGTTTTTCGCCAGGCTCATTTTATCACATGCCGGTGCCGCAGAACATTTCTCAGTCTTTGTGTTCGTGGGCATCGGTGTGGTCGCGTTTCGCTCGATGGGCATGATCATCGCGGCAGTCGTGAATTCCGCGCAGGAAGCGCGGATTTTTGACCCAGCTCTTATATCTGCCGATGCTGTTTCTCAGCGGCGCGACATTCCCCGTCAGCATCATGCCCATCTGGGTTCAAGTCATCGCGCAGTTCATGCCCGCCACTTATCTGTATCAGGGCATGCAGTCGATCATGATCGGCGGCGAAGGCGTCTGGGCGAATCTTCTCTCGGTTGTAGCGCTGTTGATCACGTTGGCCGTCGCCTTATTCGTCGGCATCAAGCTCTTCCGCTGGGAAAAGGAAGAAAAGATCAGCGGCGCATCGAAGCTCTGGATTCTGGCTGTGCTCGCCCCGTTCCTCGTGATGGGCATCTACCAGGCCCGGACGAAACAAAACATCGAGAAAGCCAAAATTTTGTTTCGCAATGCCCAGCGCAACCGCTCTGTTCTGTTTCAGAACCCGACCATCTTCGTCGGTAATGGCACCATCATCCGCAGCGGCGCAGTGCTCGTGAGAAACGGGAAAATCGCCCGGGTATTTCAGACGCCTCCAAGCGACACCAAGTCTTTCGACGCCGACGTGATAGAGGCTGCCGGCAAAACTCTAATGCCGGGCATGATCGATATGCATGTCCACATCGGCGCGCCGGGCGGCCTGTATAGCGACGTCTCCAAGTATGCCGATCCGAACGCTGAGAGGCGCAGGCTTGCTGCTTATCTCTACAGCGGCGTCACGGCCGTAAGAAGCACCGGAGACTGGCTGGACGCTTCGCTTAAACTCCGCAGACTAGTCAATTCCGGCCAATATCTGGACGCTCAATTCTTTGCGTGCGGTCCTCTTTTTACAGCGGAAGGCGGCCATCCAATGGAATTGCTGAAGTACATTCCCGACACGCAAAAAAACACTGCGCGGCAGCAGTTCGTACGCTTGCCGAAATCCGCGGATGAAGCGCGCAAGCAAGTAGACGATCTCAAAAAGGCGGGAGTCGACTGCATAAAGGCCGTTCTTGAAGCCGGGAACTCGGAGTGGGGCCTGTTCAACAGGCTCGATACCGGAATCTATGACGCCGTTATTTCCGAGGCGATCAAGGACAATATCCCGTCAGCAACCCATACCGGCAATGCCGCTGATGTGAAAGATGCAGCCGATGCCGGTACCAGCAGCGTCGAACACGGCTCGATGATCGATCTTATTCCGCCCGCAACTTTTGTGGAAATGAGGACGAAGGGGATCGCGTACGATCCTACACTGAGCGTCTTCGAAGCTTTGGTCGATTTGAGGACGTCGAACCCGGAGCCGCTAAACCGCTCTCTCGTACTGCAAGTCGGTCCGACCGATCTTCTGAACTCAACTCGCGACATGCTTTTAAAGCAGAAGCCCGAGCCTCCCGAGCATTTCAAGGGTTTCCTCGAGCGGCTGAATCAAAATCTCATGAATGCCTATAAAGCGGGAGTGCTGTTGATTACCGGCAGCGATGCCGGAAACTTGCTGGTCATTCACGGACCGACCGTTCAGCACGAGCTGGAGCTTTGGGTGAAGGCCGGCATCCCTTCAGCGGTTGCGCTGCAAGCTGCGACATACAACGCTGCGAAGGTGCTGCGGGCGGAGGACCGCATCGGCTCCATTCAGCCCGGTCGCGACGCTACGATGGTTCTGCTCGACGGAGACCCGCTGCAGGATATCTCGAACACAGAACGAATTTCACTGGTGATGTTTCGCGGCGAGCGCGTGTCCCGGTCCGAGCTCTTCGATCAGCAAAAGTAGGCCGCGCCAGGTCCTAAAGGAAGGTCTTGAACTCGATGACGTCGCCGTCCTGCACTATATATTCCTTACCTTCTGTGCGCAGTTTTCCAAGCTCGCGCGCTCGCGCGAATGAGCCGAGCTCTACCAGGTCTTCGTAAGAGACGCACTCCGCAGAGATGAAGCTCTTTTCAAAATCCGAGTGAATCACGCCCGCGGCTTGCGGCGCTTTGTCGCCCGCATGAATGGTCCAGGCGCGGCTTTCTTTCTCGCCGGTGGTCAGGAAGGTGCGCAATCCAAGCAGCCGGTACGCCTCCTGAATTAAGTTGCCCACGCCCGTATCGGCCACTCCGAGGCTCTGCAGATATTCAGCGCGGTCTTGCGGCGACAAGCTGGCGAGTTCCGATTCAATCTCGGCGGACACCACCACCGCGCTGGTATCGTGATGTTCGGCTACATACGAGCGCACTCTGCGGACGAACTCGTTACTGTCCGCCGTGCCAAGATCTTCTTCGGCCACATTGCACGCGAACAATGTCGGCTTCGCGGTCAGTAGAAAGAACCCTTTCAGCGCCGTTTTTTCCTCCGGCGTCAGCCCGAGCGTTACAGCCGTTTTCCCCGTGTTCAGGTGCTTCTCGAGTTTTTCGAGGAGATCCACTTCCGCAAGCGCCTTCTTGTCGCCGCTTTTTGCCGTCTTCTGTTGTTTCGCTTTCCTCTTCTCCACCGCCTCCAAATCTGCGAGCACGAGCTCCGTGTTCACGATTTCGATATCGCGAACCGGGTCGATTGTATCCATAACGTGCTCGATATTCGAATTCTCAAAACAGCGGACCACCTGGATAATCGCGTCCACTTCGCGTATATGGCCAAGAAACTGGTTGCCCAGCCCTTCACCCTTGCTCGCGCCCTTCACCAGTCCTGCGATATCGACAAACTCAAACACGGCCGGCACGATCTTCTGTGATGAGCTGATCTTTGCAAGTACGTCTAATCGATCGTCCGGCACTGTGACCACGCCTGTGTTGGGCTCGATAGTGCAAAACCGGTAATTCGCCGCCATGGCCTTGCGCGTCTGCGTGACGGCGTTGAACAGGGTGCTCTTCCCCACGTTGGGAAGCCCTATAATTCCAGCTCTTAACATTCACCCCTAGTGTCGCCGAATGCGATCATTCGGATGTGCAGTTCGAAGAGGAGCTTGCGCGGGTGTTGCCGCCCGATATCCCTCATCGGGATCGGCTCATTTTGAAGGCGGCGCAACACTTGCGTCTGATCGTGTCGACCAACGAGTACATGAATCTCACGCGGATCACCAGTCCGCAGCAAGCGGCTATCAAACACGTTTACGATTCGGTTGCTCCCTGGCGGCACTTCTGCGGAGTAAAGCGGGTTCTGGACGCAGGCACGGGCGCGGGCTTCCCCGGCATTCCGCTTTCACTCGCACTGCCGGAAATCCGCTTCACTCTTTCCGAATCGACTCAGAAGAAGGCGCGCTTTGTCGATTCCGCGGTAGAGTCTCTGGAATTGCCCAACGTGCATGTCGTCGCCCAGCGTGCCGAAGAACGCGCAGCCTGGCGGCACCCGGACATTATCGCAGCCCGAGCCGTCGCGCCCATGACGCGCATCCTGGAGCTATTCAGCAAGGCTCTTCGGGAGGGTACTCGCATCATTCTTTATAAGGGACCAGACGTGGAAAGCGATTTGGCCGAGGCAAAGAAGCATCCTGTCACCGTGGGCGTGCTCTGCCGCTACGAGCTGCCCGATGGCCTGGGTCATCGGACGTTGCTCGAGATTCGCGCTCGAACGCGCGGCGCTTAGACTCTCGCGAACGGCTGTTCGGGCGATGGACTCTGCGGGGTAAACAATTCCGCGCCGGCATTGGTGATGTGCATGTCGTCTTCGAGCCGCACGCCGAACTCACCGCGTATGTAAATGCCGGGCTCATCGCTGAAAGTCATCTCCGCTTCGAGGGGAAGCGGGTTGCCTTTCACTAAATAGGGCCACTCGTGTCCATCCATGCCCATTCCATGGCCCACCCGGTGCTTGAAGTATTTGTACCCCGGTCCGTAACCGGCGTCGGTAATCACCTTTCGCGCTGCGGCATCCACATCGCCTGCCGGCGGGCCCGGCCGCGCTGTCTTCACAGCCGCTGTTTGCGCCTGGTGCACGATGGCGAAAACGCGCTTCATTTTATCCGTCGCTTTGCCCAGCACGAATGTGCGGCTGATATCGGACGCATAGCCTTCCACGCTGCACCCGCCATCCATAAGCAAGACAGTGCCCTCGCGAATCGTCTGTGGCGTTCGCGATCCATGCGGCAAGGCCGAATACTCTCCCGCCTGTATGCTTGCTTCCCCGGTGAAACCGAGTTGCCGGTGTGCCGCCGTGACCAATCCGCCGAATTGGTTCTGCGTCATGCCAGGTTCCAAGCTCTTCCATGCCGCCTCGTAGGCCGCGAGGGAAACCTGCGCCGCCAGCCGCATTAATGCAATCTCGGCGGGGCTCTTGATCATTCGGCATCCCGCCGTGACCGGCGTGGCGCTGACGATTTCCGCTCCGGGATTAGCCTTGGCAATGCCATCGGAAAACACAAATGTGGTGCGCTCCTCAATGCCGATGCGCCCTGTCCTCACGCCGGCGTCTTTCAGTCCCTGAGCCACAAGTGAGTACGGATTCTGATCTTCCTGCCACGTTAAAACCCGTGAGGAATCGCCATCTGGCGCTTGCGCAATCTGTTCCTTGGCCCGGTCCTCCTCAAACGACGGACTGACGTACAAGGGATTGCCTTTCTGCGGTACCACCAATGCAAACAGCCGTTCGCTGTTGCCCCAGCGAATGCCCGTGAAATAAGCGAGTGATGTGCCTCCGATCATGCAAACGGCATCGATCTTGTGCTGCTGCATGAGCTGGCGCGCGCGTTCGAAGCGGTCCTTGCGCTCGGCCACGGTGATGGGGGTCGCTTCAGCTCGCCTGTTCTTCAAAGCTGCGATCGCGGGCGGAACAGTACCGGGCGGTCCTGCGTCCGTTTCGCGCCGCTGAGCTCCGGCAACATTAGCGAGAGCGCCCACTCCGATTGCGGAAGATAAGAACGCTCGCCGCCGAATCATGTTCTAACGAGCCACCAGGGCGTGCTTCTCGCGGCAATTCTCTGAGCAGTAATAGAAGCTTTGACCGGCTATCTGGCTGCGGAACGGTGTCGACTCGGCAACATATGTGCCGCAGACCGGATCCTTATGAAGCTCACCACCCTGAGAAGTGGGGGGCGCGCCCGGAGCCGAACCTGGCCTACCCTGTGCAACGCGATCTCGAAAGGCTTGTGAGGCCGCGTTCCCGAAACCTCTGAGCACACTCCGGAATACTGCGCGAGCCAACAGCGCGATCAGAATTGTAAACAGTAACTCGATCAGAGCACGAAACATCAGGAACTTCTCAGGAGCGTTCAGGGCATCTCGAATGTGCCCTTGCGACCGCCATTATTGCGGCGGTCTCTTCTTCTTCGTGGCGCTCGGATTGCTTACCTTTGTCTCCACCTTTTCGCCCATGGCCTGCAACATCGCCGTCGCTTCTTGCGCGTGCGCCCCATTCGGGTCTAATTGAAGATACTTCTGCAATGCGGGGGCCGTATCCGGTGGATACGACTGCTGGCCGGTCTTCGGATCAACCGCGCCCTTCATCATCAGCAAACTTCCATACTGATACCAAGCCTCGGCGTAGGTGGGATCGGCATCCGTCGCTTTTTTGAAGAACTCCGTTGCTTTGTCAGGCTGGCCGCTATTGACGAGGTTCGCGCCCATGTTGAAATATGCTTTTTTCCCCAACGATGGATCCAGCTGAACGGCCTTGGTCAACGCTTCGGTCGCCTCGGGGATCTTTTTCTCGGCTCCATAGATATTGCCGATCTGGATATAGATGGGAGCTTCATCCGGCTTTATGCCTAACACCTTGTTGTATGCCGCAAGCGCTGCGTCAAACGATTTTGTCTTATCGTCACCGGTTTGCGCCTGGCCGAGGCCGTAGTACGCATCCCCTAACCCGGCCCACACAGCCTCCTGCGTGGCGTCCATCTCAGAGGCCTTTTGGAAGTTGTCGACAGCGGTCTGAAAATCGGCCGCCTTCTTTGCTTTGTCCTGCTCCGCGCCCGCTGCGGTAAGCGCGTCTTTACCCGCGTTATACGCGTCGTTGAGGGCCTTGTTCTTCTTCATCTGCTCGGAGCGTTGCTTCATCTGCGCCTCGTACTGCGCCTTCTGCTCCTTGCTCATCCCGCGCTCCTGCTCGGGAGTCAGTTCCCCGTTTGCGTTCGCCGGAGCCGCTGCCGCCTTCTGCTGTTTCAGCTTGCTCAAATCGAAATTGACGACGGTAGAATCGCCATACTTCGATTGCACGCCGCTTACCTTGTCGACTACCTGGCCATCTACTTCGCAGGAGACGTCGTACTTCCCGAACGGCAGGCCCGTGTAGAGCCAGTGGCCCTTCTTGTCCGACTTCACCTGGTAATGGCCTTTGATATCGGTGCGGTCCAGTTTTACGACGGCACCCTTCAAAGGCTGGCCATTCTGGTCCTTTACGTCGCCTTCCAGAGTAGTAGTCTGGGCCCAAGTAGTGCCGGCCATCAGGACAACGAAACCGCTTAGAAACAGCGCACGTCGCAACGGGGCGAGCATAATGTTTTCCTCTCCTGTTTTCCGAATTTCCGCCTAAGAATACTATATCGTTTTGGGGTTTAAGTGAAGCAGAATACAACAGATATTGGTTGATATGCCAGGTTCCGGCAACCTCTAGCGCTTAGGCAGCATCGGATGTAAGGAATGGTTCGTGGCATAGGTTCACTGGTGTCCTTAGCCGCACTCGCGATATGCGCGTGGCCCGCGCGTGCCCAGACTCTCACCAAAGCGGAGGAGCTGTACACGCGAACAGCTTACGGAGCATCTCTGGCGCTGCTGGACAAGCAGAGCGCCGATTCGAGGACCCAGTTCCTGATAGGCCGTGATTATTTCATGCTGGCGAATTTCAAGCAGGCCAGTGACTACTTACAGAAGGCGGCGCTCTTGCAGCCGAAGAACGGCGAGTACATGGATTGGGTGGGGCGCGTATATGGGAAACGGGCCGAGACATCGAATCCGCTGCTGGCGCCCGCGCTTGCGTCCAAGGCCCGGCAGGCGTTTGAGAAATCGGTAGAACTCGACCCGACAAACAGCGATGCGCTGAGCGATCTGTTCGACTACTACTTGGAAGCGCCGGGGTTCCTGGGCGGCGGCTATGACAAAGCGGTGAGAGTGGCGGACCGGATTTCTGCCGTCGATCCGGCCGAAGACTTCTTCTTAAAGGCACAACTGGCGCAAAAACGCAACGAGTTCGGCGCCGCCGAGCAACATCTGCGTAAAGCGATCGCCATTGCCCCTCGCGAGATCGGTCACCTGATCGCGCTGGCTAAGTTGTTGGCCGACGAAGGGCGCACGCGGGAAAGCGATGCGGTGTTCCTCGAAGCGCAGAAGGTGGCGCCGAACGCGCCTAAGATCTGGTATGCGCGGGCGGATGTCCTGGTGAAACAGAAGCGCAACCTGGACGAAGCGAAGCTTCTTCTTCAGAAATACATGCAGGCGCCGATCACGGTCGACGATCCGCCCAAAGAAGACGCCGCCCGTTTGTTGAAGCAGGCCGGCGGCACTTAGACGTCTATTCCGCAGATGAGATGAATCTCGCCGAGGCGATCAACTTCAGTCTGCAAGCATTGCGGGCCAACCGGCTGCGCACATTCCTGACCGCGCTCGGCTTAATTATCGGGAATGCGTCCGTTATTCTCGTGGTCACTATTTCCCTCGCGAGCAAAGACTTGATTCTTGACCAGATTCGGGGCATCGGATCGAATCTGGTTTATGCGGATTACGAAGCGGGTGGGCAGAATACCGCCCGAGTGCAAGCCGACTTCGTGAAACTCGCCGATGTGCAAGCGATACGCGACACACTGGGCAGCACAATTATTGCCGCATCGGCGGTCATGACTACTAACGATCAGATTGTCGTGAATGGCAAGGTTCGCGAGGTCACCATCGACGGAGTGGACGAGCACTATGCGCGCGTGCGGAACCTGCTGGTTCTGCGCGGCCGCGCGTTCGATGAAAGCGATCTGACATTGCGCGAGCGCGTGGCCATGCTGACCGACAAGCTTGCTATCCGGATTTTTGGCAGCCAGGATGCATCGTTAGGGCAGACTATTAAGATCAGTCAACTGCAATTCACGGTGATCGGCACTTTCCGTGAGAAGACCAGCACGTTCGGTCAAGGCGAGATCACGGATGAAACCATCTTGATTCCGATTACCGTGATGAAGTACTTCATGCAGTACGAGCGCATCGAGCCGGTCTACGTAGAGGTGCGCAATGCAGCCGATGTGCCGGCGGTTCGTCAGGAAGTGAACGACATTCTCGAGAGGCGTCACCGCGCGGGAGCGAAATACAACGTGCAGGACCTAAGCGCGATCCTCGATACAGCCGACAAAATCGCCAATGTACTGACCGTTGTGCTCGTAGTCGTTTCCGCCATCGCGCTGATCATTTCCGGAATCGGAATCATGAACATCATGCTGGTGACCGTCACTGAGCGCACCCGCGAGATTGGCTTGCGCATGGCAGTCGGTGCATCGCGCCGCGAAGTGATGGTGCAATTTTTGGTAGAGGCGGTGCTGATCAGCCTGGCGGGAGGCGTAATCGGGATCATTGTCGGTCTCGCGCTGCCGTTGAGCGTGCGGCTATTCACCGAACAGTTTCGCGTGCCCATTTCCCCCGTTTCCGTGCTGGTAGCGTTTGCGGTGTCATTCACGGTGGGCGTTGGTTTCGGTCTGCTGCCCGCGCGCCGCGCTTCGCAATTGAATCCTACTGAGGCGTTGCGGTACGAGTAAATTTCTCGCGAAATTCCCATTCCTTAGCCGCGCGCTCGTGAAGTAACGAGATATCGGCCTGGAGAACATAGCCTTGGCGAACCAGCGCGTCGCTGGCCTTATCTATGGCGTCGAGGTACTGCTCCTCAGACGCGTAGCGCTCCGCGATTGAGGGCCTTGGGTCGCCTGTCTGAACGCCTTCCTCGTGAGTTCGAGCAAATGGAATCCACGAGCCTACGAAACTGAGCAACTCCGCCGGTGCTCCAATGGACGGGCTTCGCAAGTTCCAACCGGTGTAAGAAGCCAAGGGTACTGCGACCTCAGGCATCTTGATTCCGCCGAGGTCGTTTCCGTCTGCGTCCACTTGCGGCACGAATGTAGGGAATGGCGCACCGGTTTCCGGTGGTTCCACTGAGAAATCGAGACGATAGGCTTCGCGTTTGTGCCGCGGGATGTTCACACCGGGGATTTTTGGAAATCTCAATGCTGCGATCGACGTGAGCTCGCTTTTCGCCAACCGGGGAAACTGCGATGGCGGAGGCTCAGTCCCATCCTTCAACCAATTCTGCATGGCTATCAGAAGCGCACGCAACCCGTACCGGTAATCGTTCGTGTTCGTCAGATTCTGCGCCGGCGCCGCGCGCGGTGGAATGGAGCCGGTGGTGTGCTGCGATCCGGAGAAAAAGTAGATACGGGTCGCGCCAGATGGAGGAGCGTCGGCCTTTCCATCCGCTGTGGTGTGAATCAGAGAGGCGCAGCGGCCCCAATACTCATAAGAGCCGTTCGTCAGAAACAGCTTCGGCACGACATGTGCCCGGTGCGATTTGTCGAGAAGGTGCTCTTCGTCAAAGGGTGGAATGTCCACGGGATAGAACACATTCAGGAAGGCATGACCATCTCGCGAAGGCTGCGCAAAGCGCTGGTTGAAGCTGCCTCGGCCAGCGCCTGCGACATGCGCCCAAACGCCATCGAATACCTGTCGATGAAGCTCATCTTCATTGAAGCCATCGTAGAGATATTCTCGTAGAAAGCGCCCGCTTTGCGAGACACCGAAACCTAAGGCTCGCTTCAAGGGCTGCTCGTCGAGCGCAGTTTTCACTCCTCCGTATTTCAGAAAGGAAACGAAGTCTCTTACCGCGGCGAGGCCCAGACCCGCAACAACCGGGTCCTTCGCCCGGTACACGACTTCGTATATGCGGCCGGGTGTAAACCCGCCCTCCAAGGAAACATGCGTGGGATCGCTGAATTTCCAATCCGAACGCGGAATTAACGTGCGGGGACCCATCACACTATCCCGGACGAACAATTTATTCTCGCGTGAGTTCACATCCGACACCGCGTAACCGGTCTGTCCCTTATCGCCCAAGGGAATGATTTGTTCTGTCTGGTCGCCTATCCATTCCGATCGGACCACGCCCGTAATGGGGGTGTCGCGATTTATCGCAATCGGAAGATCCGCACGCAGGAGGCCGGGCCGCGATGGAACGTCGAACTCCCATCCCACCCACACCAGCGTGAAACCCTGCTGAAGCAAGAAGCCGTCGCCTAAAGTTTCCGGGGAGGTCGGACTCAACTGGCCGCGAGCAAAATCGAATTCATTAAGCAGCGCCTTGCCGCCGCGATTCGATATTTCCACCAGAGCCGTACCGTTACCGTTTGCCGGATTCCGCGGCTTAAGCATGTAGAGATCGGAGGAAAACTCAACCAGTCCATTCTTCGCTTTTGACGCGAGATCGATATCGGCAATAATTCGGTTCGCCGCGAGCTTTGGGTCGACAGCAAAGTGAACTTTTGCGACGATGCACTCATACGCGCCGGTTTTGCCAAACGGCGCTCCGTTGAGCACGTTCGTGCGGCTGATCAACTCTACAGAGGTAACCGCCGCGCCCGCTATCCGGCATAGCGCGGCGCAGAGTATCGCGAATGCGACTAGTCTGTGGCGCAAGAGAATAGCTACGCGGCCGAGAGTGTTCGATTCTCAGCAGGTACTCGCCGCCTCAGAAGCGCGTACGCGGTAAACAAAACGCCCGTGTAGAACAAATCTCCAAGCAGGGTTCGGCCGAAGAATGGCAGCGCGGCAACATAGCACGCAATCAATCCTGGGACGGTGTGCGCGTAGAGGGATAGGCCTGCTAGCCACTCAAAGAAATTCGTGATGAGGTAGAACTGAACGCTGCCGGCGACCGCGATAGAGGCGATCTTCACGGCACTCGAAGAACGCCGGAGGAAGATCCGGCCCAGGGCGACGTTAATCAAAAACGATGCGTAAATGATCAGAGTTGCCCAAGAGTATGGAGCGTAATTTCCTTCTAATCGGCTGCGAATCGGATCCGTCACCAACATTGCGAGCACGGGTACGCAGTAGGCCTGCCAACCACGCAACTTGGCGCCCCCGAACAAAGCGACACTGCCTACGGGAGCGAAATTTGGAGGATGCGGCACAAGCCGCAACAGGGCCGCCGCCACAGTTAGCGTGAAAGCAAGGGGCTGAAAGGAAGGCTTTTTTTGATCCATTCTGAGCTTCAGTATAGCGGAAAGCGCGTGGATCAAGATCACCAGGCGGAAGGCGGATCACTAGCGGGAAAACTGTCCTCGACCGTGATGTCGTGGGCTTTGTCGACACGTTCTTTTCTACCGCAGGACCAAAGACGCGCGATATTCGGCCAGAACGCATACGCAGCTATCGGTAAAGAGATTCCCAGCACGAAATAGGCGAATTTCAGGTTGCGGCTCTGGGCGTCTGTCATGTTCGATGATCCTTTCCCAATGGACGCTCGACGGTAAGCAAGTGCTACACAAACATGCGTTTCGTTCGAGTTCTATTTTGCCGCTGCCGCGCGCGTGTTCCGCAGCGTTGAAGCCAGAGATTCACGGGGGAGTGTCTGCACAAACGGCTTGATGGCCCAGGACAGGGCAGCGGGAATGCTCCGCGATAAAGAGAGCGTGCGGCACTCGGCCAAAACGCCGCCGTTTGCCGCTTCAATGCTCCAGTAGGCGTAAAGCCGCCACAGAAATCCGGTGCCTTGCCCCGCCGGCCATTTCTTTTCACGTGGGGTTCCAGGGTTTTCGACTTCTGAAATATCTTTTGCGTAGGCGCGGCAAATCCATTTGCCTGGCCCAGCTTCCCGATAATGCGCTTCTTCGTTGACGTCGAGTACGACAGGAACGACCTGATCCTTTCGCTGCAAGCGCCAATACCCCCACAGATCGTTTCCCTCGCGCCGGAGCAAATGGGAACTGATGATTTCCGGATAGATTTGCGAGTGCCGATCGAAGTCCTGCAGAATCGCCAGAACCTTGGTCACGGTCGTGTTTGGCATGAAAATCGCGCCCGTCCAATCGTGAATCAATCCATTTGAGATCGCGACAGGATTGGCCGGCGTGCCGGGGCGGATAACCAGGTCTCCGCGCAAGACCTGCTCATGCTCAGACGGGTTATCCTCGATCGAAAGAAACGGGCGTTCGCCGTGCCAACGGTTGGACAGCTGCTGTTCCACCTTAGCCGCGTATTGATCGAATTCTACGACTGTGCGCGGCTGTAGCGTGGTCGTGAACTGCGCGGACAGTTGAGACGCCGCGAGAGCGAATGCTATGAGGGATGAGGGCCACAGGCGCTGTAACGTCAAAATCGGAGTCCCGCTTCAGGGTAGCGGAGTTCGGCATTGCAACCCTGCAATGAAACTGTTTTGGGCCCTTGAAATCCCACTAGTAGAGGGCAAAATGGCTTCGACTGTGTGGCGTGGCTACATCACTTTTGGTCTGATCTCAATTCCTGTACGGCTCTTTCGCGCCGCGCGCGCGGAGAAGGTCAGCTTCCGGCGACTTTATCGCGAAGAGCCGAGACAAGCGGCCGAACGTCCGCGGCAAGAGTCCTTTACTGTTGCGCCGCTGAAACGAGTGGCGTATGGAGACCAACCACTCGTCACCCCAATGAATTCCCCCGGAACTCGTGCTGCGCGCGAGGAGCAACCGACACCTATTCTGACACCTGTTCAGCAGGTCTCGGTACGCAAGGGAACGGACGAGGTGCTCCCGGAACGGTCAGTGGTGAAAGGGTACGAATATGAGAAGAATCGTTTTGTTGTCATCGAGCCCGAGGAATTGAAGAGTGCGGCCCGCAGCACCTCCACAGAAATGGAAATTCAGGAATTCGTGCAGCTTGCCGAAATCGATCCGGTGTATTTCGAGACTTCCTATTACCTAACACCGGAACAAGCGGGTGAGAAGGCATACGCGCTTCTGTACCGTTCCATGCAGCAGACCGGATTGGTTGCAATTGCGCAATTCGCTATGCATAATCGGGAGCACGTCGTCGTTTTGCGTCCCGGCAAGACGGGGGTTCTCGCGCATACAATGTTTTTCAGCTCGGAAGTGCGAGCTGACGAGGAATATCGGACGGACACAAGCGCGGTTGCGGAAAAAGAGCTGGATTTAGCGCAGACGCTGATCCACTCGCTGGCTGGGCCTTTCGAGCCGGAGAAGTATCGAGACACGTATCGGGAAAGGGTGGAATCGATCATCGCGAAAAAGGTTCAGGGCCAGCCGGTGGCGCGAGCGGAAGCGCCTCAGAAATCAGCGGAGGTCGTGGACATCGCCGACGCGCTCCGCAGGAGCCTGGCGAATCTGAAGAAGCCCGCAGCCTCAGACCAGCAGACGCCGGAGCGCGCCAGCACGGCCCCGCTGCGGCGAAAAAAGCGGACGTAGCTTCTGCGCTTTACGCGTGGAGTTCTCGATGTTTGAGGGAGGTCGTCGGCCGGCTTGAGGGATGCGGATCTGACAGCGAGAATGGTCGTCATCGCCGCCAGCGCGATATTGACGATGTTCATGGCGCGAGGGAACGAGATCGTAACTCCCGTTCGACTGCATGAACGTTATGGCTGTAAACCGCCCTCCCGTACAGCTCCCGCGGTGGCCAGAATGAATTGGATGTCTCTGTTCACGCACGCTTGGGAAGCAATGCTCGCATCGATGACATCCAGCTCGCCTCAAACTGATTACCGAAAATCTTCGCCCAGCGTGACGGGGCTTCGACGATCTCATCGGGATTTTCGAGTTCACTAGCTTTGACGGCATTTGTGTACGCGGTGAGCGCTTTGCTTTGCCATTTGTCGCCAAGGGGAATGAGTTCGTCAATACCAGCCGGTTTTGCCCACGATCCGGTTGACTGATAACGAAGAAGGAATGCGAAGAAATCGCGGACCATCCAATCGTGATAGGAAAGCGTGCGTTGCAGCCGGACTTCCCATTGTTTGATGAAGACGACAGCGGCAGCTTCCAGGCAGATTGAGCGCATTTCGACGTTGCATTCGCGCTTCCATGCGTTGAACATCTTTACAAGATGGGTGGCCTTCCCAGGCTCGCTTCGTCGTCGGCGCGGAGATCGGCGATTTCGCCGGTCGGTTGGTGTATCCCCACCGTCCGCTGTTGTTCGTATGCGGCGGATGAAGAGATCCGCGTGATTATACACGCGAAATGCCGGACAGACCTCGAACTCATAGCTGTCAAATGGAATTTGACCACGGGGCCGCCTCCGCGCGCGTCCGTTTTCGGCCGTCGGTCCAGAAGCTCGTGTTGATCTCCTGCAGTCATGCGGATTGCCGGCGGACGAGACCGTTGATACGAGGATACTCGCTCGGATTGACGACAAAGATCATGTCAACGTCGGTTTTGGTCGGGCAGCCGCTCCTTTGCGATAAGAGCCGACGATGGCGTAACATCGGTTGTCAAAAACTAGGTAGTCTGGGAAATTTTCGCGAACAGCTTGCGAGCTATCCGTTCGGCTTTTGCCTCGGCGTCCATGTGCTCTTTCGGCCAATGCTCAAGGTTATTGAGAAATCCCTGAAAATTGGGAATGACGTAATTCCACAACCCGGCACCTTCATCTTCGCTTCGGCCCTAAACTCGGCGATTGGCAAGACGCGAGGGCGCTGCGACGCTGAGCTGGTGCAAGAAGCACTGGCGAGGTCGCTGGTCGTCGACTTCGGCGTGGTTTACGATGGCATTGCCGCATTTCTGGTTTTCTGCCAAACTCAAGTCATGGCAACCCAGAATCCAGTCCGCCCGGCGAAGGATCGGGAAGACCCCGAAACGGAAAAGCTCGTCCGTGAGCGGCTGGAAAAGGCCGAGCGCGAGCCGAGCCGCGATCTGGATGCCGTTCTGAAAGACGCCGCGCAGTCCCTCAAACAACCGTCGCCCCGATAGATGCAGGTAAGGGTATCCGCGTCCGCTGAAGCGGATATCCGCGAGGCTTCGGAGTGGTACGAGGCGAGACAGGAAGGGCTAGGCGAGCAATTTCTCGGGCGCGTGCGAGAAGCAGCCGGACGGATCGCGCAGAACCCGGCGGGGTATGCCAAACGCATTGGGGAAGCCCGGAAAGTAAACCTGCAGCAGTTTCCTTATGCGCTTTACTTTACGGTCAAAAATCATGTTCTGATCGTCGCGTGCCTTCACGCAAGAAGATCACCACAAGTTGCAAAGGAACGAGCGGCTGGAATTAATCCCTTGAAACCTCGGGAGCCGTAGGTGAACCAACGCGTACTTCATCCTCATCAAGCCCCGCCAGCTCCCTGCAGGAGACAATTGGAATATTGGCGAACGGGTCGTTGTTTGGTTGGTCGGGGATAGTCTTACCGCAAACTGAGACATTCTGGACATCTTCACTCCCGCTGACGATAACAATGAGTCAGCAAATTCCGTGAGCAAAGCCTTAGTGCCTTTAATCCGTGGATCACTATCGGGTGCATGCGCAATGTCGAATGCCAAGGACAAGAGATTCCCCGGATTGTCCTGCCATCCATTGCGCGCATTTGTGGCGCATGCTGAGCCGGCTGAATTCGGGTATTGTTCGGGCGAGTGCAAAGTAATGTTTCTGGTTGCCGTTAAATCGTTGAAAGTTATGGTGGCCAGGGACGGAATCGAACCGCCGACGCCAGCCTTTTCAGGGCTGCGCTCTACCGACTGAGCTACCTGGCCGCTGCTTCAGAACACTCAGTTTACCAGAGGTGCTCGGCTTGACGTTAAGTCGTAATATACCGATTTAAGACCTGATTCATTGCGCACACAATGCCCGTCGGCGTTCTCTCTCCAGGCGCTCCGCTAGAAATACCTTCAGCAGAGATTGATAGAGGACGTCTCGCTTGTTCGCAAGCACGCGCGCCCGTTTTACTTCGCCCGCTTCACGGCTTCGACCAGCGGCGGATAGGGGTTGATGGCCTTTCCCCGCCACCACTGCTTTTCCGGCCCCAATGCGACGATTGCAAAGTGCAGATGCGGTGTTCGTGCATCGGCATTTCCGGTAGACCCTACAAAACCGATCACATCTCCACGAGCAATCCGCATCCCCTCGCGTAAACCTTCCGCGTAACGATCCAGGTGCGCATAGTAATAGCAGTACTCGCCCGCCTCGTCGAACTCATAAATTGTGATGCCGCCCGGTTTGCTCAGGAAGAGTTTACGCGCGATACCGGAGACAACCGCATGCACGGGCGTCCCTCTCGGCTTCACGATGTCGATCGCCTCATGCGGATGTCCGTTGTGGATTTCGGCGAATGTATCGTGCAGGTCGGCGAGCGCCAACCCCTCGATTGGCGGCATTATGTCAAGAGTGGAAGAGGTGGAGCAAAATGCGAACGAAACCGCCAAAACTACCGCAGGCAGGCGAGTCTTCGCTGCCCCTATTCCTCGCATATGACCGGAGTGCCGCGCCGAACCATGTGCGACAAATCTTCCGCATCCCAATTCGTCAGGCGGATGCAGCCGTAAGATTCGTCGTGGCGGATATGTCCGGGATCCGGCGTTCCGTGGATTCCATAGTGTTTCTTTGAAAGCCCCATCCACACGACACCGGCCGGATTGTTAGGACCGGGCGGAAGCTTCGCCTTCGCCTCTTCCGGGCTGGCGTTCCAAAAGTGCGCGGGATCGTAATAAAACCACGGGTAATGCTGAACGACTGTGATGATCCAATGGCCGATCGGCAGCGGATCGTGTTCGCCGCCAAGCGTGGCCGGGTACTGCGCTAATAGTTTCTGGCCTGGGCCGCATGCCGTTACTGTCCGCTTCGACTTCGAGACCACAACCCGGACGGCGCGATGGGGCGGACCACGCCGAACGTTTGGCACCCGAATCCTCTCGCCGGCGCGTTTCAGACTCTTGCCGGGATTCAGCTCCGCAAGTAATTTCGGAGAAATGTGAAATTTTTCGCCCAGCTCCTCTTCCGGCGATTCATAGCCAAGCCACTTCATGCGCGCGCGTTCCTGAACGTCTTTTGGAATCGGCACGAAAGGGCCTCTGACATCCGCCCTGGTGATGATATAGGTCATCAGCAAGGGGCGGCGGTCCGCGTCCAGCAACTTCCACATATCCGCATCGATTATGCCCGTCGGCTCGAAGCCATGATTCTCCTGATACCCCTTGATTGCAATTCCGAGATCGTCGCCGTAGTGCGCGTCAATTTCACCCGGCGAGAACCGTGCGCGATCCAACAGAATCTGCGCCCCCATTACGCGCGGACCCGTTGCTCCTGGCGCGACAGTCTCAGGACTGGCGAGCGCAAAGACCAGCATCGAAGGAATGATGGCGAGCATCATTGAGAAAGCTCCAGTTTCTCCGCAATCTCAAGCAACTTCATTACGCTATTCCAGTTTCTCCCGGTCCCGGACGTTTTCAGCGTCTTCTCAATCAGCGCCCAGGGCACTTTCGGACGCGCCATTCCGTCTGGGAAATAGGTGTAGACCTCGCGGCCGTCGATCCTCAATTCATCGGGATCGGCTTTGATCTTGAGAATTTTGTCACGGCCTTCCGGCTCCGGATCATTGGCAAGAAACGTGACCAGCAGTTTACTTGGATCGATGCCGGTCCGGGTCGCAAACGGATTTCTTGCAATCACCTTCCTTAGATCGGAGGCGGTACGAACAACGACCGCGGGCCGGAAGCCGAAGCTGCGCTCAATCCCGTTCTCGATGTGCGCGGCGAGAAGTCCCGCGTCCCGTTCTTTCGTTTTGAAAACGACGTTGCCGCTCTGTACGTAAGTTTGTGGGTCTCGCAACTTCAGCGATTCGTACAGCTCGCGCAAAGCATCCATCTTGATCCGATTGTGACCTCCGACATTAACGCCTCTGAGCATCGAGATAAACACGTTCATCGTGGTTTTTCCAATAGCGCGATGTATAGAATTATCGCTCTTGCCGGCCGGCTCAGGCCGCTATCTTTGGTTGTTATACTCGAATCTGGCATGTTGATTTTGGTAACAGCGGTGCACGTCGTTATTTGTTTTATCTTGATTATTGTTGTTCTCCTGCAGAGCGGCAAAGCTGCCGATTTGGCAGGCGCGTTTGGAGGAATGGGATCTCAGACGGTGTTCGGACCTCGCGGAACAACGACGTTGTTATCGAAGGTGACCACGATCGCTGCCACGTTATTTATGGTGACATCGCTGATTCTGGTCATCATGGCAAACAACAGAGCGCCCACGACCGGCAGCGTTCTTGAGCACCGCAAGGCGCCCGTGGTTCAAAAGACCGCGCCGCCGCCGACGAAGAACAAAAAGTAAGTTTGCATTGCGGAGATGGCGGAATTGGCAGACGCACTAGCTTGAGGTGCTAGCGGGTAACACCGTGGGGGTTCAAGTCCCCCTCTCCGCACCAACAGAATTACAACGACCTCGCGGAAATTCATAGCTCCCGTCTGCCAAGTATTCCATTTGAACCGGAGCGCGCTTTCCGATCGCGATTCAGGCCAATCCCAGGCCCCACGTTATGATGCGGCATAAGCGCGATGATCGGTTCACAAGAGCAAGCGGCTTCTCAAAGACGAGCGTCGGCACTGCGGTTTATTTTCTGCCTTGGCCTGGTGAGTCTATTCGCGGACATGACCTATGAAGGCGCGCACAGCATCATCGGGCCATACCTGAAGGAGCTGGGGGCTACCGCATTCGAAGTGGCCCTCATCGCCGGGCTTGGCGAAATGCTCGCGGCGAGCCTGCGTTTGTTTTCCGGGCGATTCGCGGACCGAACACAATCCTACTGGGCCATCACCTTCTGCGGTTACGCGATGAATGTCATTGCGGTGCCTGCGCTGGCATTTGCCGGCAACTGGAAACTCGCGGCTTTGCTGATCGTGGTGGAGCGCACGGGCAAAGCCTTCCGTGGTCCGGCGCGCGATGTGCTGCTTTCCGGCGCGACGGAGGACGTGGGGCATGGCTGGGGATTTGGACTGCACTCCATCATGGATCAAACCGGCGCGGTGATCGGCCCTTTGCTGATGGTCGCGGCGGTCGCTCGCTCGCACCACTTCGGCCCGCCATTTTTGTGGCTGGCATTTCCTGCAGTGGGAACCTTGATTGCGTTGTCAATCGCTCGCGTGCTGAATCCGGATCGCGTGCGGACGCTAAAGACGCAGACCGGTCAAGTGCTCCCGCGGGTGTTCTGGATCTATGTGGCGGCGGCTGGATTGCTTGCCTGCGGCATGGTCGATTTTCCTCTGCTCGCTTTCCACTTCCAGGCCGCAAGAATTTCCACGGCTGTCGAAATACCTTTGCTGTATTCGGGCGCCATGGCCGTGAATGGTCTAACCGCGCTGCTCTTCGGCCGCCTCTTCGATCGCATTGGCCTGAACGCATTGGTGTTGGGGATCCTTATTTCTCTGCTAGCGCTTCCGCTCGGATTTCTGGGCGGCTCTACCGGGGCTATTGCGAGCGTTGGGTGTTGGGCGACCGGACTCGGTGCACAGGACGCCTGTCTACGCTCGGGGATCGCGACTGTGGTATCGATGAACAAACGGGGTGGTGCGTTTGGCGCCTTTAACGGCGTTTATGGCGTGATGTGGTTTCTTGGCAGTCTCGTGATGGGCTTGTTATATTCACGCTCTTTGCTTGCGCTGGTTCTGTTCGGAGTGCTTGCGCAGCTAATGGCGGTGGTGATGTTCTACCGGCTGCGGGGAATGTTCACGGCCAACATCATAAACGGTTAGCTGTGCTCGCTTGACAGCGTTTCGAGAACCGACAGCACGCCTAACACCAGCAGGGCGCTGACGCCCGCATAGCGCACGGCTTTCGGCGGGACGCGCGTGACAATCCACTGGCGAACTCCTGCGCCGATGGAGGCAGCCAGCGCTCCTTTGGTGGCCATTGCGGCCACAGCGCCTACCCAAACGAGAACGGGCGCTCCGAAACGCGCGGCCATAGCAGCGGCAGTGATCTGCCCGACATCGCCCCATTCCGAAAAAAAGATTGCGGCAAAAGACACCATTGCCGACCTCGAAATCCGGTGGTCCTTCTCAAAGGAAGCGCGCTCGACCGGCTTACGCCAAAGCGTAATCGCTACCCCGATAAAACTCGCGCTGGTGACACCGGCGACTACCAAGGGAGGCAGCTTCGATATGGCTTGTCCCACTGCCACCGCCACCGCCATCTTGGCCATGAAGGCGAGGAGCATGCCGATCACGATTGGCACGGTGCGATAGCGGGTCGCCAGCACTCCCGTCGTGTAGAGTAGTTTGTCGCCCACGATCTCCGCGACGAACACCGCTGCGTAAGTTCCGGCGAGTATCGAAAGCGTCAACCTCATTGCGTCGCAGGGGTGTGTTTCGCACCGGCCGCGCCGTTGGTTTTTGCTTTAAGCGCGGACCATTTCGCCATCAACGCAAGGTAGGCGGCTTGCTGTTTCCTGTTGCCTTCCAGTTCAACTGCAGTTGGCGGCATCTCCGAGCTCTGCATGGGCATTACCGAAGCGATTAGTTCACCCGCAATGTTAGTGAGAGTCGGGGCGGCCGGCGGCGTATTGTTCGCGCCAAAACCGAAACCGCCAGCGGGGCGTGCGGGCGCTTCGGCCGGCGTCATTTCCCGGAGCAACTTCAGCAGAGCGTCGTTCTCAGCCGATTTCGGGCGAGCCTGTACCTTGCCGATCAAGGCGACCGCTTCCGAGTGCGCCTTCATGGCGTTTCTTGCGTCGTTCTCCGCCTGCGCGGTCAACGTGAAGATCTGACGCACTTCGGGTGTGATCCTGACCCGCGGATCGAGCTTAATTGTGATCGGCTGATTTTCGGCATGTCCATCCACAGTGAGGCGCACCATGTAATTGCCGGGCGCGACCCAGGGCGCGTTCACGGCCGGATACGTTCGATGCGGCACTGCGCCGTTTGCTCCTCCGCCCCCGCCGCCTCGCCCGCCAGTGGTGCCGGGGAGAGGGTCATAGTGCATGTCCCAGGTAAAGCGGTGCATGCCGGCGGAGGTCTTCAGGATCTGCTGCGGTGCAGGCCAGTAGAGCGGCAGACCGCAATCGGGGGCGCTTGGCGTCTGTTGGCACACCTTGTTGTAAGCGGCCGGGTCGATCGCCGGATCGGGAGTTAACACGCGTGCGGTGCTAGAGTAACTCCTTAGAACTTGACCTTGCGTGTCGAGGAACTCCAATTTCACTTCGCTCGCGCCGGACGGCAGATAATAATCGACAACAGCGCCGGCAGGCGGGTTTTCGCCGGCAGGTAATTCCGGGGGCCAGGGCGTCGGATCGTTCGTGCCGAAGCGAATGCGAATCCCGGTAGCGGGTTTGAACAGATAAGCGGAGGATCGAGCAGCGGCTTCAGCAGCTTGACGCAACGGCGTAACGTCATCGAGAATCCAGAAGCCTCGGCCGTGGGTACCGGCCACCAGGTCCGAGCACATGCAGGACTCGTCGTCCTTGACTTCGATATCGCGTACCGAAATCGCGGGCATGTCCAGCCGGAGCGAGTTCCAGTTGTCGCCGTCGTCGACTGAAAACCAGACTTGCGTGTCGGTTGCGGCGTAGAGCAGGCCTTTCTTGCGGGGATCTTCGCGGATCGAGTTGGTCACTGCGCCGGGGGCAATCCCTTTGTCGATTTCGGTCCACGTCTTTCCCCCGTCGTGGGTCCGCCAAAGGTGCGGATTCATGTCATCCAGACGCAGCGTATTTGCCGCGGCGTAAGCGGTCTTGGTGTCGAAGTGGCCGGCATCCATATTAAAGATGCGCGTCCACGGCTTGATCTGCGGCGGAGTCACGTCGGTCCATTTGCGGCCGCCATCGTTCGTCACTTGAATGAGGCCATCTCCGGTGCCTGCCCAGAGCACATTTACATCCAGGGGCGAAGGCGCGAGCGCGGTCACGGAGCCTTGTGGCGCAGGCGTCACGCTGGATCCGTATTTACCAGCGTTCGCGGGGACTTGCCAGGTCTGGCGCGTCAGATCGCCGCTGATCGGTGTCCAGCTATGTCCGCCATCAAGAGTTTTCCAAACCCCGGCAGTGGCGTAGAAAAGAACTTTGGAATCCTTGGACGACCAGATGAGCGGCTGGGTACGCACCGTGCGGGCCGGCGGTTCAGAGCTTGGAGCAGCGCCTGCTGAGCGGTTCGCTGCGGCCGGCGGTCCGACGTTCGCCTTCTGCCCGGTGACGCGATTGTAAACCGTTACTTTCCCGCCGTAAACCAGATTCGAATTCGTGGGATCCGGGGCGGCCTCGCCGTATTCTTCAATCCCGACCGGATGCCAATCGTGGAAGGTGATTTCACCGTCCATGCTGCGGCTTTCGACGCACGCCGATCCGGAATCCTGCTGGCCCCCGCAGAGCCGATAGGGAAACGCATTATCGGCGGTGACGTGATACATAGCCGCGGTCGGTTGGGTGTACCAGTTACTCCAGGACTGGCCGCGATTCGCCGAAACCACGCCCCCTTGATCGCTTACCAGCAGGATGATGCTGGGGTAATTAGGATTCACCCAGCTCTTCTGGTAATCGTCGCCGCCGGGTGCCCCGCGCACCGCCGTCCAGGTGACGCCTCCATCTTCGGTGCGCCAAAAAACCGTAGAGCAGCTGTAGATAACGTTTTCATTCTTAGGGTCGACCGTGATGGTGGGGAGGTCGCCTCCGCCTATGCGCCCAAGCGGACGCGTATCCGGCGGGTGGCGGCCCGTCGATCCCGTTTCGTATACGCGCGAATCGTCGGTGGCCAATGCCCAATGTTCTCCGCCATCCGTGGTCTTATAGAACGAGATGTTGCCACCGCGTCCGCCGCGAGGTGCGCGACCGGCGGCGGCCGCAGGTCCGGGTCCAGCGGGCTCTGCCGACACAGGCGTCCCCGCAGCGACGGTTGCATAGAGGATTGCAGGGTTACTCGGCGCGATAGCAAGGTTCGCCTGAATGATGGGCGGCAGACCGCCGGCCAGTTTCTTCCAGCTAGAGCCGCCATCTGTGGATTTGAAGATGCCGCCATCTGTTCCGCCGAACGCGCCATTCTCAAAAAACCCTTGCTGCTGCTGCCATAGCGCTGCATAGACCGTATTGGGATTGCTGGGGTCGATACGAACGTCGTTCCCGCTGGTGTATTCGTCCTTGTACAGCACTTTTTCGAAATTGGAGCCGCCGTCGGTGGAGCGGAAAATACCGCGTTCCGCATTCGGTCCGTAGGGGTGCCCCAAGGCGGCCACAAAAACGCGCTCGGGGTTCTTCGGATCCACGTCGATGTTCGCGATCATCTGCGAATCGCGGAGCCCAAGATGTGTCCAGGTCTTACCCGCATCGCTCGATTTATATACGCCGTCGCCGACCGCTAAATCGGGGCGAATGATGCCGGCTCCGGAACCGACATAAATGATATTGGGATCCGATGGAGCCACCGCAATCGCGCCGATAGAGCCGGTAGGCTGGTTGTCGAAGAGCGGAACCCAGGTGGAACCGAAGTCTGTAGACCGCCATACGCCGCCGTTATCGAAACCTATATAGAAGACGTTCGGTTGGCTGGGTACGCCGGCGAGTGCGCGTGCGCGCCCGGCGCGCGGCGGTCCGATCTCGCGCCAGTGCATCTCCGAATAGAGCTTGGGATCGATGGACTGGGCGGCTGCCAACCCTGCCAGTCCAACCAGCGCTAAGGCCAGTAATGGAAGATAACGAGCCACCAAATACCGGCTTCGCGAGCGGACCATGTGCGACATTTCTCTCTCCTGAAACGGTCCAGTGTATCAGCTTATTCGGTCGCCGCCGCGCGCGTCCAGGCTGGAATAGCGTGTTAGAGTTGAAGATATCTAAAGCCAATTCTAATGAAGAGTAGTGTCTTTTTGCCCTTGCTGATCTCCTGCGCCGGCCTTGCGCTATCTCAGGGGACGCCCACGCCCCAGGCGACTCAGAACCCGCCCCCGGCTAGCCAGAAGCCCTCCACGCCAGCGACACCGCCGGCTCCCGTGCAGCTGAAGGCGAGAGGACCGGAAGCCGTCGCGCAACAGGATCCCAACCGGGTGGTTGCAACCATTGGCGGCAAGCCCGTCACTGCCCAGCAGGCGCTGTCGATGCTCAAGACAGTGCCCGCCGATCAGAGACGCGCCCTTCCGAATCTCGAAACGCTCATCGAGCGCGTCTACATGATCGATCAACTCTCCGATGAAGCAACGAAGCTGAAGCTCGAGCAGCAGCCGGCGGTGAAGGATCAACTCGAATTTAACCGCGCCACTATCCTGGCTCAAGCTTTTATCAACCGGCTTACGAGTAATCCCGGCGCAGCCTCGGATGCAGCAAAGGCTTACTACGATAGCCATCCCGACGAGTTCGACCAAGCCAAAATAAGCGGCATTTTCGTGTCGTTCGCCGCACCCGGAACGCCGTCGACGTCCGGGAGCGGTCCTCGCACAGAAGAAGACGCTCGTCAGAAAGCCGACGATCTGGAGAAAAAAATTAAGGGCGGAGCGGATTTTACAACGCTCGCGCGTGCGGAATCGGACGATCAGAAGGCCGCGGCTCGCGGCGGCGACCTGGGAATCCTGACGCCGAGCGCACCCAATGCCCCCGCCGATTTTAAAACAGCAGTATTTAAGCTTCAGACCGGCCAAGTATCGGAACCCATCCGAGTGCAAGGCGGCTTTTACATCATAAAAGTGGTCAGCCGGACCAGGCAGCCGTTCGAGGAAGCTCGCTCAGGAATTCTGGTAAAGCAGGAATTCGATAAATTTAAGATTCAGGTTCAAGACCCGGACTTTTTCAATGCCTCGAGCGCCCCTACGCAAAAAATTCCTTCGCTCGAAAAACCAGGCGGTTCGCAGCCCGTTACGGGTACTGTCAAGCCCCAGGTTATCCACTGAGGCGCAGGCCCGGATCGATTGCGTCTTAGTCCGGTTGCCCGAACTTGCGGGGCACCCTATTTTCATTTCTCTCCGTCCTAAACTAAGCGCTCATCGAGGTAAGCTGCTGTCAAACCGGCCGGATTGCGGGAATGCGGTCCACGCTGCCTCGTTCATCCGAAAACGAAGAGTCGTCTTGGAAACTCAGCTCCTCGGCCGCCCTCAGGTGCTGCGTCTCATCGTGATGCATGAGGTGTTCCATTTCGTCTGGACGCGCCTGGGTAACGGACTTCGAAATGAATTCAACGCACTGCTCACCCGAGAATCGAGCAGCGGAGCTAAGGGAGAACTAGGGGAATCTTCCGCCATAAAGAAGGCTTCCATAACCCGAGCGGCGTCACTCAACAACTCTCGAGTATGGCGCGAGTATGTGTGCGAGAGTTTCTGCGACACCGCCGCGTGGGTCTATTCGGGCGTGAGCCGTTACCGGGGATTTACACTTTCGAGCAGGTGGAGGGACCGCCGGAAGGCATGGTTCTGTCTCAGGTTTGCGCGCTGCTGCAAATGCTAGGAGGTGTTGCAAGGCGATACACTGGAACCTGAGGCCCCATTGAAAAACCGGAAATCTTGCGCATTCGTAACCATCGCCGTGGGCGCATTACTGGTCTCTTGCTCGGGCAGCTCGGTGGTAGATGCTTCTAGAGAGAATGTGTCAACCAAACAATCCAGCGAGCGAAAGCCTGCGCCCGATTTCACGTTGACTGACGCGAATGGCAGCCACGTCAAGCTCTCCGATTACCACGGGAAAGTGGTCCTTTTGAACTTCTGGGCGACGTGGTGTGGACCGTGCGCAGTGGAGATTCCCTGGTTTGTCGAATTCGAGCAGCAGTATAAATCGCGCGGCTTTGAAGTGCTGGGGGTCGCCATGGATGAGGAGGGCTGGACCGTTATCAAGCCCTATATCACAGAACGGAAAATCAATTATCGGATTCTCTTAGGTAACGATTACGTCACGCAGCTTTATGGCGGCGTAGAAGACTTGCCAACCACTTTCATCATCGATCGGGAGGGGAAGTTCGCCTTCTCGCCGCACGTGGGCCTTGCCGGAAAGAATGAGTATCTCAATGAAATTCAGAGCCTGCTTGGAGTTAAACAGACAAGTGCTTCGCGTGGCATTATGCGCCCTCTGTCTGCCGTTCCTATCCCAGGGCCAGCAGAATAAGCTCGCTATCAGCCCGGTCGAACAAATTAGCCTGAAGCCGGGCGGGGCGGTTACTCAGACCCTCAGGGTGGTTGTGCAACCAGGCTTTCATGTCAACAGTGACAAGCCAAAAGACGAATTCCTGATTCCGCTGAAGCTGACCTGGACAAGCGGGCCGCTCGAAGCGAAATCGATTACGTATCCGAAACCGGAAGAGATCAAAGTGGGCCAGGAGATGCTCACGGTGTACACCGGCGCTTTTAACATTCAGACTGAGTTCAAGGCGCCTGGAAATGTGGCGCCGGGCAGTGTCGAGATCACCGGAAAGCTGCGGTACCAGGCGTGCAATAACGAAATGTGCTTTCGACCCGCCACCTTAGACGTTCGGCTGCCGGTTTCTATTCAATAGCAGCCGTTCGCTTTCGTACAATCGAGCTTGCGCCGATCGCTATTTCCCCTTCCGCTTCTTCTTCCATTGCTGCTGATTTCGTGCAACGACCCGCATCGTTCCGGCTTGTACGTCGACAGCTCGATTGAAGCGGAGCTCCGGCAGATTCACGCGATCGATAACCACGCTCATCCGATGAAAGTCGTCTCCCCGGGTGAAGAAGATCAGGACTATGACGCGCTCCCGGCCGACGCGATTCAGGATCTCGCGCTGCCTACGCCTTTCAGGGAAGGCAGTCCTTATTTCCCGGAAGCCTGGCACGCTCTCTTTGGCTATAACTACTCGGATGCGAATAAAGATCGGCTAGCGGATCTCGAAAAAAGAAAACGCAATGTCGCGAAAAAGAAGGGCGATCTGTATCCGGTGTGGGTTTTGAACCAGGCGAATACCGAAATCATGCTTGCCAATCGCGTCGCTATGGGCCGCGGACTTTCGAGCGATCGCTTCAAGTGGGTGCCGTTTGCCGACATGTTCCTGTTCCCTCTGAACAACGACACGATCAAGGCCGAAGATCCCGAGCACCGCGCTTTTATCACCAATGAGGAGAAGCTGTTGAAGAATTACTTAGCGGGCGCGCAATTGCAGCGCCTGCCGGGCAGCTTCGACGATTACCTGACTTTCGTTTCTCACATGGTCGAGAGATGGAAGGCGAACGGGGCTGTTGCGGTGAAGTTCGAACTAGCTTATTTGCGAGACCTGCAGATCGGCAATCCGCAGAAGGAGAACGCGGACCGGGTTTACTCCATCTATGCTCAATCGTCGGAACCCTCCGCGGACGAATACAAAATTCTGCAGGACTACGTTTTCCGCCATATTGCGCAGGAGGCGGGCAGGTTGGGAATGCCTGTACACATTCATTCGTCGATTGGGGTCGGCAGCTATTTCCGGGATGCGAACGCGAATCCGTTCGCGATGGAACCTCTGTTCAACGATGCGGCGCTCCGTAAGACAAAATTCGTGATGCTGCATGGCGCGTGGCCGTTTGCGAGTCAAGCTGCGGCGCTCATCTTGAAGCCGAACGTCTACGTAGATTTTTCGGGGTTCGCCTATTTGACGTATCCCGCGGAAGCTTCACGCGCCATACGCCTCTACTTGGAAGCTGCGCCGGAAAAGGTCCTGTACGGTTCCGACGCCAGCCCGTTCACGAACACAGTCGGTTGGGAAGAAACCGCCTGGATCGGGTCGACGACGGGCAGGCAAGCACTGGGACTGGCTCTGACCGGCATGATGCAGGACGGCGAGATCACGGCCGATCGAGCCAAGCAGATCGCGCACATGGTGATGCGGGAGAATGCGCGCCAATTGTACGGATTCTGAAGGCCCGACATGCGTCGGCTTCTGATTCGCCCCGGGGCAATCGGCGACTGCATTCTTTCTCTCCCCGCGCTCCAGCACGTGAGGGCGGATTACACCGAGGTCTGGATACCTTCGCCCGTTGTGCCGCTTGTTACATTCGCCGATGCCGTGCGGCCGCTCGCGTCGACAGGTCTCGATTTAGCCGGAGTGGGCGATTTGCAGATGCCGGCGCGGCTGATAGACCAACTAAAAAGCTTCGATTCCATCGTGAGTTGGTACGGCGCAAATCGACCCGAGTTTCGCGAGGCGCTGCTCGGCCTCGGTGTTCCGTGTGAGTTCCACGCAGCCCTGCCGCCAGTGACACATTCGGGTCACGCGACAGACTTCTTCGCCAATCAGGTAGGCGCGCCCGAAGGGCTCATTCCTCAGATCGAAATCGCACCGGCGCCGGCTCGAGCAAGTGTGGTGATCCATCCCTTCTCGGGCAGCGCGCGCAAGAATTGGCCGTTGCATTTATACCAGGAACTCGCAGATCGTCTTGCGTGCCCCGTGGAGTGGAGCGCCGGTCCTGAAGAAGAACTTTCCGGCGCCGTACGCTTCCGAAGCTTGGGAGATCTTGCCGTCTGGCTGGGTGGAGCGCGTCTCTACATCGGCAACGATTCAGGAATCACGCACCTGGCCGCCGCGCTAGGCGTTAAAACTATCGCCCTGTTTGGGTCATCTTCTCCAGAGACTTGGGGCCCTCGCGGAGAAAACGTCACAGTTCTGCGCTGCAATCCTATCGAAGAGCTAGAAGTGCAGGCGGTGCTTGGTGCACTCGAGCTATCGAACGGCTTCACACGTTGAGGTAACATTGCCGGGGTAACATTGCCGGGGACGTCGGCACTGCACCCCTCTTCTGAGACAAACTAGCCTTCCGAGAAATGGGAACACCGCGTTCTTAGCATTTTAATTAATATCCGGGAAACCTGCTTTCGGTTTTCCACTGTTTCCATCAGCGCCGTCACTTTCCACAATCTTCATGGATTGCTCAAATTCTTCTGGCGTCGCATAGCGCAAAGCGGAGTGCAGACGTTGCCGGTTATAGATTTCTTCCAGAAACTCGCCGATACGGCGGCGTGCGTCGTCCAGGTTTTGATAGCTACGTCCTTGTACTTCCTCCTCTTTCAGCGTGCGCATAAACCGCTCCGCTCGCGCATTCTCGTACGGACTTCCACGCCGGCTCATGCTGATTCGGATTTCGTGTTCAACGAGCAAGTTGGTGTACTCGCGCGAAGCATACTGCACGCGTTAACGGGTGACCATCCGTGGCTGCGATTTGGCTGGCCGGTGTATGTCGCCTGACGCATCCAAACTCACATCCCCGCGGACCCCAAAGTGTCCCCGGCAGAAACAGAATCAGCTCGTTCCACATCCCACAAGCCGGAGGCCGTGCGGACGCAAACCATTCAAGAGCGGGTAGCACGGTGTGCGTCCTGGCCTGAGCGCTTTCCGCCCGAACAATGGTTTCTTTATAAAAGCGCCATTTCAGAAGCGCAGAATCGTGGCCTACGATTCGCCGTGGGAGGCGGACTCGCCGCAATGGCCTACGCCGGCCAGTGGCGAAACACTAAAGACATCGACCTCTACATCCTGCCCGCCGAGCGCGACCGCATGATCCAGGTTGTTACCGATCTTGGCCTTGGAGATTATTACGAAAAACAAAGTTACGACCGGAAATGGATCTATCGCAGCTACAAAGAGGACACCATTGTCGACCTGATCTGGGCCATGGCAAACCAGCGCGCCGTGGTGGATGAAACCTGGCTCGAAGGGCCCGAAGTCCAAGTAGACGGCGAGCGCTTTCATCTGATCGCACCGGAAGAAGCGCTGTGGAGCAAAGTTTACGTCATGCAGCGCGAACGATGCGATTGGCCGGATGCGCTGAACTTGTTGTTCGGGGTCGGGCCAGAGCTTAACTGGCGCCGCGTGCTGGACCGAATAAAAGAAGACGCGCCTCTATTGAGCGGCTTATTAACGGTCTTCGGATGGGTGTGTCCCGATGGCGCGCGTGAATTGCCGTCGTGGATCTGGGGCGAGCTTGGGGCGCGATCGCCGGAAGAGGGCAATGGCGAAGTGACGGCTCGTCACGCGCCTTTGTTAGATTCGCGCCCGTGGTTCACCCCTACTCTGGAAAATGATGATAAGGAGTTGAAAGGATGCTGATCGGCACCATGAATCATCCTGAGCGGAACATCGTCGACGAGATCTCGTGGATGGCCGATGCGGGAATGGAATTTATCGATCTCACGCTGGAACCGCCCGGCGCTGCCTCGTGGGAGGTGGACACTAAGGCGATTCGCGCGGCGCTCCGACGGACCGGAATGCAGGTGGTCGGGCACACCGCCTGGTACCTTCCAATGGCCAGTGCAATTCCGGAGGTGCGGAAAGGCGCAGTTGCGGAGTTGCGGCGTTGTCTCGAAAAATTTAGCGACGTCGGTGCGAAGTGGATGAATATCCACCCCGACCGCCATACCCCATGGCACCCGCGCCGCTTTTTCATCGAGCGAAATTTGGACTCCCTGCGCGAGTTGCTGCCCGACGTTCAGAAGTGCGGCGTAGGGCTGATGATCGAGAACTTGCCGGGCGATTACAATTCCGCGCCTCAGCTGGGTGAACTGCTGGATCCTATGCCGGAACTGGGCCTGCATCTCGACATCGGTCACGCGAATTTGCAGGTTCCGCAGAACACCACCGAAGAAATTCTCGCCGCTTACGGTAACCGGCTTCGCCACGTACATCTGCACGACAACAAAGGCGGCCAAGCCGATTTGCATCTGCCGTTGGGGACAGGAACCGTGGACTTGCGCCGCAATCTGCTGGCTCTTCAAAGGTGCGGATACGATCACACCATAACTCTCGAAGTATTCACTCCCGATCCGCACTACCTGTCCTATAGCCGCGATCTCGTGCGTAGCGTCTGGCGTGAGTGCAGGGAAACGTCGGACGAACATAGATATGCCACTGTTTCAAAACCGCAGTGAAGCCGGGCGCATCCTGGCCGAGCGCCTGGGGCCTTATGTTCGCGATTCCAACGTTCTGGTGCTGGGTCTCCCGCGCGGCGGCGTGCCCGTAGCATTCCAAGTAGCTTGCGTCTTACAGGCGGAATTGGATGTGTTTCTGGTTCGCAAGTTGGGAATGCCCGGTGAGGAGGAACTAGCTATCGGGGCGCTCGCGAGTGGCGGCGTCCGGGTCTTGAATCGAGAGCTGATCGATCATCTGCGCGTTTCTGAAGACGTCATTAATCGCCTGACGGAGCGTGAAGAACGCGAGCTCGAACGCCGCGAGGAGCTGTATCGGGAAGGCCGCCCCGCTATTCCGGTCCAGGGCCGAACCGTGGTGGTGGTCGACGATGGTCTGGCGACGGGCGCTTCCATGCTGGCCGCAAGCAGAGCTCTGCGCTTGCAAGGCGCCAAGAAGATCATTGTCGCCGTTCCGGTGGCTGCGCGGCAGACGTGCGACCAGCTTCGCCAGGAGGTGGATGAGATCGTTTGCGCGGAGACTCCGCACCCCTTTGCCGCGGTCGGGATCTGGTACGAAGATTTTTCTCAAACTACCGACGACGAGGTTCGCGAGTTGCTGGAGCAAGCAGCCGCAGGGACGCCCGGCAAGTCTCGCGAGGAACGATCGATTCAAATTCCGCCAATAGGGCTGACGGGCGACTTGGTTGTGCCTGTTGACGCGAGAGCCGTTGTTCTGTTCGCGCATGGCAGCGGCAGCAGCCGGTTCAGCTCACGCAATCGGTTTGTAGCGGAAGCGCTGCACCGGAACGGATTAGCGACATTGCTGCTGGATCTGCTCACGTCCGACGAGGAGAAGGCGGATCTGCGTACCGGGCACCTGCGATTCGACATTCAGCTGCTGGCCGGCAGACTGGTCCAGGCAACGGAGTGGCTGCGGGACAACCCCGAAACCAGCAGCTTCCGCATCGGATACTTCGGCGCGAGCACAGGCGGCGGCGCTGCCTTGGTTGCAGCGGCGGAGATGCCCGAAAGCGTCGCGGCCGTGGTCTCGCGCGGAGGCAGGCCCGATTTGGCTGGTGAGGCGCTCGACAATGTGAAAGCGCCTACGCTGCTGATCGTTGGTGGGCACGATCAGCAAGTAATCGACTTGAACAAAACTGCGCTGGAGCAACTTCGCTGCGAGAAGAAGCTGGAGATTATTCCCGGCGCAACTCACTTGTTTGAAGAAGCGGGAGCGCTCGAACAAGTGGCCCGGTTGGCAAGTGACTGGTTTCAGCGGCACTTACTAGCGTCCGTTTAGCGTTCCTGCCCGGTTACAAGCGTCGCACCAAAATTTCGCCGGCGCGCATCCAACATTTGAGGCCTGCATGAACCGAAATGTCCAACTGATCAATGAGCGCTACGATGCGCTGATGTTTGCCAAGTCTCCTGAAAGCGCCCGCAGAGCCGCCCGCGAGCTGGTCCGAGCGGTGCTTGGCGAGGATGCCGCGGGGAGACCCCTGGAGGATACTCTTCGCGAAGTTTGCCGCCACCTTCGGCCATCCGAGGACGCGAGAGAACAATCGCGCTTCGAAACTGAGTTCGTCGAGCTCGGCATCTGGCCGAATAGTTCTCAGAAGATCGCAGCGTAATTGTGGCGGAAACCAGTCAAGAAGTGATCCGGCGGTACCTGGAAGACGCTATCACCGCGGAGAAGAGCTTCCAAACACAACTGCAAAGCTTCGCCGGCGAGGGAGACGACGAGGAAGTGCGCGCGGTGTTTCTCGCGCATGCGGACGAGACGGGGCGGCACTCCGAACGCCTAACTGCGCGGCTGAAGGAGCTCGGGGGCAGCCCCTCCGCCGCAAAAGGATTCCTGGCCGGAATCTTCAGCTCGACTCCCAAGACGCTTCAAGCCGCACACCAGCCACAGGAGCGTACCGCGCAGAATCTCATGACCGTATTTACGATCGAGAGCAGCGAGTGCGCTATGTATGAAGCCCTGGCGACCGTGGCTGCGGCCGCGGGCGATACCGCTACTGAGACCTTGGCTCGCGAGATACAGGCCGAGGAACGCCAAGGCGCAGAGGCGGTTTGGCACTTCATACCTACGCGCGCGAAAATTGCATTTAACATGCTGACCGTCGGCGAGACTGATCCTGCGATAGCTACCCGCACATCGGACGACCGGGTGGTCTGACCTCCTGCCGTGGCCATCAAGCGAGCCAAATACGATAAGACAAAAGCAGTAAAAGCGATAGCCAGAAAGCGCGTAGGCAGCCCTCCGCCCGCGCGAGCCATAAAAGAAAAGCTTATCCGTCTAAAACCAAAACACAAGAAAACCTGGACCGAAGAGCCTGGAGAAGAGTTCTAGCACCGTGCCTTCTGAGATCGAGAGCGCTGTTCGCCTCGAGGAGCGCGAGGGCAATTATTGGCTGACGCTAAATCGCCCACACCTGCTCAATGCCTTCGATGAGCCTATGTTGCGCGATCTCGTGCGGACGGTTCAGCAGATTGACGATCCGGGACGTCCGCTGATTATCACCGGCGCTGGAAGAGCCTTCTGTACTGGCGGAGACCTCAAATCATACTTCGCAAGGCTCGACGATCATGACGGGTTGCGCCGCTATTTTCATCTGTTGGCCGATCTATTTGTCGGCATCGCAGATTACCCTGGTGTCACCATAGCCGCCGTCAACGGCGTAGCGGTCGCCGGCGGCCTCGAGCTCGTCTGCATCTGTGACTTGGCTGTAGCGGCCGGGAGCGCGCGATTTGCCGACGGTCACATCAACTACGGCCTGCATCCCGGTGCAGGTTCGTCCGTCCTGCTTAGCAGAATGATAGGCGAGCGCCGCGCCCGATGGCTGCTGCTCTCGGGTGAGTTCATCGATGCTGACGAGGCAGAGCGCATCGGGTTAATCAACCGCGTTGTACCCGATGCCGAGCTGCAGACCATGGCTGCTTCGATGGCCGCCGCTATTGCCCGCCACTCGCGGCCTGCAATCCGGCGGACCAAGCGTCTGGTCAGAAACGACATCGATAAAATCCTACGAGCAGAACGAGAGTCGCTGCTGGAGCATTTTCGCGATCCTGAAACGCGTTTGCGCCTCGAACAGTTCTCGGCAAGATCAAAGCAATGAGCCTTCCGAAAAGTGTTCGCATGGTGGAGGTGGGCCCTCGAGATGGCTTGCAGAACGAGAAGGGCGTTGTGCCGCTCGAAGCCAAGGTCTTGCTGATCGAATCGTTGGCGCAAGCGGGCTTAAAGACCATTGAAGCAGGCAGCTTCGTCTCCGCTAAACGCGTGCCGCAAATGGCCGACACGGGCCTGGTGTTATCAAAAATTGGCCGGCGTCCAGGCGTCTCCTACCCAGTTCTGGTGCCCAATCTCAAAGGTCTGGAGACTGCAATCGAGTGCGGCGTGGAGGAAATTGCAGTGTTTGCCGCCGCGTCCGAAACTTTCTCCCAGCGGAATATCAACTGCTCGATCGACGAGAGTCTGGCGCGCTTGCGCTCAGTCGCCCAGGCAGCGCTTGCCCGAGGCATTCAAGTGCGCGGCTACGTCTCCTGTGTTCTAGGTTGTCCTTACGAGGGAAAGATCGCGCCAGAGGCCGTCGCTCGTGTTGCCGACGAGCTCCACCGGATGGGTTGCAATGAAATATCGCTGGGCGATACGATCGGCGTAGGAACGCCCTTGAAAACCCAAACGATGTTACGGACGGTCGCACAGTATGTTCCATTCGACCGGCTCGCAGTGCATTTTCATGACACCTGGGGTCAGGCGCTGGCCAATATTCTCGCTTCGTTAGAGCTTGGCATCGCGACCATCGACAGTTCCGTGGCTGGCCTAGGCGGCTGTCCCTACGCGCCCGGTGCTACCGGGAATGTTGCAACCGAAGATGTCGTTTACATGCTCGACGGAATGGGAATCGAAACCGGAGTCGACCTGCGGAAAGTTGCCGCCGCGGGACGCGCGATCTGCGGCACTCTCGGTCGAAATATCACCTCGAAAGCCGCACTGGCGATCGCAGCGGCTGGCTGCCAGGGCGACTCAAGGCCCCTTCGGAAATCATAGCGCTGTCTATCAATTTTTTGGACGGCTGTCGCTAAAACCGAGGTGCGAGGGTCTTTGAGAGCATGCACCGAGTATTTCGGACCATTCTTTTGGCCTCCCTGCCCGCTTTAACTCTTTTCGCGCAGGATGGACTTCATACCAGCACGATTACTTTGAGCGCGGGCGGGGAAGTCCCGACGCGGAACGACTTTGGCGAATCGAGCGGCCCGGTTTTCAGCGGCAATTATGAATTCCGCATTTTGAAATATTTGAGTTTGGAAGCCGGGGTGAATACTATGCTTCCGAAGACGGAGAATTTTCAAGCGTTCTCCGTATTGAACGGCGCAAACCTAATACAAACCGGCCAGTGCGCGCCTTGCCTGCTCGTCATTCAACCCGCTAGGACGCGCGTTACATTGGTTCCGTTTGGGTTAAAGGCAATTCTGCCCGTTCGATCTGATCGTGTGGAGTTGTTTGCGGGCGGCGGCGGGGCCTATGCGTTTCACGCAGATTTCGGTAATTTCCGCGATGCCATGCTCATCCAGGCAAACCTCGGAGGGCGTGTTGCGCTAGACCAAGGGCATCATTTTTGGCTGGGAACATCTGGACACTTTTATTCGAATTTCGGAAGCGCGCGGCAAGAGTGGGCAACGTGGTCCGCGGATTTCGGCATTCGATTCGGACGTTAATGCTTGCGAAATAGCAATGGCGCGGTTTCGCTTAGGTTTAGGGAGCACGCAGTTCTGACGGAATCTCGCCAGACGGGCGCATCGACGATTGAGGCCGACCTCGAGCAAGTGTATCGGGACACCCGCCAGGCAATTTGCTCTTATCTGCTCTATCTCGGAGTGCCGTCAGCGCAGGGCCAGGAAGTTACTCAGGAGGTGTACCTGCGGCTCTATCAAAGCATGCGTAAGGGCGAGCAGATTTTAAACCTGCGAGCATGGCTGTTCCGGGTTGCGCATAACCTTGGGCTGAAGGTGCGATCGCGAGAGAAAGCGCTTCGTGCGATCAGCCCGGACTGGGAGCGGTTTACAAATTTAACAGTGGAATCGCCGGAGCGGAGCATGCTGGATAGAGAGAAGATCAGGCTGGTAAAGACGGCGCTCGAGAGCCTGTCTGCGCAGCAGAGGAACTGCCTGTATCTCCGAAGCGAAGGCCTGCGGTACCGCGAGATTGCAGAGGTGATGTCCGTGAGCTCCTCAACGGTGAACGAGTTTTTGCGGCGGGCGATTGCGCGCTTGGCGGAGGCGGTGAATGGGTAGAGCATCTCACGTTTCCGATGGCAAGCTGATGGGGTTTGCCGACCGGGAAATCGGGGGCGACCGCGCGTCCGCGATTGAACGGCATTTGCATGGATGCGCCGCATGCCGGACGAGGCTGGCCAGCTTGCAGAGCGCTGCGGCGTCTTATGAGCAGTTCCATCGCCAGGTTCTTAAGCCTGGGCTTGCCGTCACGCCGGCAAAGTGGCCGCAGCTGGACTTGAAGTCAGGCGTCGGAAAGAGCAGCTGGTTTGCAAAACCAGTTGTGTGGTGGGCCGGCGCCCTGGTCGCCGTATGCCTTTTGCTGGTGGCCGTGTATTTTCGCGGGGCGCCCCAGGCGCGCCAGATGCAGCAATTGCTGACAGAAGCTGCGCAAGCGCCCCCTTCGCCGCATCGCAGGATTCAGTTGAGCGCTGCCGGACGAACCTGGTTCCGGCCGGCGGTTTTGCGGGGCAGCGCAAGCGCCGCGAGTTTGGAGCACATCCAAGCGCTATTCGTGAAAGCGAACTATAGCTGGGAAGATCCGTTGAGCGCCCGTTCGTTTTCCGCCTGGCGCAACCGGCTGTCGTGCAAGCGCGACCGTGTAACGTCAATGGCGGGCGCGGATGGGTTGAAACGGCTGTACCGGCTGCGAACCGAGACGCCGGACGGAGCGCTGCGTACGGCATCGCTGACGCTGCGCGCCGACAATCTGGCGGTGGTAGACGGTGCTTTCGAGTTTGAGGATCGAGAGCGCGTGACCATAGCCGACATGGGCCAGGATTCCGACGCCAGGCCGGCCGAGACGCGTTCGGCGGCAAAAGGGAATTTGCGAGCGCCGGAGCCCGTGGAGCAGAAGGTCAGCGCTGCGGACGAGCTGCGGGTGTTTGCGGCGCTCAGTGAAATTGGCGCCGACGTGGGTGAGCCGCTAAGAGTTGAAACGGACGCCGGCAAGCAGCACGTGCTTGTGACCGGAATGGGGATTGCCGCCGCGCGGGAGCGCGAGATTCGCGAAGCATTGACGACCGTGCCGAATGCGATTGTGCGCTTTGATTCGGCGCAGGCTCCGCGGGAAGGCGCGCGGAGCACAAAGCAAGAAGCGTACTCGGCCGATATGAGTGCGCCGCTTCGCCATACCCTCGAAGAACGCGCGGGTGGAGCGCAGCAGCTTCAATTGATCACCGACCGGGCCTTGGATGCGGGCAATTCGCTGCTGGCACAGGCCCATGCCCTGCTCGTTTTGGCGCAAGTGTTTCCGCCTGAGATCGAAGCGGCCTTCGATGACGAACAGCGGGTGACTCTGCGCAAGCTGCGGCATCGCCACGCAATTGCTGTTCAGCAGACGATTTTACAATTGGAGGAAGCACTCAAGCCGCTGATGAAAGCGCCGGATGCCAACGCGGATGCTTCAGGCGGAACCGGCAATGAGCCGAATGCGTCATGGCAAGCCGGGGCTGCGAAATTGTTTGACCATGCTCGCGCGCTGGATGAATCCGTGAGCCGGTTGCTCGCCGCCGGCTATTCACAACAGGCCGCGGAGAGCGTATCAGGTCAGTTGCCGAAAGATTTGGAGAGCATGGAGGCACTTGCGCGTTGGCAAGCCGGGGCTGAATGAATTAGGCGGTCTGCTGCTCTTGTGGACGGCCGCGCCATTGCTGATGGGACAGCAGGGCGGCTTCATCGCGGGCGTAGTGCGCGAGCGGTCCGGTGCGTTGGTTGCGGGCGCGGAAGTCCGCATCCAGAGTGAGTTTACCGGGGCGCGCCAAAAGACGAACTGCGACGCTGAAGGCAAGTATGTGAGCTCCGAGCTGGCGGCGGGCGATTACAAGGTAACAGTGCGGAACGAAGGATTCCGAACTGTCTCGGAGACGGGCATCAGAGTGGAAGCGGGGCAGACCCGCGAGGCCGATTTTCTCATCGATTTGTTGCCGCTGGCGCAGGAGGTGACGGTAGAGAGCGCCCGCGACAATAGCGACCCGACCGCCAACGGTCTCGCGGTGAGCCGGGAGTCTTCGGCAAACTCGCTTCCCATGAACGGGCGGGACTTGCACGGCCTTTATGGCCTCATGCCCGGAGCCGCCGCCACGCCTGCGGCCGCGAGCGACGGCGGCCAGTTTACCGTGACTGGACAGCGGCCGAACACGAATACCTTTCGCATCGACGGGATTAGCGGGAATACCGGTATCGGGATTTCCGCGCTGCCCGGAACTTTTCCAGGCTCCAGCTTGCCGGGCATGACGGTGATCGGCAGTACCCAGAGCCTGGCCTCCAAAGAAGAAATTCAGCGCGTCGAAATGCGATCGTCCGACTTTGCGCCGGAGTATGGCGACCGGCCCGGCGCTCAGGTGCTTATCGAGACCAGGTCGGGGTCCAACGACCTCCATGGGAGCGCGTTCGGGTATCTGCGGCCACAAATGTTCGATAGCCGCGACTGGTTCGCGCAGAAGTATAAGACCGCGCTTGCGCCTGCGTCGTTGAACGGGTATGGCGCAAGCCTGGGGGGCGCAGTATGGCCAAATCGCACATTCTTCTTTGCGGCATTCGAGCAGGTCAACGTAAACGATACCGCGCTGCAGTTGGTGCCGACGCCTTCGCTCGCCGCGCGCCAGGCAGCGCCTGCGGATTATCAGGTGCTGTTGAACGCTTTCCCTTTGCCCGTCGGGCCGCAAGTAAGCCCGAATGAATCGCTCGGAACAGTAGCGCTCGGCAAGCAGGCAGGCGTTAAGAATTACAGCGGGCGAGTCGATCAGACGATCGGGAACAGCGCGCGGGTTTTTGCGCGCTACGCGAATGTACCTTCGTGTTCGACGACACAGGAACTCGGGATCACGGACGCCCGGTTCGGTTGGATGAGCGCAACCCTGGGTTCGACATTCGAGCGGAAAGGCGCGATACAGGACCTGCGCTTCAATTACTCGTTCGTGCGGGCTGGCTGGTCCTGGGCTGCGGGGAATGATCGGGAGGGAACAGCGCTTGCGGCCTTCTCAACCGCGGAGCCATATTTCACGCCGGATAACGTCGTCACGGCGCTGTCCATTGCGGGCATCGGACAGGTGCTTTCCGGTCATCAAGGCGACGGCGTGCAAAGGCAGTGGGAGGCAGCGTATACGGCAGCCAAGCAGTTCGGCCGGCATGACGTGCGCGCCGGAGCCGATTTCATCGAGCTGTTCCCGAGGACGTTGAGCGCAGATGTTCCCACCGTATCTGTCGCAGCGGAAAGTGTGGAAGGAGTGCTGGCAGGAGATGCTCTCGGCGTTACTCTCTCGTCTGGCCGCTTGGTAGGCGCCAGCGGACGCATCCCGATTGGATCCACGTTTGTACAGGATACCTACAAACGCGGCGACCGTCTGACCATTCTCTATGGAGTCCGCTGGGAGATTACTCATCCTTCCGATTCGGGATACAGCACCTCATTAGATTTCGGCACGTGGAACGGAGCTGGCACGAATTTCAATCGCATCGCAAGTGTTTACGACATTAACCCGATACGCTGGCCGATGCGGTACGGGCAAGTAGCGCCGCGTCTTGGACTCGCCTATCGCGCGAATGCCCCTGCTTTGGTCTTTCGGCTTGGCGCAGGCATTTTCTATGACGATGCGCTGGGCTCACTGATTAATCCCGTCAATCTTTCTCCGCTGAATAGCTGGATCTTTGTGCCTCATGACATCAATCCCAATTCTGTAGCTCCTACGACAGCGCTGCCCGATGCGCCGCCGCTATTCTTGCCCAAGGTTTGGGAATGGAGAGCGTCCGTGGAAAGAGCGATGGGAGAGAAGTCGGCGCTTTCGCTTTCCTATGTTGGATCGGCGGGCAGGCGGCTGCTGCGAGAACAAGCGACTTTGGCGCCGGGCAGCCAAATTCTTCAGGCGTTTGCATTCACGAGCACCGGCACTTCGGACTACGACGCGCTGGTGGCGCAGTTCCGGGGGCAAATTACGCCGAGCCTCTACACGTTGGTTTCCTATACCTGGGGACATTCGATTGACACGGGATCTCAGGATTCGTCGATCTTTCTGACAGGCCCGGATTATGGAAATGCGGCGGACCGCGGGTCGTCCTCGTTCGATATACGGCACAACGTGAGCGCTTCGGCGACGTACCGGTTACCGGGATCTCATCTGCGCGGCTCACGATGGCTGAGCGGGTGGAATTTAAGCTCGACGATGGAAGCGCGAACCGGCTTCCCATTCGACGTGGCGGCAGTGGACCGGAGCATCGGATTGGGCTTTGCCGATTCCGGACGGCCGAACTTGCTTTTGGGAGTGCCGCTGTGGATTCAGAACCGCGAGGTACCCGGCGGCCGGGAGCTGAACGCGGCAGCTTTCGAAGCTGCGATGGGCGCATCGAACGGAACGCTGGGGCGGAACGTCCTCACCGGCCCCGGTCTTTTTCAGGTGGACGCGAGTTTGCGAAAGCAGTTCCGGGTTCGCGGCGCGAGCTTCCTCGAAGTGAATGCCAGCGCCTTCAACCTCTTCAATCACGCAAACTTTTCAAATCCTGTGGGCTATCTCGGCAGCGCTTTGTTTGGGCAGCCCGTTTCAATGCAGAGCTTGATGCTCGGCTCGGGAGGTCCGAATAGCGGGCTGACTCCGATTTTTCAGGCGGGCGGGCCCCGGACAGCCGAGCTTAGCCTGAAGTTCAGCTTTTAAACGCGCTATTGCTTACCGACCGGCGAAATATTTCTAGGCGCATTGGCGCTCATATCAGCTTGTGACGGCGCGCTCACACCCTCATCTTCCCGCGTCAGGTGGAGCATGAACGGCGCTACTTGAAACGGCAGCTTTTCCTTGGCCGACAGTAGTGGCACGCTGCGCGCCTTCGATAAGCGCAGCTGATCGGACCACGGGTTCATCAGCACTCGCGAGCCAAGCGGTAAAGCGGCAACCTGCTCCGTATTCCTCAATTGCAGCTCTGGCGCTATATCCATCAAGCCCGAAAGCCGCAGATCTTTATGCGTATCGGCCAAGCGGTTGCCGAGTAGCGGCCGAATCAGATGCGGAACTTCATTGCTGCGCTCTGAAAGCATGCGAAGGAAGAGTCCTACTTGCCGCAGGTTGGGGGCGTAGGGAGATTTCTTCAGAATTTCCAAAGCTTTCTGATCCGCGGCCGCCTCCTCGTTTCTGGCCCGAGCCACCGCCACGTCCATCAGCGTTGCGTTGTCCTTGAACATCAGACGATCCGCGAACGCGTATTCAGTATCGACAGAATGCCCCAGCAGGATGTGCGCCAGCTCGTGCGCCAACACCGCGGCGAGGCAAGCTTCGTTCGGAAGCACGTCGATCAAACCGCGGCTGACCACAATCGTGTGACCCACGGGCATCGACTCGAGTGGAGTTGTTAGCAGGATTCGAACACGTATGGGCGGGTCGATAGCAGGAAGATTGTTGGACACTTCGAGATTATTCAGAACCGTGTCGAGTACCTTGTCCACTTCGCCAACCGGAGCAATCAGCCCGGCCCGCTGAAGCCGGTCGATGATATTGTCTTCCGCCTGCAGTTGCCACATCCGCTCCGCCTCGACCGGCGATGGATCCGATGCCTGCTCGCTCTGATCCTTTACGCCTTGCGGAATGTCGACGGTCAAGTTTGTGAACGCTTCCTGGCGCTGCTCTTTCTCAGGCTCGTAACTCCATAGACGGGTCTGGGCCTTGAGCATCACGTGTTCGAAGGGGCGCGATGAGTACGACTCTTCTTCGGTGTAGATCGCGGCCGGCAGCCAAAGATGCGGGCCACCGTTCACTCGCCAGGAGTCGAAGTGAAGATATCCCACGCTCACAGCTCCGTAGGTGCCCGCAAAACGAACGATGTTGTAGTCGCGGTCCTC
Organism: uncultured Acidobacteriaceae bacterium; assembly: GCA_963808405.1. Lineage (GTDB taxonomy): Bacteria > Acidobacteriota > Terriglobia > Bryobacterales > Bryobacteraceae > Bog-105. The sequence goes on along the minus strand of CAWEFG010000003.1, from coordinate 44,857 downwards.
AACCCAAATTCGGCCCCAAAACCTGGACTTTTCGTTCTTGTGCGGCTTTACGTCGATCACCAGGCAGCGAACGTCCCCCAGGAATTCACGCCTGTTGTATTCGAATGTGTAATGCGCCCGGTCGAAGCCATTCGGATCGAGAAACATGCGCGCAGCGAAACCCCGCGGGAGAAACTGGATAGTAAAAAGGCTTGTCACCGGATGAACGATAGTCTTGAAAAATGCGAGAAGCCCGGTGTCCGGCGGTATGTAGGAAGCAACATTAACCCCGTGGGTTAGATCGATTCTTGCGAGGAAATAAGAATCGCGGCGCGGAACAGATCCGAGGTCTGAGTCCGGCTTTTGTTCCTGAATGTAGGTCTCCACCATCGGCTGCGTCGGCTGAAGTTTCTGCACGAGCGTGTGTTCGCTCGCGATGGCGCGATCCACCACTTCGTCGAAATTTTTCGCCTCTTGAGGAGAAGAGGCGTAAACCGCCTGGAGTGAGTTGGGTTGGGCCGCGGCGTTAGGAATGAGAACGGACATCGCCGCTAGCCAAGGCAGAGTTGAGATAAGGCTCTTCAACATGGTTGGTGCATGCATCCCTGATATTTAGATCTACCGAAGCGGCTATTCATGTACATAAAAATCACTGCGCGGGGCAGAAACTCTGGTTCTCCCTCGCCTCACGTGAAACATCGTTAACGTCCAGCCCAGCGCAAAACCACCTCCGCCTCTGTCTATTAAAACCCGCATCGGCGTGAAAAGACGCGAAATGCAAGCGGCAGAACCTTTCCAGGCGAGCGCTAGCCCCTCAAATGGCGCGGTTATACTGGTTGAAGTTCCCGCTGTAATATGAACACCCATGTAAAGTTTGCAGTCTTGATAGTCCTGATTGGCGGATCTCTGGTTTGGCTCGGCGCGAATGGCGTCAAGGACACCAAAGCTTACTACAAAACCATTCCTGAGGTCCAGCACATGGGTCGGGCAGCGCATGACCAGCGGCTCAGGGTCGCGGGTGATGTGCAGCCGGGTTCGATAGTGAAGAACGGCCCACAGGTCTCGTTCGTATTGCACCAGGGCGCTACGACACTGAACGTCATGTATTCAGGCTCTGATCCTCTTCCCGACACCTTCAGAGACAACGCGCAGGCGCTGGCGGACGGACGCATGGGCGCGAATGGCGTCTTTGAGGCCAATAAGATTCAAGCGAAGTGCGCTTCTAAGTACGCGGCCAAGCCTCCGCAGCATGGAATTTCTCATGAACCGGCTGCCCCGTCGAAAATCAGCACCGTTGCGCCCGCAAAGGCAGCCCCCGCCAGCTAAGAGGGGCTCGAGAACATGGAAAACATAGGCGCACTCGCTGTTCTGCTCGCCTTCTGTCTCGCGGTTTTTGCGATCGTCTCAGCCGTTGCCGGCAAATATACCCGTCGGCCGTTCTTAATTATCAGCGCCGAACGCGCCGTTTACGCCATCTGGGTTCTGCTGACTACCGCGGCGGTCATTCTTATCAGCTTGCTTATAGGGGGCGATTATCGACTCGCCTATGTGCAAGCGCACAGCAATCGGGCCATGCCCGCAATCTACAAATTCACCGCATGGTGGGGCGGCCAGGAAGGTTCGCTGCTTTTGTGGAGTTGGATACTCGCCACTTATTCGGCCATCGTGGTTTACACCAATCGCCGCAAATTTCGCGAGATGATGCCCATCGTCATCAGCATCATGATGGCCACACTGGCATTCTTCGTTGGCATGATTACCTTCGTTGCCAGTCCTTTCCAGGTGCTCATGGCCGGCCGTGGAATCATCGATGTCGGCGACGGTAATGGATTAAGTCCGCTCCTCCAATGGTGGACCATGGCCATCCATCCGCCATTTCTATATCTCGGCTACGTTGGCTTCACCGTACCGTTTGCATTTGCCATGGCCTCGCTGATTACCCGGCAGCCGGGCGAAGGTTGGATTCACACGACGCGCCGCTGGGCCATCCTCACCTGGCTGTTTCAAAGCACCGGCATTCTGCTGGGCATGGGTTGGGCGTATACAGTACTTGGCTGGGGCGGATATTGGGGCTGGGATCCGGTTGAAAACGCCTCATTGATGCCCTGGATCACCGCGACCGCCTTCCTGCATTCCGTAATGATGCAGGAGAAAAAGGGAATGATGAAGGTGTGGAACATGGTCCTGGTCTCCGCTACCTTCCTGCTGAGCATTCTGGGCACCACGCTCACCCGCACCGGCTTGGTCGCATCTGTGCACGCCTTCGCGCAGTCTCCCGTTAAGCCCTATTTCACGACTTTTCTGATTACCGCGACTGTGCTCACCGCGTTCGCAATCCTCAAAAACCTGCCCTATCTCAAAAGCGAGGTGAAACTGGAAAGCGTCGTCTCGCGCGAATCCAGTTTCTTGTTCAACAATCTGATTCTGCTGGCAAGTTGCTTTGCAGTGTTGTGGGGCACGCTCTTTCCGGTCCTGATGGAAGCCCTCACCGGCGAAAAAGAAACTATCGACGCGCCCTACTATACGCGCGTGAATGTGCCCATTGCGCTGTTTCTCATTTTTCTGACCGGCGTCGGCCCGTTGATCGCTTGGCGTAAAAGTTCGCTGAACAGCCTGAAGCGTTCCTTTTTCCTACCGACGATCGCCGGCGCCGTCGTGCTTGTTGCCCTGGCTGTTTTGGGTATTCATCAACCTGCCCCGCTGATCTCGTTTGCGCTCTGCACGTTTGTCCTCACCTCCATCACCGGCGAGTTCTGGAAGGGATCGCGCGCCATCCAGGCGAAAGAAAATCTGCCTCTGCCGCAAGCCGCCTTCCAACTGACCTGGCGCAACACGCGCCGCTACGGCGGCTATCTGGTGCACATGGGCATCGTATTCATGTTCATTGGCTTCACCGGCAGCGCTTTCAATCAACACGAGACGCGCAACCTAGGCCTCGGCGAAAGCCTGCGATTCGGAAAGTACGATTTGAAACTGCTGAGCGTCAACAATGGCGATACCGGGAACTACGAATTCAGTCACGCGGTGCTCGATGTCTCGCGCGACGGCAAGCCGATCGATCAGCTCAATCCTGAAATTCGCCTTTACAAATCCAGCCAGGAACAGAACTCAGTCATCGGCATACGCAGGCGTCTTAACGAAGATCTCTACGTGAACTACTCGGGAATTTCGGACAGTGGCAAAGCCATTTTTCAGATGTATATCTTCCCACTGGTATCTTGCGTCTGGATTGGCTACTGGGTTCTGCTGTTTGGAACCGTTATCTGCCTGATTCCCGCAAAGGTACGCCTGCAATATGCGCGCACGGAGGTAATAGGCTTTGCCAGCACGCCTGCGACGGTCGAATCTTAAGCTTGTCGTCGCGTTCTTCGTCGCTCTGGCAGCACTCGTCGCCCAAGATCCAACTTCGTATCTGACGCCAGACGTGATGCGCGTCGGCGACAAGCTTGCCTGCCGCTGTGGCGGGTGCCGCAATACCGTTGGCAATTGCCCCATGTTGCGCTGCAGCTCCGCGGATCCCATGCGACGCCGAATTCATGAAATGAAATCGCGCGGGATGAGCGACGGCGACATCGTCAATACCATTGTTCGCGAACAAGGCATTGTCGCGCTGGCCGCCCCGCCGGCAGGAAGCCTGGGCGGACTCATCACCTGGATTATGCCGGGAATCGCGCTGCTGCTGGGGTTCTTCGTTTACTCGACCTACGTGCGCCGCAATCGCAAGCAGCCCGAGCCGCTCACGTCTCTCGATCAGGCAACCATCGATCGCTTCCGCAGCCAGATCGACCGCGAGCTTGGCGAATCCCCTGAGCCGGATACCGGTGGCGCAGACAAGCGAAAATGATCCTCGCCGCCGCGATCGTTCTTACGCTTGGCGCATTATCATTCACTCTTTTCGTTCGAACGAAAGACGTTCCCGAGCCTCTGCCCATCTCGCCCATTCAGCACCTGGAAGACCGCAAGCAAGCCATTTACGACAATTTGCGCGACCTGCAGTTCGAGTATCGCCTCGGCAAGCTTTCCGACGACGATTATCGGCAAACCAAACAGTCGCTGCAAAGAGAATTAGCGGGAGTGCTTGCCGACATGGAAGACACCAGCAAAAGATTGGGTCTCGCGCCAGTGCGCGTGGCCTCCAAGACGCCATCAGCCAAACCATCCGTGCCCCGGGTAAGTGGTACCCTTTGCCCGCACTGCGGCGCAACCTTTCCGCAAGCTCTCAAATATTGCGGGGAATGCGGGCGAGCCATCGCGTGAAGATTTTCCTTCGTATCTGGGCGCTTTCCGCTCTCGGTGCGCTTTCTCTATTGGCATCCATCGATGGAACTGTGATGAATCGCACCACCGGAAAGCCGCAGCCGTCTGTAAACATCGCGCTCGTAAAGCCCGGTCAGCAGGGGATGCGCACCATCGGATCCACGCTCAGCGATTCCTCAGGTCATTTTGCCTTTCCCAACGATGAACCGGGCGGCGGACCGCAACTGTTACAGGCGAGCTACAAGGGCGTGAACTATAACAAGTTGATGACGCCGAACATTCCCACATCCAATGTGGAGCTCGACATTTACGAGGCGACAACGTCACCGGGCGTCGCGCACGTCGCGCAACGAATGCTGGTCCTCGAGCCGTCCACCAGCCAAATCGCGATCAGCGAAACGGTTGTCATTGAAAACCAGACCGACACAACCTATAACAATGATCCCCTGGGCGGATTGCGCTTCTATTTGCCTCCTGCCGCAAACGGCCAAGTGCGAGTGAACGCGCAGGGGCCGCAGGGCATGCCTCTTCCGCGACCCGCTGAGAAGACCAAGCAGGATGATGTCTTCAAAGTAGATTTCCCCATTAAGCCGGGTGAGACGGAATTTGAAATCAATTATGCGCTTCCGGTTGGTTCGCCCTTTACGTTTCGTGGACGGGTGGTGAACGTCGACGGAATGCCTGCCGGACCATTGCGTCTGGTTGCGCCACCGGGCGTGACTCTGGCTGGAAAAGATATTCAACAGCTTGGAACCGAGCCCAAGACCCAAGCCACTATTTACAACGTCGTTGCCAACGATAACTTCTCCGTCGACATAACCGGCACTGGCTCCCTTCGCAAGGGCGACGATTCGACTGCAGGGGATAATAGCGACGCGCCGCAAGTGACCGAAGGCAGACCACGCGTCTACAGCCATTTGGGTTGGATGGTCGCGCTCGCCTTCTCCGTCTTGGGAGTCGGCCTGATCGTTCTCTTCCGCACCTCGCCCGTGCGCTCGCCGTATGGGAAATAGCCCTGGAGCGATCCAAGTCGAGGACGTCTGGAAGTTCTATGGCGACTACGCTGCGCTTCGCGATTACACGCTAACGATTGCCGAAGGGTCGTGTTGCGCGCTGCTCGGGCGGAATGGGGCAGGGAAGACGACCTTTCTACGCATTCTGGCGGGCCTGTCCTCTTTTCAGCGCGGCGCTGTGCGCGTGTTCGGTGAAGCGCCGCGAAGCGATCGCGCCCGGCGGCAGGTTGGATTTCTGGGACACGGAATTGGCGTCTATGAAGATCTTTCCGCGCGGGAGAACTTAAAGTTTTTCGCCGGCATCACCGGTCTTAAGAACGTCGACGGCATTGTCCGGGCCTGGCTCGAGCGTGTGGGCTTGGCTCGCGTCGCCACCATGCCCGTGCGCCAGTTCTCGCGGGGCATGCGCCAGCGCCTTGCCTTAGCCCGCACCTTCCTTCACGAACCCAAGGTGCTTCTGCTGGATGAGCCGTTTACTTCGCTCGACGACCGCGCCATCCAGATGCTCATCCAGCTACTTGCCGACGCGCGCCGGCGCGGAGCCACCATCGTTATCTCGACCCACCAGATTCGTGAAGCACTCGCAACCGCCTCCCACGTCGCTCTAATTGAAAACGGCAGATTGCGTTTCGCCGGTGAACGGACCCAGGACATGCTCGATGACCCCGGCCTTCTCTACCGCTTGTACATGGCGGACCGCATAGCGTAATGAAATCCGTGCGGCAGGCGCTGTCCGTAGCCCGCAAAGATCTCGCGATCGAGTTTCGCACCAAAGAATCGCTGAATGCCGCAGGCGCGTTCGCCATTGCCATTCTGTTGCTGTTCAGCTTCGTCTTCGATCCATTCGCCGACGTTACCCGCGAAATAACAGGAGGCCTTCTCTGGCTGGTACTTGCATTTGCGGGAGCGCTCGTCTTCAATCGTGGATTCGCCCGCGAATTACCGAACGAATGTCTCGACGCCCTGCTGTCGTCTCCGCTATCCGCAGGCAGCCTGATCATCGGCAAAGCGATCGCCAATTTCGCGATGCTGATCATCGTCGAAATTGTTTCTTTCTTCGTTCTCGGCATCTTCTACGACGTGCGCTGGTGGCTCCGCCCGATCGAACTCGCCGCTCTCTGCGCTCTCACAACCTGGGGCATCTCTATCGTCGGTGCGGTATTCGGCGCGCTCACGGTCAATCTGCGGCTTCGCGAGCTGATGCTCCCCGTCATCATCTATCCACTCCTTATTCCAGTTCTGATCGCAGCCATCGAAGTCACTAACACGCTCTTCGCCGGTCGGCCATTGACCGAATACGAGCTGTTGTGGTGCCGCGTGCTGGTGATCTTCGATGTTGTGTTCACCGCTCTCGCGCTCGCTTTGGCCGACACCATTTTGGTCAACTAGTAGACAGGAGTGAAAATGTTTACGCGCGAAAAAGTCGTGATTGGACTCGTTGCGGCGGGAGCGCTCTTGCTCGCTTACAACCTGTATCGAATCTTCCTGGTATTACCGGACGAAGCCATGCAGGGCGCCATCTACCGCATCATGTTCTTTCATATACCGGCCGGCATCACGTTCATGATCGGGTATTTCATCGCCCTTGGCCTGAGTATTCTTTATTTGACTTCGAAGAACCTTCGCTACGATTCGCTCGCCGCTTCTGTGGTAGAGGTCTCGGTCGTGTTTTCCGTGGTGAATATCGTGACCGGAAGTATTTGGGCGCGCATCATCTGGGGCATTTGGTGGACTTGGGATTATCGTCTTACTTCAGCTCTGGTCTGTGTCCTCATCTTCAGCGCATATCTAATGCTGCGGCAAGCCATCGACGAACCGACCCAGCGCGCGCGTTTATCTGCGGCGCTATCTGTCTTCGGGTGCGTCGACGTGGTCATTATTTGGAAATCCATAGAGTGGTTCCGCACGCAACATCCAGGGCCGGTTCTCAGCATCCGCACCGGCGGCGGAAATATCGATCCTGCTATGGAACGCATGATTTACATGAACCTGCTGGCGATCCTATTAATCGCGACCGCATTGGTGCTGGTGCGCACGCGGCAGGAAGCAACTGCCCGCGAAATCGATTCACTGCGCCGCCTTGCGAACGCAGCCTAGAGATCTAAGGGGAATTCAATGGACGCTCGAAATTTCATCTACATGTTTTACGGCTTTCTTGCAGCCTGGCTGATCGTATTGTTGTACGTCGTCAGCCTCGCCCACCGCGGCGCGCGTCTCAAAAGAGAATTGGACGACGTCAAGCAGCTTATCGCCTCACCCCAGACCACGCGGGGAACGTCGCAAGAAGATCGAGTTCGCTAACTGGCATGCCGTTGGTCGTCGATCGCCGCTCCTTTCTGAAGCAGGCCGCCGCCGGGGCATTCGCACTCTCAAAGCTAAACGCCCAAACCCCGACCCTTCGCGTCGCCTTACTGGCCGACACTCACATTGCCGCCGACCCCAACGACCGCTTCCGCGGCTTCTCTCCCCATCAAAATCTGCAAAAAACCGTGAGCCAAGCCGTCGCGAGCAAATTCGAGATGCTCCTCGTAAACGGCGATCTCGCGCGCCTGAAAGGCGAACCGGAAGACTACCTCCAGTTCAACTCTCTCGTAAATCCGCTCCTGGACCAGTTGCCGATGGTGGTCACCCTAGGCAACCACGACGACCGCAAAAATGCCCGTAGCGCGCTGATCAAGCGTGCCGGCGAGATCGAGCCCCTAGAACGGAAGCTGGTGACGACCATAGATGCCGGCGCGTTCAAATTCGTCATGCTCGATTCCCTGCTGGCCACCAATGTCGTGCCCGGTCAGCTCGGCAAATCGCAGCGCGATTGGCTCGCCGAGTACATCGACGCGCAGGCCACCAAACCCATCCTCGTTTTCGTTCACCATAACCCCGATCGCGACAGCGACGGAGCACTCGTCGACGCCGAACGCTTGTTGTCTCTGCTGCGCCCCCGCCGTTCTGTGAAAGCGCTGATCTACGGCCACACCCACGTCTATGCCTTCGAGAAGCAGGACGGCTTGCATTTAATAAATCTCCCCGCCGTCGGCTACAACTTCACAGATGGAATCCCGGTCGGCTGGATCGAAGCATCATTTTCGAGCCGCGGCGCCGATCTCAAGCTACACGCCATCGCTGGTGAAATAAACGACGATGGAAATACCACCAGCCTCAGCTGGCGTTAGCATTTTGCGATCTCAAATCAGCTATCCCATTCAGTTTTGAAATCCGATCTGCCGCTTTGCCGGCAGCGGTGTCGGTTTCTTTAAATGATCGATCTCTTTGGCCAGGATATTAATGACTGAGGCGTGTTGCTTCTGGTCGGCTTCCAGTCTCTCCATGCGCACGGCCAAATCCTTGTGGGTGGCTAGCAGATCGCGGAGCTTTATGAACGCCCGGATAATCAAGATATTCATCTGGACTGCGCGCTCGCTGCCTAAGACTGATGAAAGCATAGCTACGCCGTGCTCGGTAAACGCATAAGGCGGAGTCTGCCGTCCGCCGCGGCCAGTCTTTGCTCTTGCGGTTTGCAAGAGCAAAGACTCAGCCTCCTCTTTGGTCAACTGGAACATGAAATCATCAGGGAAGCGCTTAAGATTGCGCCTCACGGCAAGGTTCAAATTGCCGGTAGTTACCTGGTACAGTGCTGCGAGATCCGAATCAAGCATCATCTTGTTCCCTCGGATGAGGTAATTGCGGCGCTCGATTACCTCAACCGGGATCGGAAGCTTTTCTACTGGATCTTTCTTCATCGCGGATCCACGCCGCCCGCCGCAATCAGCCGCAACGCCGTCATACTGGGCACGAAGAAGTAATCGCCGCCGCGCAGCTCCACGAAATTCGGCAGCTCTCCGCAAACGAACGGAGGATTATTCGGATCTTCCGTCCCCTGGACTATGTACTTATCCCGACCGTCGTGATTGCCCATCAGCACGTCCTTGTCGTTTCCCTGTTGCGCGTCGTTTCCATATTCGATCCACTGCTGCTGGATAAATTCGAACTGCCGAAATAGACTCGCGTTCAACGCAATGAATATGATTCCATGTTCGTCCTGATCTCTCACCGGCTGGTCTTCCGGCGTGTACGGGCCATAAGGCATGCCGCGCCGCGCGATACGTCGGCGATTGACCAGCCGTCCCGTAAATCCGAAAGTGTCGCGCGGATTCGAGCGCCGCACATGCGCTCCCATCGGGCACCGCGCGCCGTCTTTATCGCCTGCAAACGTAAAGTTCACGTTCCGCTGCTTGTCGCCGACAATCGCTTGGTCCGGCTTCTCCGGCGATAACTCCACAGGAGTACCGTCGCGCCAGCGGCCGATAAACTTTGCCGCCAGTTTCTCTTTGCCTCCGGCGTACAGGTTTCCTTTCTCATCCAGGTAACGCCGAAACGTCTCCACATTTTGGTGCAGCTTCCGGTACACCATGAACGTCCCGTTGCTGGCCAACAGATGCGGAACAGGCGCGACCGGCAATTCGCCCGCTTCATCCGCATATCCCAGCAGAAGCTCGCCTGTCGCCAGTGGCGCCCACGTTCCATTGGGCATCAGCTTGCCCTGACCCGGCTGTGTATCCCGCTCCACGCCTAAAAAATCGGGATTCCCGAACCCGTCCCTAAAGCCGAAATGTTCCGTGCTGGTCCACTTCCCATCGATTCTCAACGCGCCCGCATCTTGCGTCCCGAGGACCTTTACACCGCCAGTCGCGTCGATCGACTCCTGCAGCCTCCCGCAACATGTATTCAGCGCATCCGCCGATTTCGCGTTCACGCCGAGCCATGCGTGAACGTCTTGCCGGCGCCAAATCTCGTCCCAATGCTCCTCTGAATTGCGGCCCGTATCGCACAGAATCTGAGCGCGCGCTTTCATTCCCTGAATAAACTCCACAGGAAAACTCTGCAGAGTGGCCGCCGGCAACTGAAGCTGCACTAACGCTCTGTAGGTGAACGCAATATTAGCCGTGCAATCGGGCTTCTCTCCGTCCTCCCAGCGCTCTCCCGTAGTAACGTAATCAATCAGCTTCTCAATCACCTCACGCCCGCGGCCGCCGTCTTGAATATGCAGAAACAGGTATCGTGCGAACGGCAGGTTATACCCGCGCAGCACGAAACCCTGAATGTCGGTTGCATTCAACCTGCTCATGTCTGTTGGCCCAGGGCGTCCCAAAAGGCTGTGAACGCCGCCTGTAACTCCCCAGGTTCTTTCCCCTGATTTTCTTCGATGAACACGGCCAGCGCCCTCTGCGTCTGCAGCGCCCGGACAGTCTGCTGCACGGTCTTATCGTTCACGTCCGCAAAGTAAAACGTGGTCGTCAATTGGCATCGCTTCATGTATGCGATGAAAGCGCCTATATCTTCGATCCCGGGATACCCGACGCAGTGCCGCCATACAGCGTCGACGTGCTCCGGGATTTCGCGCGCCATGCGGCCCAGGTACGTGTCCAAATCGCCGTCGAAATTCGATTCGAATATCAGGTACTGCGATTGCAGGTGCTCCTCGCAAGCGGGCATCCCTACGTACACGACATCGTCCATCACGACCAGTCGCGCCATGTGCGTGCTGGTTACCTTCGCGAACGGGCTATTCTCGCGCCGGTCAAGATCGGCCAAGTACATTCGAATCGCCAGATTGTGCGAGATTTCAGCCTTGGCATCCTCTCGGATGGGTGCAAGGATCGTCAGCCCATAAACGTTCCCGTTCTGATTCGGCATGGTCCGCGCCTATGTTCCGGCAGGCGCTTCACCCGTCGACCCCAGGTCCCCTTGCACTTGAACCAAAAAACGCCGATACGCCTTCGCGAATTCTTCAGGCCCCATCCCGCTGCTCCTGTCATGAAAAGCTTCGAGCGCGGCCTGAACCCGGTGCCCCGCTTTCACATCGTTCGTTGTTGCATACGGATAAGCCGTGTAATAGTAATCCGTATCGAATTGCACCCGTGCAATATATTGCTTGAACCCCGTCACCGGAACCGCCCCTGGAAATTTCTCGCTCCAGCGCCAGATCAGGTTCAATCCAATGCTCAGCACCGCCGAAAAAGCGTCGATGTACTGGTTCCAAGTCCCATTGAAGTTGCTGAAGAACAGCAAGTAGTCATACTGCAGCTTCTCTTCCGGCTGATTCCCGCTCAGGCGCGGAAATTTGTTTCGCGGAACAACTACCCATCGCGCGAAGTGGATAAACGACAAATTCACCAAGTCGGCCTGCAGCGCCTTGACATGCCCCAGGACAAAGAAGAATCCCCGCACGATCCAGGTCTTCCAAGGCCGCATGGGCGTGATTGCGTTCATCGCGTAGGTCTTCCCGTTGATGTTGGTCATAGCCGTCCACCGCCCATGGCGCGCCGGAGTTCCTGCCATTATCCCTCGCCATACGCCGAGCATTCTCTTTGTGTTACCCTAGATAAGTAAAAATCGAGATTAAGGTTAAAGACGAGGAGTACCGTTTTCTAGCATGTCCCTGGCGGTTGAACAGAAGTCCCAAGTGATCGGCAAGTTTAGGATTCACAAATCGGATTCTGGTTCGCCGGAGGTTCAGGTTGCCCTCCTGAGTCAGCGTATTTTGCAATTAACTGAGCATTTCAAGACGCATCAAAAGGATCACCATTCCAGGCGCGGTTTGCTTACGATGGTCTCCCAGCGTCGAAAGCTGCTCAAATATTTGAAAGATCGCAGTCCGGAGCGCTACAAGGTTCTCATTCAGAGCCTGGGCATCCGCCGCTAGTTACGGTTCTCAGGTAGGCGCAGGTTTGAGCTTCGCAAGCGCAGAGTAGCTCGATGTCGTACCGCGTAACACTGCTTTGGTAAGCAGCCCTCCCCAATTCGAAACTCCAAATCCTGGCTTGATCCCGACATTAGTGCGCGCGCCAATGTTTCTCATTGACGGAGCGCGAAAAGGAAAATGGATGCGCATCGACGCATCGCGAAAGAAAAATGTCACACAAAGTTGAAATCGACCTGCAAGGGTCAAAGGTCTCCATCGAGACCGGTAAAGTTGCCAAACAGGCCAATGGGTCTGTTGTTGTCAGTTCAGGAGATTCGGTCGTGTTAGTCACCGCATGCTCCGCCGAGAAGCCCAAGCCCGGAGCCAGCTTCTTTCCACTCACGGTAGACTACCGCGAATACACCTACGCCGCCGGAAAATTTCCAGGCGGTTTCATCAAACGCGAGGGACGTCCCTCCGAAAAGGAAGTCCTCACCAGCAGACTCATCGATCGGCCTGTGCGCCCGCTGTTTCCGGAAGGCTACAGCCATGAAACGCAGATCATCGCGATGGTGCTTTCCGCCGATCCCGAGCACGACCCGTCCGTACTCGCCATTATCGGCGCCGGCGCCGCGCTCGCGATTTCCGATATACCGTTTCATCATGTTCTGGCCGGTGTTCGCGTGGGACTCATCAAAGGTACCTACCGCGCGAATCCTGCCTATGAGGAGACCAAGGATGCCAAGCTGAGCATCATCGTCGCCGGTACGGAACAAGGAATTGTTATGGTCGAGGCGGGCGCTACGGAAGCCACCGAGGCCGAGGTTCTCGACGCCATCGAGTTCGGTCACGACTGCTGCAAGAAGATCACCGCTGCCATCCAGGATCTGGTCAGGGAAGCCGGAAAACCGAAGCGCGAATACACGTCCGCAACGGTTAATCCGGACATGCTGTCCAAGATTTCCGAAGCGGTCGGCGCCCAGCTCAGCGACGCTCTCGACACCGAAAAGCACGGCAAAGCGGAGAGCCATACGCGCGTCCACCAGGCCAAAGAAAAAGCCCTCGCGCTCTTCACCGATGAGGCGCAGCAGGCCGAAGCCGTCGCAGTTTTTGAACATCTCAGAGAGCGCATCTTCCGCGATGAGATGTTGAAGAAACATCATCGCCCCGACGGCCGCAACTTCGACCAAATCCGCGCCATCACCTGCGAGGTGGGAGTTCTGCCCCGCACTCACGGCTCGGCCATATTCACGCGCGGCGAAACGCAAGCTCTGGTCACCACCACGTTAGGCACGAAAGACGATGAGCAGCGCATCGAACTGCTCGATCTCAGCGAAACCTCGAAGAAGTTCATGCTGCATTACAACTTCCCTCCTTTCAGTGTGGGCGAAGTCGGCTTCATGCGTGGACCCGGGCGCCGCGAGATCGGCCACGGCGCTCTTGCCGAGCGGGCGCTTTCTCCAGTGATTCCGGACGACACCAGCTTCCCCTACACTTTGCGCGTCGTCAGCGACATTTTGGAATCGAATGGCTCCAGCTCTATGGCCAGCGTTTGCGGCGGCACGCTTTCATTGATGGATGCCGGAGTGCCGATTGCCGCGCCCGTCGCCGGTATTGCCATGGGTCTGGTGCTGGAGGGTGACTCGTACGCCGTTCTAACCGACATTGCCGGCGCCGAGGATCACTACGGCGACATGGATTTCAAAGTTGCGGGCACCAAGGACGGTATCACCGCCCTTCAAATGGACATCAAGGTACCGAACGTGACCACGAAGATCATGAAAGAGGCGTTGGAGCAGGCGCGTCGTGGGCGACTCGAAATTTTAGACAAAATGATCGCTACTTTGGCGACTCCTCGTACGCAGCTTTCCCAATATGCTCCTCGCATTTACACCACCAAGATCCCTACCGACAAGATCCGCGAGTTGATTGGTCCCGGCGGCAAGGTGATCAAGGGCATCATCGAGCAGACCGGCGTCAAGATCGACGTAACCGACGATGGGACGGTGAACATCTTCGCGTCCGATGGCGCATCGGCCACTCGCGCCCTGCAGATGGTCAGCGACATAGCCGCCGTTGCGGAAGTCGGCAAAACCTACCTCGGCAAAGTGGTTCGCATCGCGGAATTCGGCGCTTTCGTCGAGATCTTCCCCGGAACCGACGGTCTTCTCCATATCAGCGAAATTTCGGAGAGCCGCATCAAGAACGTTCGCGACGAGCTCAAGGAAGGCGACCAGATTCTTGTCAAAGTTCTGGCGCTGGAGGGCAACAAGATCAAGCTCAGCCGAAAAGCCATCTTGAAAGAACAACGCGAAAAACTAAAGGCCGGCGCCTAACGGAACCCTGAGCGCAAGCGAGGGGAGGCCGTCATGATCGAATTGGTCCAAGTAACGTACCGCTATCGCGAATTGATTTGGGCTCTTGCTATGAAAGAGCTCAAAATCCGTTATAAACGTTCCGTCTTGGGCTTCCTCTGGGCCTTGTTGAATCCCGCGCTCCTCATGTTAGTGCTGACATTTGTGTTTTCGCACATCATGGTGATCGCCGTCCCTCATTACGCCGTTTTCCTCTTGAGCGTCTTGCTGCCCTGGACGTTTTTTTCGCAATCGCTGTCCTATGCGGTGGAGTCGATTGTCGGCAACGGCGACCTGATCAAGAAAGTGGCCATCGCCAAAGCCGTGTTTCCCGTCGCGGCGGTTCTTTCCAACATGATCAACCTGCTGCTCTCCATGATCCCGCTGGCCGTCGTCGTCCTCGTCACGGGAGCGCCGTTCTATTGGACTTGGCTCTACTTGCCGGTTCCGCTGCTCGCACTCACCATATTCACTCTCGGCGGCACTTTTTTCTTTGCCACTGCCAACGTGTACTACCGGGACGTGGCTCACATTCTCCAGATCCTGCTGCAGGCGTGGTTCTATTTCACCCCAATCATCTATAAGGAGACGTTCTTTCCTGCGAAATACCGCTGGACGTTTAAATTGAACCCGGTGGTCTACGTCATGCACGGATTTCGTCTGTCCGTCTATGATGGAATGCTGCCGGAATTTCGATCTATTTTCGCTTCCTTCGTTTGCGCGTTCGCATCGCTGATAATCGGCTTTATGATTTTTCGTAGGCGTCAAGACGACTTCGTGTTCTACGTCTGAATCCGAATGCAATCCACGCGCGCTGCCATCGAACTCGAGAATGTGAGCCAGAAGTTCCGCGTCATTCATGAGCGGCCTGATACGCTACGCGAGCTGTTCTCCAAGTTCTTCCGGCATACCGCCAATTTTCACGATTTTGATGCCGTCAGCAATGTCTCGTTCACCATACGCGAAGGCGAGATGGTCGCGCTCATGGGGCGTAACGGTTCCGGCAAAAGCACGCTGCTGAAGATCATCGCCGGTGTATATAAACCTTCTAAGGGACGCGTCCGCGCGAATGGCGCTATCGCCCCGCTACTCGAGCTCGGCGCAGGCTTTCATTCCGAGCTCACCGGACGCGAAAACATTCTCCTGAACGGCCTCCTTATGGGCTATTCCAAACGCCGCATGCTGGAACGCGAGCGCAGCATCATCGACTTCGCTGAAATCGATCAGTTCATTGACGTCCCCGTCAAGCAATACTCAACCGGCATGTATACGCGTCTCGCATTTGCCGTCGCAACCGAAGTAGATCCCGACATCTTACTCATGGATGAAATTCTCGCCGTCGGCGACTATTCGTTCCAGCAAAAGTGTTTCGATCGCATTCAGCGCTTCCGGGCATCCGGCAAGACCATTCTCTTCGTTACGCACAGCATGCAACAGGTTTCAGAGTATTGTGACCGCGCCATTCTATTGGAAAAGGGTCGCATCATCGGCGATGGACGTCCCGAACATGTAATTGACCTTTACAAGGCCAGCCTCGAGCCGGAGACACCCGTTCTCGTTGAAGCCGCCGGTTCACGCGCCATCTGAATCGAACCTCCGGCTGCTTTGGATAAAACCTATGCGGGAAATTCGCTTTGCTCTGGATACGCCCGAACCGGTGCGGCTAAATTCGCGCGAATATTACCTCAAAGGCTGGTTCATCCCGCCCGATGATCCCGCTTCGGATGGCCGGCTCACGTTGCTCGTCGATGGCATCGCCGCGCCCGTATTTACCGGTTTGTCCAGGCCCGACGTAGCTGAGGATCTTCGCGATCCATTGTTGGCAAACTGCGGATTCATAGCGCGCTTCGCCGCCCCCAAAGTCGACCCGTACATCAAACTCATCTTTCCCCAGAACGGGCGTGATGTCGTCCTGGCGCAGGTTCGCTTTCCTAGCGTTCCCGACGCAAACTGGAATAGCGCGGCTCTGAATAAAGTCGCCGACTATTCGGATTGGCTGCGAATTTGGGAACCTGCACTTTTTTGGCCGGAACATGAGATCTCAGACCGCCTTCGAGCTTTGTGGCATCGACCGATGATTTCGATTCTCCTCGCCGTCCAGAACACCGAGCCATATTTTCTGACGCGTTGTATCCAATCCGTTCTCGACCAGCGCTATGCTCATTGGCAACTCTGCACAGTCGGCAACGCCTCCGATTATCTGACGAACATTGCAGCGCAGGATTCCAGAATCCACGCAATAACCGGGGACAGTCCACCTGTTTCCTGCAATCAGGCCCTGCAAATCGCCCAGGGTGAATTTGTGGTCCTGCTTGATGAGCGAGATGAGCTGCACCCTTTCGCTCTCCTCGAACTTGCGCGATCCATCAATATGAACGAACGTGCCGATCTCATCTACTCGGATGAGGACAAAATCGACTTGTTCGGTTGCCGGAGCGATCCTTTTTTCAAGGCAAACTTCGACATGGATATGCTCCTCTCATCCAATTGCATCGGGCGCTTGGCAGCCCTGCGCCGCACCGTAGCGTTAAACATCGGCGGCTTCCGTGATAATTGCGGGGGCGCCCACGAATGGGACCTTCTCATCCGAACGGTTGAGGCCATTGGCCCGTCTCGCGTGCAACACATTCCCAAACCGCTTTATCACTCGCGAATACACCCGGATCCTGCTCCGCCTCTCGCGCGTAATGCGGCAACGAAGGTAATTTCCGATCATCTGGAAAGAACTGGAAATCGGGCCGCTGTCGAGCTCGGTTTTTTCCAGGGCCACATGCGATTGCAGCAGCCGCGGCGGCCGAATATTCGCATCGCCGTCTTCGTCAGAGTCGAAGATGGTCCCCTTCAAGCGGCCGCGCTTCTGGCGAATGCGGACCGCCGATCGACCACCTGTTATGAGCTTATGGAATGCGCTGTGCGCCGGGTCGGCGGCCGCGCGCCTTCCGCCGGACCGGATCGACTCACATCGCCCGTCCGCAGCTTGAGCGAAATCCCTGAGGATGTTTTCCTATTCGTGAATCGCCCCATTGAGACCGTCAACCATCTGTTCTTTGAGGAGCTCGCGGCCCAAGCCATGCGCGAAGACTGTGGCCTGGTCACAGGCATTTCGCTCGATACCAGCCACCGAACGGTACACACGGGATTTCTTCGCGGCTCCGCGGGCGAGCTAATCGACCTGTTTTCAGGAATGGATTTTTTTCAACTCGATCGCTCCGGACAATTGCATTCGGTCCGCGCCGTCGAAGCCATTTCCGACGAGTTTTTCGCCGTCTCGCGAGAACACCTTGCTGCCGCCGGTGGCCTCGGTTCTGTTTCCGGCAGCCAAATGCCGCGGCTCGCGCACCGCCTTGCGAACAACGCGCACTCTCGAGGGCTCCGGGTCCGCATCACGCCCTACGCCATTGCAACCTTCGAGCACGCCGATCCAACTCCGACTCTTGATCCAGTGGCGCCCGGCACTCATTCGGCTGTCACTCTAAATGCAAATCTCACGGCCTTCGAGAACATGCGTGACGTGCTCACAGGCACAACCCAAGCCAAGGCTACCCCGCCTAATACACGATGCACGCAGACGGCCTATCACGTGTGGAAGTACGTCATTCCGCTTCCGCCGGAAGAGTTGATGGGAATTGTGGGAGCGCGCACCATTGAGAATTTCCTCATCGTAGCCGACGCCTGGGCGCAAGTGGTGAGCCGCTATACGCCAAAAAACGCCAGCGTGCTCGACATCGGCTGCGGCTGTGGCCGCACCGCGCGCTCTCTCGTTACCAACCGCTGGATTACCAGATATATCGGTTTCGACGTAGTTCCCGCGCATATCGATTGGTGTCGCCGCTATATTGCGCCGCAGTGGCAGGGCACTGCGGAATTTCACTGCTTTGACTTGCACTCGCTCAAATACAATCCTGGCGGCGCAATAAGAGCAAAAGAACTGAAATTTCCTTGTGAGAACGGTGGAATCGACGTCGTTTTTGCCGCGTCTTTATTTACCCATCTGCTGGAATCCGATGCTGTTCATTACTTAAAGGAAGTTCGCCGCGTCCTTAGCCCCCGAGGCTTTGCGCTGCTCAGCATACACAACGACGTTCCCGCAGGCCAATCGTTCTGTGGAACAGAGTCGCGAGTCGATATCGATCCCGCTTACTTCATCGAGCTCGCTGCCCGCGCCGGCCTCCGCGAACACGAACGCATCGACGATCTGGCGGGACAACAAGTCTTTATACTGAGGTGATTTCCGTGCACGCGACAGAACTATCCCAGGACACCAGACCTGCCCTGCCTGTAGTGCCGTTTATCCCGCGCCGCTATCGGCCGGGTGACACGGGCACCTGGTCTGGTCATCTCGCATTTGCGAACGATCTTATAGCCGAGCTGCGACCCGGGCTGCTGGTCGAGCTCGGAACGCATTACGGCGAATCCTATTTCGGGTTTTGCCAGAGCATCGCTGAGCACCGCCTTACGTGCGTCTGTTATGCCGTTGACCACTGGCATGGCGAACCGCATTCGGGCTTTTACGGCGAAGAAGTATTCGACGATGTGTGCCGCTACAACGGCACTTTTTATAAGAGCTTTTCCTATTTGCTTCGAACCAGCTTCGACGAAGCTGTTCAGCAATTCGCCGATGAGACCATCGACCTGCTCCATATAGACGGACTGCACACCTACGAAGCGGTCTCGCACGATTTTCGGACCTGGCTGCCAAAGGTGAAGCCGGGTGGCGTCATCCTGCTGCACGATATCGCAGGCAGGCATGCCGACTTTGGAGTTTGGCGCCTTTGGAAAGAACTTGCCGCTGAGTTCTCCGAAACATTCGCGTTTCATCATGGGTGGGGCCTCGGTGTATTGCGTAAACCGGGAGGCAGCATCGAACACCAGGCGCTCCGGTTATTGTTTGACGCGCCGCCTGCCATCCAAGAGCGCGTTCGTCATTATTATTCGATGTACGCGTCTCAGCTCGAAGCAATGTTGCGATCCGGCTTCGAACAATCTGGACCGCTTGCAACCTCGCAGCTCGCCGCCCTGCGATCGGAGCTTGCCGCCGCAAACGCCGAGCGCATGGTTGCAGCCGCGGAGGTGAGTCAACTGGCTGCGGAAAGAAATGAGGCGCGTCGTGAATGGAAGAGATTGGAGCAGATCGTCGCGGCTGCAAAAACTTCTTCAGCAAACCGTGACGAGTCCGAGATCGCCGCTCTCCGGGAAATCGCTCGACGGTGAGCGAGCTACTCGAACCGCCATCGAACAATCGTTGTCATGGCGCGTGACCGGGCCCGCCAGGGCCTTGATGCACACCATCCGAACCAAGCTGTCGGCGCGCTCCGATGTTGCAGGCAGATGACGCCGCCCGTCTCGATCTTTATCCCCGCTTTCGGTGCTGCTGAAAAACTGCAAGTTTGCCTCGATAGTTTGTCTCGCCACGCGCCACAGGGCAGCGCAGTGCATGTTATCGACGACGCGACTCCGAACGACACCATCCGCGCAACCTGCGCAGCCATGCAATCGCGCTTTCCGCAATTGCACTATTCGCGAAACGACTCCAATCTCGGCTTTGTAAGCACGTGCAATTGGGCATACAACCACCTGAGGCAGGAAGAGAGCGACGTGCTCCTGCTGAATTCCGATACCGAAGCTACCCATGGCTTTCTCGAAGAAATGCAGGCCGTCCTTTACCTGCACGAGAAACACGGCGTTGTCACTCCGCGCAGCAATAGCGCCACCATATTTTCCATCCCCTGGAATTTCCCGCTCCTCCCGCCCGCCGAATCCTACCAGCTATGGCAGCAACTTCACCGATTGCTGCCCCGCTACCAAGTCATGCCCACCGCGGTCGGCTTCTGCATGCTTATCAAACGGGAGGTACTCGACCGGTTTGAATTATTCGATGAGATCTACAGCCCCGGCTACAACGAAGAGAACGATTTTATCTGCCGCATCAATCGTTGCGGCTACTCCGCTATCGCCGCCAATTGGTCCTACGTGTTTCATTACGAAGGTTCTTCGTTTGGCGCGCGACGTCCCGATCTCGAGATCGCACACCGCGGCATCCTGCTCGAACGCTATCCCGAGTACGACCGCAAGGTCGCCGATTACGCCCGCTTCGAGGTCGACCCCATAGAGATTTTTGCGATTCTACATGCCCCGCATCGCCCCCGGATTCTGTTTGATCTCTATCATGTTCCGGACGCCTACACGGGAACCACAGAATTCGCATTGAACCTCTTACGCGAACTTGGCCGCCTCGAGAACGAATATGAGCTCTATGTCGGCATCCGGCAGGCGCAGCGCTTCTTTGCGCATGAATTAACTGGATACAGAATGTATGAGGAGAAGCCCGGCGATGCAGTGGTCTTCGATCTTCTGTATAAGCCGTGCCAGATTTTTTCCTGGCCGGATTTTAGCCGCATCAATCGTTTAGCCGCTCGCGTCAGCTATGCCCTCCAGGACATCATCGTGGTCCGCTCCGACTATTTGAGCGATGCGGGCACGCGGATCCTGTTTCGTAAGACCGCCGAGTTAGCCGATTGCGTCTTTACCATCAGCGATTTTTCCCGATCGGATTTCGCGGCCTTTTATGCCGCCGATGTGCCTATGCGCGTCATTCACCACGGAACGGATGCAGGTCTCGCGTCCGGCGAGTTCGCGCGCGGCGACTATGTATTGGTGGTCGGAAACCGCTTCCTCCATAAAGGTGTAAGCGACGCATTGCGGCACTTGGATGGCGGCTGGCCCGTGGTGGTTTTAGCCGGTGACGATCACGGCAACGCCGCCTCTTCCAATGTTCGCTGGCTCGGCAGTGGACATTTGACTCGTCAACACATGCGCCAGCTGTTTGTAAACGCGCGTGTGCTGGTCTATCCCAGCCACTACGAAGGTTTCGGTCTCCCCGTGGTGGACGCATTGGCCCTCGGCAAGCCAGTCGTCGTGTTGGACAACGCAATGAACCGGGAGCTTGCGGAAATCACCCGCGACGGCAATCTCCACCGCCTCCGCTCGCTCAAAGAACTGCCCGAAACCGTTCAGCAGTTATTCCACGCGACTCCGCATGTGCCGATTACAACCCCGCGTTCCTGGCGCGATGCGGCGGAAGAATACGCGGCCGCCTTCCGTGAAATTCTGGCCCACGATATCGATGTCGATAAGCTGCGCGCCCGCTGGGACTTCCTGCGCGCGCTGGAAGCCGCCGCCTTTAAATACCCGTCAACCGTATAAAAATCGCCGCTACAATTCCCCCACAAACCGGGCCGAAAATCGGAACCCACGCGTAGCGCCAATCCGAGCCGCCTTTCCCTGGAATCGGCAGAAAAGTATGCGCCAATCGCGGCCCTAAGTCGCGTGCCGGATTGATCGCATATCCGGTCGTTCCCCCCAACGACAACCCGATGCTCCATACCAGTGCGCCAACCAACAGAGGACCCAAACCCGGCGCCACGCCGCCAGGTGCCAATCGCCGCGAAACCAGCGCCGCAGCCACTAGCACAAGCACGAATGTCGCAATGACCTCGCTTAGAAAGTTACTTCCCAAGCTGCGTATGGCAGGACCCGTCGAGAAGCACGCAAGTTTTTTCCCTGCATCTTGCGTCGCGCGCCAATGCGGCAGGTAGAACAGCCATACCAGCACCGCCCCGGTGATGGCGCCCAATATCTGCGCGGGAATGTAGGTGAATAGCCGCTCGGAATGGCCCGTCATCAGAACGGAAGCCACTGTGAACGCCGGATTCAAGTGGGCGTCCCCATCGCCGATCGAGATGCTGACCGCGACTCCCGAAAACACCGCCAGTCCCCATCCCACCGCAATCGCCAGCCACCCCGCTCCCTCGGCCTTGGAGCGCGTAAGCAATACGCCGCCCACTACGCCGTTTCCTAAGAGGATCAGGACCATCGTTCCCACAAACTCGCCAATAACGGCAGCGCTTAGATGCATATCATTCCTTTACGCGGTCTCCCAGTTTCGCGCGCGATCCAGCGCTCTCGCCCAGCCGCTTCGGCGGGCCCGCCGCTCGGCTTCTCCCAAATTCGGCGTAAAGCGCCGTTCCGCGGTCCATTGCTTTGAAATTGTTTCCGTGTCGGGCCAATATCCGACCGCCAAGCCCGCCAGATAGATTGCGCCCAGCACCGTCGTCTCCGAATTCGAGGGACGCGTGACCGGCACACCCAGCAAGTCCGCCTGAATTTGCATCAGCAAATCATTGCGCGCAGCGCCTCCATCCACGCGCAACTCCTGCAGCGGCACGCCCGAATCGCTCTGCATTGCCGCAAGCACATCGGCAACTTGAAATGCTATTCCTTCTAGTGCCGCCCGTGCGATGTGCGCTCGGTTGCTGCCGCGTGTCAGTCCTGTAATGGTGCCTCGCGCATACTGGTCCCAATGCGGCGCTCCCAATCCCGAAAATGCAGGAACTAAATAGACGCCCCCCGTATCCGCTACGCTCGCAGCCAATGCCTCAATTTCATCCGCGCTGCGGATTATCTGCAGTTCATCACGCAGCCATTGCACCACCGCCCCGGCGATGAAGATACTGCCCTCCAACGCGTACGTCGTGCGCCCGGCCACCTGCCATGCCACCGTGGTCAAGAGCTTGTGCCGCGATGGAACCGGCTTCTCACCCGTATTGAGCAGCATGAAACTGCCCGTCCCGTACGTGCACTTCACCATTCCCGGCTGCATGCACATCTGGCCGAAGAGCGCAGCCTGTTGATCTCCCGCAATTCCCGCGATCGGAATTCCTTCCAAAGCTCCCGACGCCGTGCCGCAGATCTCGCTTGACCCCACCACTTCAGGCAGCAGCGAAGCAGGAATATCGAAGAGCTTCAGCAGCTCGTCATCCCATTCGAGCGTGTGCAGGTTAAAGAGCATTGTCCGCGATGCATTCGTGACATCTGTAACGTGCCGCGCTCCGCCGGTAAGCTTCCAGATCAGCCAGCTATCGATAGTGCCAAAGGCCAGTTCGCCGCGCCTCGCTCGCTCTTCCGCGCCGGGAACGTTATCGAGCATCCAACGAATCTTGCTGCCCGAAAAGTAAGCATCGATCACTAACCCCGTTTTTTGCTGAATGATCGACTCATGTCCCTGCGCCCGGAGTCCATCGCAGAAGCCGGAGGTCCGCCGGTCCTGCCAAACAATGGCGTTGTAAATCGGCTCGCCCGTCTTGCGATCCCACAGAATTGTCGTTTCCCGCTGGTTCGTGATGCCTATCGCCGCCACATCCCCCGCCTGCGCATTGCTCTGCGCCAGCGCTTCCATGGCCGCTCCGAACTGCGACGACCATATCTCGATGGGATCGTGTTCTACCCATCCTGGCTTGGGATAAATCTGCCGGAACGCGCTCTGAGCTAACCCACTGATTTGCCCGTCCTGTGCGAGCAACACCGCCCGCGAACTCGTCGTGCCCTGATCGAGAGCAAGAACATGCTGCAATCTGCGCATCCCCAGAGAGTATCAGGAGACGCCGATGTCCTCATTCCATAACTCCGGGCTGCGGCTGATGAAATCGCCCATCATGCGAACGCACTCAGGATCTTGGACTACGTGGACTTCGACGCCGCGGCTGCGCATGAAATCTTCCTCGCCCAAAAAGTTTTCGTTTTCTCCTATGATCACTTGGGGAATCTTGTACAGCACGATGGCCCCGCTGCACATGGCACAAGGCGACAGCGTCGAGTAGATGGTGCTCTTCTGGTAAACCTTTGCGGACAACCGCCCCGCATTCCGCAAACAATTCATTTCCGCATGATCGATGGCGCTCCCGCTCTGGACCCGGCAATTGTGGCCCTGTCCAATAATGTTGCGTTCGTATACGAGAACGGACCCAATAGGAATCCCGCCCTCAGAAAGACTCTTCTTCGCCTGCTCGATCGCCGCATCCAGGAAAGCGTCTCTACGCATATAGAAACCATACGCTACGCCCAAGCTGGAGGTCCTATAGTCGCCGTGGGCTATGAAGAGTCCGGCGTTTCATGCACCACTTCCCGGGGATCTTTGTCGTCTCGCAGCGCAACGAATTTCGAATGGCGCAGGTGATTGGAAGAGGTCCAGTCGGTAAACTCGACCTGCGCGACAAGCTCCGGCCGCAGCCATCTATATTTCTTCATCGCTTCCGCGGTAAGCGCTTCTCCCCGCCGCGCGTTCGTCGGCTCCGGCAGATTGGCGAACGGGCAAACACTCGTTTCTAATCCGGCAAAGCGCTCGAATATTTCTTCTTTTGCCGCGGGTGTGAAACCGTTTTTGAGCTTGGCAATGAACAACAGCCTGCCTTGGTCGTAATAGCCGGCGGCAAGATTCTCAAAGCGGTTCTTGCCTCCGCGCTTATAGCCGCCAATGACCAGCTCTTGTCCGCGGTTCACCTTGTATTTCACCCAAGCGCCGCTCCGCTCTCCGGGTTCGTACTTGCTGTTGGATCGTTTTGCGATGATCCCCTCGAGACCCTGTTGTTTTACCGCTTCGATTACATCTTGAGCGCTGGCCGTCAGAATGGCGGAATTTCGAATGGGATCGCCCGCCTCGGCGAGTAGCGCATCCAGCAACTCCCGGCGTTGGCGCAGCGGCAGAGCACGGAGGTCGCGCTCGCGATAGGCAAGCAGATCGAATGCGTAAAAGACAATCGGCTGACCATTCGCCTTATGATGCTGTAAAAGATTGAACGATGGCCGCCCTTCTGGATCGAGTGCAACGATCTCGCCATCGAGGATGACGCCTTCTTCAAGGTTGGTGATCCCATCCGCAATTTCGGGAAATCGAGCGTTCAGCAGATTGTTCCGGCGCGAGAGCAGCCGCACCGCACCGCCTTTCTTCATCGCCTGTGCGCGATATCCATCCAGCTTCAATTCGTACTGCCAATCCTCACCCTCGGGTAATTCGGCCACCAGCTTACATTGCATCGGCTCGATGAAGTTCATTGCGCTCTTCGGCAGCTTGTCGAGATCGAGCCCCGGAATCGGAGTGCGGTTACTGTGCCATTGCGCTGCCTTGTCCGCCGCAATTTCTTGCATCGTCCGGCTTGTCAGAGCCGAAGCGTTCTCCTTTTTTGCCGAGAGCGGTTTCATTGACGAACCGGTCTTCACCAGCTTCCAATTGTTGTTTTTCGCCGCGCGATCCTTGGTTAATTGCCACTCACCTTTCAGCTTCTTGCCTTCGAGAAAAAGCTGCAGATTTCCTTTGTAATAATTCCCCTCCACCAGCTCGTACGTGCCGATATCCCAGACCATTACCGTTCCGCCGCCATACTGCCCCTGGGGAATGTTGCCTTCAAAATCGAAATACTCGATCGGATGGTCCTCGGTGGCCATCGCGAGGCGCCTCTCGTCCACTTCGTAAGGAACGCCTTTCGGCACCGCCCACGACTTCAGGACGTTGTGCATTTCGAGCCGAAAGTCGTAGTGCAGATGAGTTGCCGCATGCTTCTGAATGACGAAACGCTTTCGGCTGCCCTGAGCGCTCGCACGTGGAAGCGCGTCTTTTGAAGCACGTTTTATCTTGGGCGCGCTTGCCGCTCCTTTCGTGCTGAGGCTGTCCTTGACTGGTAGCGACTGCTTTACTGTGAGCAGAGCCGCAAACAGATCGCCGATCTGTTCTAAACGTTTCAAAGCCGCTTCAGGCTCGAAATAAAGCCCGGCGGTCTTGCGGGAGTGCAGCGCGTTTGAGAGCTCATCCCAGCTCACTGGCATCGACACGAACGGGCGCCCCAGTTTCGCCCGCAACGAATACACGCCCACGGTGGTTTTGAAATCAGCGTTCTGGCTCCAATCGATGAACACTTTCTTCGCGCGCTCACTCTTTGCCATTTCGGCGACAATAAGCTTCGGATGCCGCTGGGCGAGAAGCTCGGCGAGAGCGCGTGCGAACGGTTGGGTTGCAGCGTAAGTTACCGGCGTATTCAGCGGCACATATAGTTGAACGCCTTTTGAACCGGAGACTTTCGCGAAGCAATCGAGATGAAGCCGCGCCAGCGCATCTTTCAGCAGGAATCCAACTTCGGCACAGGTACGCACATCCGCGCCTTCGCCCGGATCGAGATCGAACACCACTGAAGTGGGCCGCTGGAGTTGGGGTGCCCGGTGGAGGAACGGATGCAGCTCCAGACTTGCGGCGTTCGCGCACCACACCAGCGTGGCGAGGTCGTTAATCAGAATGTACTGAATGTCCGGCCCACCCGCGCGCCGCGGCACGGGAAAGGTCTCGACCCATTTGGGCGCGAACCCAGGAGCATCTTTTTCATAGAAGAATTGGCCGCGAACGCCGTCTGGGTAGCGCTTCAAAGTGACCGGCCGGTCCTGCAAATGCGGCAGCAGATAGGCCGACGCGCGGATGTAATAATCGATCACCTGCGCCTTGGTGAACTGATTATCCGGATACAGAATCTTTTCCAGATTCGAAACGGGCACATCGCGCCCGTCGATCTTTAAATGATCCCGCTTAGCCATTCCATCGGACGCTCGTACGCGTGCGGCGGTTTCGCGTCAGGCGAGCGCTTACTTACGCCCCCGGTTCAGATGGCGCGTCCTTCGAAAAACGCATCCTGCTGATGAACGACGGAGGGGGGATCGGTGAAGACAATCGAGATGGTATCGAAGCGTACCTCGCTCCATTCAATTCCTGCCCGCGTCGTGTAGCTTCGGGCGGCGCGAATGATATGTTTCTGCTTCTCACGATCGATGGCGCGGTCGGGACTGCCGAACTCCGCCGACGTGCGCGATTTCACTTCGACGAACACAACCGTGTCGCCGTCGCGCGCAACAATATCGACCTCGGAATCTCCACCCGGCCGGTAATTCCGCGCAACTACAGTAAATCCGGCGCTCCTCAAATAGCGATGGGCGAGATCTTCGCCCCGTCGGCCCAGAGCAGCGTCGGCGGACAATGTCTGCCGTTCCCGAAATTGCCGTGCTTTGTCGCTCAGCTTCCAGAGCAGCTGCTTCGGATGGATTCCGGCAACGCGTTCTTGACTGCTTCGAGCTGCCATTCGATCACCTTGCCTCGTACGAGATAGCAAAGGTAGAACTCCCAGAATCGGCGGAAACGTCGTGAGCCGTTGACCAGGAGTTCAAAGCCGAGATATCTCCACAAAGCAAGTAACTTCACGCGCGTCGAAATCTCACGGAATTGAGCGCTCGAATAAAAGGCGTAGCCTCCGTGGTCCGCGCCGAAATAGCGGAGCGAGAAGCTGTTCAAGTGCCATTTATGCGTCGGATCGCAAAAAGAGCTGAAATCGGTGTAGTGGGGCGTCACAATCAAGGCGCGTCCGCCAGGAGCCAGTAGCCGGTGAAATTCTTCCACAGTCTGTATAACGTCTGAGACGTGCTCAATCACGTGGACGGCGCGTATCTCATGAAACGAGTTATCGCAAAAAGGCAGCGGTGTGCGATCGAGGTCGGCCAGCACGTCCGCCTGCGTATTCGGGTTGCGATCCACGCCAATTGCGCCGGGATATTTATTGATTCCGCAGCCCACGTCCAACAGCGGAAGCGCATGCGTTCGAAGAGACGTGGAAACGGCGGGTTCAGTGGCTGACGTTAACGCTCCAGCGCCTGCAAACACTGCTCTAGTGTATCGACCGCGTGGTCCGCTTGATCGCGTGTAATCACCAGAGGCGGACAAATCCGTATGCTGTTCGCGCCGCAACCCAGGATCAGCAATCCACGCTCAAACGCCAACATCTCCAATCGATCGCGCAGGTCGGGCGCAGGCTCCTTCGTTTGCTGGTCGCGAACCATTTCGACCCCGATCATCAGGCCTAAGCCACGCACGTCGCCGACATACTTGAACCGCTCTGGCCAGGTTTTCATGCGGCTCATCAGGTGAGCGCCCATCGCCCCGGCATTCGCGATAAGGCTCTCTTCGAGAAGCTCGATCGTAGCGAGCGCGGCCGCAATGGAGACCGGGTTGCCTCCAAATGTCGAAGCGTGCGCTCCGGGCGGCCAATTCATGACTTCGGCGCGGGCCACAGTTGCTGCAAGCGGCATACCGCTGGCGATGCCTTTCGCCAGAGTGACGATATCCGGTGTGACACCGAAATGCTCGGAAGCGAACATCCGCCCGGTACGTCCCATACCGCACTGAATTTCATCGTGAACCAGCAGAATGCCGTATTTATCGGCTATGCGCCGGAGCTCCTGGTGAAATTTAGCCGTGGGAACCAGATAACCGCCTTCCCCCTGAATCGGTTCGACGACGATCGCCGCCACTTCTTCAGCCGGCAGAATCGTTTTGAAGAGCCGATCTTCGAGCACCTTTACGCACTCGACGTCGCACGTGGATGGCTCCTTGTTGTAGGGGCAGCGATAGCAATAAGGATAGGGAATGTGCTGGACGGGCAGCATGGGATGAAACCCGCGGCGCTGGGTGACCTTGCTGCCGGTAAGCGAAAGCGCGCCCATCGTTCGACCGTGGAATCCGCCGAAAAACGCGATAAATTTGTCGCGTCCCGAGTGATAGCGCGCCATCTTTATCGCCGCTTCAATTGCTTCCGCGCCCGAGTTGCCGAAGTAAACGCGACGCGGCACATCGCCAGGTGTTAAGGCGGCAAGCTTCTCCGCCAGGCGCACCATGCCCTCGTAATAAAAATCCGTGCCGGACATGTGCAGGAACTCGGCTGCTTGCTTTTGAATCGCGCTGACCACTCGCGGATGAGCGTGTCCGGTAGCGACAACCGCGATTCCCGCATTAAAGTCAAGAAAGCGGTTGCCGTCGACATCTTCAACGATCGCTCCCTCGCCTCGCTTTACGACCAGCGGATAGCACCGGGTATACGAGGGAGAAATGACGGCTTGGTCTCGCTCGATGATCTCCCGCGCCTTGGGGCCGGGCAGAGAAGTCACTAGATCCGGCAGCAGAGGATTTACGGCAGTCTGCGTCAACATAACAAACACCTCAATTTTTTGGCAATTAAAAATCAGACTCGGGAAGCGCGGAACCGCGCGGCTTAGTCTGAGCCGAAGAGCGACGGGCGGGTATTGGCGGGAATCGCCATATCTCCAGTGTAGTTCAAAAGAGGCATTTGCGTGGTTCGGATGATAGAGGCCCTTACGACTGACCTCCGAGCCTTAAGGGATCTTCTGGGCTGAAACATTTCCACGCCCGATTGCGGCGATGAAAAAAAGAGATATATTAAATACATTAACGATATGTCGAGGCCATCTACCGTCCGTGGTGTGCAGCTACTGCTCAATCCCGCAGCGCCTTCGAGACACGAACTCATCCTCGTACAGCGCAAAGGTAAGCGGCCGCGCAAACAACCGAGTGGAATAGCAACAAACGATCTTGTGTTCAGCGCGTTCACTGCGCAGAACTCCCAAGTCTTTCCCGAGATCCTTTCGCTCTACGTACCAGATGGGAGTTTGATCGCCGACACAACATTCGGGAACGGTGCATTCTGGAAGCAGGTTCCTGTTGCACGTTACCGGCTGCTCAAGAGTGATCTGAACCCTAAGCTCAGAGATATGATATCGGCTGATTCCAGACGCCTCTCTTATCGCGATTGCTCGCTGGACTGCGTCGTGTTCGACCCTCCGTATATGCACACGCCTGGAGGTACGGCACACGACGGCCATCAGAATTTTGAAGCGTACTACCGAAATAACAGGGATAACACGACCGAAAAGAAGTATCACGAGGCGGTGCTAGATTTATACTTCCGCTCGGCGGAAGAGGCGTGGCGGGTGCTTAGACGAAATGGCATTTACATCGTCAAGTGCCAAGATGAGGTCTGCGCGTGCAAGCAGCGGCTGACACACGTCGAGATCATCAACGAACTCTCGAAGATGCGGTTTGTGGCGGAGGATCTATTTGTGCTTGTTAGGGAGAACAAACCGGGCGTAAGCCGGATCGTTAAGCAAGTCCATGCCAGAAAGAATC
This sequence comes from uncultured Acidobacteriaceae bacterium, assembly GCA_963808405.1. GTDB lineage: Bacteria > Acidobacteriota > Terriglobia > Bryobacterales > Bryobacteraceae > Bog-105. The sequence goes on along the minus strand of CAWEFG010000003.1, from coordinate 14,734 downwards.
ATTCGTACTTTCTGGTATTCCGGAAACACGTTACTCAAAAATCTAGAACGCGGTCAGGCTCTTGACTTCTGCAAAGAAATCGCCGAAAGGCCGCACATCGACGGGAACAGGCTTCGCTTTTAACAATGCGAGGTATGGTCCGGGAGGGTCGAGGTAGTAAATGCGATCCAATTTCGCGATGCGCGATTGAAACAGCTTGAGCTGGCCAGGTATGCAGATCTCCACCACCGCATCGGTTCTTGTGTCTCGCTTAGTCTCTCCGATCACAACCAGCATCCCGCGATATACATTACTTCCAAATATCCTCTCCAGCACCAGTTGGTGAACCCAGACTTGAACAATGCGCTCCCGAGTGGACGTTTTGATCGGGAGATGGAGCTTAGGTTCATCCGGCCCCATATCAAACACATAATCGGTCGGAAGCAATACCTTCGGGTTCTCGGGCATCTTCACCTTTGTATGTGGATTAATCCCGATTGCCGTCGCCACCATATGGCCAACCAACACTTCAAAGAACGTCGCGGAGGCTTTGCGCCCGACCTCCAGAACGTCATTCGCGGCAAGAACGGAGAGCGCCACGGTATAAGCGGCTCTGGTTGCTTTTTTGGAGGAAAGACCTGTTGGAGATTTGATAAACTGTTCCGCAAGCGGCAGGGCCAAACTGCTATGAAGGTATAACCGAGAGTTGATGGGCCGGGAGACGCGCCCTTCATAGGCAAAGGCCAAATACTCTTTCCCAGGGACGTGAGATGTCATTCGCAACGGCTTGCAATTCTTCCATAGGAATCCCCAGCCTTCTTCAGCCATCGCAAAGAGTGTTTGCCCGACCACTACACTCTTCAGATCCGCTGCTGCAAGTCTCTTCAGCCGCTTGTACGCTGCCGCGCGGGTTTCCGGCACGCAAATAGACTATCAATTCCTCATTACCAGCAGCACAGATTTAGCGCATTATCCGAACAAATATAGCGCCTGTCCTGAAAGCACCGGCGATCCGTCTCGTTTTCGTTGGTGAGACAGTGAAGATATGGGTACTACATCTTCTCTAGCCGAATCGCCGGTATCTGCGAAATATGGACTTTGCATCGGTGGCCAGTGGGTCGAGACGGATAAACAGGATGAAGTCAAACTGCCGTATGACGGCTCTGTTGTCGGCTGGGTCGGTCGCGCGACTGCTGTGGATGTGGATGCGGCTGTTGCGGCTGCTGCGATGGGCGCCAGGGACATGGCGGCGCTTGCGAATTACGAGCGCGCCGATCTGTTGCTGCGTATTGCAGATGAAATCCGGAAATGACCAGGAGCAGCTCGCCCAACTCATCTGCTCGGAAACCGGTAAGCCGATCAAGGAAGCGCGCGTCGAAGCCAGCCGCAGCGTGAACACGCTGATAGCGGCTGCACATGAAGCGCGTGAATTGCGCGGCGAAGTGGTTCCGATGGAATTCGCCGCAGGGGCGAAAGGCCGCATCGCGATGACCGTGCGCGAGCCGCTCGGCGTAATCGGCGCGATTACGCCCTTTAACTTCCCTCTGAATCTCACGCTGCATAAACTTGCGCCGGCTCTCGCAGGAGGCAACGCTGTGGTACATAAGCCGGCGGAACGAACGCCTCTGAGCGCGCTCCGGCTGGCCCAGCTGGTTGAGCAAGCAGGGGCGCCGAAAGGCGCGTATAACGTCATCACGGGCGATGGTCCAGCTTTGGCGAACGGCATGCTCCGACATCCCGAAATCGCGATGATGACTTTTACCGGAAGCATGAGGGTAGGAACGGAGCTGCGGGCTAAGGCTGGATTGAAGCGCATCACGCTCGAACTGGGCAATAACTCAGCGGTAATCGTCGAACCCGACGCCGATCTCGAAACAGCAATTGCCCGCTCGGTTCAGGGCGCATTCAGCCATAGTGGGCAGGTCTGTATATCGCTGCAGCGTGCGTTTGTCCACGAATCGGTCATGAGCAAATACATTGATGGGGTGGTCTCGGCAACCAAAAAGCTGCGCATAGGCCATCCGTATGAACAGTCGACAGACATTTCCTCGCTGATCGACGAGAATGCCGCTGTCCGTGTCGAGTCGTGGATCCGGCAAGCGGTCGATGGCGGCGCGCGGCTCTTGTGCGGCGGGAAGCGCAAGGTCGCCACCATTGAACCCGCCATTTTGACCGATGTTCCGAGTTCGGCTCACATCGCCTGCGAGGAAGTGTTTGGACCGGTTCTGGGCGTATTCCCATACAAATCGCTCGACGAAGCCGTCGCGCAAGCAAACAATACGCCCTATGGATTGCAGGCCGGCATTTTTACGAAGGATCTTGCGCGCGCATTTTCAGCAGCGAGAAAGCTGCAGTTTGGCGGCATCCTCATTAATGATGTGCCGACATTTCGCATGGACCACATGCCATATGGGGGCGCAAAGCACAGCGGATTGGGACGCGAAGGCCCCCGTTACGCGATCGAGGAAATGACGGAGATGAAGCTGATCTGCTGGAAGACCGAATGAGATGTTCCAGTGCGCCCGCCTTTGTTATCCTCGGAAGTTAAAGAGAACGAGGTTGTTCGATGTCCGGACATAGTAAATGGGCCACCATCAAGCACAAGAAGGCGGCCCTCGATGCCAAGCGCGGCAAGGCCTTCACGCGCTTGATTAAGGAAATCATGATTGCTGCGCGGAATGGCGGCGATCCCGATATGAATCCGCGGCTGCGCACCGCAATCGTAGCGGCGAAAAGCGTCAGCATGCCCGCTGACAACATCAAGCGCGCCATTATGCGCGGTACCGGTGAGCTCGAAGGCGGCCAGATTGACGAAATATTGTTCGAAGGCTACGGACCAGGCGGCGCCGCGGTACTGGTGAATGTCGCGACGGATAACCGGAATCGCACCGTGAGCGAGATTCGCCATGCGTTTTCGAAACACGGCGGTAATCTGGGCGAGCAGGGCAGCGTGTCCTGGATGTTCGAGCGCAAAAGCCAGATCGTTGTCGATGGCGAGAACGCAACGGAAGATCAGTTGATGGGCATTGTGTCTGGATGCGGGCGCCGACGACATCCGCGATCAGGGCGGAGCGTGGGAAATCCTCTCGCCTCCCGAGGCGCACGAAGCCGTTTTGCACGCTTTAGAAAAGGCGGGAATTGCTACGGAATCGGCCGAAATCGCCATGGTGCCGAAAAACACCATCAAGCTCGAAGGCAAGAACGCACAGGCCATGCTCAAGCTGTACGACGTGCTCGAAGAGCATGACGATGTTCAGAACGTGTACGGCAATTACGAGGTGGACGAGGCGAAGTAGAAGCCATGGCGTAGCAGACCGGAAGCGCGCCGGACTCTCATTGACGTAAACGGATCTCGGATGCGAATCGTCGGAATAGACTGCGGAACCGAAAGAACCGGTTTTGGTGTTATCGATACCGACGGCCGCTCTCATCGACTTGATCTCTGCCGGCGTCATTCGCACCAAGACGGCAGATGCGCTCGAGCGAAGACTTAGTTTCATCGCCCACGAATTGCGCGGCGTCTTTAATAGCTTTGCCCCGGAGGCTGTCGCCGTAGAAGAAGTTTTTCACGCGGTCAATGCAAAATCCGCGCTGAAGTTGGCGCATGTGCGCGGCGTTGCGCTGCTGTTAGCCGCCGAAGCCGGATTGCCGGTGAGCGAGTACTCCGCTCTCGAAGTAAAGATGAGCGTCGTCGGGTACGGGCGAGCCGAGAAGCAGCAGGTGCAGATGATGGTGCATTCGCTGCTCGGAATGCTCAGCAGTTTGATTCATATGACGCGACGCGATGCATTGGCCGTAGCAATTTGTCACGGAACACGATGGCGATTCCCGCAGGCTGTAGGCGGCCGGTGATGAGAGGCGTTATCTTTGCGCTGGCCCTTTGTGGCATGCCTCTGCGCTGCCACTCCAAAGCTGATTTTTACGAAGAGCTTTCCAGGAAGTGTGCCCGAATATGTTTGCGTGAACGTGGACCGCACCGGCGCACTCGAGTACAAAGAAGCCATTAAAGACGACCAGCCCTTAAAGTCGCAGTTGCGAGGAGGCCGACACTGCGGCGCTCTTCTCGATGGCCGAGAAGCTCGATTATTTCAAGTCGCCGTTGGAATCGGGACTCAAGGTCGCGAACACGGGAAAGAAGACGTTTCGCTATGAAAACGAGAATGGCAGCTCGACGGAGGTGTCGTTCAACTATTCCACGAACAAACCGCTCAACAACTGCTGGACCGGTTCGAGCAGATCGCTGCGACAGAGCATGCGTATATCGAGCTTGATCGCACCATGCGTTACGACAAGCTTGGTGTGAATGATGCGTTGGCGGAAATCGAATCGATGTGGCTGCGGAAACAACTGGTCGCGCCGCAGCAGTTCGTTCCCCTCCTCACGCGCATCACGACGCACGAATCCTTCATGCATCTGGTGCGGGACCGCGCCGCAAGATTGAAGGACGAATTTCAGGCGCCGCTCCCGGTCCTGCACGTCGAGCGAGCGCGAAAGCAGAAATGAACGCGCGACCGCGCTTTGATCGCGTTATCTGGATTGTGCTCGATAGCGTGGGTATCGGCGCTATGCCCGATGCCGCTGCTTTCGGCGATGAAGGCAGCGACACTCTCGGCAACATAGCGAAGCAGCGAAAGCTAAATCTGCCGAATTTGCGGCGGCTGGGATTGGCGAATATCAAGCCGTTCGACGGGCTTGCCGCCCGTTGAGCAGTCCGGCGGGCGCCTACGGAAAATGCACACTCGCTTCGCCCGGCAAAGACACCACCACCGGGCATTGGGAGATGGCTGGCATCTTACTCGAGAAGCCGTTTCCCGACCTATCCGCACGGTTTTCCGCCTGAGGTGATGGACCGCTTTCGAGGCAAAGATCGGACGTAAGACTCTCGGCAATAAGGCGGCATCCGGGACGGAGATCATCGAAGAGCTGGGGGAAGAGCATCTGCGCACCGGGTGCCCCATTGTATACACGTCGGCCGATAGCGTTTTTCAAATTGCGGCGCACGAGCGTGTGATTCCGCTGGACGAGTTGTATCGCATGTGCCAGATCGCGCGAGACCTCTTGCGCGGCCCGCATGAAGTAGGGCGGGTGATTGCGCGGCCGTTTGAAGGTGAGCCCGGCAAATTTGTTCGAACCGCGAATCGCAAGGACTACGCTGTTCCGCCGCCGCAACGGCATGCTGCTCGACCGTTTGGCAGATAAAGAAGTGCCGGTTTACAGCATCGGCAAAATCTCCGATATCTTCCTGCAGCGCGGCATCAGCCGCTATGTGAAGACGAAGAACAACGACGGACGGTATGCAGAAGACGGACGATGCGATGCGCGATCAGCCGAACGGCTCTGATCTTTGTGAACCTGGTCGATTTCGATCAGCAGTTCGGCCATCGCAATGATGTCGAGGGTTACGCGGGAGCTCTGGAAGCAGTGGATCGCTGGCTGCCCAATTTGGCACTTGAAGGATGCGATCTGGTCGTGCTGACGGCGGACCACGGATGCGATCCCACGACTGCCTCGACGGACCACTCGCGCGAATACACGCCATTGCTGGTGTATGGAAATCGCGTTCGCGGCGGTGTGAATCTTGGCACGCGGGCCACCCTTGCGGATATCGGGCAAACCGTCGCCGAGAACTTTGGAACCAGCATTCCATCCGGCACCAGCTTCCTGCAGGAATTCAAAATGCGAAGCAGATCTATGAGACGGCGCGTCATGGCTGCGAATTGGAAGATGTACAAAACGGCCCGGGAAACAGCCGCGTTTTTCGAGCAATTCAACGGCTTATGGAATGGAGGCACGCGCTGTGACGTAGTCGTTTTTCCGGTAAGCGTCAACATCCCGGTCGCCGTTGAGGCAAGCCGCGGGAACGTCAACGCGCATCGGCGGTCAAAATTTGTTTTGGGTGAGGGAAGGCGCTTATACCGGCGAAATTTCAGGCGAGATGCTTCACGCAGCGGGCGCAACCTGGGTTCTGGTGGGACACAGTGAACGCCGCGAGTATTTCCATGAGACCGATTCAGACGTGCTGAAGAAAACGCAAGCGGCCATAGGAGCTGGATTGACGCCAATCGTCTGCGTAGGAGAGCGCCTGGAGGAACACCAAGCAGGGAAAGCGCAAGAGGTCCTGATTCGGCAGTTCGCCGGCGGAATCGCAGGACTTGCCGAAGAGCAGTTCGGGCGCATCGTCATCGCGTACGAACCGGTGTGGGCGATCGGAACGGGACATACGGCAACTCCGCAGATTGCTTCGAGCGCGCATGAAGTGATTCGTTCGGAAGCGGAAAAGCGATTCGGCAAAGAGGCCGCGCAGCAATTACGCATCCTCTACGGCGGCAGCGTGAAACCGGACAACATTGAAGGACTGATGAAGGAAATAGAGATCGACGGCGCGTTAGTTGGAGGCGCCAGTCTTGACCCGCAATCTTTCATCAAAATTGTGAGCGCAGCCTAGATAACCGCCCGCCGGGAGAGAGAGCTATCATCTCCGCTGCACTAAGGGAAACACTGCTCTGACCCTCCATTCCCTCAGCCACATCCCAATCCAGATCAGCACGCCGAAATACACCGGGAACAGTGTGTGGGTGAAGAGAGGGTTTTCCAGCCGCAGGTTCGTGGCGACAGCCCCGCCCAGATAACCGGTGAGCAGGATTGCTCCCAACACCGAAGTCCGCGGGATCAGATAAAGAGCGGTGCACGCCAGCAGGATCACGCCGATGGGCGCTGAGAGTTCGATCGGCCAGCCGGTCTGTGCGAACGCCTTGACCACCGCGTCAGGTCTGGCAAGTTTACCTATCGCGTCAAACAGCATGAACGCGCCTATTAAGCCGCTGATCACCCAGCCAGTCCGAATCCGCCCCACCGAGACCGGAGTGGTTTGAGCGGCTGTCACATGCGGTCCTCTCGGCGACATCACGTAACAAGAATTTTACAATCAGGCTGCGCCGGCAGACGGATGCACGTGCCGGCCCCTGACTCGTCCTCCTTCCAGGTGTATAGTATTGAGCTATCCGGGCAAATCGAGGAGTAATTTCATGAAATTCCAGCGACGGGCCATAACACAGGTTTGCGCTTGCCTTTTCTTATTGAGCGCGATCGCGCAGGGCGGAACCAAGAAGATCACAGTCGAGGACTCCCTCGCCATCCACCGGGTTGCGGGTCCGCGATTGTCGCCTGATGGCCATTGGGTCGTCTACACGGAGACCGAATGGGACCGCAAGAACGACAAGCAAGTTCCCCATCTGTGGATCGCGAGCATCAGTAACCCCGCGCCTGTGCAATTGACAAATGGCGAAAAAGGCGAAACGTCGCCGCAATGGTCTCCCGACGGAACGCGCATCGCCTTTCTTGCGGATCGTGGGGCCGCGGATGCAAAGAACGGCAATCAGATTTGGCTGATTCGAGCAAATGGCGGTGAAGCCGAAAAGTTGACCGCGGAAGATAACGCCATTAGCGAATTTCGCTGGTCGCCGGACGGCAAGCGCATCGCTTTTATCACGCGCGACACGCCGAAAGATAAGGCCGAGCGCGAAAAGCGCAAAAAAGATAAGTTTGACGCCATTGTTGTAGACACGGATTACACCTACGCGCGTCTGTGGACAATCGAGCTCGCGGATAAATCCAAGAAGCGTCTGACGGATGGCGCGGCCAGCGCGGCCTCTCCGCGATGGTCCCCCGACTCGCGTTCTATCGCGTACGTGCAATCGAAAATAGGAACACAGGAAAGTTCCTTCTCGGGTCTCATCGCGGATCGCAACACCGATATTTATGTCGTCAATGCGGATGGTGGCGCGGCGCGGCAGTTGACTTCAAGTCCTGGTCCCGATGCAGATCCGATGTGGTCGCCGGACGGTTCACAGATCGCGTATGTGAGTCAAGCCGATCCGAATTCCTGGGCCGACAAGAGCAACATCATGATTGTTTCGGCAAGTGGAGGCACGCCGCGTAATCTGACCGCTCAGCTCCCCGATTCCGCCGGAGCTAATCTCACGTGGTCGCCGGATGGCAGCAGCTTGTATTGGGATGCCGAAGAAGGAGTGCGGCATCAAATCCTTCGCATGAACGTGTCCGGTGGCCCGGCAGCTCATGTCACGCAGGGAGAGACGATGTACGCCGATTTCGACCTTTCGCGCGATGGGGATCGCATCGCGTGCACCGTTGACACGGGAAACGCTCCGCCGGACATTTGGGCACTCGACGTGAAGGGCAGCGGAAAGACGCGCATCTCCCACGCAAATCCGCAAATCGACGAATTCGCCGTCTCACGTTCAGAGCTCGTCAAATGGAAAGGGCCCGATGATTTCGACGTCGAAGGATGGCTGACGCTGCCGCTCGATTATGAATCGGGCAAACACTATCCGCTGATCTTATCGATTCACGGCGGTCCCTATGGAGCGAATAGCGCACGATTCGACGCGCGAGCCCAAATCTTCGCCGCGCACGGCTATGCTGTCTTGGCGCCGAATCCCCGCGGTTCCACCGGCTACGGCGTGAAGTTCGAGCAAGCCGATGTAGGCGATTGGGGCGGCAAAGATTTCCGGGACCTGATGGCCGGCGTCGATACGCTAGTCGCGAAGGGAATTGCCGATCCGAACAAATTGCTGGTCATGGGCGGCAGCTACGGCGGGTTCATGACCTTTTGGACCATCACGCAAACCAACCGTTTCAAGGCTGCGATCGGCCACGCGGGTATCAGCGATTGGTACAGCTTCTTCGGTCAAAGCGACATTCCAGGGCTCATGTTTTATGGATTTGGCGGCAATCCGTGGAAAGCCGCGGCAACTTACCGTAAATATTCGCCGATGACTTATGTGCAGAACGTGAAGACTCCCATCCTGATCACCCATGGAGAGCAAGACCGGCGCGTTCCGATTCAGCAGGCGGAGGAATATTACCGCGCGCTGAAATCCAACGGCGTAGATGTGGTCTTTATCCGCTTTCCGCGAGAAGGCCACGGTATCCAAGAGCCCAATCATCAAATAGAGTTAGTCCATCATCAACTGGAGTGGTTCAACCAACACCTGAATCAGCCGGAAACATCGACGGCGCAAGCCCAGAGATAAGTCAGTCGGCCGGTTTCCTTTTATCTGTTGCCGATTTCCCCGGCAGATCGAAGGGATTCTCATGCACCTTCTCTCGAATGCCCGCGTTGAGGGTTTTTGCGAGCGATATCGCTCCCTCCCCAAAGCGGCCGCGAATATGATCCACGGATCGAAATGCTTCACGCAGTCGCGCCGTCCGCGGCTCCTCGAGCAGATTCATCTGCCCTTCGGAATGCTTGCAACGACCCGGCATGAACTCCCAGCAGCCGGATACGAGCCTTGCCGTCCCACGATTGACGAAACAGGCTGATCGCGGCGGTCGCGATTTCGCGGTCAAGCTGCGTCGCATGATCGAGCGAACACGCGCGCGTGATTGTCGAGAAATCCTCGTACCTCAATTTGAGCTGAATCGTCCGCGAGTAGAGCCGATGTTCCCGCAAGCGCTTTGCGACCATCTCCGACAGCTTGAGGAGCGCAGTTTCAAGTTGATCTCTGTCGGAAGTGTCTTCGCGAAAATGTGTTCTCGTGGCTGATGGATTTCGGATCTTCATCGGCACCGATGGCCGCATCAAACCAGCCGCCGGCATCCTCCCCTCGAGCTTTTCCCGCCAGCGCCAGACCCCAACGGCCAAAATGCGATGCCAGGAAACTTTCATCCAGCCTGGCAAGGTCGCCGACTCTGCGAATACCGATGTTGTGAAGCGACGCTTCGGTTTTCTTTCCCACGCCGGGAATCTTGCGCACCTCGAGCGGCGCCAGAAATCGCGCCTCTTGGCCCGGCAACATGTACAGCACTCCATTCGGCTTGGCTTGATCGGATGAGACTTTCGCCACCAGCCGCGAAGATGCAAGCCCCAGTGAGCATCTTAAGGTTCGTTTCGGCGCGAATCGCCTCGTGCAGAGCATGCGCCGCACGAAGCGGCGGGCCCGAGCAGCCGCTCTGTACCGGTCAGATCAAGATAAGCCTCATCGATAGACGCCATCTCCACCTGGGGAGAGAAGCGCGTCAGAATAGCGAAAACTGTTCTTCGAATACTCGCGATATCGACTGCGGATGCCCCTCGACGAAAATCGCTTGAGGGCAAAGCCGGGCGGCGGTGCGCAACGGCATGGCGGAGTGGACGCCGAATTTGCGGGCCGCGTAAGAAGCGGCGGCCACCACGCCGCGCTGATTCGCTTTTCCCCAACCACGACGGGTTTGCCCTTCAACGACGGGTCGAACAGCTCCTCCACGGAAACGAAGAACGCATCCATGTCGACGTGGCAGATCAGGCGCTGCATGTCTTACCGGTGGGGAAGCGTCGCGCCAATCACGCGCGGCAATCCAGCCAAATCCGAGATTACTTCAATCTCCATCCACTCCGCTGAAAGCATTTCACGAACGCCGTCCAGCGAACGATACCCGAGCTCCATCAATCAAACGTCCGCCCGGCTTCAGCGACCAGCGCCGCCGCCGAGATCAGCCGCCCATAAATCTCAAACCCGCTGTCGCCGGCAAAAAGCGCAACGTGCGGTTCCCAATCGCGCACCTCGCGCTGCATATTGGCTGCATCCGCGCCGGGGACGTAGGGTGGATTCGATACCAGCAGATCGACACTCTCGCGGCCGAACGGCATCGAGGAGATCTGCCGCGAAAAACGTCAACCTCGGCATTATGCGTGCGCCGATTTCGCTCGGCGACGGCTAATGCCGGCAGCGAAATGTCCGAGGCCATAACGCTTGCGCCGCTCTCGAGCGCCACGGTCACCGCGATCGCTCCGGAGCCAGTCCCCACGTCCAGCACGCGCGCATTCGGACGCTTCTGCAAGAATGCGATCGCGGCTTCCACCAGGTGCTCCGTTTCAGGGCGGGGAATCAGTACATCCGAATTTACGTAAAAATCGCGGCCATAGAATTCCTGACGATGAGTGATGTATTGGGTCGGCTTGCCCTTCAGCCGTTCATTCAGATATCGGCCGTAATGAATCCACGCAATCTGCGACAGCTCATCGTCGCTATGCGCGTACAAATATGCGCGATCGCAGCGCATGCCGTGGCACAGCAACACTTCCGCAGTGAGGCGCGCAACCGGGATCCCGCCCTTCTCGAGAATTTCAGCGCCCTGAAGCAGGGCTGTCTTAACCGTCACCGGTCGGAAGATCGCCAAACGTGCGATCGTTTTCTATGCGGGCACCGCGATCGGATCGCCACGTCGCCGTACTCCCGCCCGTCGTTCCGCATGCGCTGAGACTGATAATAATTGGTCAGCGCATCTATCACTGGCTGCAGGCGCCCCTCTATTACCAAATCGAGCTGATGCAATGTTAACCCGATCCGATGATCGGTGATGCGGTTTTGCGGGAAATTGTACGTGCGGATCTTCTCGCTTCGATCGCCGGTCCCCACCATGCTCTTGCGCTCGGCGCCGATCTGCGCAAGCTGCTTCTCGAGCTCCATCTGATATAGCCGCGATCGAAGTACCTGCATCGCCTTACTCTCGTTCTTGATCTGCGATTTCTCGTCCTGGCATGAGACCACGGTATTGGTCGGCAAATGCGTAATCCGCACGGCCGAATAGGTCGTGTTTACCGATTGACCGCCAGGGCCGGAAGAGCAAAACGTATCCATACGCAAATCTTTCTGATCCACCTGAACATCTACTTCATCCGCCTCCGGCATGACCACGACCGTTATGGTCGAGGTGTGAACGCGCCCCTGCGTCTCGGTCGCCGGAACGCGCTGAACACGATGCACGCCGCTCTCATACTTCAAGCGGCTATACACTTTTCTGCCGCTGATCAGCGCGATCACTTCGTTCAAGCCGCCGACCGACGACTCGCTCAGCGAAGTGATTTCAACTTTCCAACCCTGTTCTTCGGCGTAGCGCGTGTACATGCGAAACACTTCGCCCGCAAACAGTGACGCCTCGTCCCCGCCCGCGCCTTTGCGAATCTCCAGCACGACATCTTTCTCGTCGTTCGGGTCTTTCGGCAGCAGCAAAACCTGCAAATCCTGTTCGATCGCCGCGACCTCCGGCTCCAGTCGGACAATTTCCATTTCCGCCATCTGCCGCAATTCCGCGTCCGTCTCCGTCAGCATCACGCGTGCTTCGCGCAATTCCCGCTCCGCCCTTTTCCATTCGCGATATTTCGCTACCAGCTCAGCCAATTCGCTCTGCGCCTTGGCTCGTTTTGCGGTATTGCTCAGAGTCGCTGATAACTGCCGGATCGGTCATGCGTGCGGTAAGCTCGTTAAACCGCGCTTCCGCTTCGTCTAAACGATCTTTATATTGCATGCTTTATATTCCGCGGACAGCGGCCCGGGAGTGGAGGGGATTTCAGGCGATGACGAGTTCGCCGCCCTGCGCCTTTTCGAGATCCATCGCGCGATCCAGAGCGCAGATCGCAACTTCCGTCTGCGGATTCGATGGCGGCTGAGTGGTGACGCGTTGCAGCCAAAGACCCGGGCGAGTCAGCACCGACATCAGCCCGCCCTGTCGCTTCGCAGCGTAGCGGATCACTTCATAACTCACGCCAACGATGACCGGAAACAGAGCAATTCTGCCAGGCAAATTTCGCCCAGAAGCTATCGATCGGCAAAAAGGCGTAACTGATCAGCGCAATAATCAAAACCACCATCAGAAAACTCGTCCCGCAACGTGGATGCCAAGTCACGAACCGCTGAGCATTTTCCACTTTCACCGGCTGGCCCGATTCAAAATTAAAAACCACCTTGTGCTCTGCGCCGTGATACTGAAACAGCCGGTGCATCTCTTTCATCCGCGATAACAGAAACATCAATCCCAGAAAAATCGCGATGCGCAGCGTCCATCCACCATATTGATGGCAAACCGGCTGCCTACGGCGTGCACGTGCGCGCCAAGCAAAGTAGCAAGATACAGCGGAACAAGTTTGTACAGCCCGATCATGAACGCCAGTGAAAGCAGACCTGCACTGCCATTGCCCACGGACCATCTTCTTTCTTTTCCGCCCTCTGCTCAACTCCACAAACCTCTTCAAGAGCGCAATCGGCGGAAAACTTCAGCGCCTTCATCCCCAGCCACATCGCGTGGCCGAGTGTGCCCAATCCGCGGACCACGGGCAGCTTGAATATCGGATATCGGTCCGATAAACGAGGCAGCGGGCGCTCTTCGGTCGCGATTTCGCCGTCGATTTGCGCACCGCTACGCAATAGCTGTGAGGAGAGCGCATCATGACGCCTTCCATTACCGCTTGGCCGCCCATCAGCGTTGTTTCTTCGCCGCTTTCAAGGACGGGAAGTAACTGAATATGCGTGAAAAGACGCACGTATCCGCGCAGATTCAATGAGGGATCTCCTTGCCTATTATAACCTGCGTAGCGCGCCACTGAAGCACCGCAACATCGGAAAAGATTACCTGGATTTACTCGCCTTAACGCGCACTCTGCGGTTCCTGAATGTATTCTGTTGCGCTTGCAAAACCTCTCAACACGCTCAAAATCCGGCACTTCGTACTTCTCTCACAGTGGCGCGCTCTCGATGTCCACGCGGCTTGCATCAATGGCCCTTGCCGTGCTTCCCCCGCCACGAGGAGATCTATGACTCGAAGCTTTACATCCTTATTCTGTGGCATCGTCCTGACCGGCGCATTCTTAATGGCTGGTAATGTTCAAGCGCGGCAGGACGGCCAACATCCGGCTCCCGATAACACGCGCGTGAATCGGGACCAACAACCCACCGCGGATCAGGCCAAGAACAACTACTCCGATCGCGACCTGCAGAAGCACATCAGGCAGGATGTCGTACACGATAAATCATTGTCGTCTTACGGCCATAACGTCAAGATCATTGCGCAACACGGCAAAGTCACGCTAAGAGGCCCGGTTCATTCCGACGATGAGAAGCGGGCGATTGAAGAGCATGCGCGCAAATACGCCGGTGACGGAAACATCGATAATCAGATTGAAGTTAAGAATGATCGGAAGTCCGACCGCGGCCATTAAGACGGCGCGCCGTTCTCGAGAAAATTGCGAAGGCGGTGACTCCGGCTTGGATGACGCAGCTTCCGAAGCGCCTTAGCTTCAATCTGGCGGATGCGTTCCCGAGTCACCGCGAAACTCTGACCGACTTCTTCAAGCGTGTGCTCACTGCCGTCTTGCAGCCCAAAGCGCATCTTCACAATCTTTTCTTCGCGTGGGCTCAGCGTCTTTAGAACCTCTGCCGTCTGCTCCCGAAGGTTCAGGTTGATCACCGCTTCAGACGGCGAAATCATCCGCCCGTCCACCAGAAAATCCCCTAAATTCGATTCCTCTTCCTCGCCCACCGGCGTCTGAAGCGAAATCGGTTCTTGTGCCACCCGCAGCACGCGCCGTATCTTGGTAGGCGAAAGCTCCATGCGTATCGCCAGTTCTTCCGTATTCGGCTCGCGCCCCAGTTCTTGCTGCATAGTGCGCTGCAGCCGAACCAATTTGTTTATGGTTTCGATCATGTGCACGGGAATGCGAATCGTACGAGCTTGGTCCGCAATGGCCCGGGTTACCGCCTGCCGCACCCACCACGTGGCATACGTAGAGAATTTGTATCCTCTCTTGTAATCGAACTTGTCCACCGCGCGCATCAGTCCGATATTGCCTTCCTGGATGAGATCCAGAAACTGCATGCCGCGGTTGGTATATCGCTTGGCCACCGATACCACGAGGCGAAGATTGGCTTCAATCAGCCTCTTCTTCGCGCATTCTGTTTCCGTTTCGCCGCGCCCGATAATA